>JBBAEC010000021.1:0-62856 GCA_041656135.1 Balneolaceae bacterium | reverse complement strand
AAGGAGAACCCCTGCAAAATTTATCAACGATTTTCTTATGTTAGAGCCCGAACAAAGGAAAAAGATCACAATTTTTGACAACGGAAAATAACTAATAACGGTCAACCCCAATCAGGGAAGTACATTATTAGTTTGAGTCTTCCTGATGTAAATGACAAGCATGTTCTAGCTGCCGCAATTAAAACGAATGCAGATTTAATTATTACGAATAATATCAAAGACTTTCCTGAAGGTTACCTGTCAAGCTTTGGTCTTAAAGCAAAGAAACCCGATGATTTTTTCACTGATATAATAGATTTAAACCAAGAGCTATCCGTTCAAGCGTTTAGGAAGCTTGTAATGAATAAGAAAAATCCACCATACGACGAATATGAGGTTCTGGAGATATTCAGGAATAATGGACTTAAAGATACTGCTGATTATATTCATTCATTAATCTGAATTAAATATCCTCCAACTAGGTTTTCAGCAAGCTTCATTGTTCAAATAGGTATACAAGAGAAGTTTTCTTTATTTCTTTCGTCCCACAAACCTAATCACCGAGCCTTTGCCGAGATGGTATAAGCCTTCATTCAACTCGACTTCCTTTTCTACTAGTTCTATAATTTCATAATTGTGAAAATCAGCTTTTACTTCGTCTAGAGAGAAAAGTGTATCCAAATCTTTCGGTCCACCAATCTTTTCGTTTTTTAATCGGTATTCCAAATTCTTTTTACTGAATGCTTCTAGGATTATAGTTCCACCAGTTTTTAAGTAGGCGTTTAATAATCCATGATATTGAGAACGGATATCAGGAGGGAAGTGAGCATAAATTAAAGCTAAAGCACCAAACTGCTCAAAATGATAATTTAGTTCGGGGAGAAGCCCAACTTTGTAATCAATAGTCACATTTTTCTTTTCAGCAAGTTGTAGAGCCTTCTTTTTGCCTTCTATACTGATATCAAATGCGGAAACATTCCAACCAAGTTGGGCTGCATAAACAGCATTGCGACCTTCACCTTCGGCAGGAAATAAGATGGTACCCACATCCAACTTCTGCAGCTGCTCTTTCAGATATTCGTTGGGTTCAACGCCATAAGCATATCCTTCTTCACTATATCTTTCGTCCCATCTATTTTGAGGAGGAGGTGTCATGGCCTTAAATTTGGAGCTATAATTTCAAATACTTAAATAATAATCCGTCGATAAAACTTCTTTCTAAAAGTATTATCAATATGTAGAAGTCATATTATCGGCTACTACGATAATGTAATTGGCTATAGTGGCTTTTTCTTCGTCGGTTAGCTCGTCCCATTCTTTTTCGGTGACGGTAGTAATTGACTTTATATTTAAACCAGGTTGAATCTGATTAATCCACCAAATAATTCCTTGATTGTAATTGGAATGATAAGAGCCTTCAAAATGAAATAGTAAATCACCCGGATTGAAGTTGAGAAGCGAAAAATGTGCCATAGTAGCATCTTTTGCAGCCTGAGCAGTTTGTATGTTCAGCATATTTTCTGGAACATGTCCACCCATTTTATCAGCCATTTCTGCGTAGGCTTTTACGGTAGGGTCGAAGTATTTTTCTAAATCAGGACCAACCAAAGCTAGTGCATCTGGACTAAGCTTTTCTAAAGCCTCAATTCCCATCTTGTTAATCATGGCAGCATATCGACGAGGAATATTGGTGGCAATAAATCGCAAGCCTTTTTCTTTAGCAAACTCTACTAAAGGTTTATAATCTGTTTTATAATTAGTCCACAGTTGAGTGATTTCAGGTGTCATTTTAGAATGTTCGTATAATCCTTTTAGGTATTCATCTAAAACCAGCTGATTTCCACTTTCAAACATTTCTGCCCCTAAAAACAGACTATCTCCCTTAATTTCGTAAAAGCTTTTGCTCATTTCTAACTGAAGCCAATGGGAAATAGGATTGTCGTGATATTCCCCAAAAAACACCATATCACTTTGTGCTAAATCGGCAACCATTTCATCATAAATAGCCAATTCACCAGCACTATTATATAATTGATAAGCGGGTTTATTTTGGGCTGTTGATGTGTTTATCGTCACAATTAACAACAGAATGGTGAATGTAATACGTATCATATTTATATGTAGTTAGCTGAAATTATATTTCCCCGTTGGGCTCTGTTTTAGTCTATAATAAAGCAGAGCTTAATTTATACAAAAGTCGCCGAGCATACCAATAGTTTAGGAGCTAAAGTACTTGCTTATTTTTGGCATACATAAATTACAAATTTATCATTTTCGGCGATAATTTTACACACGGTAAATAGCTTATCGAGATGAGTTTTGAAATTCAAATGTTTGCTAGCAACCATTAAAAAGCGTCCATCTAATTTCAGGCATCTATTAGCGCCTTTAAAAAGCTCAATGGCTACTTCAATATTTGTTTCATACTCAAAGTGGAAGGGAGGGTTAGAAACAATGAGATCAAAGTAGTCGTCTTTAAATTCCTCAAGTGTATCTTGATGATGAAAATGGACATTAGGACGATCCGAGAGATTCAATTTAGAAGATTCTACGGCAAGGAAGGAATCATCGATTAAGTGAACCGCACTAAGCTCATGCTTTTCTAAAATGGAATCTGCAATCACCCCGTTACCTGAAGCCAAATCTAAAACAACTTGCTCGTTTGGGAGAATTGAAAGCTGTTCGATAAAATACTGAGTAGCATAATCAATATTGTTAGACGAAAATACGCCATAATATTGTTTTAACTCACTTTCATTAAACGTCAGTGTATTAATAAAATCATTTTCAGCAACTTCTTTCTTGCCTTTTAGAATGAGTACACGTGCTTTTTTCCATGCTTTACTTTGTTCAACAACTTCAAAATATTCGTTCGCAATTTCGAGCAATTGAGGCGTGAAATAACGAGTCATAAATCCACAAAATATCACGCCATCCTCAACCAATGAAAAGTGTAGTTGATGCAGATTGAGACGAAAGAGGTCAAGCGATTTAGGTACTTTAATTAACCCAATATCCAAGCCGGGTAAAGTATCTAGTGGAGTAAATCTAAATATTGGATCAATTTCTAATCCATTTTTAGAGAGATTCATTTTAAGCGATTTCTCTTGGCTTTTATATTCAACTATGCTCAGAGGAAATGCGTGGTCTAGGGAAGTGGCTAAAAAACCAAACCTGTCATTTACCAATGCTATCTTCTTGTCGGTATAGCCGTGCTCTTCAAGTTGTGTAAGCATAAGTTCATCAGCGGCATTCCAAGGCTGTAGCGACCGATTTGTAGTGGCAGGGTAGCGTTTGATGTCAAACTCGCGCTCATTGTAAGTGAATTTCATTCAGGTAAAGGTTTACACATGTAATTTGGAATAATTCCGTGATTTTAATGACTCAGCAACTAATATTTTTTGGTTGCAGCTTTATCTAAGCAATAAATGTTGTTAGGCTAAAATACTACTTTATTACTCTTATTTAATCAAAATATACGCAAGGAGCAAAGGCAGGATTTATATAATAAATTTAAATTCTGAATGAATAGGTGACGTATAAATCCAATCCCATTCCTTCTAAGTTATTCAAATTAAAATCCCCATTTTTAAACGAGTAATTTACGTTATAGTATTTCAAACCTATAGAAAAGTACCCAGCAGCAAAATGTTCTTCAAATTCGGTTAATAGGTGAATGCCATTTTCATCTTCATAATTAGATTTGCCATTTATTTTAGAAGGCCCAGCATCATTAACATCTAGGCTACCGTTGAGGTAGAAGCCATATCCACCGCCAATATTTAAGAAAGAATTTTTCTTTAGTTTGATAGGGATTTTTAATTCTGGTGCTAGTATATAACGTTTAAAAGTGGCACTTCCTTTTTGATCAGTCTGCTTTACTTCACTTGTTTGATATTGAAAAGTGCCGCCAAATTTTAGGTTATTGGGGAAGGCATAAAATATTCCCGCACCAAATAGCAATCCACCACCTGCGGCTACTTCAAGATCGTGATCTTCAATAATTACGGTTCTACTTATGGATGTGCCACCACCAAAAACTACTGGAAGACTGAGTCCTTTCTTTTTAAAAACTGGGTTAGTATCGCTGAGATTGCTTGCTTGGGCTTGTGTTACTAAAGGGAGAGAGATTATAATTAAGAAGGAAAGAATTCGAAGCTTTTTATTTCCAAAAATTGAAGTATTAAATACGATGATATTTCTAATTTTTCTACAAAAGCAGGAGTAATCGGGCACGATTTATAAGCAGATTAAGAGAGATTGAATATTGTAATGATATAAGGGACAAAGCCCTTATTTATTGCCTATAGTTTTACTAACAATAAACAGACTGAAAAATACGAAATCTATTTAAACTAAAGTATCAATAATCTGTTTTATTAAATGAAGGTGGCTTCCTTACTTTTGTGGCTTGTTCAAAAGAATATGCCATTTCTATAAGCTCGGATTCGCTCCATGCTTTTCCAAAAAATGAGATGCCTACAGGTAAGCCATCAATAAAGCCCATGGGCACAGAAATATTAGGGTAACCAGCACGTGCTGCAGGTGAACTTGAAGAGGTTCCAAAATTATCTCCATTGGTATGATCTATTTTCCAAGCAGGGCCGCCGCTAATCCCAATAAAAGCATCCAAATTATGCTCAGCCATGACCTTATCAATTCCGTTATCTCGAGTTTCTTTAAGCATGATGGCGAGTGCATCAATGTAATCTTTTGAGGAAAGGTCACCTTTCTTTTGAGCTTGAAGTAGTATGTCATGATCAAATTGCATTTCAGCAGGATTTGCTAAAGTCTTTTCCACAATTTCATCGAAATTCTTTACGGGTGCGTTTTCACCTAAGCTTCCCAAATACTTATTAATTCCATCCTTGAATTCATAAAGCATTACGTTGTAGGATTCTCGCCCAATATTCCGTTCCCCAATTCTGTCAATTTTTATGATGGTTGCACCTTCTTCCTCTAAAAAACGAACCGTTCTATTCATCACTGTATCTGTTTTAAAATCGCTACCTAACGATGGCATAAATAAACCCAATCGCTTTCCCTCAAAAGCACCTGTTTTTAGGAAAACGGTATAATCGGTATGAGAATGAGATTCACTTGGTTTAGTTCTGTCGTCTCGCTCATCAATGCCAGTCATGGCGCCAAGCATTATTGCAGCATCGGAAACTGTTCGTGCCATGGGACCAGGAGTATCCATAGTTTCAGCGATTGGAATAATTCCTGAACGACTTAATAAGCCAACGGTAGGTTTTATACCAACAATTCCATTTGCGGAGGAGGGACACACAATTGAACCATTCGTTTCTGTACCAACAGCCAAAATAGCGAAATTAGCGGAAACAGAAGCTCCTGAACCAGCACTAGAGCCACAAGGATTTCGAGTAGTATCGTAAGGATTTTTAGTTTGCCCACCCAAAGCGCTCCAACCACTTGAAGAGTTGTTACTATGGAAGTTAGCCCATTCACTCAAATTTGCTTTTCCTAAAATGATAGCTCCATTCTCTCTAAGCTTCTTTACAATGTAACTATCTTGCAGCGGCAATGAACCTTTCATAACTAAGGAGCCAGCCGTGTTCGGCATTTTATCTTTTGTGTCGATATTGTCTTTTAATAAAACTGGAACTCCATGAAGTGGGCGCATTGCTTTACCATCAGCCAATTCTTTATCCAAAGTTTCTGCAATTGAAATAGCATCGGGGTTTAGCGCAATAATGGAGTTTATTCGAGGACCATTTTGGTCGTATTTATCAATGCGTTCTAAATAAGCTTCAACAACATCTTTGGCAGTGAAGGTGCCTTTTGTATAATTATCATGTAGTTCTGAAATGGTGATTTCTTCTAATCCAAGCTGGTCAAATTTGGATGATTTTGAGGGAGAGCAGGCTGCTAATGAAGCAATCATAAAAATGATCCCTAGTTTAGAAAGTCTCATTTAAGTAGAGTTTTGTTGGAATTGCAAAGAGGGAGATTAAATAAGAAATGTTGAATTAACAACTATTCATAATAACTCTTAATTAGAATGAGCCTCCAAAGGAAAACTAAATAAATTGAGACTCACTGTCCACCCTCCAAAGGAAAGCTGCTTTTCGTTTTAAGATCGAATGACTAACTTTTCCAAAGTTAAACTATTTGTCACCTACTAAATATGAGCGGTATAAACTTTGGAAAAGTTATTACCACGAACTAAGCACCAAGGGAAGAAGCTTAGGTTTCAACCAGCCGGTAATGTTATTTATACAATTCGTACTCTAACAACCTACACTCGATGGTAGAGTTGTAAAGCTCAATGCGTTGGCTGGTGCGTAGGCCTACTTTTTTAGCGAGATCAAAATTCCCAGTAAATACATAGCCCCATTTACCGCTACAGCGATGTTTAAAGAAATCGCCGATGGTAGTGTAAAGTTCTTCCAGTTCTTCGGTTTCACCTAAACGCTCGCCATAAGGTGGATTGAATACTACAACGCCGTCGCCTTCTGGAATTTCAGTATCACGGAAATCGCAAACTTTGAATTCAATTAGATGATCTACACCAGCAGTCTGGGCATTTTTCTTAGCAATCTTTATTGCACGTGGATCTAAATCGGTAGCAATAATTCTGCCTTCAAAATCTTTTGTTGAAGCATCTTTTATATCGGTACGTAAGCCATTCCATTCACCAACATCAAAACCTACAATATGTTTAACGCCAAAATTGGGACGTAGTAGACCAGGAGCTCTTTTTGTTGCAATCAGCGCGGCTTCAATGGCTAAAGTTCCACTTCCGCACATAGGGTTTATAAAATGTTGACCTGGTTGCCATTTGCTAGCTTTTATTATGGTGGCAGCCAAAGTTTCTTGCATTGATGCGGTGTGATTATCCACTTTGTAACCACGACGTGAAATTGATTCACCTGAAGTATCTAAATAGATAGAAGCTTCGATTCCTTTCCAAAAAAGAAAAACTACAGTTTTACCTAAATCAGAACCAGAATCGGGGCGAGTGCCTGTTTGTTCTCTAATTCTATCTACAATAGCATCTTTTACCGTTAAATTTGCAAACTGAGTATTAGTGATAGTACTGTTTTTAATAAAGGAGGTAATACTCACATAACCATGTTTGTCGATGTATTCTTCCCAAGGTATTTTAAAAACCTCGCGATGAATCTCGTCGGCATTACGGCATAAAAATGTTTTTAATAAATAATGCACCCGATGCGCGCAGCGTAATTCTAAATTAAGCCTCATACAATCGTGCAGGGTGCCCGTTGTTTCTACTCCAGCCAACCGCTCTTTTACAATCGGGAAACCAAGATCTTCAAGCTCTTGCTTAAGATAAGGAACCATACCTTTAGGGCAGGTTATTGAAATACTGGAAGGTTGGGTGAAGTCAGCCATAAAACTGTTTTAGAAAAATATAAATGGGAGGGATAGGGTAAAATAAAAAACTCCAGAAAGTGCTAAAAAGCAAACAATCTGGAGCTATATTGGTTTAGCTATTACGCTATTTCAACTAATTCAATGTTGAAAATAAGATCTTTACCAGCAAGTGGGTGGTTAGCGTCAATAGTTACTTTATCGCCTTCCACTTTGGTAATTTGAACAGGAATAACTTGTCCGTCTGGCTGATTTAGTTGAAGTTGAACACCAACTTCTGGATCTAAATCTTCTGGTAGATGACTTTTTTCTACTTCTAGAATCATCTCTGGGTTTTCGTCGCCATACGCTTCAGCGCAAGGGATATTTGCTGTGGTTTTTTCACCAACTTTTAAACCAACTACAGCTTTCTCGAAGCCTGGAATAAGTTGCCCTTGGCCAAGGGTAAACTCTAGTGGTTCTCTTTGAATGGATGAGTCGAACACAGAACCATCTTCAAGTTGACCTGTGTAATGAACTTTTACGGTGTCACCGTCTTTTACTATTGACAAAACGTTTCCTCTTTTTAGGAATTATAAATTGATTAATAAGCTTTAAGTTACTGAAAATTGAATTTAAATATTACCCCTAATCCTAGATCCTAATTGTGATGACAGTTAATGTGAAAGATGTACTAAAATCAGCCAAAACCATTGTTATGATTGGTTGTTCACCCAATCCCTATAGAACAAGTAATTATATTGCCAAATTCTTAATGGAGAGAGGGTATACTGTAATTCCTGTGAATCCTGGGCACGACGAAATTTTGGGTGTAAAATGTTATCGTGAATTGAAATTAATACCCAGCGATACTCAAGTTGATATTATTAATATTTTTCGCAGTAAAGAGCATACTGCCGGCGTAATGGAAGAAGTGTTGAAATGGAAAGAAACTACAGGACAAAATCCTACGGTATGGACTCAGTTGGATGTGTCATCACCCGAAGCTGAACAGCTTGCCGAGGCGAACGACATTCCCTACATCAAAAACCGTTGCATTATGGTAGAACGTGAAAAGATGGACTAAAATGTAGAATAAATAGGTAGGAATTTTATTGAAATAGTAAAATTCCTACTTCTCTCTGCCTAAATAATAGCCTGTGATTCTTTCTATGATATTATCTTCAGCAAGTTCAAGTAGAGCTCTGTTAGCATCGTACACTAAGTTTGTATTTAGTGGAAATGCAAAGCCATATCCTTGTTTGTAATACTCTGCTTTGGCAAGATATAAGTTATCATTGCCATAATTTTTTAAATGATATAGTAATTGAGGACGGTCATAAACTATAGCGTCAACCTCGCGTTTATCTAGTTTAGTGAAAGCTTCATCTAACTCACTAACGGTAATTACAGAAACATGGCGTTCCTTTAAAAACACCTCTGATGGAGAGCCAAAAACAGTAGCAGTATTTTTGCCTTTAAGTTGCTCAATATTAGTAATTGTGGTTGAGCCTAGACCAGACAGAGTGAGTGTACTTGCAATTCCTGCCACCATAGAAGTTGCAAATATTATAGAAACAACCATCCAAGTGCCTGCAATAATTCGTCCCCAAAATGTAATCGGCGCTTTATCGCCATAGCCTGTGGTGCTCATGGTTACAATAGCTAACCACATTCCATTCAAAATACCACTCAGTGGGGTAGAAGGGAATTGGTCGGGCGATTGCTTGCGTTCTGCCAGCCACAACAACATGCCAACAAAAGCTAAAATCACTAGAAAAACCCCAACAGCTATTAATAATTTGAAGCTAAAGAATGGACTAATTCTATTCCAGATACTTGGTGACTCTGCCCGAGAAACAATAGATAGACTTGATTGATAAAAAGGTTGCGAGAATCGGAATTTTGAGACTCGTTGTGAAGTGATACTAATTGGCCCGACCACCAAATCCAGCTCTCCCTGCTCTAGAGCATTTAGCGCATCGTTTACCGTATCGAAGGTTTTATATTCATAAATCCACCGCATTTTATTCGCTAGATCTTGCCAGATCTCAATTGCTAACCCATTTGGAATACCAGAAGCATCTTCTATTATAACGAAGGGTTCAGTGCCAGCAACACCAACAATTAAAGTCTTGTTTGTAGGTTGAGTTGATTGCGTTTGAGCCTGAGTTTGAATGCCTCCCAAAATAGAAAACATCAAAATACAGACTAGTCTGCGAAAAATATTGCGGTGAATCATAGAAAATTAGTGACTAGGAGTATATTATTTCATATTAGTAAATTGTAAAGGTACTCCCATATCTTTACTTTTTAGATGTGCAATTACAGCCTGTAAATCGTCAATCTTTTTACCATTTACGCGAACTTGCTCATCCTGAATTTGTGGCTGAACTTTAAGCTTGGTGTCTTTAATCTCTTTCACAATTTTCTTGGCTGTTTCGCGATCGATACCTTCTTTAAGCGTTACATCCATTTTTAGATGACCTTGAGAAGTACCTTCTTCTTCACCAAAATCGAGTACTTTGGAGTCGATACCACGTTTCACAAAGTTTTTTATAAGCATTTCTTTCACTGCTTGCATTTTCATGTTTTCTGCAGCTACAAGGTGAATTCTATTTTCTTTACTGTGAAAGGTAACTTCGGTATGTAGCCCACGGAAATCGTAGCGAGTAGATATTTCTTTAACGGTATTGTTAACCGCGTTGTCTACTTCTTGGTTGTCAATTTCATTTACAATATCGAATGATGCCATATTTATGTAATACTTTAATGGTTTGAACTTTAAACAGCTAAAATAAACAAATAACCACTAATGATTATTCGGTTTCTTCGTCTTGTTGCTGCTCTAGTTTTTGAATTAATTTTTTATTTAAAATTTCCTCAACCCTAGCACGGTCTTCGAGAGGAATTACGGTGTGATAAATTCTAATAACCTGGTTGTATCTGAACTCAAGCTCAAGTACATCTTCGCTAACCCATTTAAAGGATAAAAAGTTTGTCCATAATATAGTTCTGTCTAATAAGACGAACCCTTTTCTTCGAAACTCCGGTATTAAGCGCATGGTTAAACCATACACCCCTAAGCTAATGAGCGAGAGGCCTGCGGTTATTCTAATGGGTGTAATTGCTAAATCATTGAATATTGATGTGCGTGCAATACCCGCAACTATTAGAGTAAGGGCAATTAGATTGGGTAAAATATCGGAAGCAAAACTTCGGTTAAAATATTCGATCGCACCCATTTCTGATTTGTTTTTATACTGTCGATAAGCAGTACCAAACAATATTCCCGCTATTAGTGCATATAAAGAAGCCATAAACCCTCCTGCAATGGCTTCGGGGAAATACCCTAAATCGTGTAAAAAACGCAGTATTAGAAACGTTGCAAGCGCAAATGTTGTACCCATTAGAAATGTGCGGGCCGATATTTGATCTATATGAACAAATTTTTTGTAGCCAAGCCAAAGGCTAAATAGAAATACAGTAATAGCAGATATAATAGTCCAAATCATTTCTTAATTTCAGCATAATAATAACAGAAGTAAAATATAATATGGAAATTTATCCTACGGGTATAGAAGTGAGTAATGGCGACCAAAAACTAGAAATTACTTGGTCGGATGGAAAGATTTCTATCTACCCGTTACGTGGTTTACGTGAAAATTGTCCTTGTGCAATTTGCCGTGGGGGACATTCGAGTATGGGCGAGTTCGAGCCTGCTCTATTTTTTGAGAAGAATCCTACGCCAATTCACATTCGTGATGTGGAGCAGATTGGTAATCATGCATTAAAAATTACTTGGTCCGACAATCACGACAGTGGAATGTACCGCTGGCAAACGCTTCGCTTCTTAGATCCTGATAATCATAGAGCAGAATTCGAAAAATAAACGAATGGCTTAAGGCAGGTTAAATTCATTTTTAAGCACGGTTTGCGAGGCGTGAAAACCCGCCATGCCGTGTACACCACCGCCAGGAGGAGTGGAAGAGGAGCAAATATAAATCCCTTTGTCACCTAGTTTATAAGGGTTCCATTTGAATAAAGGACGGCCAAATAGTTGAGTCGCAAATTGTGCACCACCGTTTATATCGCCACCGATATAATTAGGATTATATTTTTCAAACTCTACCGTGTTCATCAATGCTTTTGAAATGATAGTATCTTTAAAACCAGGTGCATAGCGTTCGATCTGGTTTTCAATTTCCACCGTCATATCTTTAGTACTACCAGCGGGTACGTGGCAGTATGCCCAAAGTGTATGTTTACCTTTTGGGGCTCTAGTTTCGTCAAATATACTTGGTTGCGATATTAACACATACGGTTTTTCTGAATGTATTCCATTCCACATGTCGCGCTCTGATTTAGCAATTTCAGCATAGGTGGAACCAAGGTGGAGAGTTCCTGCTCTACGAGCTTCTTTATTTGCCCAAGGTGTGGGTTCAGAAAGCGCAAAATCCATTTTAAAAACACCAGGACCGTAGGTATACTTTTTTAGCCGATTTCTTATTGAATCAGGAATTCTGTTACCAGCTATTTGAACAATCTGACGAGGAGTGAGGTCAAAAAGAATTGGTTTGTTTTCTGGAAACTCATCGAGGGATTGTATGTGTCGATTCGTTTCTATGACGCCACCTAGTGAAATAAAATATGCAGCTAGGGCGTCAGTGATACTTTTGGAACCGCCTTTTGCGATGGGCCAACCTACGGTGTGAGCTGTAATGCCTAACATCAACCCAAAGGTGGCTGTAAAAGCTTTTTCGAGTGGAATAATGCTATGTGCAGCGAGCCCAGCGAAGTATGTTTTTAGGTCATCGGATTTAAAAAGGGAATTAGAAAGATGTTTGGCTGAAAACATCCCGAACCATCCAAAACGGATTAGTTGTAGAGGGTGTTTGGGTACACGCAGAGTTCCAAAAACATCCTCAACTAAAAGCGGCCATGAATCAATTAAACTCTTAAATAAGCTGCTATAGTTTTTACCATCTTTCCCAAGCCTTTGCAAAGTATTTTCGAACGACTGTTCAATAATTACAGCTTCGTTATTGGCTAAAGGATGTGCAATTTGGAATTCTGGATAAATCCACTCTAACCCATAATCGGCTAGGGGAAGGGTATTGAAAAATGGAGAAGAGACCGCTGTTGGGTGCACTGCCGAGCAAACATCATGTAAGAAACCAGGTTCTGTAAGCTCCTGAGTTCGAGTGCCCCCACCAATAGTGTCTTTAGCTTCGAAAACTTTAACTTTAAGTCCTTTTTGCGCCAAATTAATGGCAGCGGCCAAGCCATTTGGACCTGAGCCTATTACATAAGCATCGAAGTTATTCTCCAAGTTTGCCAATATTCTACAATCTAGTTATTTGTTTTGAGCTAACTTTAACGCTTGGTACACATTTACAATTCCACCTGTTGCCGATAATGTTGAGAATGGAACAATCTCTGTGCTACCAGGTTTGAAAACTGGAGTATCGCCAATTATTGTGGCAGATTTTATTAAAATTTCTTTCACATCACTCGCAGTTAGTTCTGGATAATAAGACATAATTAAAGCCGCAGCGCCTGCAACAACTGGTCCAGCCATACTTGTACCACTTGCAGCTTTATAGGTGTTCTCTGGGTAGGTAGAATACACATCAACACCAGGTGCAAATAAATCTACTGAGCTGCCATAGTTACTAAATGGGGCGGCTAGCGAAGAGTCGCTGGCGGGCGACCAAGATGAAGCACCAACTGAAATAAAATTCTGCGAGATAGTACCATCTAAGAAATATTTATTTGGATAGGTTTTAATGTCATCATTATTCTTACCATCGTTACCCGCACTATGAATAACAAGTACGCCTTGTTCGTCGGCATACTTAAATGCGGCATCAACGTAAGCTTCTTCAGGAGAATAACCTTTTCCAAAACTCATGTTTATAATATCTGCGCCATTATCTACTGCGTAACGTACAGCATTCGCAACGTCTTTATCTCGTTCGTCGCCATCAGGTACAGTTCGAACAATCATTAGAGCTACGTTATTTGCAATACCATCAATTCCTAAACCATTATTGCGAACAGCGCCAACAATTCCTGCAACATGGGTTCCATGATCGCTACTCGGGCCTTTTACGTCATTATTGCCATAAAATCTGTTTGTTAAATCTTCGTAATCGTCACCAACAATATAGCGTGGGTCAAAATCAGCATTAAAACTATAATTTACTTGGTTACTGTAATGATTTACAGCCTCTTCTATATCCGATTCAGAAACACCTAGGCGACTATAGTAACCAAGTATTTCTTTGGCCTGCTTTAATTCTGGCGAATTACCTTCTTCAATCTCTAAAGAACTAGCATCCAATGAATCTAGGCTAGAAATATTGAGCTGCATTTTTGACCATTGCACCATTTGTTGTACTTGTTCTAACTGCTGGAAATTTGTATTCGCTTCATCTCTTTTTTTCTCGAAATCATCTAGCACTTTTAAGAAGAGGTCGTAGTCTTCATCATTTGACATAGTTGCGGAATCCATTCCCGCAAACTTCTCTGAAAGTGATACATACAAGCGTGTTACTTCGTAGGTGTCTTTGTCTAAATGCTCGCCATTGTCGCCACCAATAAAGTTCCAACCATGAACGTCATCCACATAACCATTGCCATCGTCATCTATGCCGTTGCCAGGAATTTCACCTTCATTTACCCAAATATTAGCAGCTAAATCTTCGTGATAGATATCGGTACCTGAATCAATAATTGCAACAACCACTTTTTTGGATGGTGTTTTATTAGCAAGTAATTCTGAGTATGCTCTATTCGCTTCAATTCCAAAATAATCAGAACTTGAAATGGATTCTAGATGCCAGTTTTTGGCGGCTTCCTCTTTTAAGGCTACTTCTGATATTTCAGAATCGGATGTTTTTGTAACAAGAGTTTTGGATGATGAACAGGCAGAAACTAAGAATACTGCAAGTAATAGAAATTTAATTTTATGCATACTGTGTATGAAAGTGTGTTTAGTTTAGAATTTTAACCAAAGGTTATTTCTTGTTTTTATTAATTGTATAAAGTAGATGATCGAGCGCAAAAGTGATTGATATAATAACGGCTAAGAATACAAGGCTAGCTATTGGTTTCCAAATCACAAATCCACCAAAAGTACCTAATATTGCTCCTAAAAACTGTATATACTGAAGTTGGTCGTTACTGGCGTTTTTAATCAATTTTTCAAGCCTACGTTCGTCATATTGCCTTAAATTATCTTCAACTAGGGCGTGAACATCAAGCTGATTAATGAGCTTATATAATAATGAAGTAACAATGTTTTCAATAGACTCACTGTTCTCATTTATTTTCTCTGGCAAATAATCTAAAAACACATCTAGCTTGTCGAGGCCTTTCTCTACGTTATTAGGCAGTTTTGTAAGAGCCTCCTCAACCAACTGCTGCATTTCTTGTCCCTTTATAAAACTGTAAGCTCTAAGGGCAATCTTTTCGAAAGAACTATCTTCTAAGTTGTTTTCGATTTGGTCGATTATAGATTTTGCTATAGAAGCCCGTACTTCTGGTTGGGCAATCATCTCATCAATATAATTTAGTGCTAGAGACTTTACACCCAATCTAAACTCTTCATCTTCAATTACAGTGCGAATATATTGAGTTGCAATTTCTCGATATTTCGAGATGGCTTCAGATTCTTGAATTTTCTGTTTAATGATATCCGGATTAATCAAATCTTCAGAAACGGCTACAGCCAAACGATAGGATATTCGTTCCTTTTGTGCGGGGACCAAACCTTGCCCAAAAATTGGGCGGGGCATAGTGGGCCTAAATAACATGGTAATGGCTAGCCAATTTGTAAGAAAGCCAATCAAACCACTAATACTTAATATTCGTAGTAATCCTTCAAACTCAATGGTAGTACCAAATATAGTAGTTTCTACGCCATTCAGGTCCCAGTAGAAAGAAAACACAAAAACGATTGCTAGTAAATATGGAAACCCAAAAAGAAGTTTTAAGAATACAGAGTTGCTTACGGGAGTTTTTAGAGGAGCCACCCGTTCAACTTTTATTTCACCTAAATTCGGTTGTTGATCTAGTTTGGTTTTAATTAATTCCCAAAACTGTTTCCCGTACTCTTTAGTACGCTCGTAAATTATATTATTGTTTTCGTCGGCCATGTATAATTAGTTTTTGAAGACTACGAGAAATAGATACTAATGTTATGATGGATCCAATAAATAAACCGTAGTTATTATAAACTAAGGGATGCTAAAAACCGATCTTCTAAACGGGTCATTTCTGTTTTTTCTGCATCACTTTGATCGTCGTAACCAACTAGATGTAATAGCCCATGAACAATAATGCGTAGAAACTCCTGCTTCTCGGTTTGATTAAACTCAGCGGCTTGTTCTTTTATGCGTGGGGCACAACAAACAAGGCTTCCTTCAATTTCAGAGTTGCTTTCGTCCTCATCATATCTAAAGGTAATAATGTCTGTGATATAATCGTGCTGTAAGAACTCATTATTTATGCGAACAATTTCTTCTTCATCTACATAAACGAGTTCAACAGAAGAGAAACTACATTTTTGATCCTTCTCAATTTCAGTAATCAAAGTTTGAGCTTCTGATTCTTCGAAAGGTAGAACTATTGAGGTTTGATTGAGAATTTGAAGGGGAGAGGAGTCTTCCACAGAATGCTATTTAAAAAGTGAAATCGTCGTCCATGGTTTCAGTGAGAGAAAGGGCAATGCCGCACATCATCATATCTTCGGGGAGTTGGGTAAAGTCGCCCGATAAAATAGACTCATCAACATTAGCATATAAACTACAACCAGCCGCTTTCTCTACAATTAAACCAGAGGTTTTATCGCCAGATTTTCCAAAAAAAGTGACTTGTTGCAGAATATCGCTTGCTACAAATGCTGTACAATTATGTAGTTGCAAAAAAGTATTGTAAGCGTACACCGAAACCATATTCATCTGTTCACCTTTTACATCAAGGCCAAGATGAATTTCTAAAGCTAGGCGTAGATTATCCTCTTCGTTTTTTACTTCGATACGGAAAACATCGTTGCCAAGGGGTTTAGGAGTGGCACCTAGAACTTTTCCAATTGTGGTGATATTTTCGGCTGTAAATTGATGAATCATAATAAAAACTAGTTAGCTGTGTAGAATATACAATACCCACAGCTAACTATAAATACTTTATTGTTATAAACCGTAGGCTGCTACAGTTTGTCTGCTTTGCTCTTCATTTGCTGGTATTTCGGGGAAAGGAGTGTCTTTGAATAAACCATTAATTTTTGCGGCTAATTCTAATCCTTTCGCTTCATCGCCAGCAACAAAGTACACGTATTGTGCTAATACCATAATTTGGCGATGACTCATCACCTCGTTACGGCCAATTTCTTGTGCTTCGTTATACACCGTATTCATTTGTTGCCTAATTCTCTGCTGAGCTTTCATATTCACATTACGACGTGCATTTTCAAGCTGAGTGTTCAAATCATTAAGCTGCTCTTGAGCGCTAACATAAGAATCTAAAGAACTAAGTAGGTTGCTTTCGAGTTCATCTATAGAAGCGTTTATTAAACGTAAAGCATCGTCGGTACGATTGATTTGAGCATAACGATTAGCATACAGAATTTTTACTGTTCCTGCAGATTCATCTTTTCTGAAAGGAACTTTTTCTTCCCCTAGATTTAACCAATAAGCTGCACTATCAGGTTGATTCAGTTCCATAAAACGCTCTGCTAACTGAAGGAAGTTATAACGATAGTTGCCAAGCATACGGCGAATGTTTTCGTCTAGATATAAGTTAGAATCATTCCAGTTTCTAAACTCGAATTTTCTGAGTCTGTCGGTATGTATGTCAGTATCAATATAACCTTGGGTGCGATGATCACTCTTTTTAGGGATTACGCGGTAAGCTTTACCTTCGGTTCTAAAATATGGTTGCAAGTTCAATTGACTGCTTTGTGAAACCGTATTTGCAAAGTAAACAGGGCGTAGCCAATTGTTTTGCTGTAGAAGCTCTAGTATCAAACGATCTTGAGTTTGCAGATAACGGATATCATTTCCGTTGGCGTCTTGGCCGAACAAGCGTCCAGCAAAATGCCAGCTCATTTCATCGTCTAATGAATCAACAGGTATCTCGAAATCAGTACCAGTTTGCAGTATTGGTATGGTGACGTCAGATTTTACACCAATAGCTTCCTTATACTCAGCGTCTTCAGAAAAAGCTTTCTTAAGAAGTTCTTTATCAACAGGGATAGTGATATTGGTTGGTTGCCAAGCCGATAAGCCAGCAGTCATTTGATCAATTTCGGCATCACTAAGTGTTATAGGTAAAGGTGCTGATTCATGCGACCATTGTTTTTTGAGCTGCTTGATATACCAGTCGGTATTTAACAGGCTTAAACAAACAATACGAACGTCTGTTCTAACACCTTCAACTTCCTGGGCGTACCAAAGAGGGAAAGTGTCGTTATCACCATTAGTAAATAAAATAGCGTTGGGAGCAACTGAATTAAGCAAGTTTTTTGCATAATCAGGCGCTACATAACGCGAACTTCTGTCGTGGTCATCCCAGTTTTGAGATGCCATTAAGAGGGGAGAACCTAATAGGCAAAGCCCAATTATACCATAGGCAATTGTTGGCTTTTCTTTTAAATAAGATTTTGCTAGATCTACTAATCCCGTAACACCTAATCCAATCCAAATTGCAAAAGCGAAATAGGAGCCGACATAGGCATAATCCCGTTCTCGAGGTTGAAATGGTGTTTGATTGAGGAATACAATAATAGCTAGTCCTGTAACTATAAATAATACAGTTACAGCAAAAGCACGCCTCCAATCGGATGAAAAATGATAGATTAACCCAAATATGCCAAGTATAAAAGGGATGTAGTAATAGGAATTACTTGCCATATTATCGGGATACCGCGGAGCTGAAAACCCCGATTGCCAACCAGCATCTTGTACATCAGCCTCACGACCAATAAAGTTCCAATTGAAATATCTGATATACATATGGTTTACTTGGTAATTCCAAAAGAATGACCAGTTACTATCGTAGCGAGAGTAGAATTTTAAATGATTTGGATCTTGTGAATATCTACGTGGGAAAAATGATTCTTCATTTCTACTTATTTGCCCAGTTACATTATCAAAGTTCTTACCCTTAAGAATTGGGGTAGATCCATACTGCTCACGTTTTAGATAACTAACAAAGGCTTCTATAGTTTCAGGATCGTTCTCATCGATAGGAGGATCAGCAATTGAACGAATCATTATAACTGAATACGAAGAATAGCCAATCAATATCATTAAATAACTAATAAGAACAATATTCGGTAAGCGAAGCTTTTTCTTTTGGGTATAATAAATTCCGAAAACTACAGCTGCTATCACCAAAATAATAAAAGTCATGGGACCAATTAAACCATAGGTTGCGCCACTAATTTTAGACGCAATATCTGGAATGGTTTGAATGGTAAAAGGATAAATCAAGAAGAAAGAGAGAACTGCAAGTATTCCCATTATCCCAAAAGAAATCAATGAGAAATCTTTACGCTTGAAGTAAATAATTAGAGCTACAAAGAATATAGCTAGAATGTTTAATAAGTGGACTCCAATTGCCAACCCAAACATATAAGCTATTAATACGAGCCATTTCTCATTATATGGTTCGTCGTGTTTATCGGCCCATTTGAGAGCAAGCCAAACCACAATAGCAGTAAAAAATATTGAAATAGCATAAACTTCAGCCTCAACCGCGTTAAACCAAAAAGTGTCGGTAAAAGCAAAGGTTAAAGAGCCTACTAGTGCTCCTCCATACATTCCAATTTTATCCATGGTGCTCATTTGAGCAACATCGCCCTTAAATTCACGCACTAATCGCACAATGATTAGGTATAAAAGCATCACAGTAAGAGCTGAAGAAAGTGCACTCATAAAGTTGATGCTAACTGCCACATACTGCGTAGGCATAAACATGGAAAACAGTCTACCTATAAGAGAATACAAAGGAGCGCCAGGGGGATGGTTTACCTGCAACCCATGCGCCACAGCAATGAATTCACCTGAATCCCAAAAACTAGCAGTAGGGGCGAGTGTTAATGTATAGGTAATAAGCGCTATGAAAAAAACCAACAGCGCTAGATATTTATTGGTATTTTTATGGTTTGAAAACATTGATTATAATTTCGGATGAAAAAAGTTTTGGATAATCATCTTTTACCCATTATATAGAACCGCAATTATAGGCATAGCCTATCTTGAATCAAAACGGAAGAAACTACAAAAAGTAAAAATATTAATGGGATGAACGATAGCACCCTATTAATAACATAAAATAATCATATATCTTGTATGGAATATACTAAAGAACGCTTTTCATCGAAATTAGGCCTCATATTAAGTGTGCTTGGCATTGCAATAGGTACCGGTAATATTTGGCGTTTCCCAAGAATAGCGGCGCAAAACGGTGGTGAAGAAGGTGCGGGGGCATTTTTAGTAGCTTGGGTAGCATTTTTATTTCTGTGGTCTATACCTCTTATTATAGCAGAATATGGTATTGGTAGGAATGGACGTAAAGGGGTAGTAGGCTCTTTTGTTGAACTGATAGGTGAGAAAAAAGGCTGGATGGGTGGCTTTATTGGGTTCGTAGCCACGGCAATTATGTTTTACTATAGTGTAGTTGCCGGTTGGTGCCTGTTCTATTTAACCGAATCTATTACAACTACTTTGCCAACAACTTTTGAGCAATCGATGAGTGTATGGAATGGGTTTCAAAGCTCTAATTGGCCAGTGGTAACCCATTTCATTGCCATGTTTTTTGGTGGAGTGGTAGTTATTAAGGGAATAAAATCGATTGAAAAGGTAAACAAGATTCTTATACCATCGCTAGTTGTGGTATTACTAATCTCTTTGTTTAAATCTTTATCACTCGAAGGAAGTTTTGAAGGAGTAAAGTATCTGTTTACGCCAGATTGGTCAGATCTTAAAAATCCTAATCTTTGGTTAGAAGCGCTCACACAAAATGCGTGGGATACGGGAGCAGCTTGGGGTCTTATTCTTACCTATGCGGCCTATATGCGCATGAAAGATGATATCACCATTTCAGCATTCCAAACTGGAATTGGCAATAACTTGGTATCTTTAGTGGCAGCAATCATTATTTTTTCTACCGTATTTGGCTCTTTAGGTTCATCAATGAATACAAGAGAAATTCTAGATGTAATGAAAACATCTGGACCCGCCTCAACTGGGCTTACTTTTATTTGGATGCCTCAATTATTCGCAAGCATGGGAGGTGGAGGTATATTTTCCATAATGTTCTTCCTTGCCCTCACATTTGCAGCCTTTAGCTCTTTGATATCAATGATAGAACTAGCAGTTAAAGTTTTTGTGGATGGTGGAACCAATCGTAAAAAAGCAACTATTCTTATTGGAACAACGGGTTTTGTTATGGGAATACCATCGGCAACGAACCTAGAGGTTTTTGCTAATCAGGATTTTGTGTGGGGAGTTGGTTTGTTGGTTTCAGGCGCATTTGTCTCGTACGCGGTAATTAAATATGGTGCTAAGAAATTTAGGACAGAGCTTATTAATGTTGAAGAAAGAGGCTCTACATTGCCTGCATTTTGGGACATCATTATTAAATATATAGTACCTGTAGAAGCTATAACCTTACTTGTTTGGTGGATGTATAGAAGTGTTGCTGAATCGGATGCGTGGTATAATCCATTAAGTTCATTCTCAGTAGCAACCGTACTATTACAATGGGGCGTAGCACTACTATTAGTGTTTTTCTATAACAGAAGATTAATGGCTAAAAACAGAGCCTAGCGGCTATAAATTAAGGTAAAGAGAATTAACGCAGCAATTTAACTATGGAGATGCTTCTCAGGTAAAATGGCCTTCTAAACCATGGACATCTACAGCTGATTATTCAATCTTGGTTTCAATATTTTGGAGCGACTGCCTTATATCTTGCAGTACAGAAAGTAAATTTTCTGTATTAGAGCTATCGGTTCTGCTACTTTTAATATCGGTTACAGTATCTCGTTGCTCTAGAACTTTGTCTCTAAAGCTGGATGCATTTATTATCCCGATTAAGGTTAAATCAGATACACCTTGCTGTGAACTGCCAGCGGTCTCTATTTTTAAAATACTCAGCCCAAATATTTTTAGTAAAGGACCTTCTTTAAAAGTTAGATCTTGAATTTTGTCAAGAGGAATAGTCTTTTCAGTTCTAAAGACATAGCCTTTGTTAAACTTGAGAGTTCTAGTAGTTAGTTCGCAGTGAAGTCGGTCAAAATATTTTCGGATGAAGAAATGAGAAACTATCATCACTATGGGTACAAGTGGTATGGTTATTATAAATGCGCAAAACAATATTGATATATACCAAAATAGATATTTTTTAATATTTGGATTGAACTGCGCAATTTCAACTACTTCTGCTTTTTGAACCATTTATATATCCCTGGTATTTTGTTGGTTACTCGAACATATCAAAGGTACATTTTAATGAATTTGTGGACTAAAAGTATAGATGCGTGTTCATTTATAATAAGTGTGAATAAGCCTTAATGTATTTTTCACAGATTAGACGCTTACATTTAAACATCTAACCCGTGATAAAATCATTATCCATACTCTATAAATGAACTAGTAAGAGGATAGTGCACTTCTAAGCTTTTCAAAGCGAGATTCGTAATCGATCATAGACAATTCAATTACTTCATGTGCTTCCTCAGCATTGTAAACATGAGTAATTTCAGATTCACGCTTTTCACCTGGCATATCTTTGTAGGTCAAAAAGTAGTGTTTCAGTCTCTCAAGAACCAATTCAGGCAACTGTGAAACATCAGTAAAATCACCATAAACAACATCACCTTTTAACACAGATATAATTTTATCATCGGCTTCATTGTTGTCTATCATTCTAAAACCTCCGATTGGAATTACTTCAGCAATAATATCACCGTGCATAACATCCTTTTCAGTTAAAATACACACATCTAAGGGGTCACCATCTCCTTTAATACCAGGTTTATCAATTTTCTCAGAACAATATTGGCCCACACCATCCCCACAAAATGTTTGAGGTATAAAACCATATAAAGAAGGAACTACGTTAGAATATTTTTGAGGTCTATCAATTCGCAAGTAACCACTTACTTTATCTATTTCATATTTAATTGTATCAGTAGGCACCACTTCAATAAAACTGGTCACAATTTGTGGCGCATTAGCTCCAATATCAATACCGTGCCACGGATGAGATTTATAGCGCAATCCCATTAATCGACCAATTGGATCCATTATACTATTAGTCGATAGATCTTTATTTACTAAATTTCTTTTTTTATCCATTGTACTCTTGAAGATTTATTTTAAACTAAGTAATGCATTAGCTAGTACATTAAAGCAGATCATTTATATCTACTATATAATGTATTCAAATATACTACTAAAAAATTAGACGGTTATTACTTTGGTATAAAATTTAAAGCAGCAGAGTTCATGCAGTATCTGAGCCCGGTAGGTTGGGGCCCATCATCAAAAACATGGCCAATATGGCTGCCACAATTTGAACACACAATTTCAGTGCGACTCATAAATAGGCTGTTATCTTCTTTTTCTTGAACGTTGTCTAGGGCTATTGGCTTCCAAAAGCTAGGCCAGCCAGTGCCACTTTCATATTTAGTTTCGGAACTGTATAAAGGTTGTCCACAGGCACCACAAACGTATATTCCTTCTTCTTTATTCTTATTGTACTCATTTATGAAGGGTAATTCGGTACTACCTTTTCGCAAAACCCTGTATTGGCTCGAAGTTAAAATCCGCTTCCATTCAGCATCAGTTTTCATAACGGGGTATGCCTTAGCTTGGAGTGTGTCTTGGGCCTGAACAGTATGCAAATGAGCTTCTTCAGTATCTTGGGGTTTGGAACAGCCCACTGAAAAAAGCAACAATAAACCTATAACTGAAGAGGTGAAAAAAGATAGAAATTTCATATAAGACTTTGTGTTATGTGTGAACTGTATAACCACTAAACCTTAAATATATTTCTACCATTCATAATCAATATCCCAATTCTTATCTAAGTTAGGAACTCGTTTTTGCTTGAATAAGCGAATACCAGCTGTAAAACCAACCCAAAATCTATATTGTCTGCCTTTCCACTCGGGTGACCATAAACTATACCAAGTGTAGTCATTTGCTGCTGCTACACGTGTGATTTGAGTGTTGAAACTAGGCCCACCATAAATGGATACCCCGCTTCCAAACCTTTTACCAACTAGAAAACGATAGGAGAGAATCATATTTGTTTTACGATCCCATTTATCTTCAAAATTATGCACTAAACTAAGCTCTTGGTTTATAAATACAGAAGGGAAATCTAATCTTGGATATACATCTACAATATTTCTTTCTAGCCCAGCTCCAATACCTACTCTAAATACGTCTCTATCTAAAGCGGTGTTATAACCTAGAATAGCCATGTTGTACACTCTGTAAGTACCAGTAGTAAAAGTGTATTCTGCAAAACCACCGTCGGTGTAGCGAAGATCAATGTTTTTCCTACCATTTCCATATAAGCTTATAAGTCCGATTGGAAGCCCATTAAACTCTCTCGCAAAGTTAAATGGAGCTATTTGCATTCCCTCAGCTCTATTTGCAAGATTAAATATACCTGAAAGCTGAACCCCAGTCATGTTTTTAGAGGTATTTCCAATTCCAGATATCATAAGTCCATCTAAATTTCGAGAAACGTTTAAACCACCTGTTAGCAATAGTCCACTTGCATTTCTATTGCCATAATTAAGTGCAGTAGACATTATTAACCCTTCTGAGTTTCCTCGACTTACAGTTGCAAAACCTGAGATTTGAAGCCCTGAAATATCACGCCCTGCATAACTTAAAAGACCAGATATTTGTAAACCTTCTACATCACCTTGCGCAATATTAATGCCCGAAGAAACCTGAAGCCCAGATAAATCATTATGAGCAAAGTTTAATATGGAGGAGAACTGTAGACCTTCTAAATACTCGTTACTAATGTTTGCAATTCCTGCAACCTGAATGCCACTAATACTGCCTAGCGAGTTGTTTACGAGGCCAGCAACTTGAATGCCAGCTAGGTCTGAGTTGGTAAAATTCCCAATACCAGCTGCTTGAATACCCGACATATCATTATTGGCGAAGTTGACCAAGCCGGCGACATTTATACCACTCATACTGCCTTGGGTTGCGTTAACTAACCCCGCAATTTGAACACCATTAGAATATCTCTCATTATAGTTAAAGAGACCACCAATTTCGAAGCCATCGAGTCCACCGTGGTACCCGCCTAATACGTTGATTGAATATCTAGCCGTATAGCTTGGGGCTTTTAGCCCGTTTGTGCTAATGGGATTAACCAGAGTAAGTCGCCATTTTCTGTACCTCAAATTATCAGGATAATCTGAATCTGTTTGTGCGAATGCCGAAGGGCTAAAAAGTAGCGCACCTAGTATTAATGAGAAAATACAGTAGAAGGTTTTCATATCTATCAATATTATTTAGTTGATAGGGCTTACTACGTAGCAAATTAAAAAAAGTTTACCCTTTCTCTGAATTAATTAAAAATAGAGAAAGGGTAATGTAATAAACTAAGTTAATTGCTAGGAGAGAGGTGCTTAAAATTATCATCTAAAAGTTCATTCCAAATGCTTACTTCTTGTACAGAAGTGAGTAATTCAGAATAATCCCCAATAATTTCTATCGACTCAATTTTATCGCCTTGAACAATAGAGTTTACAACATCCATGTCTTCATCGGATACTACAGCGCCAAAAACAGTATGCTTACCGTCTAACCAATCGGTTGGGATGTGTGTGATGAAGAATTGGCTTCCGTTCGTTCCAGGACCAGCATTAGCCATTGATAATATACCAGGAGTATCGTGCTTTAACTCAGGAGTGAACTCATCTTCAAAAGAGTAACCAGGTCCACCACGGCCATCGCCATTAGGACAACCACCTTGAACCATAAAATTAGGTATCACTCGGTGGAAGTTTAAATTATCGTAATATCCTCTTGTAGCAAGATTTACGAAATTAGCTACTGTTTTAGGAGTTTTATCTTCGAATAAATTAATATTTATTGTGCCTTTTGAGGTATGGAAAGATGCCTTTAGCATAATAGAACTATGATTATATAATTTTGGGATAGAATATTGTATGCGTGCTAAGATTAATATCTCAACAATTTGCGAACCCACAAGTTAACGGTATAGGGGATGAAAAGGAACAGGGGATTGGGGAGAGGAAAGTAAGTTATTATGAAATATGTTATTAGATTAAAAATATTTAATATTTATTCATTATAAGTTGATATAATAAAGGCATTAGGTATATATATGCTTAATGCCATATCTGATATTTTCTACAAACCAAAAAAAAACGCCCGCCTTCATCGGGCGCTTCGTAATGTTGTTAAGTTTATTCCTCGGGATTTTCACCCAAAATAAACGTGGTTATTCTTTTTTTAGAAATTGACGCAGGACGTACTGCAGTATTCCACCGTTGCGGTAGTACTCAATTTCGATTAGGGAGTCGAGGCGAGCAATTACATTAAATTCGATTGTTTTGCCTGCATCATCGGTTGCGGTAACTTTTATTTCTTTAAGCGGCTTTAAACCCTCTGCAATACCTGTAAATGTGAAATGCTCTTCGCCAGTAAGTCCTAAACTCTCTGCCGTTTCACCAGGTTTATATTCTAGAGGTAGCACGCCTAAACCAACTAGGTTACTTCTGTGAATTCGCTCATAACTTTCAGCTAAAACAGCTTTAATACCTAAAAGGAAAGTTCCTTTAGCAGCCCAGTCTCTAGAGGAGCCACTGCCGTATTCTTTCCCTACTAATACAACAAGGGGAGTATCCGTTTCTTTATATTTCTGAGCTGCATCGTACACGTTCAACTCTTCACCAGATGGTAAGTGTCGGGTATAACCACCTTCTTTTTCCGCTAGTTTATTTTGAATACGCACATTTGCGAAAGTACCACGCACCATCACTTCATCATTTCCTCTACGTGAACCATAGGAGTTGAAATGCTCTTTGGCTACACCACGACTTAGCAAATATTGCCCAGAAGCAGAGTCTTCACTAAACATTCCAGCTGGAGAAATGTGATCGGTAGTTACACTATCACCCAATACTAAAAGTGCACGTGCATCTTCTATATCCTGGAGGTCTTCTGGATTTTCTGAAATACCGTGGAAAAACGGAATTTCTTTAATGTATGTCGACTCATCATCCCAGTGATAAAGTTTGTCTTTTGGGATTTCTAGATTTTTCCAGACATCATTGCCTTCAAATATCTCGCCGTAATTCTTAGCAAAATCTTCTGAAGTGAGTACTTCGTCTAATATTTCATTTATTTCGGCATCAGATGGCCAAATATCCTTCAAGAAAACAGGCTCTTGATTATTGTCGTAGCTTATTGGCTCATTAATTAAGTCAATATCAACACGGCCAGCAATAGCGTAGGCAACTACAAGCATGGGCGACATCAAGAAGTTCATTTTAACTTGTGGATGAATCCTAGCCTCGAAGTTTCTATTTCCCGAAAGGGCAGAAGTCACCACCATATTATATTGATCTACAGCTTTAGCTATATCTGGAGGTAGTGGTCCTGAATTACCAATACACGAAGTACAACCATAGCCTACTAAGTGAAATTGTAGTGCTTCTAAATCTTTCATTAGATCAGCCTTTTCCAAGTAATCGGTAACTACTTTAGAACCTGGCGCTAGCGATGTTTTAACCCAAGGTTTAGTCTTAACTCCGCGCTCTCGTGCTTTTCTAGCCACTAAACCCGCCCCAACCATAACAAATGGGTTTGAAGTGTTAGTACAAGATGTGATTGCCGCAATAACTACAGCGCCATCCGACAGCATAAACTGTTCTTGGCCACGAGTAATCCAAATAGAATGTAGGTCATCGTCTGTCCGAACATCCACTTCTGCAACTTGAGCGTCATAGTCGGAAGTGCGAAGGATATGATCTCCACCTTCATTTTCAAAACGCTTGATGGATTTAAGTAATTCTCTTTTCTCTTGTTCTATATATGATCTATCGAACGATTTATCTAAGAGGTCAATGAATGTATTCTTAAAATCTTTTAAAAGGATTTTATCCTGTGGACGTTTTGGGCCTGCAACAGTTGGCTCTATGATAGAGAGATCTAATTCTACCACATCGGTGTAATTAATTTGGTCTTCATTTTCGCGCCACAACATATTTGTTTTGCAATACTTCTCAACCAAGGCAATTTGCTCCTCAGAACGATTACTTTTTCGCATATAGTCTAAGGTTTTATCATCAATTGGGAAGTAAGTAATTGTAGAACCAAATTCCGGCGACATATTACCAATGGTAGCTCTATCAGGCACAGAAAGATGATCTAAGCCTGATCCAAAAACCTCTACAAACTTGCCAACCACCCCAAACTTTCTAAGGATGTTTGCAATAGTTAGAACAAGATCGGTAGCAGTAGCTCCTAGAGGCAATTTACCTGTCAATTTGAGGCCAATAACTTCCGGCATAATAAAGTAAATAGGTTGACCAAGTATTGCCGCTTCTGCTTCAATACCGCCAACACCCCAACCAACAACACCAATTCCGTTTACCATAGGTGTATGGCTATCGGTACCAACCAAAGTATCTGGGAAAACTTCTCCATCACGTTCAATAACGCCCTTCGAGAGGTATTCGAGATTCACTTGGTGGCAAATTCCCATTCCAGGAGGTACCACACTAAAATTATCGAACGACTGTTGAGCCCACTTAAGGAATTGATAGCGTTCGTTGTTCCTTTTGTACTCTTCTTCAATATTGCGGAAGTAGGAGCCTTCCGTTCCAAAGTAATCTACTTGAACCGAGTGATCGATAACTAGATCTACGGGAATGAGAGGATTGATTGTATCTGGATTTTTTCCTTTTCGAGCTACTTCTGCACGCAAGGCTGCAATATCTACTACAGCTGGTACACCCGTAAAATCTTGCATTAAAACTCGAGCAGGTTTAAAAGGAATGTCTTTGTCGGTTCCCTTTGGCTCCCAATGCAATAGAGTATTTATATTTTCTTTTGTTACGCCAAAGTCGTCGTAGTTACGTAAAGCATTTTCTAATAAAATACGAATAGAAAATGGGAGTTTATTAATGGCGTGTCCCTGTTTCTTTAGTTCGGGGAGACTGTAATAGGTTAAGTCCTTGCCATTAATATGTAATGTTTTTTTTGATTGATAGATGTTTTTATCCATGAGTTCCCTTAGAATTCTTCTTTAATAATTAAATGCTTATCAACGTTTAAGTTAAGTAATTGCTTTTCTATTGCGTCCATCATTGGCTGGGGGCCGCATACATACACATGTTTACCTAAATCTGAAATATTTGATTTCAAAAAATCTTCTGTTATAAAACCATGCGCATAAGAACTATTATCTTCATCGGAGAGAATATTAACAAAATTTTTGCCTAACATGGTTTCAAATTCCTCTTTATGTATGATGTCGGCTGTAGTCTTATTAGCGAATAAAAGCTTATTAGTTCCTATTTCATTCTTAGAGTTTAAATATCTAAATATGGAAATAAAAGGAGTAACGCCTGCGCCACCAGCAATAAAAGTTCCTTCGCCTTTGTAACCAATAGTTCCCCAAGAGTCTCCAATTAGTAATTCATCAGCTGGCTTTAAGCTTAGCATCTGATTGGTAACACCATTATGATCAGGATAGGTTTTTATGGTAAACTCTAGAAAATTATCTTTAGGTAGGCTCGTAAAGGTAAAAGCTCTCTTTTTATCTTCCCATCCAGCTTTATTGATGGCTACTTCGGTAGCTTGGCCAGGGCTAAAACTATAGGAGCTCGGTTTGGTAGTTTTAATACACAATACATCCCGGGTTATTTTTTCTATTGAATCTATTTTCAATTTAAAATCGTCCATAACAAACTCCATTTATATGTTAATGTAATTCTTAATGTTTAAAACATTAAGCAATAACGTTTAGATAGTTTTAATGTACCCTTGGGTACAAACTATTTAAATGATGGTATATTTACATCGGATGAAGTAAAAATAAACCTGACATACAGTGTATTTTCATAACATAAACCATCAACCTTAAAAGCTAATGAGTGTACTCAATGTGTATAAAATATAGATGTTTTCAAAATATGAAATAGCGTAGTGTTACCGCGAATTTGGCTTAAAATTCTTGCTCTCTAAAAAAACAATTACTATCTAAATAAACATGCTTAAGTAATATAAATAGATAGGGAACTCTTAATAGTATGTAATATAAAACAGGATATTGGGTGCTTAAATAACCCTAACTATGCACCCAATACCTGGCATCGGAAATTAATTCTGCAACTGTCTTTCGAATTCAATTGCTCTAGGGAACAGAATGTTATTTTCTAAATGAATATGAAGATGTAAGTCTTGTTCAAATTCTTTTAGTAGTGCAAAAGTAACACGGTAGGTATTACATGCATCTTCAGGTGGGGTATAGTTATTAGTGAGTCTTTCAATTTCTCTAAATCTATCACCTTCAGCCAAATGTTCATCCATCATTTTTTGAATTGGATTTTTAATGGCAGTAGATCGAAGCTTTTCAGAAACAACACCAGTTTGAATAGCTTCATCCATTTCATTAATTAATGGGAAAACAATAGTTTCTTCCTCTACCATGTGGTGAGCCATTTCCCGGTCGGTATCAAGAAAATGTTCATTAATTTTGAGTAATTCAGGATGTGATCTTCCATGCACTCTACAAATCTTATCTAAGTAGGGCTTAATCTCAATACATTTTTCACGTACATAGCGGTGATGTGTTTTTGTAATATAATGAGTTAGTAGATCTACTGGCCATGATTTATAATCTGTAGCTCTGTCATCTGATGATTCTGATATGGCATTTAAATCTTTTACAACAGCTTGAGCATCTACATTATCTTTTATACAAGCATCGCTTATAGTTCTGCTGCCTTGGCAACAAAAATCTATGCCATAATTTTTAAATACTGCAGCTGCTCTGTAATCTTGAGCTACCAATTCGCCAATCATATCGTGTTCTTGAATATTCATTCTTATCGAGTTTTTTAGATTTTATTGTTAACCCTAAGCAATGCTTAAAGTATTGGACAAGATTGTCCATTATAGGTTTAAATTTTTTTTTAACGTCTCAAAAAGGCTAATCCTTCATTAATATCTTCAGATAATGTTAATAGGGAAGTAGTTTCGAGCATGTGCTTTAATTCGTCCCTAATTTTCACAAACTGGTAATGAATAGAACAGGGTTTATTTGCATCACAGTTATTGAAGCCTAAACCGCAACCTTTGTAAATATCATCTCCATCAATTGCTGATACTATAGCACTCAAATTAATGGCATCAAGTTCTGCATTATGAATAAAATAGCCACCATTTGGACCTTTTTCGGAGTGAATGATATTACTTCTTGTAAGCTGCTGTAATATTTTTGAGGTATATGCCTCTGGGGAATCGATAGCATTAGCTACTTCCTTCAAACCCACTTTATTATCAGAGACTGATTGCTCAGCAATAAAGATAGATGCTCTAATACCATATTCACACGCTTTTGAAAACATTGGTTATACTTTTTGTTTTCAATATAAGAAATAAATTATAATAGTGGACAAAAATGTCTGCTATTATTTTGATGTATTATAAACGAACTTTAAGCGGTTAATAAACAGGAGAGAGGTTAATCTAAAGTTTACTATCGGTGCAGTTCGTAAACATTTGGAGGAAGAATAGTAGCCAGTTCTTGAAGTTGTGTTCTTGGGATTTCTACTTGAACTGATTCCAAGATTTCTGCTAGTTGGGCTATTGTTCGAATTCCAGTTACTGCAGAAGAGACGGTTGGATGTTGTAGCACATATTGCAGAGCAGATGAAATTGAATTTTTAGTGTTCACCACTGCATAAATTACTTCATTTACTTGTTCCGTAGTATAACCTAGGGTAGGCTTCGCCGGTTTATTAATAAGCATGCCTTGAGCTAAACTACCACGAGTTATTGCTGAAATTTGGTTCTGATGCAATAATTCTAAAACAGTTTCTTCAGGTCTGCGATCCAGAAGACTGTACTGCATCATAACGCTAGCCAGATTAGAGTTGCTAATCCATTCTCTAATTACATTGGGGCGGATGGAGGAAATGCCATATTCTCGTATTTTGCCTTGTGTTTTTAGCAATTCGAATGTTTCTACAATTTCTGGAATGTTATCATCGAGTGTGCCCCCGTGTAATTGATAGAGATCGATGTAGTCTGTTTTCAAACGTTCCACTGATTGCCTACTTTGGTGGCAAGTATAACTTGATCGCGGATGGGAGCGAGAGCTTTCCCCACTGTGCTTTCATTGGCGCCTTTATCGTATAAATCAGCTGTATCAAAAAAAGTAACTCCTGCATCAAAAGCAGCTCTTAATAGACTTTCATTTTCAACAAAATCACTTGGCTTAAGCGACATGCAACCAAAGCTGATTTCACTTATTTGAATGGATGATTTGCCAAGTTTACGATATTTCATATTATTGAACTCAGTTATGATGTCAGGATAAATTATTAAGCCAAGAAAACATATTGTTGAAGGTTGCCTCTCTAGCATCCTTTTTTGAAAGTACTAGATCATGCATGCCATCTTTAATACTAACTAAGGTAACTTTCGGTCCCAATTTTTCACCTATAGTTATTATATCTTCAATATTTAAAACAAGGTCGGCTGTAATAGCTTCGGGAGTAAATTTTTTAGTAACAAATGATTTGCTAGAATGCATTACCAATACAGGCACTGTAATATTAGATTCTGTTTGGATGAATTTTTGTGCATTTGATACGGCTTTAATCCATGCAAAATAGGTAGGAAATCCCTCTATGGGTTTCCATGCTAAATTAAAATCCCATTCCCCAAAATTTCCTTTATAGATGCTTTGTGAGTACACTCTACTTAATGCACCTTTAAGCCTCGAGTATTTATTTACAGCCACAGAAAAAGTTGCTACAATAGGTAGTACAATTCTTTTGAGTTTGGGAACATTAAATTCAAAAAATGGAGAGTTTAAGATGAGTGAATCTACTAAGCCTTTTTGTTCTCCCTTGTTCATATACATACTAGTTATCAGCCCACCAGTGGAATGTCCTACAAGCGTTATTTTATAATTACTTGCCTCATAAATCTGTTTTAGGGCAATAGATATTTCAGGGAAATATTCTGTAATTGAACGGCAATAATTTGGATGTTGGTGGGGTAGAAGGGAACGTCCATATTTTCTGAGGTCTAAGGCGTAAAAATCATAGCCTTGATCTAAAAATTTAGCCGCCATGTGTGTTTGAAAAAAATAATCGACATAACCGTGAATATAGAGTACACTTTTCCGAGTGTCTGTATTAGTATTAGCAGCTATTAAAGTCGCAATAACCTTACCTTCATAATCGTCAGGTAAGTTTATGATTTGAGTGGTAAAATCGGTTTCTAAATTCAAAATGCAACGAGTTGATTTATCGCTTATCAGTTTATTTTATCAAACTTCAGTTAGCTAGTATTGGTTCCTGAAGCCAATTGAATTATTTATTATTCAACTTCACTATTGTTATTGAGTGAATGTTGTAAGAACCAGTTATAAATATCTTCACCCGCATAAACACGTTTCCATGTGTCATGGCCCATGTCTTCGTGAATGGTAAACCTAGATTTTGTATTACCAAGTTCTTCTAGCTTGTTCATGCCTTCAAAAAAGAACTGAGTTTCTATTACTTTATCTCTACCGCCAGCAAATGCCCAAATTGGCATATTAACTTCAGCTAAAGGGGCTACTAAACTAGGATGCAGCCAGCCTACAATGGGATTAATTGCTGCAAAGCGCTCAGAGTGTTTGCTAGCTAAATACCAAGTTCCAAAACCGCCATAGCTCAATCCTGATAAATACACTCTATTTTTATCAGCATTATATTCATCGAGCACTTTATCTAACATTCCAAGTAAATCGTTTTCAACATTATTCCATCCATATTCCAAAAATATGGGGTCGTCTGGCATCTCTGAAGTAGGGATTGCACCTTCCATTTTAAAATTTGGACGAGATTCAGCTCTTCTTGGTGGTGTGTTATTCTCTAAGCGCTTTGGAATATTGTCTAAACTTCTCCCCGCAAAACTAGCTACTTCAAGTGTATCTAAACCGAACATGTGTAGTTGAGGCACAATCATAATAAAGGGAAGGTTTCTATCTTGAACCCACGCTTCAGAAAGTGGACCGTGTATCATAACATAATCTAAATCCTCTTTGCCATTTCCGCGTTCTCCATTCCCGTGCAGAAACATTATTACAGGCCATTCTTTATCTGTTTTATCATCATAACCTTCTGGTAAATAGAGGTAGAAATCTCTTTCTAGATTATCAACTTCACTTATGTACGAGATACGTTTTAATTTTGGTGAGCATGCTAAGGAGGAGCTAATTACCATTATAAATATGAAATATTTAAGATTAATTTTGAGCATTTATCAACGTATTTAATTTTGGTATAGATACAAAAAAGAACATAATTATGTTAGCAAGCTTTAGAGTATTTCTGGTCTTTATTTTTCATTACGGCTATTAAATATAATTCTAGATTAGATCACAAATGGTGCAAGATTCACAAAAAAAGGATGAAAAATATTTATTGGAAACATGAGTGTTATATTTATAATAACCAGAATATTGACTACTATTGATTTGAACAACTAATTACACTACTGCATGAATATATCCATAAGAAGATCAACAGCAAATGACTTAGATCTTTTGGAGAACATTGAAAAAGGAGCATTTCCACTTTTTCAGCAAAGTACCAGGCGTACACTTAATTTAAGTTTAAAAAGTAATTTCCAAGAGGTTTGGTTAGCCGAGGTTGATACCGAACAAGGAAGAGAAGCTGTTGGTTGCCTAATAGTACATGTGCATAAAAAGACCTTACGTATTTTTTCGATTGGTGTTTTGCCTGAATTCCAAAATACGGGTGTTGGTTATAGACTTTTAAGGCATGCAGAGAATATTGCACTTTCGAAAGGACTTGAGCGCTTATCGCTTGAAGTGGATGCAAATAATAGAAACTTAATCCAATGGTATTTAAAAGCTGGATATACTTCCACCCAGCTCATTGCGGACTATTACAGTGAAGGAAAGGATGCTATACGGCTAGTTTATGTTTTGCCTACTTTATTGGATAAAGGGAAGCTTACCAATTTAATTGTAGTTGACGACCCTACTGAATGGAAGTTGGACATTGAAAATGTGGTGGTAATGTCGTCGGTAGATTACACCACAAATAAGGGAAACATTGCCAACAAAAAAGTTCGTGTGTTCAACCTGTGTAACTCTTACAGATATCAAAGTTTAGGGTATTATGTCTCTCTTCTAGCTTCTGCACGCGATCAAAGAGCCATCCCTAACGTGACAACAATCCGCGATTTTAAAGACGTTAATTTAATACGATCTATTGCCGATGATTTTGATGAAATGATTCAAAAAACGCTTTCTAAGTGTAAGACAGACGCTTTGGAGCTGAAGGTGTACTTTGGACAAACTCAAGAAGTAGCATACAAACAACTGGCGCAGAAACTATATCAGATGTTTGAAACACCTCTTTTTAGTGTTCAATTTGTTCTTACTAGTAAATGGCAGATTAAAAAGATTCGTCCGGTATCGTTAGAGAAAACTGCTCCCAACGATTTTGAAATGATTAAAGCTTTTGCCAAAACCTATTTCGAAACCAAACGTTTCCAAAAAAGTAGGCTTAAAAACTATAACTATTATTTGGCGATTCTTGTAAATCCTGATGAAAAGAATCCACCTTCCAATAAAGCAGCGCTGAAACGCTTCAAAGAAGCTGCCGAAGCACTAGATGTATATCCAGAATTTATTACCAAAGAAGATTACAACAAGCTTTATGAATATGATGCGCTGTTCATTCGAGAAACGACAGATGTAAACAATTACACTTATCAGTTTTCTAGAAAAGCGTATGCCGAAGGTTTAGTTGTAATAGATGATCCTTGGTCTATACTACGCTGTTCTAACAAGATATTCTTGAACGAACGACTTCGTAATAATGAAATCAGTACGCCTTTAACTTATGTGCTCAATAAATTCAGTGAAAAAGAAGGTATTCTCAAAAGCTTGAAATATCCTATGATTCTGAAACAACCTGATAGTGCGTTTTCTATTGGGGTTACAAAAGTGAATAATTTGGCGGAAATGAAGGCTTCTTTGAAGGAGCTATTTAAGAAGTCAGATTTAATTATTGCACAAGAGTTTCTGCCATCTGAATATGATTGGCGAATTGGAGTGCTAGATAATCAGCCTTTATTTGCATGTCAATATTTTATGGCGAAAGATCACTGGCAAATTTATAACTGGAAAGGGAAAAAGAAGGATCAAGTTGGGAACTCAACTACTTTAGTTTTAGACCAAGTTCCACCAAAGATTATGGACGCTGCTCTTAAAGCTGCGGCCTTAATGGGTGATGGACTTTATGGGGTAGATCTGAAAATGATTGGTAATAAAGTGTATGTAATTGAAGTAAATGACAACCCAAATATTGATGTTGGGGTAGAGGATAAAATAGGTGGAAAGAAAATCTACGAGCGTATTATTAAATCCTTCTTAACACGAATTGAAATGTCGCGTAATATCGAGCGTTTTGTGAGTATAGAGCCAGATTAGTAGTTATATCTAATCAAAGGAAATAAAAAAGGGCTTTGATTATTTAAGTATCAAAGCCCTTTATATTAATTACTACAAACTATATTGCCTTTTCTAAAAAAGCTTTAAAATCCTTGAACTCTTTGCTCATAGGAATGCTTTTCTTCTCTAAGTTGGTTAGCTGAATATGTTCTGGAATCTGCATCTTTAATGGAATTTGTTCTTCAACTGTATCCGCAAATTTTACAGGATGTGCAGTTTCTAGGATAATTCCAGTGCCATTATTTCTGGATAAATAATCTTCGATTCCTAAATAGGCAACAGCGCCATGTGGATCGAGAACATACTCTGTTTCCTCAAAAACTCGTGTGATGGTAGCGCGAGTATCATCATCCGAAAAAGAATATCCGGAAATGGCTTCACGCATTTTATCGTGACTATTATCAAACAATTTAAGCATACGAACAAAGTTACTAGGATCGCCTACATCCATTGCGTTAGATATAGTTGCGACACTTGGCTTAGCCACATATTCGCCCGTCTCTAGGTAATTTGGAACGGTATCGTTGGCATTAGAACAAGCTAGAAAATGAGCAATAGATAAGCCCATTCGTTGAGCTAACAATCCTGCAGAAATATTGCCATAGTTACCACTTGGAACCGCAAAAACGGCATTCTTCTTTTCTTCTGAATTTAATTGAGCGTAGGCATAGAAATAGTAAATACTCTGGGGCAAAAGCCTCGCCATATTTATGGAGTTTGCTGAGGTAAGATTTTTTTCTTTCGAAAGGTTCTTATCAAGGAAAGCTTGCTTAACCAGTTTCTGGCAATCATCGAAAGTACCATCAATTTCCAACGCCGTGATATTTCCACCCAACGTGGTCATTTGTTGTTCTTGGAAATCACTAATTTTACCGGAAGGGTAGAGTATGACTACATCAATATTTGGCACATTATAAAAACCATTTGCAACAGCGCTTCCTGTATCACCTGATGTAGCAACTAAAACTGTAAGCTTCTTGTCGTCTGAGGCTGAGAAGTAACTTAGTGAGCGAGCTAAAAAGCGCGCACCAACATCTTTAAATGCCAATGTTGGGCCATGAAATAATTCAAGTGAATACGTACCATTTTTAATTTTCTTAAGTGGAATATCAAAAGAAAGAGTGTCACTTATTATATTCTTTAAATCATCTTCTGGAATTTCTCCATTGGTATAATTCTGAATTACTTCGTAGCCAATTTCTGCAAGACTCATTTCAGAAATACGATCAAAAAAGCTCTCAGGAAGAGTGGGGATGCTTTCCGGCATAAAGAGTCCGTTATCATCGGGAAGCCCCTTAAAAATGGCTTCTTTAAATGATACAGGCTCTACTTTACCATTAGTGCTGTAGTATTTCATTGTATAACCTCAGCACCCTTTGGATTTATTTTTGAAACATAAACCAAAGCTTCAATTCCTGCTTCTGAATATAAGTTACCGAAGGCTTCGCCAATATTTTTGGCAGTTTCCTCATATTTACTCAATGCAAAAATGCTAGGGCCTGAGCCTGAAATACTGCATCCTAACGCGCCTAATTCTAAAGCTTTAGCTTTGGCTTCATCAAAATACGGAATCAACATTGAACGTACGGGCTCAGCCACTACATCTTTAAGCGAACGACTGATTAGAGAGTAATCACCTTTTGCCAAACCACTTACTAAACCGCCTACATTTCCCCATTGTGTAATGGCATCTTTCAGGCTGATTTGTTGCTTTAGCATTCTACGTGAGTCGGCAGTTTTAACTTCTATTTGAGGGTGAACTACCGTGCAATACATTTCTTCTGGGTAATCAAGCTGAATCACATCTAATGGATGATAATCTCTCACCAAAACAAATCCGCCGAGTAAACAAGGAGCCACATTATCGGCATGAGGTTGGCCTGAAATAGCCGCCTCACCTTGCATAGCAAATGGAATAAGTTCGTGTTTGGTGAATGGTCTGCCTAACAACTCATTTACAGCATAAACAGCAGCAACAGAGCTTGATCCACTAGAACCGAGTCCACTACCTGGTTTTACTTTTTTAGTAAGCTCAAAATCGAAGCCAAAATCTGGTTTTTCTTCTAAAGCGTCGAGTAAAGCTTGAGCCGCAATAGTAGCCACATTCTTTTTAGCCTCCATGGGCAAGCCATCAGCGCCGTGAATAGCAGAGATGGTTAAGCTTTGTTCTTTTGTTTTACGTGCAATGATTTCATCCCCAATATTATTGAGGGCAAATCCCATTACATCAAAACCACACGCAACATTAGAAACGGTGGCGGGTGCAAATACTTTAATTTTATCCATAATTCTCTTTATTTAAGCTGAAGCTATTCTCATTATATCGGCAAATATACCTGAGGCAGTTACATCTGCACCAGCACCTGCGCCTTTTACAACAAGTGGTTGCTCGGAATAACGATCTGTATAATAAAGTACGATATTATCCTTGCCTTGAAGTTCGTAAAAAGGGTGATCATAACTGAAAGTTTCAAGACCTGTTTTAGCTTTACCACTATCGAAAGTAGCAACGTATTTAATTCGTTTGTTTTGAGATGCCGCATCAGCATACATTTTCTGAAATACTTCTTCATAATCATCTAATTTCTCTAAGAATTGGTCAACGCTATCCGCTTCCATGCATTCTTTTGGTACAAATGCTGTTCCGTCAATATCAGACAATTCCATCTTGTAGCCACTTTCGCGAGCTAAGATTAGAATTTTACGCATCACATCCACGCCACTTAAATCAATTCTTGGGTCAGGCTCAGTAAAGCCAGCTTCTTGAGCAGCCTTTACAACCTCGCTGAATTTTTGAGTGCCATCGTAATTATTAAAAATAAAATTAAGTGTACCAGATAGTACTGCCTGAATTTTATGAACTCTATCACCACTTTTTATTAAGTCGTTAAGGGTACTAATAACCGGGAGACCTGCACCAACATTGGTTTCAAACAAGAACCGAGATTTATAGCGTTTAGCTGTTTTATTTAGCAGCTCATAATTTTCTTGAGATGAAGAACATGCTATTTTATTAGGCGTTACAATCGAAATACTCTCTTTTAGAATTTGCTCGTAAAAAGGAGGGATGTAATCGCTAGCAGTACAATCTATAAATACCGTATTACGCAAGTTCAATTCTTTCATTTGCTCAATAAAGCCTTCCATTGTCATGGTAAGCTCAGATTTATCCAATTCGGCTTGCCAAGTATCTAATTCAATGCCTTGTTCTTTAAATAGCATTTTTCGTGAGTTAGAAAGCCCAGCAACAATCACATCTAATTGATGGTGTTCTGCTAAATATTCGCTTTGTGCTTTTATTTGATTTAGAAACACTCTGCCAACATTACCAGCTCCTACCATAAATAGGTTTATTTTCTTTTTGTCGGATAAGAAAAAGCTCTCATGGATACTATTTAATCCTTTTCGGAGATTCTTTTTATCTATAACTACCGAAATATTGAGCTCAGTTGAACCTTGAGCTATTGCACGAACGTTGATACCATTGTAGCTAAGCGTTTCAAATAAATTAGCACTTATACCAACTTGGCTTTTCATTCTTGAGCCCACTAAAGCCACAATAGAAAGGTTATTTTCTACCACTAATGGATTAACACGGCGGTGTTCAATTTCGTAAGAAAATTCAGTATCAATAGCTTTTCTAGCTTTTTCAGCATCTTCTAAAGAAACAGCAACCGTTATTGAATGCTCTGATGAAGCTTGAGTAATCATAATTACGTTAACTTCGTTTTGACTCAAAGCTCTAAATAGGCGGTAGGAGAATTTTGGAACGGCTATCATTCCACTTCCCGAAAGAGTACAAAGTGCTACCTCATCAATACTCGTGATCCCTTTTATAATACCGTTGTTATCAACTTCTTTGTTTGTAATTAATGTGCCGGCTTCATTCGGCGCAAAGGTGTTCTTAATATAAATAGGAATCTCTTTATCAAGCGCAGGCTGAATAGTAGGGGGATAAATAACCTTAGCACCAAAATGGGACAGCTCCATAGCTTCTTCGTAGGTAAGCACATTAATTGGGCGAGCTAAACGTACTAATTTTGGGTTAGCAGTCATCATGCCGCTTACATCGGTCCATATTTCTAAGCCCTCTGCATCCAAAGCAGAGGCTATTAATGCAGCGGTATAATCGGAACCGCCTCTACCTAAAGTAGTGGTGTAATTACCTTGGCTTGATGATGCAACAAAGCCAGGAGATATAGAAACCTGAGCTGATTTTTTAGCAGCCTCTGTGATATTATTGAAGCTTGCTTCTTTGTCTGCAGAAGCATTTCCAAACTGATTGTTTGTTTTTATAAGCGATGGCGTATTGAGGTAGGAGATATCAAGGCCTTCACTTTTTAGAAAATCATAAATAATATTAGAGGAGAGAATTTCACCATAGCTCACTATGTGATCGCTAGAGCGCAGTGATAACTCCTTAATTAAGAAAACTCCTCTAAAAATATCACCTAAATCATTAAGTAGAATTTTAATTTTGGTCAAAGTACCATTTCTATTCGAAACAGGAAGCAAAGCATTACAAAGTGCTAAATGCCGTTGCTCAATCTCGTTAAAAATAGTTTCGTAGTTATTGTCACCAGCTTCTGCTAGTTTAGCGCATTCAATTAACTTATTGGTTACGCCGCCAAGTGCCGAAACTACAACTGCTAATTTGTTATGCTTTGATTTTTCGCTGAGTATGTCGCGTACTTTTAATAAAGAATCTGCTGTGGCAACCGAAGTTCCCCCGAATTTTAATACAATCATTGTAAAAATAGAGTGAGTGTGGATATTGATGTAAACCTATTATTATTTGGGATAATCCCATGGCGAGATATGTGCATATAAACCCCCTAGGGGGTAATTGTGGTAGTAATAATAATAGTGCCAGCTATGCGCGTGGTACGGGCGATAGTAAGGGCATCTGTAATATGTTTTTGGTTCGTTTTCATCAGCCTAATTCTATTCCTTTTCGCGTATAAAGTAAACCCAAAAATGTACTTTTTTTAGATGGCAAACTATGTCTCTGTTACTCAGTTCTTTAAAGCCTTGTGGAAGCGTTTTTCTGAGATAACTAAATTTTTGCAAAATAGAGAACACTGAGAGTAACAGATTTTTTAAAATGAATTTGAATAGAGTTGTTCAATATTTTAAAAGATATAGCACAGTAAAGCGGCACAAGAAAATAAGTTTTACATTCTGTGAGTAAAAAATGTACCCACAATTAGGTGCTAAAATCGTGAAATTGTACTTCATTTGTGTAGTGGATGTCAAAAGTTAAGTTTCTGTATTTATATCTTTGTGTGTAACACACTTACTCTTCTAAACTTGTTTGCTTTCATTAAAAGTAATATAATTCTAAAAATACGTTTGCTCCGCTTAATAAAAAAGGACGGCAATTTAAATATCTCTACAGACTAGGTGAATGAATAATAAAATATTCGCCCTACTCTTTTCTTTGCTTTTAATTTCAGGAAAAGTGTGGGCGCAGAACGAATCTATTGCTCCCGATTTGCAAGGAGCAGCTTTAATTGAATACTTAAAAAATACTTACTACCCAACTAGTGCCAAAGCTTACAATACTGCAAGAGTATATGTATATGCACAGCTAGATGTAGATGAAACTGATAGTTTAACGGGTGTTTATACTGGATTAAGAGTAAAGGCAGATGGATCAGGCTCGCCCAGTGTAACTACCAACTATGGGCACACGCTTCATTTTAATACCGAGCATACTTGGCCACAAAGTTATTATGACAGCCAGATGCCTATGGTGGGGGATGTGCATCATCTTTTCCCAGTTTGGCGTGAAGCTAATTCAATTAGAAATAACCACCCATTTGCTGAGATACCTGATAATATGGTTGAGAGTTGGTGGCATTGGAGTAACGGCACGAAAATTGAATATACTCCAACCTCAAATATTGAAGATTATAGCCGCTATTATAATAAATCGTTTGAACCACGTCAGGTTCATAAAGGTAATGCAGCTAGATCTATGTTTTATTTTTGGACGATGTACCAAAGTAATTCAAACATAAAGTTTAATCACCGTGATAATTGCAGCTTTTTTGATGGCATGAAGGATGATTTATACGCATGGCATACACAAGATGCAGTTGACTCCCTTGAACTTGCTCGAAGTATTACTATCGAAACGTATCAAGGGAATATAAATCCATTTATCCACGACACTTCACTAGTTCGGCGAGCATATTTTACCGAGGAATTAGCATATAGCTGTGGCGATGATGGAAGTGGAGCAACCTCACCATACAATCTATCGGATGTTTATATATCTGAAGTGTATTCACCCGATGGGCGTCAAGTAAAATATTTAGAGTTGTTTAATAACACAGACAAGGACATCAATTTTGATGACGAAAATTGGGAACTTCGGAAGTATACAAATGCGAATCTTACTTTTACGACTATTAAATTAAGTGGAATTATTCGTTCCAAAGACTTTTTTGTGATTGGGGATGATAATATCTCAAATGGTGTGCAAACTATTTTTGGTGAAGGTTTTGTAAATCAACATTCAGGTAGCATTAATCATACTGGAAACGAGAAATATGAATTGGTTCATGTTATTTCTGGTAGATCCACTCTGATAGATGCATTTGGAACAGATAACATTGGTCACGATAGAGATTTTTCTGGAAGACAAGTTGCATATAGAATTTATAGCGCTCTACCTAATGATGGTAGTTTTGATCAAGACTATAAATCGAATGATGGAGATACTGTTTATTCGAGAAACTGGGTGGTATTCGATGTTAAGTCAAATAATAGTAACGCAAAGCTTATTGCAACACCAGGATATAGTAGTGGAATCGAATCTCCAATAAAATCGTCTGCAACGATTACGGGTAGTGTAGGGTGGAGGTTACTTTCTATTCCTGCAGATAATGCAACACTTTCAATGATTGCGGATGACACAGCAATACAAGGGGTTGGAGATGAATTTGCGCCAAATATTTATACACACAACAGTTCAGGTGTAGATGAGACTCCAACTAGTTTAGATCAACAGTTAGAAAATGGAACTGGATTATGGCTTTACTTTTTTGATAATACAATTAACGGTAGCCGTAAATTACCACTTCGTTTAACTGTTGAAAAAGATGAACCCTCAGAAGCCGTTACTCTAAATTTAAATACTTCAGTAGAAACCACTACTGAAGGAGCTGATAGCACAACAGTAACTTCATATTTTACATTAGCTGGAAATCCGTATCAAAGTAAATATAAAGCAAGTTCTTTAATTGCTGATAAGTCTATACAAAATAATATTCAAATTCTTGAAAATGAAATGTATACACCTGTTTCAATTGCTTCCTATGAAATACTACCATGGCAAGGTTTTTGGGTTGAGTCTTCCGCTAATGAGCTTTCAAATACATTAACATTTCCAAAAGAAGGTAAAGTAAATGCAGTAGCACCTTTAGTTGAATATTCTAAAATGGGAACTGAAGAAATTGCCATTCAATTAAATATAAAATCGGACCAAACCATAGATATAGGTTGCAGATTAGATATTCATCCTTCTGCAATATTTGGATGGGATCGTTATGATGCCACTAAACTAACACCTACTAAGTCAGAATATGCAACCCTTGCTTGTGTAGGTGAAGATAGATTGCATTCAGTATTCTCATTACCAAGCAAACTAGATACAATAGTTGATATTCCTCTATCTATTACTTCTGTGAATGTAGGTGAAAAGCTTGAGCTATTATGGGAGTTACCTGAAGAGGAACTTAATAATTGGGATGTCACTATATATGATACTGTGCTTAACGAAGTTATTGATTTAAAAAAGACATCTAATTATACATTTAATCAAACTTCTGAAAAGAGGAAAATTTCACTTTCTGAATCATTTCCAAGTACACCGTCCATACAAAAAGATGCTATTAACACTCAAACAAGATTCGTTTTCCGGATTAATAGAATTACTCCTGAAATAGTAGATAACGAGATTGCAAGTAATTGGGAATTAAAACAAAATTATCCAAATCCTTTTAATCCTACTACTACCATTTCCTATAACATCCCAACCTCAAGTGATGTGAGGCTGAGCATATACTCTATTGTGGGACAGGAGGTTGCTAGATTGGTTGATGGTCAACAGTCAGAAGGGGAGAAGCAAATAACTTGGAATGCTGATAACATGGCTTCCGGAGTTTATTATGCGCGATTACAAGCTGGTATATTTACTAAAACCATTAAAATGTCGTTGATTAAATAGCTACCGATTACAGGGGTTTTCTATATATTCCCAGCGAACCTTGGAACGAATGCGTGCGGAATGACAATCATGAGTTTTTGGATTCTGGCTGACTTCCTCATTTCCTCAAATAACCAATCACTTTTCCCAAATAGTAGTGTATTTATAAAATTACTATTACCCATGGTTATAAAATAATTTATCAGTGTTGTAACCTTTTCATCAATTAGGATATCAAATATTTAAGACGTCTTAAATAAACAAAATATACTAATGATGAATCCTAATATTCCGATGATTAAAACACTTTTAAAATTCACCTACGGCATTGTACCTATTGTTGCAGGGTTAGATAAATTCACAAATATATTAACTGATTGGGAGCACTACCTTGCTCCAAGTATTGTAAATATTCTCCCTTTTGAAGCATCTACTTTTATGATGATAGTAGGAGTGATCGAGATTATAGCTGGAATCTTGGTTTTTTATAAAACTAAGATTGGCGCTTATGTAGTAATGGCGTGGCTTATTTCAATTGCATTAAGCTTACTCTTTAGCCTTTCAAATTTTGATATAGCTGTAAGAGATCTAGTTATGGCTATTGGCGCATTTACGCTTGCAAAAATTTATGAAGGAGATGAGGCAATTCAGTGATGATAGCTATTAAATAATCTGTGAAAGACTTATAAAATTTATAAGAAGCTTTAGTTAGATGGTGGTTAGTTCAATAAAATATACAGGACTTAATAGGTCCTGTATATTCTTTACCAAGGTATTTAAAAATTATAAACAGTTTTCCATTTCTACAATATAGAAGCCTGTTTTGTTGATTTGTGCAATCATTTCGTCAGTAGCTTTTTCTACATGACAAAATTTGCATTCATCTGATGTTAGCGTTTCTGATTTTACAGGTTTAGAACTCAGATACTCTTTTCCGTAGGCAAAAATCTTTTCGGCATCTTTCAGTTCCTCAGGAACCAAAATATCGAAATGCATAATTTTACCATCTTCGCGGGTTACATAGGTATCCCAAACTGAAACTTTCATAAATACTTCCTCAATTTGTTTAAGACATTAAATTCGTTTTGTTGTTGTAAACATAGCTAAACAACAGCGCAATTAATTAACCATAATTATATAAACTTGGTTTCAAATTGATCCATTTATTAATACCAACAAAGAATTATTCTTTTCGAAGCCTCGAAATGAAGAACCTATACAATCATAATCTACCTAAATACGATTGGCAAATATTCGAGCAAGCTCTTCATTAAAATTAAGTTCTAACTTAGGCTCAAAGGTAGAGCCTGTTAGCATATCAAATAGTTCAGCATAGCGCTCGTACACTTCCATACGGAACGAATTTGGAAGGTCAGGTAGCGTTTGTCCATCTAGGCCTTGGAAATCGTTAGCCATTAGCCATTCCCTCAAAAACTCTTTCGAAAGTTGCTTTTGGGCTTCACCTTTAGCTTGACGTTCCTCATATCCGTCTAAATAAAAATAACGCGAAGAATCAGTAGTATGTACCTCGTCGATAAGTGTTAGCTCACCTTTATAAAGTCCAAATTCATACTTAGTGTCAACAAGAATAAGCCCTTGTTGTGCAGCTATATCTGTTCCACGTTCAAAAAGTTTAAATGCTACTGAGCGAATTTTAGCCCAGAGCTCTTTATCAACTTTATTTTGAGATACAATATCAGCTTCCGATATATCTTCGTCGTGCCCTTCGGTTGCTTTGGTTGCTGGAGTAAGAATAGGCGTAGGAAATTTTTGATGCTCAATCATTCCCTCTGGCAATGTAACTCCACATAATTCTCTGCCACCCGCTTTATATACACGCCAAGCATGCCCTGTTAGATAGCCGCGAATTACGACTTCTATAGGAATTGGGTCACATTTTTTTGAGATAGTTACATTTGGATGCGGAACATCAATAATATGAGTGGGAACTATATCCGTCACTCTATCGAAGGAAAAGGCTGCCATTTGATTAAGAATTTGCCCTTTAAAAGGGATGGCTTGCTTCATTATATAATCGAACGCCGAAATACGATCTGTTACAACAATGCCCAGAGTTTCGGAATCAAGCGTGTAAACTTCTCTAACCTTGCCACGGTATGGTTCGGGGAAATTAGGAAGATAGGTTTGGGTGATACAATGCTCTAGCGCTTGCTCGGTGCTAAAATTGGAATTCACTTTTTAGATTTTAAATTTTGTGTAGAACCGCGCTCAATAAGCACAGGGTTTATTGTTGTTTGGAAAAGCTCAGAATCAGGGTTTTTAATAATCTCAGCCAAGCGGCTTGTTGCTTGCATTCCAATCGTATGCATTTTTTGATCAATTGTAGTTAAGTCGAGATATTTTGTGAACTTAATATTGTCATATCCCATAAGAGCTACATCTTCAGGCACTTTTAAACCCAGTTTAGTTAAAGCATGCAGTGCACCTAATGCTTGGGTATCATTTGCACAAAATATTGCATCCGGAAATTTACCCATGCTATCATATTTATAAATGGCCTCGTAGCCAGCTTCTTCCGTAAAACCCCCATGTTTATCAGAGTCACCAGAAACGAATAAATCTTTATCCACTTTCATTTTATAATTCTTTAAAGCGTCTTTAAACCCACGTTCACGTTCCAAAGAAGCACGAGTTTGGGTTCCAGACCTAATCATACCCAAACGTTCGAATCCTTTTTTAACTAAATGCTCGCCTGCCATGTAGCCACCCAAGTGGTCATTCATCATGAAATAATTATACGAGGGATGCACAGAGTTAACTAAAACTAAAGGTACTCTAGAAGATTGGAATATTTTATGTAGCTCCTCATCAATATCGATAGAAAGAATTATTACAGCATCGGCGGTTCCACGATCGAAGAAATTATGCACAGCTTCTTCAGGATTTCTAGAACCTGTGTTATACATAATGATGTCGAGATCCATTTTTTTAATCTCATCTTTTACGCCTTTCAATACTTCATTAAAAAACGGAGTGGTAAAAGAAGGAACTGCTATGGCCACCATGTTAGGCTCTTTACTAGCAAGTTTACGGGCACTAACTTGCGGGCGAAAGCTTAATTCTTTTATAGCCTTATCAACTTTAATCTTTGTTTCTTCAGATACATTAGGAGATTTATTAAGAACTCTGGAAACAGTAGAAATAGCTACCCCTGCATTTTTAGCCACTTCATAAATAGTTACTTTTTTACTCATAGGTTTACTCATCTATTTTCCTCAATCTAAAAAAAGAAAGTTTATCTCCATAGTAATCGTTTAAATAACCTTTGGAGCATCATCTAAGTATAATCATCTTCAAAGGAAGATGTAATGTAGTTTAAAAATTTTATTAATTGGTGACTAAAGGGAACTATTCGTCAATATTTTGGGCTTATGGGGACATAACTTTTTACCAATGACATCGATTTTAAAAATATCATATTCTTATCTAAGGCCATTCTACGAACGGTCAAGTTGCCATACCTCTGTTATCGAAGAATTACCTAATGATTATTTAAAAGCAACGTATAGCCGATGTAGAGCAATTACTCGCCAATACGCTAAGACTTTTTATTTGGCCATACGATTTCTACCTAATAACAAACAGCGAGGCATATTTGCCATCTATGGGTTATGTAGATATTTAGATAATCTGGTGGATGAAGGTCATGATTTAGCGAATCCAGATAAAGTAATTTCTGGAAAAGAAATCAACGCAAAACTAGACTTAGTTATTAAAGAGTTACAGGATATATACTCAGGCAAAAAAACTAAAAACAGCATATTAGCAGCCTTTGCAGATGTTATTAAAGAATATAATATTCCTATCAAATATCCTTTACTACTTATCGAAGGAATTCGCCAAGATATAATAAAAACAAGATATAAAACTTTTGAAGAGGTTTACGATTACTCGTATAAAGTAGCCTCGGTAGTTGGATTAATGACTAGCGAGATATTTGGCTACACTGACAACAAAGCCGTTGACTATGCAATAGATTTGGGTATTGCTATGCAGCTCACAAATATTTTACGCGATATAGATGAGGATTTAGAAAGAGACCGTATTTATCTCCCTAAAACAGAGTTAGATGCATTCAACATTACAGAACAGCAATTATTTGAACGTTCTTTCGATTCAAAATTTGAGGCATTTATGAAGTTTCAGATTGACCGTGCAAGATCTTATTACGAACAGGCAGAAAAGGGAATAGCCTTACTTTCTAAAGACTCTCAGTTGCCTGTTTATCTAGCACATCGAAATTATAGCCGCATTCTAAATAAAATAGAAAAGAATAGATACAATGTGTTTGGTAAGAGAGTATATTTATCTCAAACCGAAAAACTGATGGTTCTACCAAGCGTATTGTTGAAAATTCGTAAAGCCACTTAATTCTGACTTGGTTAATCATTCTGTAAAACCCTATAATTGGGCGAACCTGAATTGAAGCAAAAGCATGGCAGAAATTAAAAAAATTCTAATCGCAAATAGGGGCGAGATAGCTCTTAGAATAATTCATACCTGTAAAGAATTAGGTATTAAAACAGTAGCTGTTTATTCCCGGCCAGACGCGACCTCTCCTCATGTTCTCCATGCAGATGAATCTGTTTTTATTGGAGAAGCTGCTTCGTCAGAAAGCTATTTGGTTATAGATAAAATTATTGATGCCATTAAAAAGACTGGCGCAGATGCTGTTCATCCTGGCTATGGTTTTTTAAGCGAAAATGCTGCTTTTGCTGAACGCTGCCAAAAAGAAGGCATCATATTTATAGGCCCAAAAGCTAAGTCTATGACGCTGATGGGAGACAAAACTTCAGCACGAGAATTAGCTTCTAAACTGGGTATTCCTACTCCTCCTGGCTTAGAGTCAGAATTAAAAGATATTGAAGAAGCATCACGCGTGGCCGACGAAATTGGATATCCGATTTTAGTAAAGGCTGCAGCTGGTGGCGGTGGGAAAGGAATGCGTATTGTGCACAAAAGATCGGAATTTGAAAGTAGTATAAAGGCTGCTAAATCGGAGGCTAAAAATGCTTTTGGTGACGATAGAATTTATATAGAAAAGTATTTAGAAGAGCCACGCCACGTTGAATTTCAAATTATGGCAGATTCGCACGGTAATGTGCTACATATTTTTGATAGAGAGTGCTCTATTCAACGACGTCACCAAAAAGTGATTGAAGAAGCTCCTTGTCCTATCATGACTCCAGAATTAAGACAAAAAATGGCCGAGAGTGCAATAAAAGCAGCTAAAGGTTGTGATTATGTTGGCGCTGGAACGATTGAATTTCTGCTCGACAAACACATGAACTTTTATTTCCTAGAGATGAATACCCGTTTACAGGTAGAGCACCCCGTTACGGAAATGATATCAGGGTTAGACCTAGTTGCCCTTCAAATATTAGTAGCCGAAGGAAAACCCTTACCATTTACTCAAGAAGATTTAGAAATAAAAGGACATTCAATTGAATGTAGAATTTATGCAGAAGATTCTGCTGATAATTTTATGCCAAGTACAGGACTGCTCAAAAAACATCGTATTCCAACAGGGAGTGGCGTTCGGGTTGATGCTGGCGTTGAAGAAGGCCAAGAGGTTACTATAAACTATGACCCTATGATTTCAAAATTAACAGTTCATGGGCTAGACCGCGAACACGCTATTAAAAGAATGCTAAGAGCATTAAACGAATATGAAATTGCTGGTTGTAAAACAACAATACCATTTTGTGAATTCACACTAAATCATCCAGCATTTGTAAGTGGTAAATATGATACTCATTTCATAAAAGATCATTATAACAATGCAGAATCAGTAGATAAACCAAGCGACGAAATTATTGCATTAGCTGCATCACTATTAAAAATAAATACAGAAAACTCTCAGCAACAAAAGCCTGTTTTAGAAAATGAATTTGGTTCTGATTGGTGGAGAAATAGACGGTAACAAAATATTATATGAGCAAAGAAAGCAAAGACCTATTTGACAAATTAAATCATCTAGCAACAGAACAACGCAATCTCGATACTTTAGGCATTGATGTAGCGCCCCCTCTCGAAATTGTACGGCTAATTAACGAGGCTGACAAAAAAGTTGCTGAGTTAGTGGAACTAAAATTACCGGCAATAGCGGAAGCTGTAGAGGCAATTAGCCAGAGTTTTACAAAAGGTGGGAGATTATTCTACTTTGGTGCAGGCACTAGTGGACGACTAGGAGTTTTGGATGCATCAGAATGTCCACCTACTTTTGGTTCAAATCCCGAACAAGTACAAGCCTTTATAGCAGGTGGTGCAGCAGCAATGTTTGTAGCACAAGAGGGTGTTGAAGATTCAGTTGAAGAAGGTGTTAAAGATGTTTCTAAAGTAGATGCAGAAGCCATTGATGTTGTTTGTGGGTTGGCAGCGAGTGGTAGAACCCCTTATGTAATTGGCGCTCTTAAAGAAGCAAAGCGCAGAGGTTGCGTAACAATTATGGTAACTACAGTACCTGCAGAACAGCTAGATTATCACGCTGACATTGTAATTGACGTGCCTGTTGGGCCAGAAGTTATTATGGGTAGTACTAGAATGAAAAGTGGTACAGCTCAAAAAATGGTTCTAAATATGCTTACTACTGGTGCTATGGTGCGCCAAGGTAAAGTATTTGAAAATGTGATGGTAGATCTCCATCTTACTAACAAAAAATTAGTAGAACGAGCTAAGAGGATCATCATGCTCTTTACAAAGGCAGATTATGAAAGGGCTACTTATTTATTAAATGAAGCAGATAATCACGTAAAAACAGCGTTGGTTATGGAATTAGCTAACACTGATAAAAAAGAAGCTCAAGAATTACTGAAACGAAATCAAGGATTTATTCGAAAAGCAATAAAGGAGCTAGAAGGGTGATGAGAGTACTATTTAGTATATTTGTTTGGACTTACTACAATATCCTATTTCTCGTATTCTTTATAATTATATCTATAGCCTTTCTATTTACATTTCCATTTGATCCATACCGAAAGATACCAAATTGGCTTTTGGCTAGAATGGCTTGGTGCATGATGCAAGCAAGTCCAGGATGGAAAACAAAGATGATGGGTATAGAAAAATATGACCCTAATCGACCAACCGTATTTATTGGAAATCACCAGAGCTTCTTAGACATGGCCTTTGTTTTTATGTTGCCTTGGCAAATGAAATGGGTTACTAAAAGAAGCTTGATGTTAATTCCTGTAATGGGATGGCTAGCATGGTTTACTGGACATTTAGCTATTGACCGAAAAAGTAAAACAGCTATTCGTAAACTTGATAATTTAGTGGCTCCTATAAAGGATAAAGTTCCTGTTATGATATTTCCTGAGGGCACACGCTCTACTGATGGTGCTGTTAAAAGCTTTAAGAATGGTGCGTTTTTATTAGCAATGGAAAATGATTTTTATATACAACCTATAGTGATAGATGGCGGGTATAAAGCCCTTAAATCTGGATCAAAAGTTATTAATTCAAAAGTACAATTTACTCTTTCTGTTTTAGACCCTATAGATACTACTAAATTTACAGATATGACTGAATTAAAAGAGTATTCGCGCCAATTAATTATTAAGGAATTAGAACGAATTAGAGCGCTTTGAAATGGCATAGCTCACAATCTTATTACTCTATTACATACCATAATAGAATAATGGGAATGATTATCATTGCTGAGCTTATATTTTTAGGAGTATTTAAACTTTGGCCAACACAAGTCGCTCCTAAATCAACTACAGTTTGGGAATATTCTGATAATGAAATATTTACTGAACAAATGATTCCTACAAGGCAATTAGCGTCTCCTGCAAGCCCACCACGGCCACAAGTACCAGTACCCGTACCCAACGATCAGGTTATAGAGGAAGATATTGAATTTATAGATTTCAATGACATTACATCACTCGAGCCCCTTGGCGAAGGGGAAGTGGGGCAGATGGGTGATGGCAACGAGATTGTCGGCAATCCACAAAGGGCGCCTAGACTTTTAAAAATAGTAGAGCCAGCAACTCCAGATGCAGCTCAGAAGGCAGGTATTATAGCAGAAGTACTAGTAACTTTTTTAGTTGGCAAAGAGGGCGACGTGGAAGATATATATGTGTCAGAAATACGTAGGTATAGCCGCCGGGGAGGTAGCTACGAAATTGTACAAAGTATTGGTTACGGCTTAATTGAAGCTTCCCTCGAAGCAGCCAAACAATGGCGTTTTAGACCAGCCATCAATAATGGCACTGAAGTTAGAGCCTATACCACCCAAGTATTTTCATTTGGTTTTTAAACTCGTTGCAATAGGCTGTAATTACTTATATCTTAGCCGCCCTTGAAACAATGGAGAGATGCCGGAGCGGTCGAACGGGCTCGCCTGGAAAGCGTGTGTACTCGTAAGGGTACCGAGGGTTCGAATCCCTCTCTCTCCGCCATCAAAAATGCTCTTAGTTACACAACTAAGAGCATTTTTTGTATGTAGCATTTGTTAAAAAAAAGTGCCAATATTGGCTAATAAATGGGTGTGGTTAAATATGATTTAATAGGAATGGCCTGCTATCATAATCAATTTAATTACCTTAATCATTTCGATTGATAATTAAATGTGTAATGAACTCATCTAAATTCAACATGCTTTTCCAATCAGCAACAGTCCTACAATAAACTGATTAATTATATCATACTCTCAGAATATACATTTATAGTATTAAAAAAATAACATCCCATCTAATTATAAAAAGATAAAAAACTCTTTTAACCAAAAAATGAGATGAAAAAATATAAGGACGAAAATATTTTAGTAAGAGCAATAAAATTAACCTATAATTAGGTTTAATAATTATTTTAATTAAATGTGGTAAACCATAGAGAATGATGGAGAGCTTACTACTTTATATTGAATTAGAAAATTATAATCTAAAGGATAAATTAAGCTTTTTCTTTTACCTAAATGGTATAATTAATTTGTCTTGTTAATCTTAACAGGATATCTAAGCAAACCACCCATTTGAGTAGTATGATTTTTGCCTTTTTATTTTAATATTAGATGCTGGTTATTCTATTTTCTTTGTGTAAAACCAAATCTTAATACCTTGGGTGTAATTTTTATTTAAATAGACAAGTATATGATTAATACAAAACAAACAATTGGGTTATTGGTTGGCGTACTGCTTCTCTCCAGTTGTGACATTCCAAAAAAACCAAACTTCATCACTTCACATAAAGTTGAAGCACCACTTCTCTTTAATAAAGAATATCAATTTCTTGGGGGTGAAGGTGCTCTTCTAGATACTACAAAATCAGATTTTGACTCCTTATTTACAGTAAAAGGAGATGATCACATTGTTATCTCTATTGAAGAGGATTTTGAAATTGGCGATTTAGACGATGCAATTCCAGTTGTCAGTGTGAGTCCTACAAGTTTTAACTCACAAGTTGGAGAACTAGAAATTGGTAGCTTCTCATCCGGTAATGGGAATTTAGGTACAGCCAGTTTTCAAGACTTAACGGGATTAGATCCTAATACAGTCCCCTCCGGCACTCTTATATTGGCTGGTTCAACAATAAACCCAGTAGTAATTGACGTAGGTAATAACACTGACTTTTTTGTTAGTGCTACTGTTAAAAATGGTGGAATTGTTGTATCGGTAACTAACAACCTTGGTTTTGATATTGATAACATTGATTTGAAGCTAAGATCTGATGCTACAGTTGTTACTACAGGCAGTATTACTAGTGCAGATCATGGCACAACAGCTTCTACAACGCTTGCATTTTCAGAAGGGGATGTACTAAGTGATTTAAAAATAGAAGTATCTATTTCATGGTCAGCACAACCAATGCAAGCAGATCCTGATGATTTAGTAGTAGAAAATATTGTGGGCGATAATTTAACTGCCTCTCAAGTAGAAGCAGCGTTAGAACCTCAAGACTTTTCATCAACTAATACAACTAGTTTTGATGCCACAGATTTTGATTTTGGAACCGATCCTTCTCACTATGTAGAACTTAAATCTGGTAGCCTTGACATTGATCCTATCAATAATGGATTAGACATTGATATAGAAAGTCTTGTTATTTCATTTCCAGGCCTTAGAATGGCGCCTTATGCCGAAGGTGATTCATTAGTAATTAAGTATGAGAATGCTGATCGCATTCCAAGAAGTGCTACTTCACAAAGTAAAAGTATAGATTTAGCTGGGTATCGTATTTTCGCCCCAAATAACAATATTGATTATAATATTTCTGCAATTACTGAAAACACACAATTAGCTCCAATAGGTGATCAAAACCGTGTGATTAACGAAACTGATGAGATTAACTCTTCGGTAGCTATTTCAAATTTAGTTATTAAGGAAGCTCTTGGTACAGTTAAACAGCAGAATGTTCTACTTAACACTGACGAAAATGATGATGAAATAATTGATTTATTTAACGAGGCAGAGGTTCAGTTAACAGAAATATCTGGTTTAGAATCTCTCTCAAAACAATTAGATGGGTTAGAGTTTACAAATCCAAGTTTAACCATTAATTATGAATCTAACATTGGGATTGAAACAGCCATTTATGGTGTATTCTTAGGTGTTAATGCTAACGACAAACTAGTCTATCTAAATGGCTCTAATAAAGATGGAACCCATGAAGTTGCATCTAGCGATCCAATTAGTGGCTTATATGCCAATGGTATTCAAATTCCAGCCGAAAATATGATTAAATTTGAATTAGATAAAGTTACAAGTGGTGGGGTTGAAACAGGTAAAATCACCTTCAATAGAACTAACTCTAACGTAGATGAGTTTTTAAATAACCTACCTAGTAAAATTAGATTTATTGGTAAAGCTGTAGTTAATGAAAATGAAGAAGTTGGCACTATTGGTGAATCCTTTACTTTCGACCCGAAAATAAGTGTAGACTTACCGCTTACTTTAACCTCATCGGGAGCTACTTTTAGAGATACTGTTGATCAAGACTTGTCTGATTTTCCATCAAGTGAAAATGGTGATAAATCTCTAATAACTAGTGGTCAAATAGAAATTGTGTACACCAATGGTTTGCCAATGGGTTTTAATATTAAACTACACTTTTTAGATGAGCTTGGAGATTTAATCACATCCATTCCTTTAACAACTGATGACCCAATAGATCTAACTCCTTCAAGTATTGATCCAGTAACATCTTTTTCATCTACACCTGCTAGTGGTAAAATGATTATACCACTAAATTCTGACCAACTCCTGAATCTATATAAAACAAGGAAAATGGAGCTTAATGCAACACTGATAACCACAAGCGTTGGTGGTGTTAATCAGTCTGTTAAATTAAGGGCTACTGACAAAATTAAATTAGGTGTCAGAGCTAATGTCACAATAGAATCAACAATAAACTAGGGTACAACAATGAAAAACTTAAAAACTATTTTTACTATCTGTTTTGCTTTTTCTGCTACCTTAGTTGTGGCACAGAGTAGACATTATAATACAACTTCGCTAGGAATGGGGGGCGGAGGAACCGCTTACGTGGATGGCTATCATGCAAACTTTATAAACCCTGCTAATTTAATGCTGCAAACACATAGGCCAAGACGATCTCTGGGTGTTGTAGGTGGAGTTGGAGCTAAGATTGGAGGTACAATGGTAAACATTAGTACCTATAATAAATACCTAACAACAGGTAGAACTATTGAAGGCCAGACTAGAGTAGATATGCTTAATGCATTTTTTGGTACAAGCTCTAGTAATTATAGAGATATGTCTGGGACAGTTAGTATTATTCCACTTGGCTTCTCTAGCCGAGGTTCAAAGTCGGCATTCAGCTTATCTACTCGAACTAGAACTACAATTAATACACGAGTTAATAAAGGTTTTGCTGAACTTGGATTCTATTTCCTTGATTCAGATAAGTTTAGTTCTCCAACACCAGTTAACTTCGATGTTAATGTTGTAGGATATGCAGAGGTTTCTGTAGGTTATGCTCGTCAAATCCTCAGCTTTGATAATCTGTTATTCGCAAAAAATGTAAAGGTATATGCTGGTATTGCACCAAAATATTTAATTGGAGCACAATCAACCAGGTTAGATTTTAGATCTAATATTACTGTAAGCGAATCTGATGGAACTAATTTAGGATCTATTACTCACGATTTTAACTATTCGCTTTATACCTTTGGAGAGTTATCTGAACAGTTACAGAGCTACTCAGCAGCTCATAAGCTCAATTCTGATGTTTCACTAGATGACTATCTTGATTATTCTGGTTCTGATGTTGGAACATTAGGCTCGGGCCTTGGCCTAGATATGGGAGTAACTGCAGAAATGGACATTTCGCATATTTATATTCCAGTAATCGATTTCTTTGGAAAAAATAAAAAGCTAAGACTATCCATGTCATTAACCGATTTAGGAAAAGTTTCATTTAAAGAAAACCCATCCAAAATATACGCTGACGGAGTATTTACTTTTGATGGTGATGTTGGAGAATCTTCTTTTGGCGATTACTATGATAACTTGGGTGATAGTTTACAGAATGATGTTTACGGTAATTTTGACGCACAAAAAGTAAGCGCCGTAGATTATAGCCTTCCTGGTATGTATAATTTTGGTGGCTCACTTACTGCAGGCAAACTAATGTTAGCTATAGATTACGGTTTTGGCTTTAATAATAATGGCACAAACAGTAAACGAAGTACATTGAACCTTGGTGCTGAATATCGATTTTTTGGATTTTTACCAATAAGAGTTGGTACCAGAATGGGAGGTTATTCATCTCAGGCATATTCAGCCGGACTTGGACTCGATTTCAATGTCTTTGAGCTCACTTTTGCCGCTTCGATGGTTAAAAATTCTCAGAATAATGGTAGTGCTATTGCTGCGGCTTGGAGTGGTCTAGTATTTAGATTCTAAACTATCTTTCATAAACACTTCTTACAAGCTCTATTCTTGTTATAACATACAGGAATAGAGCTTTTTTTGAGCTTTAGACAAAGTAGACTCTATTCAACAAAACAGGAAGCTGGAGCCCGCCTATGTCGGCAGTAGGTTTCGTGACGATGAGAGTGGGTTTTGAGCTTTGAGACAGTTTTATTATTTCTGTTCTCTACTCATTATTCACTGATATTCTGCTTTTGGCTATTTATTGGGAAGGCATTTTCTGAATTCTGAGTTCAGACTCCTGTTTTTCCTATTCGCGGCTAACTGCCTTACGAATCCCCAAACCCAATCCCTAATTCCTAAATTCTAGCTACATCAACTCTTGGATGTAGTGGAATAGAGTGTTCTATATAATTATAGAGTTCCTCAGCTAAATAGCTACTAAATAGAAGCCCTTTTGAACCCAATCCAGTAAATATATAGGAGTTATTATACTTCGGATGTCGACCTAAAATAGGTAAACGATTGGGTGTGGAAGCCCTGATACCTGCCCACTGCCTAGTTTCAAGAATGGAGTCTTTAACATCTGGCAATACAACGGATAAATTGCCCAATATTCGCTCTAAACCCTCTGTGTCAGGCTCTTCATCTGTAAAGTCATGCTCATATGTACTGCCAGCAGCAAAGCTATTGTTATCAAAATTTGTAGAATAACCAGAAGCATAAACAGTAGAAGAGTAGGGGAACGGCTCTTTCGTTTTTAGAATAATTATTTGCCCCTTAATTGGATGAATTGGCAAATAGCTCCACTGTTTGACATCACAACTTTTCGATCCGGCAGTTGTAATTATATTCTTTGCTTGAAGATTAGTTTTATCGGCTAAAATTATATCCCAATATTCACCCGACTGAGTTAGGGTATATTGTTTATTCGTATAAAATTGAACTTCACGCTCTACCAACATGTCTGAATACGCTTTAAGAAATTGGGGCATTCTTACATTCAAATCAATGGGCAACCAAATGCCACCACCCACACATTTTAAACTTGGGAATCGCTCAGCAATCTCATCCTCTTCTAACCAATAACACCAGCCTTCTGGCCAATCAGTTTCTTCGTGAACAGACTTCATTTTTAAAGCATATTCTTCACTTATTGCCGGACGAATAACTCCTGGTTTCGAAAATAATATGGTTTTGGTACGAGCTTGAACCTGCTCTAGAGTTTTTAGGATTGCATTGTAGCACTCTATCCCTTTCCACGACATAGACGCATATCTACCCGTAGCAGGGTTAACCAGACCGATAGGAACACCAGAAGCTCCTGCAGCAATTCCATTTGGATCGATAATTGCTACCTTATAATTGTGCTCAGAAAGTTTATCAGCAATTGATAAACCAGCTAAACCAGCACCTAGTACGCAAAAATCAAAGACCATTAAGTTTTGTTATATAGTTTTTAACGTGTTTAGAATCGGTGAATTTTACGCCGACTAATTTCATTTCTTTTATAGCAGTATCTACTGAATTATTTAAATCTATACCACGGCAAGCGTCTTCTACAATATAAACCTCAAAGCCTTCTTTAATTGCATCTATAGCAGAGTATTTCACACAGAAATCAGTTGCCAAACCTGTCATAAAAAGTGTTTTAACACCCAATTCCTTTAGATAACCAGTTAAACCAGTTCGAGTTGTCTTGTCATTTTCGAAGAAAGCAGAATATGAATCTATTGCTGTTCGGAAGCCCTTTCTAATAACTAAAGTCGATCGAGTAGTGTCTAATTTATGGTGGAATTCGGCGCCAATACTTCCCTGTACACAATGGTCGGGCCACAGAACTTGGGTTCCATAATCTAGCTCTATAGTGTCGTATTCATTTTTATCATCATGTTGGCTTGCAAAACTTGAATGATTTGGAGTATGCCAATCTTGGGTTAAAATGATGTTATTAAAATAGGGTGATATAGCATTAATCGGGTCAATAACAGTATCACCATCAGTAATGGCTAATTCACCACCTGGGCAAAAATCATTTTGTACATCTACAATTAATAATGTGTGCATATTAACGGAAATTAGAATTTATTAGATCGTTTTTTAACTTATTCAAATTCGGGTCTATCCCAACTTTATAAACATGTGGGTTATCAAATCTTTTATGTTCAGAGTTAAGCATATCTAAACGTAATGTTGCATACTTGGCACTTTCTTGGGCAGTAGGTAAAGGAATTATAATCTCCCCATCTAATACGATTTGATGTAATAATTCTTCTGACTGTAACCCTGTTATTCGCACTCTTTTTTTTGTGTAAAGTGGATGCTCAATCCATTCCATATTTGTTTCTGAGCCTAACGAAAGTCCATCGGCATAAAAGCTGCCATCTTCATTAAAATATCGATTAATCTTCTTAATGCCCGGCATGGTAACTTTTTCTACATTTTCAGAAACCTTAAGGGTGGGGCGCCCATCAATTGAGCCTAATTTATAAACACCATCTAACGCTGGATCGTCGTAAGCAGTTACTAATTTAGTTCCAACACCAAAAATATCTATTGGAGCTTTTTGTTCAATTAAACTCTTTATAACGTATTCATCTAGCTGGTTAGAAGCCGAAATCTGCACATAATCGAGACCCGCCGCATCTAACTGTTTCCGTGCATTTTTTGCAAGATAGGCAAGGTCACCACTATCTAAGCGAATAGCTTTTAAACGATGTCCTTTCACTTCCATTTCTTTAGCAACAGTAATGGTGTTAGGTAAACCACTTTTTAACGTGTTGTAAGTATCAACCAATAAAACGGTGCTATCAGGGTAAAACCCAGCATAAGTTCTAAAAGCAGTAAGCTCATCCTCAAAAGATTGTACCCAAGAGTGAGCCATTGTGCCTGATACTTCTAGGCCCTGTGTAAGCCCAGCATGAACATTCGAAGTTCCATCAAAACCGCCAATAATGGCCGCCTTGCTAGCTTGTATGCCCCCAAAGCCTTGCGATCGTCTCAGCCCAAAATCAAGCAGTGTACTGTTGCCAGCCACCTGCCGGATACGAGATGCTTTGGTAGCAATTAGAGATTCGAAATTTAAAATATTGAGTAGCAAGGTTTCAATAATCTGCGCTTCAATAATGGTGCCTTCAACGCGCAGAATGGGTTCATTCGGGAATACAATTTCCCCTTCTTTAACTGAATATATAGTTCCTTTAAAGCGAAAGGTTTTTAAATAATCTAAAAACTCTTTATGAAATCCTTTTGTTCTAAAAAACTCAATTTCATCTTCATGGAAAGTGAACCCTTTAAGCTGTTCTAAAAAGTCAGCTAATCCAGCATATACAACATATCCGCCGTCAAAAGGTAAGCTTCTAAAAAAATAATCAAAGCTACACTGTTCTAAATGCCTGTTAGAGAGGAAATAGCCCTGAGCCATGGTATATTCGTAGTAATCGGTAAAACTAGCGGGCCTATTTCTGATCATATTGTTCAAAATTGATTTAAACTTCTATTCCAACGCTTAAAATAAGCCATGCAGCGCTGTTCTCAAAGCTAAATAGTAGTTAAAGTTTGGCAACTGATGGAATAAGGAGTCTTTTCATGTATATATAAAATAAGTAATGAAATATGACGGCATACAGCTACAATAGCCGTATATTGAAGGCTCATTACGAAATTATTACTATGACATATTTATCTACAGAAAATCTATCCAAACAATTTGGACTGAAGCCATTATTCGAAAACCTTACTTTTGGTATATCTAAGGGGGACAAAACTGCATTAATTGCCCAAAATGGAATGGGTAAATCTACATTGCTAAAAATATTAGCTGGCAAAGTTAATCCCGATGGTGGCGAAGTAATGGTGCGAAATGGCATTAGAATTGGGCTACTAGAGCAGGAGCCAGAGCTTGATGATGCAATGACCATAAGTGAATTTATTGCACATGGCGAAAGCGATATGGTGAATATTGTTAAAAACTACGATAAAGCGGTTGCTGCCCAGGCAGAAGATTATAATACAGAAACTCAAAACGCATTCGATAAAGCTCTCGCTGCAATGGATGCTGCAAATGCATGGGATTATGAGCAACGTTTGCATCAAATATTGGGTGTTTTAAATATTCATGATCTAGATCAGTCTATAGCTTCACTTTCGGGTGGACAAAGAAAACGTGTTGCTTTGGCTTTTGTACTGCTTGATGAACCGGACATGTTAATTTTAGATGAGCCAACCAACCATTTGGATGTAGAAATGATTGAATGGCTTGAAGGCTATCTCTCTAAAAGTAACATGACCTTATTGATGGTAACTCACGATCGCTATTTTTTAGATCGCGTTTGCAACCACATCATGGAAATTGAAGACAGTAAATTATATCACCATAAAGGTAACTACGCCTATTTTCTACAAAAGAAGGAAGAACGAGAAGAAATATATGCTATAGAAGTTGCTAAAGCAGATAAGTTGGCAAAGAAAGAACTGCAGTGGATGCGTCGCCAGCCTAAGGCAAGAACTACAAAATCAAAATCCCGTATAGATGCTTTTTATGAGACTGAGAAAAAAGCTAGTTCAGGTAAAGTTAAGCAAGAAATTAAACTAGATGTTGGTGTTTCTAGAATAGGTGGACAGGTATTAGAGCTGGAGAATGTAAGCAAAGCATTCGGTGATTTAGTAATATTAAACGATTTTAGTTACTCGTTTAATAAAGGTGAAAGAATTGGAATTATTGGAAAGAATGGAGTGGGGAAGAGTACGTTCTTAAAAGTTATTACAGGCGAAATACCTGCCGATTCTGGAGAAGTTAAATCGGGACAGACCATTATTTACGGCCATTACAGGCAAGATGGTATCAAAATTAAAGAAAAAGAACGAGTTATAGATGTTATAAAAGAAGTTGCCGATGTGATACAGCTTGCCAATGGCGATCAAATTTCAGCTTCCCAATTTTTAGAACATTTTATGTTCGATTCTAAGATGCAATATACCCCAGTAAGTAAACTTAGTGGTGGCGAAAAACGTCGTTTAGGCTTGATGATGGTTCTTATCAAGAATCCTAACTTCTTAATATTAGATGAGCCCACAAACGATTTAGATTTAGTTACCCTTGAAAAACTAGAATCCTTCTTATATGATTTTGGCGGCTGTTTGCTCATTGTTTCGCATGATAGGTACTTCTTGGATAATCTAGTAGAGCATTTCTTCGTTTTTGAAGGAGATGGAGTAATAAATGATTTTAGTGGTACATACCAAGAGTATAGAGATCAACAACTAGAGATTGAAGCTGAGCAGAAGAAGAAGGTAGAAAAAAAATCTGCACCTGAACCTGCGCAAAAATCAAATAAAACCGATGATAAAAAACTAAGCTTTAAAGAGAAAAAAGAATACGAAGCCTTAGAAAAAGATATTGCCAAACTTGAAAAAGAAAAAACCAAGTTGGAAACGAAAATAGGATCTGGAAATTTGCCCTATGGCGAGCTTAATGAGCTTACTCAACAATATGGAGTGCTTAAAGACTCGTTAGACGAAAAAGAACTTCGTTGGCTAGAGCTTGCTGAAAGAGTTTAATGCAATTATTAAGCTTAATAACACACTCAAACTAAACCAATGTTAACATTGAAAGGGTAGAGTTGTTAAAGAAGATTTATAAGCACTGCCTATTTTAAAAAGTGAAATAAATTATTT
>JBBAEC010000020.1:0-66033 GCA_041656135.1 Balneolaceae bacterium | reverse complement strand
TTGCAACAATAAACGTGCAAACTAAATGGAACGGAACTATGTTTGCATGGGCATCAGTAAGAAGAGACCTTGTTGATTACTTTGGGAATAGATTTTTAACCGATGACACACTTTAATGAACACTCCCTTTTTGGGTTCCACAAAATTTTAAAACTCATCCATCAATGCTTACTACTAATTAATAGTTACTAGCCTTTTTGTTTTTAACTAGCTTCACTTTACATTTTGTATATTACAAGTTCATAAACACATAACTTTAGAAGCGATATTTTGAGCAAATATTTTTTCCCAGCAAGAGAGCCGTTCAACGCATATTCTCATTTATTGGGAGCCATTGGTGCAGTTGTATTCACGGTTTTTTTAGTTATAAAAACCACTCCTGATCAAATCTATTTTAGACTCTTTTTTCTGCTTTATGGAATTACTGTCTTTCTGATGTTTGCTTCGAGTGCCTTTTACCATATGATTAATGTTTCTCACAAGAAGGAAGAGCTATTCCGCAAGCTAGATCACATTATGATTTATTTAGTAATAGCGGGTTCTTACACTCCTATTTGTGCCATCACCTTAACTGGAAATTGGCGTATTTGGATGTTAGTTGGAATATGGCTTTTTGCTTTGTTTGGCTTTTTTAGTAAGATTTTTTGGATGAATGCCCCACGTTGGCTCTCAACAATGCTTTACTTATTAATGGGATGGGTGGCAGTAATTTTAGTACCACAAATGTGGGGTATTGTGCCTCAAGGTTTTCTAATTTGGTTGGGCATTGGTGGACTTTTTTACACTTTTGGTGCCATTATTTATGGCATTAAAAAACCAGATCCATTCCCAAATAAATTCGGCTTCCACGAAATTTGGCATCTTTTTGTAATGGGTGGTGCTTTTTCACATTTCTGGGCAATCTATCATTATCTACCTGGCTTACAATTAAATTAATTATGCTAAAACTTCGTGCCTTTACTTTATTGTTGTTTCTTTTTGGTTGCCAAAGTTTAGCAGCACAAACGTTGTCTTATTATACAAGTTTCCGCCCTACAGGAATAAATTGGAAAGAATTAAAAACACCTCATTTTAGAATTATATATCCAGCTGGCGAAGAATCTTCTGCTTATGAAACAGGTTTAATTTTAGAAGATCAATATCCACGTACTTCAGAAATAACCGGGGGCACTCTAAAGAACTTTCCTTTTGTATTATCTAACTATAACGACCTTTCTAATGGTTTTGTAAGTTCTACCAATTTTAGATCTGAATTTGATTTAGCACCCTTTAAAGGCAAAGCCATTAGTGCCCGATCTGGTAATTGGTTAGAAGCGGTTTTACCTCACGAATTATTACACGCAGCTCATGCAAACGTAAATAATCCATATAGCCTTGGTGGCTTAGCTCGTTTATTTTCGCCTGATGTAGCACGAGCCATTAACTTTTTTCCGCCCGTTGGTATGCACGAAGGTTTGGCTGTTTATTTGGAATCTAACTACGTACAGCCAGGTGGGGGTCGCTTGAATTCCACCTTCTTTAATAATCAATTTAATTCCAATTTAGCGTCGTCATCGCCGTGGAGTATGGCACAAACACTTCAACCTTCATCCAATACATTACCCTACGATAGGCATTACACAGCGGGCGCTACCTTTATGCAGTGGTTAAATGATGCTTATGGCGAAGAGGTATTTAAGAAGTCTATCAAATTTCATTATAATTTTTTCTTCTTGGGATATGGTGTTGCTTTAAAACATGAAACTAAAAAATGGCCCGGTCAACTTTATAGAGAATATCAAAACTCAATGAAGGAGAATGAAGTAGAACGTTTAGCTTTATTCGAAAGCTCTACCAATACTAAACATGTAGTTTTACCTATTCCATTTAAAGGACTTCGACTTCAGAAACCAATTTGGGTTTCCAATAGTGAAATCATTTATTACGGCTCTCAGTATAATGCGCCTAGAGGTTTCTATAGTTTTAATCTACAAACTGAGAAAGTTAAAATGGTGAAGGAAACTACGGTATCCTCCGATTTTTATATGGATTATGATGCCCATTCTAACACACTACTGTTTTCCAAATATGCTGCACAGCCTTTATTTTCTAGGGCATATTTAATAGATATTCACCAATTAGATTTAGAAAGTGGCAAAACAAAAGCAGTAACTAAAAATGCGAGGGTATATGCTCCTAGTAAATATGATACTTCTGTTTTAGGCTTACAAACCAATCAAGGTTCTGCTGATATTATTTTTATTGCTGAAAATGGAATCATTAAAACATTGAAAACTTTTGATGATGCCACGCCTATTTCCGTTACTGTAAATCCAACCAACGAAAAACAGATTGCGGTGTTAGTAAATCGACGGGGTGTACAAGCATTATGGCTTACCACCTTAGCAACTTTGCACCAAGATTTAGATAAGGCACCTACCCTTGCTTTTAAAGATGGTTCCATTCATGACGTGAGTTGGCATCCAACAGAACAAAAGCTCCTTTTTACAGCCGACTTCTACCCTGCCATGAATATCTACGAATACAATCTTACTAATGGCGACATCAAACAAATTACTTCCTCAATCTACAATGCTTTCGAAGCTTCCTATTCACCCGATGGAAATGCAATAGCCTATTCCTTCCAATCGGGTGAGGAGCTAAAAATTGCTGTACTAGAAAGAAAAGATTTTTATGATGTTCGTATTTCTGATAGCCATTTGTTGGAAGGTTTTAGCCTTCAAGAACAACTTTCTAAACCTGTTATTGGTTCTGAAAATGCAGAAATGGCTAAAGGTTGGAAGGTTCGTAATTATGGGTCTGATTTTAGTTGGTTAAAACCTCGTGCCGTTTTGCCTGTGTTTAGAGAAAATTCAGGTTCCAATCAATTTGGTTTAGCTGCACACAGTACAGATGTTTTAGGAAGCCAAACATATTCGGCTGAGGTTACAGGAATTCAAAATCGTTTGTGGTACGATGTTAGTTATACCAACAAAACCTTTTTGCCTGGTTTTAAACTAAGAACTTATAGCGAGCCTTCATTTTTTTATTTTAATAGTGATAAAAATAATGATAGCATTAATGATTACAATCAAAGTGCTACCGTTGAAAAGATGGGAATTTTGAATGAAGCCCAAGGTTTTAGTTTATCTATTCCTTTTTCAATGACTTCAAAAGATATATCACGTCCTTCCTTTTTCTATTTTTCTCCATCAATATATTTAGAGAGGCTACGATATTCTGATCTTTCACCCACTCCACTTTCTAATTTTGCCAATCAATATAAGTTGGGATATTACACTCAATTTAATTGGCGCATTTTATCGCTACCGCGGGATGTACAACCATCCTCCGGTTTAGTTTTATTTAGTTCGTTAGAAAAAGCGTTAAATGACCCTACACTTAAACTTAGCTTTCCCTCCACAGGCAATAGTTATGACTTAACACTTTCTGACCGTTGGGGACATTATTTTGGCGTATTTGGGTACATTTCACCCCTTCGCAGATTCAACCAATCAATGCGAATAGATCTTCAATTTCTTCAGCAAAGTGATAAATTACTTTATAGTACCGATACTCTTACCCCAATGGGATTTAAGGGAGATGTATTTCCAGGCTCTGCAAATTTAGGTCGCTTAAGTACTCGTTATGCAATTCCTTTATTCTATCCAGATAATGGTGGGTTACTTATTCCACTTCATCTTAGCTCTGTTTATTTAACTGCATTTTCGCATACTATAAGCGATTTAGAAACAAATTCACTAACTACAAATAGTAGAACTATTGTTGGGGGTGGACTTCATTTTCGTTTTAAAGTTGCCAATTTGAATTTTGATCTTGGTTTTGGTGTTGGATACGAACCCTCACGTAACCAAGCACAGTTTATAATCGGAAGTTTTTAATGGCTAGTTTAAATAAGATAAAACCTATTTACATTTTTGTAGCTTTGATTACTGCAAGCTCATTATTGTTAAGTTGTGTGGGTAGAAAATCTGAAAGTCCTAAATTTACTAGCTCTGAAAATCGCAAAAGTGGTATTGCAATAGCCTCAGTAAGCCATGAAAATACATACATAAAAGTAGTATATGGGCAACCTTATCGTAAAGGGAGAACTATTTTTGGGGATTGGGAACCTTATGGTGAAGTTTGGCGAACAGGTGCAAATGAGGCTACCGAAATAACCATTACCAATACTATTTTGATGAATAATGAAGCTATTGAGGCAGGAACATATTCACTTTTTACCATTCCCTACGAAGACCATTGGACTATTATTTTAAACAATGCTCTTGGCCAATGGGGTGCTTTCGATTATAACACCAATTTTGATTATAAACGCTTTGATGTGCCTACAATTCCACTCAATAATCATGTTGAAGCTTTTTCTATTTCTTTCTCTGAAGTACAAAGTTCCATGACTTCCTTAATTCTTGAATGGGATGTTATCCGTGTAGAAATACCAATACGGTTTTACTAGAGTGTTCCTAAAAACTCTTGTCGAAATTTCGGTGGATTTACATGCATCTTTTTAAAAAAAATCCTTCCTAACTATATCTGCTTTTATACTATTTACCCCGAGATGAATCTCGGAGCTATTAATATTCAACCTGCCTATGCCGCAGGCAGGCTCCGCTATAGTTGAGAACTGCATATTCACAAATGGAACCTCGTAGCGGATTCAACAAATGCTGTGCATAGCATGTTTTTTTTGGACAGATTTATATCCCAAAAAAAAGTATATAAGAATTAGCCCCTAGAGGAAAAACTTATATTTTAGGTCGTTTATTGGGTAAGCATGATAAGATTGTTGCTTTGTTTAAGCTTCGTTCACTAAGGCAAGTAAACGCTCAGGTACTTCTATGTCCAAGCGTAGTACTTGGGCTGCGTGGGTTTTACCTTGGGCATCAAGTTTTAGCGAAACGGAGCCGCCGCCGCCTAAACTATCATTCAATAAGAAGTTGAGTGCACCAATATTTGGTAGTTCAAATCTTTCTACGGTACCTTTACACACATTTTTCATGTGCTCTTTAACAACTTCGGTAGTAAGTTTTTCTTCGAGGAAGGTATAAATTTCTGGATGACGAGCTATAATTCCCACATTCGATCCATTTCCTTTGTCGCCACTACGGCCGTATGCTATTTCAAGAAGTTTTACTACACGCATGATATATATCTATTCGTTTTTGACGTTCTACTTAAAATAAGAAAAACACTTTGGCTTTGCTATGTTTTGGCAGAATGCTAGTATCTTTTTACTATTCGAAATAATGTAGAGGGTTTTTAGGTGGTGATTAATTTTTTGAAAGATTCCCTTTTTGGATCAGCATTGTAGATATTACGTAATTCATTAACAAAAAAATAAGAACAAGTCATTCTGATCCCGACTGCTAAATAATCATTAATCTGCCACCCAATTAGCAACCATCTACCATTCTAGTAGTTCAAATTTTAGTGAAAACTAGACACCAACTATATTTCAATTCCTTCACTAAAATACATTCTTGAAGTTATTTTTTCCTTAGCTTTGGCTTATGTACGACTCTAGATTTCTTATAGACCTTGTTCGGGCACGAATGCCTTTTGGACGCTATCAGCATCATTTTATTGCTGAGCTACCTGTTAATTATCTTGAATGGTTTAGCCGAAAAGGTTGGCCAGATGGGCAACTTGGACAATTCCTTTCTACTATGTATGAAATTAAAACCAATGGGCTAGATGGAATCTTAGATCCCATTAAAAAAGAATATCGATGATGATTTTCTTTTAGGTTTATACTTAATGATACCTCAGGTTTAGTATTTTATATACTGGATAGTTCGTTGATAGTTTCAGGAATTTTGAGACAGAACTTTCTTGAGTCTCTGGGTTAGCAGTACGGGACTCGTAAACGATATATTACACACCAAAATTTGTCCTTTCGACCGAAGTGAAGAAATCTCTGTAAAGTGAACAAAGTCTATGAGCCCAATTAATATTCATTAGATTTCACTTCGTGGGAATCGCTCCGCTCGGTGCTCAACTACGCTTTTTTGCTCGAAAAAGTAGAAACGGTTACTTTTATTCTACCACCGAATCATCTAAAATACTTCTGTTACTAAATTAGTATTGGTTCGGGTTGAGTCTACAATTATGGTGAAATTAATGCGGCCCAATACTAAACCATTGTCAGTATTTACGTCTACTTTCCAATCGCCAGCTACAAGCTTTTCTTTAACGGTATAGCCTCTATAACCGCCCTCTCTGCCACCAGTAATTTCATAATCAATTTCATCGGATACTTCCCATTTATTAGTTCTAGGATTTTTCCAGTTCCATTGATGTACTATCTTTTTTGTTAAATCGGCTGGAGCAAAAATGGAAGTGTACACATAAATCTTATCTCCAGGTTTGTAAATAATGTTAGGATCAAAATCACTAAAAAAACCACCTTTCTGATATTGTAAGATGTAGGTATTATCTCTTTTTTCTAGATTTTGAACTACTAAACCTTCTTGTAAAGCAAGTGGTACAGGTGGGATGAGATTGAAAAAATAGAAGGTATTTATCATTGCATAAATACCAATAATGAGCCAAATCATTTTTCCTTTTTTTATTTCAACTCTAGTACTAGGACTTTTACTATAAATAAATGTGATGAGTAAAAGTGTAGTTGTAATACTTACAACACCAGAAATAATAAAAATAAACGTATTCATACTATTTACTAGTACTGGAATAAAGAACGTAAAGAAGGTGAAGTTGACAAAGAAATACGTACTAAACTGTAGATATTTATTGGATATCCTTTTCTTAAATAGCTCATTTGCAAACAGTAGAAATACTAATATTACAAAAAAGGAAAGTGTTTTTGTAAAGGATACACTTCGTGAAAAATAAATCACATACGCACTCGAAAGTCCACCTAAGAAAAACTGAATGGCTAGTGGAAAGTAATCTTCATACTTCGCTAGAAAAGTATTTTTCCATTTCCCATCATCTGCCAAATTAAAGAGATATAAGAAGCCACTTAAAGAAATGAGATACACGCTAAGGATAACTCGGTCATATAACCGATCAACTCTACCTAATGTGAGTGAATCCCAAATAAAACCCAAAACAAAAAATACAACCGGTGCAATTTTTTGATGTTTTAGTATAAATGCGTGAAAACGACTTATCATTTAGGTTTTATATCAGGATTAACTTCAGTTAAATATAATAAGCGTTTAAAATTAGTAGTTTTATTTAAAATTTAAACTACTTCCCCAACTTCAAAAACTTCTTCGCCTAATTCCTCAGCTTTTGCTTTTATTTTTTCAGCAACATTTGCAGATACAACAGCAACTAATCCAATGCCTAAATTGAAAGTAGTCTGCATATCCTCTTCGGGTACATTACCAATTTCCTGAATTAAATTATATACAGCAGGTCGTTCCCAAGCATTCCAATTAATGTCGAGATCCAATCCTTCTGGTAAAATTCGTTTAGTATTACCTACTAGGCCACCACCAGTAACATGCGAAAAGCCGTTTACACCTTTTTCATTTTTTAAAGCTTTAATAAGACTTAAATAAGATCTATGAATTTGAAGAAGTTCTTCTGCAACGGTAGAACCTAATTCTTCTACATAATCATTTACGTCATATTTAGTGAATAGTACATTTCTAGCAAGTGAATATCCATTAGTGTGTAAACCTGAACTTTTAAAGCCCAGTAACACATCACCTTTTTTAATGCCAGCCCCATTTATCACTTTATCTTCATCTACAATACCTACAATAGTACCAGCTAAATCAAACTCACCTGGACCATAAATATCTGGCATTTCGGCTGTTTCACCGCCAACAAGAGCAACTCCATTTTGTTTACAGGCGGTTGCAAAACCTTTAATTACATCAAAGCCCACATTTTGTTCTAATTTTCCTGTTGAAAAATAATCCAAAAAGAACAATGGAGTAGCACCACAAACGGCGATATCATTTACGCAATGGTTTACTAAATCTTGACCAATGGTTTCATATTTTTGAGCTTTAAAAGCCACAATCAGTTTAGTTCCAACACCATCTACTGAACTTACAAATACTGGATTTTTATAACCTGCTAAATTGGGTTTAAAAAAACCACCAAAGCCACCAATATTTGAAAGTACTGCATCGCTATGTGTTTCTTTAACAATGCCCTTAATTGAATTTACAAGTTCTTCGCCTGCTTTTATATCAACGCCAGAATCTTTGTATGTGAATGACTTTTTTTCCATTACGTTTTTTTCTCAGTTTTCAGTAATTAATTTAATGTGCGCTAAATGGTGTTTACCATGCCAAGCGTAAATTATTAGTGTTTTTAATATGGTGCTTTCTACTGCTTTTTCATTTACAAAAGTTCGCTGCCATTCATCACCAGTTATGCTGTTAAACAATAAAACCAGTTTAGTCTGAATTTCTTCTAGCAAATATAAACTCAGTTCCATTGGGGTTCCAAATCTATCTTCTAATTTAACTAAAGCATCTGGACTATACGATGGTACAGTAGGATTATTTTCTGTTAAAGCTAATTCTACACGCATTAATGCATGCATGTGGCTATGAGTTAAATGATGAATTAGCTGTTTCGCATTCCATCCACCTTCTCTATAAGATTTTTCTAAAACTTCATTGCTATAACCTTCTATAGCTTCTTGAATTTGTTGAGGGAGATTAGCTAGATCTGCAATCCAATCTTTAATCTGTTCTTCGGTTGCATTTTCTGTAAAGGTAGGTCTTCCTATTGGGTATTTCTGATCCATAATTCTTTAACTTTTATTTATTCAAATATACCATCTTTAAAAAAGGATTATAAAATCATTTTCTGAATCTTATCCACAGGGTATTAGACAAGTATAGTGGAATTTTTAAATTTTGTATATAGTTGTAGAGGGTGTGGATTTGTTGATAACTAACTTTTCCTTTTTTCCCACAAAGCTTGACAAAACAATGTGCATAAAAATGTTGATTAATTTCCCTTAGTAAATAGAGTCTTAGAAATAAAAATAAAATCTTCTCCACAGCCTTACATATTTTGTACATAAAAAAGTGAAATAGGTCATTAACACCAAAAGTTATTCTTTTTGAATGTTGATTAGATGAAAAGAATGTGGAAACTTGTTGACAGATATTACCAAAGGTAGTTATCCAATTTTAATAACATGGTAGTCCACATAGTAATCCACATTATTTATAAGATGAAAATAGTTGTACAGCGCGTAAAAAGAGCATCGGTAACCGTAGCAAATGAAATAACAGGAAGTATAGAACATGGTTTACTGCTTTTAGTAGGTATTACCACTAACGATACAGCCGAAGAAATGCGTTGGATGTGCGAAAAAATACTAAAAATGAGGATTTTTGAAGATGATGACGGTAAAATGAATCGATCGGTGAGTGATGTGAACGGTGGTATTTTAGTGGTTTCTCAATTCACTTTATATGGGGATGCTAGGAAAGGAAATCGTCCTAGTTTTATAGAAGCAGCTCGCCCTGAAAAAGCAGAACCTATGTATGAGGAGATGGTTCAGTATTTCAAAGAACATTCGCCATTGAATATACAAACAGGAATATTCGGCGCCATGATGGATGTTGAGTTAGTGAATGATGGTCCTGTAACTTTAATATTGGAGAAATAGTTTGGCGGTCATTTTCATTTTTATAGATGGTGTGGGGCTTGGAAATAAAAGCAAAGAAAATCCATTTTATGTTCAGAATTACGAGAGTTTTCAAATCTTATCGGGAGAGGATTTTTTTGAGGAAGCTGAGCATATAATCAAGTCCAATCAGATTTATAAAGGTATAGATGCTAATTTAGGAATTGAAGGCTTGCCACAAAGTGGAACGGGACAGACTACTCTGTTTACAGGTCATAATGCATCGCAAGTTATAGGGAAACATTTTGGACCATTTCCACATTCGGGTATTAAACATTTGCTGCAGAATGAGAGCATGTTTAATGCGGTGCAAGAACACGGTAAGAAACCTTATTTTATGAATGCCTACCCACCCATCTTTTTTGAGTTTTCGAAAAGAAGAAATAGATGGAGCTGTACCACATTAATGACAAAAAGTGCAGATTTACAATTAAACTCTACTCAAGAAGTTTTAAACGAAACCGCACTTACAGCAGAAATTATACAGAATGCTTGGCGTGAAAAGCTTCAAATCGACATCCCAAAAATAACACCAAAAGATGCTGCTAATCGATTATTGAATGTGGTTCCAGAATACGATTTAATACTCTACGAATATTACTTAACAGATAAAGCTGGTCACAGCCAAAATTTTGATGATGCAGATAGAGTTTTACAACCTTTAGATGAATTCCTTCTGCATATATTAAAGCATAAAAGAGCGGATGATACTTTAGTAGTAACGAGCGATCATGGAAATCTAGAAGATCTTTCTACCAAAACGCACACTACTAATAAAGTGCCTTTGTTTGTGATGGGCGGAAATGCTGCAACCTTCACCAAAGTTGAAAGCTTGATAGATGTAAAGGACGCGGTTGTTAAGAGTGTTGATGTGGGATAAGAATTGCCCTATAAATTTTTTCTTGTTGCGGGGCGACGCGACGAGGTAATAATTATATATTTTATTGATTTATGCTAAGAATGAATTCAGTTATACCATTCTAATAATTATGATACAAATGGCTCCATAGGAGCCTAATATTAATAGAAACGGCATTGCCTATATATTGATGGTCTATATCGCTCCGCTGGAGCTTGGATCTTATTACTCAATTCATAGTGGCTATTAATACGTCGCTCCTACGGAGCTAGAATAGTTTTTGCTGGTTGCAAATACTTTTAACACAGGCTGTCTGCTTCCAAATATATCAGCTAAGCAAATATGAAGTAACCGCCCATCTTGTGACTACGATTGTCAGGGTATCGCTTGAGCTAACTTCCATATAGACATTCTTTTAAACCATCCCCCCGCCTAAAATTCTAATTGTTAAATAACGAATAAATAATTATATAGGGTAAGTTATTTAACCTATAAGATACTATAAATATGGAATGTAGAATATACTTTAGTGGGATTGTGGTAGTGCTTGTCTCGGCATTGATGTTTATTCAGTGTCAAAAAAATAAAGATGCTCAAAGAGCAGAACAACTGTCTAAACTCGGGAAATATGAACGATTGGTAACCGATATTAAAGCCGAGAGAATTGATTTTAAGGATACTGCTGAACTCTCTGATATTCTTGATCCAGGAATAGTAAAAAGTGATGGCACCGATTTATATGTAGAAAATAAAGAGGAAATGCGCATTTATCGCTTTGGTTTAAACGGTGAATTGAAAAATATCATCGGAAAAGGCAAAGGTAAAGGCCCAGGGGAAATGTTGAGAATTTCTGATTTTTTTATTGAGGGGGATAATATATGGATTCTAGATCAGGGCCAAATCACACTATTGAAATTCAGGAAAACAGGAGAGTTTGTAGGATCAAAAGTTTTAAAACAAGGTGTAGCAAAGCTGGCGGCACAAAGTCAGGATAAGATTGCGTTGCTCTCGATTTTTGGAGAATATTTATTCACTAGTATATCTAAAGGTTTGGAAGATGAGCAGAGTGCAGTTTTTGGAGATGATTTTATAAAAGATCAACGAATGAATTCAGCATCAGTTCTTGGAAACCTAGAAAGTATAGAAACAGGTGGATTTATATACATTCCAACTTTTGCTGGCTATCTATATTATTATAATGAACTGGATAGTTTATCATTTTTTGTAGAAACCCGCGACGAACAAGAGTTTGCGCCTTCTAATATAAGACAGGGTGCTGGAGGCAGAATAGCTATAGGCTCACCTGATACAAAAGTTAAAACAGATCAAGCATTAATAGCAGATGGTAAATTGTATGTTCTAGTTACTTTTAGAGATGAAAAGGATGAAGCAGGAGAACCAGTTCAAAATCCTACTCAGTTTATAGATGTGTATAAGGCTGAATCAGGCGAATATTTATATTCCTTTACTCCTCCAGTTTCCGTTCAGAATTTCACCATAATTGGCGACAATTTAATCGCGATATCACCAGACTCTGAAATAGAGAAATATAAGATGGATCTGAATTAAGGATTTGGGCTGAGTTTAATTCCACCATCTAACAATACTTTCATAAAATCAGATTTATTGAGATCCGATTCCGTATCAATATCATTTAATACAGGGAGCTGTTTAAAAGAGATGGAATGGTTTTTCATTTGATTGACGGTGTCCTGAAATACGGAATCATGACTCCATTTTTTATCCTCAAAAAGAAATGGATAATAGTGCTTCATTCCCAATAAGTAATACCCGCCATCCTCAGAAGGACCAATAACCGTTTGATGATTGTTCAATGCTTCAAAAGCTTTATTTATAAGTTGGGGAGATAAATCTGGGCAATCGCTGCCAATGATAATGACTTTACTATATCCATCTTCGAAAGCTTGTTTGAAAGCTAACTGCATACGTTTACCAAGGTCATCTCCCTTCTGCAAAAATTTAGAATAGATATTTTTATCCCAAAGATCATTTTCTTCCACCGATTGGGAATACCACACTTGCCTATCACACGGCAATGCTTCCGTAACATTCTTAGTTATTTGCAGTAATGATTGATAGACCTGAAGGGCTTTTGAATCCCCAATAGATTTTGCCAAACGAGTTTTAACATGTCCCAAGATTGGGTTTTTAACAAAAACTAGAATCACATTATTATTCTGAGTACTCATAAAATGTATTTAAATCGTATTGATGTTTAAGAATATGAAAATATATCATGTTACTTATATTAACATGCATCATATTGATAGCACTGGGCTGGGAAATCTTACCTATATACTTAAAATAATACAAAGTAAGTGTTGGAAATATTTAAGGTAAGAGAAAATGAAGTCAGCGCATCTTTAATATCACTGATTGAATAATTAAATGGTTAAATAATGAATCTTGAATTGCTGAACGAATGGCTAATGGGTCTTTCAGAAAATTATAATGTAAATCCCTATATCTTTGCAGGAATATATGTTGGGGCCATCCCCTTTTTTACACTTTCTGTGGCATGGCTCATTCGCAATAAAAGACAAAATAGAACCATTACACTTCCGGTATTATCTACAGGACTTTTTTTCTCATCTTCATACCTTTACATCTTGGTTTCAGGTGAAAATGTGCCTGTATGGGTTTATGCGCTAATAATTAGCTTATTGGGATTCGGAGCTTATTCAACCTTTAAAAAAATTAGTACTAAACAAGAGAAAAAGGTAGTTGAATGAGATATCAATATGATTTTATAGTAATTGGCGGAGGTGCTGCCGGGCTTACGGCTTCTGGAATGGGTGCTAATTTTGGCGCAAAAACGCTGATGATTGAAGCTCATAAACTGGGAGGAGATTGCACGTGGACAGGTTGCATACCGAGTAAAACACTATTACATGCAGCCAAACTTGCAGCTAGTATTAAAGATGCGGAAGCATTTGGACACGAATCTGCAAAGCCATTAAATTTTTCATCCATTCTAAAACATGTACGAAAGGTTAGGCAAGAAGTGTATGAAGAAGCAGATGATCCTGAGATTTACTACAACATGGGCGTGGAAATTTTATTTGGTAAAGCCCATTTTATAGATGCCCACTCCCTTTCTATTCAAGATGAAGAGAAGAATACTACAAAAGAAGTGACGGGTAGATATATACTGGTTGCAACTGGAAGTAAGGCCTTTAGTCCCCCTATTAAAGGTTTAGATAATGTACCGTACTTAACGAATGAATCTATTTTTGAAATAGAGGAACAACCTAAACGATTAACCATTATTGGTGGCGGACCTATTGGCATTGAAATGGCTCAGGCTTTCCAACGTTTAGGAACGCAGGTAACGGTTTTTGATATGCAAGACCGAATACTGATGAATGATGATGAAGAACTGGCGGGGATGTTATTAAAGCGATTAAAATCTGAAGGAATCCAATTTCAGCTTTCGGCAAAAGTAAGTGAAATTTCAAAAACTGAAGACGGATTAGTTTGTGTGCATGCAGAAGTTGGTGGGAAAAATATAACCACAGATGGAGATGCTCTGCTTGTGGCGGTGGGCCGAGTAGCAAACTATCAAAGTTTGAATTTAGAAGCTGCTGGAATACATCACACAAAGAAAGGAATAACCGTCAACGATCGTTGTAAAACCAACATCAGCCATATTTATGCCGTGGGCGATGTCACAGGGAGATATCAGTTCACACACATGTCGGAGCACATGGCTAAAGTTGCAACTAGCAATGCTTTAGTAAAAATACCGATGAAGATTGATACCAAAAATGTGCCTTGGAGCACCTATACCGACCCAGAACTAGCTAGCGTGGGGGCAACAGAGAAACAACTTATAGAACAGGGCACTACTTATAAAATATACCGCTTCCCTTACAGCAAAGTAGATCGTGCGATAACGGATGGCGATACTGACGGCATGATTAAAATATTTGCCAAAAAATGGAATGGTAAAATTCTTGGCGCTACCATTTATGGCAAACAAGCTAGTGACTTAATTAGTGAATATGCCCTAGCAATGAAAAATGGGGTTACACTTCGAAATATAGCCGATACCATTCACCCCTATCCAACTTATGGACTTGCCGTACGCCGTGCAGCAGATCAATGGTACATTAGAAATCAGTCGGAATGGATGAGTAAATTGATAAAAAAAGTATTTCGATACCAAGGTACAATTCCAGATTTATCGGATAAAGACCGTATTATTTAATAAGCAATCTTTTGTACCCATCAATCAATTGATTAAATAAGGATGCAATAAAAAGTTATTCCAGTTCCAATCGCTAAAAAAATAAATTGTAATACCCCGAAAAAACATGCAGAAGAAACAAGGAAGGAATTCTTTTTAAAATTCCCATCAATGATCTTCTGCAGTTGATGACTGTAAATTATACGAACCCAAAAGTGGGTAAAAATAGAGATGAATATGGAGATAGCTAGCATAGAAAATGCTACAGTTTTCATTAGAAGCAATTCTTCTCCACTTTGCCATATTGTAACCCCTGCTATCAATGCCAAAGCTAAAAACCCAGACTTCTTAGAGATACTGAGCACAGTAGAACTGCCATAAGTTACAGTTTCATCCATACTTTTTATCTCAGTTAGTAATGTACCCATTTCTTTTTCCTTAGCTCTTCAATCCAATCACTAAAGGTTGTTTCATTAGTAATCAGAATTGCATTCCCATTTTCAACATATTCTATATTGTTGCCCTGCCTTATATAATGACCAAATGTTTTTTCGATCTCAGCTATCATACTTGCTGGATTTTGTAAACATATAGCGTCAATTTCTTCAAACGTAATTTTCATAAAAAATTTTGCTTAGAAACTAATTTTCCTAATCTTAGCAGATAAATCAATAATTCTGAAATTATTTTATGAACCGGTTCAGAACTCTCTTGTTAAAGTGCCTTGACCCAACTAAAATGGTGGTTTTAAGTTTTGTGTTATTTGTGCAGGTTCAGGTTTTAGCAAAGCAAAATTCTGAATTTGTAGCAACTGAAATAATACAGCCTCATATTAATTACGAAGATCCTGTATACGCAGATATTGATAGCACCCAACAAGTAGTTTATGTATTGCTTAAAAATGGTTTGTGGAGCTACGACTTAAATAATTCCAAATGGGAAATATTAGCAGAGTATGAGTCTCTTCCTTTACCGCTGTCTAATCTAGAATTCGCGTATAATCATGTAGAAAAGAAATTATTTTTGTGGTCAAGAGGTATTGGCGCCATTTATGAAATTACACCAAATGATTATGAGATTAAACGAATTGATGAGTCTTCGCAGCACAGGAATCAATTTGGACATTTTCCCTTTATACACGAAGGTGAGTTACATGCCTTTGGTGGCTATGGGTTCTGGAAATTCAAAAACTATATAACTCGGTATAAGCCTGAATTAAAAGGTTGGGCTGTAGTAAATACCTCAGAAGAATCCCTACTGCCAACAAGTCGTTCTCCATATACTGGGCTATACCTAAGCGAATTAGAAGAGCTCTACATCTATGGAGGAGAGGAAATTGAGGAAAACCGAACAGACGATCGTCATGCAAAAAAAATTAATTCCAATGATATCTGGAAATATTCCTTCAAACTCTCGCAGTGGGATAGGATAGCGGAAATCAATGAACATACAGGTAGTTTTTTCAACACAAGAAAATTAGAACAAATTGGAAGAACAAACACCATTTCTACTTCCTTCTATAGCAAAAATAGTAATCTTTGGTATATCCCATTTTCGAGGAATAACATTTCTACTAAAGAATTCTATGTAAAGCCTTATTCCTTATCTAATAAGATAGATTATAGTATAATTGAACTCCCACTTGGCGACAGTAGAGAGTTCCTCATCTCTAACTATTTATTCGACGATAGTAAAAATGAGGTAGTACTAGTTGGTGTGAAACCCATTACTAATAGCAATAGGATTCCAATTCATATACAAACCATACCTGAAGATTCATTACTCACGCGGTTACAGGTTCAATCCGCGGCTTTTTCTTATGCATATTTATTAGGAGGATTAATTCTAGTTTTATTTATAGGCTTTTTATTTTGGCGTAATAAGCAATCCCCCTCTAAGGTATCAAACAATATAAAACTGAATTTCCAAAAGCTTATAAATAGATTAGAACCGAATGAAGCCGAAAAGAAGTTCTTGGAAACACTTTTTGAAAGTAAGGTTTACTTAGAAACAAATGAGCTTGAACTACTTATATGGCCGAATATTGACAATTACGATTACAGGAGGAAGCTGAGAAATGAGACTATTAAATCATTGAATAGTAAGTTTCAAGCACTCTATCCTAACAAGGGAGAGTTAATTCTTAGAAAAAAAGATTCCGAGGATAGTCGTCGTTTTCTATACGGATTACATGACGATATAAAAATGGGATAAGCCGGGAATTACTCCCCCCTTTTAAATTCACCCGCACTAAGCTTCCCCATTCATCCATCTAAGAAGATATTGTGCATTATAATAGAGTAGCGCATATCTCCGGGTGAGATTCATATTTTCATCGGTGTGAACTCTGTTTCAAGTTAAAACTGTCAATACATTACCTACTACATACAATCCCAATTACACGGGGGCTCTATATTTAGTGGGTAGTATTAAACTTCAAAATCTTGAGGTGTACACTGAGGTTTATTGCTCAAGCTAAATTATATTTACAAATATTTACAATAAATATCGGTTATTTATTTTCCCTAATAATTTGTAAAACAGGATATATATTTTTTAAGAGTAGTAAGTAGAAACACCCAATAAGTTGCGCTAATATATTTCTAAATGTGTTTTTTATATATTTAAATGTTTTAACAATTAAATGTAAAAATGAGATAATTAACACCGAAGTTTTGTAAATGTCTCAATTCTAATGAACCTGATTTTATCAATAATTTCTACTATAATTCAAATGCTAACTATTACGGATTAACGCATTAATAAAAAATGCTTAAAATACAACATAAGAGAGATAAAATAATTGTATTTGTAATCGGGCTAATATTTATTGGAATTAATAGTCAGGGAGTACAGGCTCAAACTGATCCTATAATTAAAGATTCTAACATTCGCCCTTTAACAACTTCTGGCGGGTTTGGTGTAACAGCCAGCACCTATAGTGCTAGTGGTATAGAAAATCGCCGTGCCCCAGCTAGTTTACAAACCAATGCAAACGTAAACTTTTCAGTATTTGGTTTTAGATCGGGCATAAGTTTACTCTATTCTACCGATCAAACAGGGTTACGTCAAAATATGAACGCGATTAGTTTTGATGCGAATTATAAATGGCTAACAGTACAAGCAGGAACTGTAAGCCCAAACTTTTCGGAGTATGGGTTAAACGGAACTACCCTACGAGGTGGTTATGTAAAGCTTGACCCAGGCAAATGGTTGTTTGAATTTGCGGGCGGACAGTCGCAACGCGCCGTAAAAATGCAAATAGATAGAGGCTTTAGAAATCCCGCGTATGAACGATATACTTTTGCAGGTAAGATGGGAGTTGGTAAAGAAAATAGTACACATTTTTTCTTGAGCTCTCATTATTCAAAAGACAATGTTAACTCAATCGATTCTGCAGGTACAACTACTCCTCAGCAAAACCTTACAATAACGCCGGATGCAAAATTCTCACTTTTCGGGAATAAATTAAATATAACTAGCAATGTTACGGTTTCTGCATATACAAGAGATTTAAATAGTGATCTTATCCCAACAGGAGATGCTGGAGTCCCTAATTTCTTAACAAAAATATTTGAGCCCTATACGAGTTCAAGAGTGAACTATGCAGGTAAAGCTGCCGCTGATTTAACTCTACAAAATTTTGGCCTAAATGTTGGTTATGAAAGAGTTCAACCTGGCTTTATATCTTTGGGTTCGGGTAGAATTAGAGACGATCAACAAACGGTAAACGTTGGTTCTAATGTACAGTTGATGGATAATAGATTGGGAGTACAGGCCAACTTCTCGGTTGGTCAAGACAACCTACTTGGTAATAGATTACAAACAGCTACCAATACTTCGCTTGGCACAAATATTCGGTATCAATTTACTGATATGATATCGCTTAATACTAGTTACAATTTGATGCTGAATGATTTTACTTCTAAGACAAATGTTGATTCATTAAATCTAGGTCAACAACAGATTTCGCATACGTTTATGCTACAGCCCAATGTAGTTATTCAAGACAATGACTATACGCATAGCATTTCTTTATCGGGTTCTTATTTTAATATGATTAACGAATTTAAAGGAGCTGCTACTACCCAAAACGATTTTAGTTCAGACACCTACTCTTCTTCACTTGCATATAGTATTAGATTCCCAGCAGGTTTTTCTATAAATACGATGGGTAATTTTTTAGTATTTAATTCAGTGAGATCAACCAATGTTACTGCGGGTGGTAATGTTGGAGCTTCCTATGCTTTTTTCGAACAAAAAATGAATGTGAGTTTAAATGCTGGCCTCAATCAAAATAGAAATGAAGTAGATCGCTCCCAGCAGAATTTAGGTACTTACATTTTTAAAACTCGCCAAATAATGATGAACCTATCAGCCAATTATAGGCTTTATGATAAAGGTAGCTTGTCATTATCGTTAAGAAATCTAACAAATAATATTATAGAGGGGGCGGGTTCAAAGTATTCTGAAATAGAAGCGAATCTTGTGTACCGCCATAGATTTTAAATAGTTATTTAGGTATTTGTGATATGAATAGATTAAAATTTATCTACAAGAGATATTTGTTCGCTATAGCTGTGATGGCTGTATCGATAGTAGCATTTTCGGGTTTAACGGAAAAGGTGCATGCCCAAGGCATGACCAATATTAACGTAACTGGAATACCAACCGTTATAAACACACCGTACACAAATGAGTTTATAGACAATTTTAGAAATGGTCGCTACCAAGTCATATTTACTTACAATAACAGCAATCAACAACCTGTAGATTTCCGATTTAGGTTTGGTGTTTACCAAGATGGAAAGCAACTGTTAGAAGTTGAATCTAGCCCACAAAGTTACCAACCTGGAGCTTATGTATTTACTTCTGTTTTTGCAGACCTCCCATTTCCCGACAAGTTAGATGATATTTTAAATAGCCTAAGTAACAAGCTTCAGAATCAAATTTTGCAAGGCGGAACGGTTCCAGAAGGCAGGTATATGCTAAAAGTAGAGGCTGTTGCTGAACCAGGAAATGGAATGATTGGCTCTATGCCTTCCATCACGAATTTTGTGGTGATTTACCCTGAAGCCCCCATCCTTATAAATCCACAAGACAAAACAATTGTAACACAAGAAGTGCCAATTTTTAACTGGACCGCTGTACCTATAAGTGGTTATATGGTTGAATATGATTTTCTATTGGTGGAGGTTTTTGAAAATCAAACTCCAATACAAGCCATAAATAGTAACCGTGCCCATGCGGAAGAAAGATTAACTGCTCAGAACACACTAATATATACTCCAGCGTATCTACCTTTAGAAAATGGAAAAAAATACGCTTGGCGGATAAAGGCGGGTTCATCAACCAACGATTTGCCCATTAAAAATAATGGCGAAAGTCCAATCCGAACCTTCACCTATCAAAAAGGTGGGTTACTAGCCGATGGTGGAACCATCGAAAATATATCCCTTATACCAGGATTTGCATCCCTAAAAGAAATAGATGGTCTAGACCAAAGAGATGAAGGTAATACCATTGTAATGAATGGAGTAGCAACGTTAGAGTTGAGTGGATTAGAAAGTCAGCAGTTACCCGTTCAAGTAAATAACTTAGTTCTTCAAAAGGGAAATACACAAAACCCGATTGTTTTGGGCGGTAGTTTAGAAACAAGACGTGGATTAAATAATATTCCCATAGTAGGTGAGATCTCTAAAATTGTAGAAATCAATAGACTACGCTGGCGCCATTCTGCAAGTGCAATTGAATTAAATGGTGATATTATTTTACCAAATGATGATAGAGTACAAACAAATAGCTGGGTGGCCTTAACTCCAAGTGGTTTAAATGGAAATTTTATTGCTGATAATGTAGATGGTGTTATACGTGTAGGTGATGATCCCCTAGAATTATTTATTGAGCGATTTGAGGCCAGTTTCCCAGGCAGGCAATTATTTGCAAATGGTAGAGTAGAATTATTTAGTGGCGCATCAGTTTGTGAGCTATCTCAACTTAATGTGATTGAAAGTGAATCGAGAGCAATCATTAATTGCCCAGATGACGCTTCTGTTCAACTTGTGGAAGGCTCGGCTCAACTAGAATTATTATTAGATAATTTAAATGGCGCCATAGATTATGATTTTATTGATAATACAGTTTCCTACGACCTTGCTGCAAATGGAGAAGTTACATTTGGGCTTGAAGAGTTAACAAGTTGTAGTGCAAATATGCAGGTTAATTTGAATGATGAAACGGGTTTTAGTATTGCCCAAATAAATCCAACATGTAGCATCTATGCTCCTCCACTCGACCTAGGCTTTATGAAATTAAAGTTAAGCGATATAGATTTAAACAGTTTAGCATATACCGGAGAAGGAAACTGGGATTTTGATATTGTATTAAATGCCGCATTGCGAATGCCGGCATTAAGCAATTGGACGTTGCCACTTAGTAATGTTCAGTTAGGCCCTAGCGGATTAAAATTTCCTAAACTAGAATGGAATAAACACGAATTAGGAATAAGAAATCCATTAGATATTGAAGGTTTTGGGATAAAGCCCATTAGCTTCACTATGCCCGAGTTTACCTTTCCTTGGTTTAGTTGGGACAGTGATGATGTAGATGCAGAAAGAAATGGCGATTGGGAATTTAATTTCGATTTTGATTTTACTCTACCAAACTATTCAAGCACTAGTAGTGATGACGATTTTAAACTTCCCTCCTGTTTAGTTTCTGAGACTATTGAAGATCTAAAAGGGACATTCAATAAAGGGCAGTTTACTGCTAACATCCCAGCAACAGTTTTAAAAGAATGCGAACTAAATTTAGCGGATGGCTATACGTTTAAAATAAATGAACTAGGAGGGTCGCTTACTGCAAATACAGGTATAAGTAACTTCAATTTAGAAAGTGCTGTAACGTTAGATGCCGAGGTAGGAGCGGGTTATCCATTTAGCTGTGATTCAAATACATCTGCTAAAATTGCTAAAACTAATTTAAATTTAGATAACCAAGGGTTACTAACGGGGCAGATTAACGATATTGTTAATACATGTTCTGCGGAATTAGGGCCATTAAAAGCTCAAATTACACGATCTAATTTAGTATTTGAAAGAAGTGATAACACACAGCAGATTGTTATAGAAGCTGACGGTGAACTTGATTTAGGAGGTAACCAAAAAGTAGAAGGTAATTTGCGCTACAATATTATTAAGGGAACTTTTGACGAGCTAAATTTTGATCATGATGGTCTATTTTTGCTAAACCTTCCTTCTAAAGAAAAAGGGGTGCTTTCCTTTTTAGTGAAAGGCATGTCGGTAAAAAAAGATGGTATTCTAATTGATGGGCGCCAAGAATTTTTAATTGGCGATGATAAATTAATTGCAAGCACCTTTGATGGACATATTAAAGCAACGTCAACAAGTAGTGCTAGTGTAAGGGGCAGAAACATAGCAAGCAGAAGAAATAGGGTTCAAGAACAAAGCCAAGACATTAAATGGCCAGATGGAGTTACAAGCCTAGGTGTTACTTTTGATAAAGCTGTAATTGGTCTTACTGATTTCGAGGTTAAATCTGGACAAATTATTTTTGATGAAAGCTTTGCGCTTACAGCAGAAATTGATGAATCTGCAACAGATGTAAGTTTTTCAGTTACACAAAAACGAGGTGAAAAAAGCGAAGAGAGTACCTCACCAAACAGCATATATGCAGAACTAGGCACAAGAGTAGTTATAGATAACAGAGGTCTTCACACTTCAGGAAAAGCTATAGCCGAAATGGAAATTGGTACCTTAAGCCTGAATGAAACTATTATAGATTTCAAAAAGAATTTCTCCATGAGCTTAAATCCATTTCAAGTTCAGCAAGGTGAAGCAGATATAATTCATGATAACAGGCGTGTAGCTTATTTCAATCATTCTGGATTTCATTTAGACCCAGCTTATCTAACTCAATCTATACCCGATACTTTAGGTTTACCAACCGTAGAATCGGCCTATATAGTATTGAGAGATCAAAACGATAATTTGTTAGTTGATGCCCAACAGCAAGCAGATGGAACTTTTAAATTAAGTACAAACGCTCCGCTAGATTTAGTTATTCCAGCCATTCAAGGCAGCAAAGCAATGGCGCCGAAAGTGGCGGTTAGTTTTACAGACATCACCTATAACCATGGTCGTAGGGAAGTAACTGCAGGTAGTATTCAGGGTGACTTTAGCCCTGCTGTAGATTTAAACGACTTTGGCATTCCATTTAAAGTACATCGCGTTCGCTACGATGATGGTTTTTCTGTGAATAATGAAAGTTTTGGGGGAGATCGAGGTTTATTTTTAGAAGGAGATTTATTGCTATATGAGCATCAGATGGGAGAATCGGGCAGTGTAGCTTTATTTTTAGAAAACGGGGAGCGGTTAAGAGGTGATGTTGATTTACATAGTTTGAATGCTAACATCCCACTAACACCAAGCAGTAATTTTGCAGTGCTTGGCGTAGATTCCTTAAAAGGTTCTATCAATGTTTCTCTAACAGAACTTGAAACACCGAATATAATTTTTGATGTAGGTGGCCAATTAAAATTCCAGAATGAAAGTGAAGTTAACCTTGCTGCCTTAAATTATAGAGCAAGATATCGTAATGGAAACTTCATTGTTAATGCTATTCATCAACCAGAAGAAGAAGGTTCATCTACTCCCTATTTTGCTGGACCTATAGGTTTTAGTATCGATAAAATTAGAACCTTTGAGCTGAGTTATCGTTCCGTAACTAATAATTTCGAATTCACATCAGCCCTCGACTTTTCAGTATTAATGAGCTTTGAAGATGGGGATACTTTGGGTGTTCCACTAAGTAACGTAGAAATTACAGAACAAGGCTTTACCATTCCTCAGCAGGAAATAAACCAAAGTTCAGATCCTGTTTTAAGATCCACAGCTATTGCATTAGGGCCGACCGAACTTACTTTATTAAGTTTCGAAACCTTAAGAGATGTTTCGTTTAACTGGTTTACAGGCGAAGGTATTCCTCTAGCTTTTGAAATGGATTTCGATTTAAAGCTAGCCGCATTTAATTCAAATTCACCAGCTGCCTCAAGTGCAACAATCACACTAGCCAATGTTGGATATAATAAAGGTGTACTAACTGGCCAAATTCAAGATTATCCATTCCAAGGCAAAGGTGCGCCCATTTCATTTGGAGGTGGAACTCAATTTAACTTGACCAATGTTTCTGGTGGATTGACGAATGTGGGAACGGTAGAAGCTCCCATTCAAGGGTACGATATAAATTTAGCGGGTAATCTAGAAAACAAGAATTTATTCAAAAAAACAGGCGATACCTGTGCTAATCCTACCCTTGCTCTAAAATTATCGGGTGAAGGTGGTTTGGTTGGTTCTGCAACAAATATTACACCGTGTGGAACACTTACTTACGGTCCTGCTTCCATCGTATTTGATTCAGATTCAAAGCTAGACTTTGCTTTCAATAGCAATACTCAAAGTATTGTACTTGATGGTGCTGTAACGGCAGAAATTGAACAAGAAAACCAAGCTGAAAATATAACCGCATTTGGAACTATTAAGGTAGATGTAGTTCAGGGCAATTTAATTGATGGCGAAATATTAGTAAACGATGTATTTAACTACGGTTATCCATCGTCAGATCCATTGTTTGCATTCCGTGTGCAACAAGCAAAACTGAACTCATCTGGCCTAGTTATAAGCGGTGATGCTGGTCTTACACTCCCAAATAGTACCGATACGGCCAAGGTTGAATTCACCAATTTCACCATCACACCAAAAGACAATATTGTTGCTGACGGTAGTTTTACTATTCAAGACTCTGTTGCTTTTGAAGTGGGTGTAAGCCCTATAAAATGGAAACTTGTAGATCCATCTTCCGATTTTACCGCAAATAATACTGCAAGGATTTTTCTAGCTGGTGGTGCAACAGTAAATAGTAGCGGACTTACACTTTCAGGAGCTGGTTCTGCATCTATACGTGCAGCAGATGAATTATACGGCTCTCTTGATGTTGATTATCAAGGTTTTCAAGTTGGTTTTAGTCCAACCTCTGTTCAAGCAGGTCAAGCTGACTTCACTATATCGGGTGAAAGTAGTCGATTTGGCTATTTAGATAAAGATCGCTTTCATTTAGATGTTCCTGGCCTAATTGCTAGTGTAATTCCAGATACACTTGGGTTACCAAATGAAGAAACGGCGTACTTAGTGCTTGGTGACGATGATGGGAGCCGTTATGAAATGAATGAGACTCCTAGTGGTAGAGTTATAAATACGCTACCAAACAAGACTGTTGAATTGGTAATACCAGAAGTACGCGATGAAGCTGGAAATTCGTTAAAAGTAGCAGTAGCGTTTTCAGCAACTGTCGACATGTTTATGAATATAACAGATGGTTCTGTATCGCTAGAAAATTCACTTAATCTAGATGAATTTTTAGGAATTCCATTAATACTTGATAGTTTAAACTATAGTAGTTCAACCCAGAAATTAAAAGCTGCAGCACGCGTAAAATTACCTAGCTCGTTAAATGGTGCAGTACTAACAACCACAGCTACCATTGGCGCTAATGGTTTTGAACAAGCAACCATATCTGCTGGTGAATACTCTGAAACCTATTTAGTCTCTCAAGAAAATGTAACACCAATTGCAGTCGATAGCTTAGGAAATGGAGCCTTTGCATTTTATGTACGTGGCCTAGAATTAGAACTAGGGCAAACAAACAGCGTTGCTTTTTCAGGGCAATTAAAGAGCGATATTTTAGTAGATGAAGAAGGTGAACGAACGCCTATCCATTATGCAGCTAACTATGCAGGAAGCAATTGGCAGATAAATATAGACAGTGGGAATTTAGGGGAGGGAATTGATTTAGGTTATGCCAAAGTAAAACCCATCCCTAGTGGAGAACAGGGTCTTTTTGGAATCACTATGAGTGAAGAAGAGTTCGCTCTATCATTTAGTGGGATAGTAACCATACCTGATTTACTAGGCGATGATTTTAGTTTAGACATAGAGCAGTTCAAAATTAGTTCTATACCAACAGCTGATGGTGATTACGTTACAATAAATGCTACACAAAATGTAGGCGACCAAAAATTTCAACTGATAAATGGTACATTAGACTTCACTTCTTCAAATACTACTGTTTCTTTTGCAGACAAAGTGCTTGCACTGAAGACCGATGGAACATTTGACTTCTACAATCAAACCGATATTGGGTTTTCCGATTTAGAATTTAGATCGGATGGAAACATAACTTTTGGTGGATTAAGCGTTGCCAATCTATTGCCAGAACACGTAGAGCTATTGCCAGATAGTGCGTTAGTATTAAAAGACATCAAGCTAGGTGTAGAAAATAACGCTTTACAAATGACGGCGCTAGGTTTTGCAGAGCTACCAAGTCCGCTTAATCAAAGAGCTGATATAAGTATAAAAGCAGGAACCGATGGCACACTAAATGTTTCAGGTCCAGATTTTATATTTGATGATGGTTTTACTTTAGGTAATAACCCAGAAACAGAAGTTGGTTTAGGTGATTTTGCTACTCTTGAACTAACAGGTTTAGGACTCAATATTGATCTCAAAAATTATAAACGAACATCTCTTTATGCTGCCGGGGCTGTTTATATAGAAAACGATACCGAAAAACGACTTATGCTTGGCGATGCCGGTAATATGGCCGAAAATCCAGGCATTAAGTACTCGATTGAAAATGGTGTAGAATGGAATGTTAGCACTAATTTTGAAGAAGGAGGATCACCATTAGCCTTCAGTTACGAGTTTTTTAGCATAGATGTTAGCTCCATTAGTATAGAAACAGATGTATTAGTTGATGGTGTAAATGTGCCATTTCAAGCGAGTATAAGTGGAGATGCAGGATTAAATATTAATGGAGTTGGAGGCAAAGCAAATTTTTCTGGCTTTAAATTCTCTACTCTAGGTGTTGATGAAATTGGAAGGCTTGATGGTGGTGCATCCTTTACCCTCATGGATATTGTAACACTCGAACTAGGCAGTTTCGATTATAAAACCGCTGGAAAAGGAAATACTTTTACTCTAGAGTTTGAAGAGAACTCAGGCAGTGGATCTAAAGCAAGTGTAACAACAGTAGAGATAAAGGATGTTGAAAAGTACCTACATTTTAAACCCGCATCGGGCTCAGAAGGTAATGCACTTAAAATATCGTTGAGTGAAGGTATTTCTGGTGGCATTGGCGAGGTGCTTTATTATCAGACTAGTGGTGGCGAACGGTATTTACGAATAAAAGATGCAAGCCTCGAGTTACACGATCAGGCGAGTATTACGGTGGGGATGGAATACATCCAGCAGAGTGATGGCTTTGCGCTTAGTGTTGCTGGTGGTGGACATTTTTCTAGTGTAGGGATAGCAGCGGCAGGTTCAATATCTACTATTAATGATGATTTACGCTTCGGTATATTTGTAGCTGTAAGTGCACCTATTAACTTTTTGGGTATTATAGAGATGAGTTCTATCGGAGGTGGCTTTTATTACCGCCCTACCCAAGCTAATTTAGATATGACTGTTGATGCTATTAAAGCGATGGATGATAGTTTCAAATTAAATGGCTCTTCTCCTAACGTTGAAAATCTGAAATTCGCCATTTTACTGTATGCTAATATTAGTATAGGGGGATCTGGAGATAATGCTGCTATTTCTGCAAATGCGTTAGTTCAAATAACCGATCAGTTTACCAAAATTGATGCAAATGGAATGGTATTTAACCAAGGTGATAGGTTTAGTGCAGGGATGTATTTAACTATCTTGTATACACCAGATATCACAGGTGTTGAAGGTGGCTTTACACTAGATATACACTATGATCCTGTTTTAGAAGGAAGTTCTAAAGTCGACTTCTTTGCTAAATCAGAAAGGTCTACCGATAGTGCCGGTAATGATAATTCGAGTGTAATGTGGGGTATTACTGGTAATTTTAAATTAGAGGTATTACCCGCATTAAATATGCTATCGGTTGCTGGAGAGGTTATAGTATCTAGTGATGGCCTGCTGTTAGAACTTGGTGCTAGCTCTGGTTTTGATGTGGCAGTTGTTGCGGGCAACGCTAGTTTTAATCTTTTGGTCTGGTATTTACCAAAACACACCGATCCATTGGGGATTTATGGAAAGTTCTCTATTGGCTTTAGTATTATAGGCGGTTTGGCAAAATTCAATGCCTCGGTTGAAGGTGGTTATTTTGATCGCGGAAACTATATAATGATTTATTTTGCAGGAGAGGCACATGTTGAAGTGCTATTTGTAATTAATGCTACCGTTCGTGGTTGGGCAAAATTCCAAACTAAATCGCCACGGTTTGACTATGGGCGAGGCGGGAATTCTGAATTGGATCAGATGATTGCCGATGCTAAGGATGCCGCCGAAGAGACTAAGAGGCAGGCTGAAGAAACCAAAAACAGCTTAGACGAAGCTAAGGAAAGTCTAGATGATGCTCTTGCTATTCAAACTTTTGAGGGTTTTAGTGGAGAAGAGTTACAAACAGCTGGCTTTAATTTGGTATCGGGTTTATATAGTAGTGATTTAGGCATAATTAATAAGGTGTCTAAGGTAATGAGTTCAAACCCCTTTGGTGAAAGAAGGGTGAATAGTGCACAATTCGCTAGCTATTCCTTTTTGGAATGGATAATGGATAATGTCATGTTTGGTATGTCAAGGAAGTTTATTCTACCTACTGGTTATACTAATTCACGTGTTCGACCTTTGTTAACTGAGCTAAGTGATTATGAAAGCACTTGGGAGACACAATTAAATAATAAAGCCCCAGATGTTAATGCTAGGTTAGATGAAGCTATCTCAGCCTTAGGTGATATAAGTAGCCGAATGGAAGCTACACTTTCAGATCTTGATGAAGGTGATCTTACCTTACAAAACCCGGTCAGTTCTATAACTGGTGCAATTAGTACTGAAAATGGTGAGCTACTTTCTGAGCCTTCCTTTAATATAGATGAGGGGATAGATAATTCTAATAAATCTCAACTTGAAGCTGTTGAAAATCAAATTCAGCAAATGAATCAGCATTACCAAGATGCGATTAGAGCAGGTGTAGATAATATAAATTTAGTTGATCTGGTATTAGATGGTAATGTTTCCATTAGCTGGGGAGCGGGAACGACTAATTTAATTGCATCATCATCAGATGTTTCAGTTAACAGGATAGCTTCATTATATGAAAATGCTATACTAGCTATTGGAGGGTTCAATACCCGAAGTCTTGCATCCTATTGGAGTTTGGCAGAATGGGCGCAGACAAGAATATCGTTACTGAATATATTAAAACCAGCTATAACTAATTATAGTAAAATTAATAACCATGTTTTTAACACAGGCGGAACAGAGGCTGCAAAATATGCATTTCTTGCACAGCATAGAGAAGACGCAATTGTTGCACTAGCTGGTTTAGATCCCAAAACAGATAGGATCGGTAATTTTCTTATACAAGAAGATCCACGTAACAGTGAAAATAGAAAGGCGGCCTATCAACAGAATACAATGGATTTCTGGTATAATATGCCAAAGTTAGGACTTGAAAAGTTAGAGGAAAAAGCCCTAGCACCTATTGATGGTATGATTAGCTTCATAGATCAAAAAAAGAATGAATTGGAGTCTAAACATCTAGCATTCACAAAAAATGTAGAGCAATTATATACCATTAAATCTAATATGCTAACTACTGTTTATGGGATGATAGAATCTTATAACGGATGGGCTAACGAAGGTATAGACGGCTCAGAAGTAGCGGAATTGGCACCATTTTCCAACAAATTAAATGAAATTGAAGTATCATTAACGCCACCATCTATCGACTACATAAGTGGTAAAGCGGTAGATGCAACTTCACATAGTTATATATTCCCTAAAAGAGATAATGAATACAGGGGCTTTTATGGAACAGCCAATATTGAATATAAAGCTAGTCATCCAGTTAGAGTTTCTGAAGTAAGTTATTCCTTCACAAAGGGGCAAATTAGTTCAGTTTACGCTATCAACAATTATTATACCTCAGGTTATAAAAGCTTTCGAAACGGGAATAGCCAATCTGATAATCTCTATAATTATTACGCCAAACAGAGCCAAGACCATAAGGAAGTTAAATTAACTGGTGCTATTCGAGCAAGAAGCCCAGGAGGCGTTACATCGTCAAGATTAGTTAATTTTACAGTGCCAGTTAGTCCAACAAGCTCATTTAGTAGTCAGCCGGTAACAGTTACTTATGGTGATGATACTACACCACCATCTACTCCCGTAGTGGCTTCTGAATATCTAGATAGTGGCGATGGATACTGGGTAGCTGATTCAACTAAGTTAGAATTTACTATTTCTAGTGTTGATCAAGAAAGCGGTATAAGCTTATTTAAGTACAAAATTGGAACTACTCCAGATGCTAGTAATGTGCGTGATTGGACCGATGCACAAGGTAGCCGAAGTGTAAATGAAAAAAGCTTTACAATGTATGTGATGAATATTTTTGGCGGTGTAAGTGCTGTAGAAGTTCTAAGCCATAGCTCACAAATGGAGGCTACTATACGAGGCCTAAATCTTCAAAAAGATGTAGACTACTATATTTCATTTAAAACTGTGAATGGCGATGGTGTAGACAGTAACGTAAGGGCTCTTTCTAAACCCTTCCGTTTTGATCCTACTCCGCCCTCAGAAACGGAAATAACGGTTAGAATACCAAATGTACGTGGTCAAAGCGGAGGGGAGCAAATACCACAACGCCAAGTTGCGCCAGCAAACCCTGTGATTCAACAAGCTATTTACCAGGACCCACGATGGAATCAAACACGGGTAAACGAAGACCAAAGTTCTGTAGATAGTTATAAGCTATCATTTTCGTGGGCATCGGAAGATGCCGAATCGGGAATAAAAGGATTTTCAGTGGGTTCTGCTAGAACACCAAATGCATCTGTAACTCAAGTTTTTAGAGAAGGTGATATAGATTTTATCCCTATTACAACTACGACTGAGCTTATAATGACACCGCCTTTCCAAAGTGATTTGTATATGTATTTTAAAGCTAGAAATAATGCGGATATGGAAAGCACTACAAAAATATTTGGGCCTGTACAAAATATTGATACTAGTGTACCAACCACGCCAGAAGTTAAGGTTAAAAGTGGTACAAGTGGTTTCACTATTTATATTACACAGCTATCAGACGATGCTCAATCTGGTATAAAAGGCTACCAGTACGCATTAATAAGTGCAGATGGTACAGATACTCTACGCACCTGGCCAGAACTCGATGAAGTTGATATAGCTGAGGCAAGACATACTAAAAACCGAAATGTGCCCGCCAACTTGTTTGTTCCAGCTAGTTCCATTATTACAGATGGTTCATATAAAGTTGCTGTAAGAGCAATCAACAACCAAGAAATGGCATCTAGAGTGGTAGTGAATGAGAATGTTATAATAGATAGAAGCTCGCCTACAAAAACATTAGGTACTGCTACTTATTCTAAAAACTCTATTATTAAAGTAGATTTTAGTCAAGTAGGTTCAGACCCAGAATCGGGTATTGAGTTGGTTAGTTATAAAATCATAAAAAGCTCTGGGCTAAACACAGGTTCAAGCCTTATTACGCAGGGTTTACAAAGGGCTAGGAAAAATCCAAGTCAAGAATCTACTACTACTATCGAGCCTTGTAGGCCAAATTCAGGTAGTACCAATACGTTTTTTGGAGGTGGGATTTCATTGGTAAATTCTACCCAGAATTTGGAAGATGATATCTCAAGCCCCTCAACAACAAAGCCTTTCTTTATAAACTTGGCACAAAACAGCGATGATTATGCAGCTTTACACCCGTGTTTACTGGATGAAAAGAGCGAATCTAAATCTAAGGATAAAACAGACGGCACTTTAACATTAGTTGAGATGATTAACCAAGGTTATATTCCTAAACTCGTAATAACAACACGAAATAAAGTAGGTTTAGAAACTACAAGCGAGATTCGCATTAAGATTCCAAATAACTTGCATGGTGAGTATACAGAAATGCTAAGGAACTTCATGTCGCCTGATAAAGGCAGTAGCAAAAATTCGAAAGGAAAAAGAGGCAGATAAGTAAACAAAGCCATTAAGAAAAGAAGTGTTCGTTTATGAGAAGTATGAAAAAATTAAATTCAATTAAACTCGGCAGAATTTTAGTTCTAGTTACTGCTTGGGCTTTGGGAAGTGTTAGCCTAGCCTTTTCGCAGGGGGCAGACTCTGGTATTAGAACGCAGGTTCAAGGGAACGGTGTATACGTGTATCATACACTACAGGTTCCTACTGGACATGGCTTTAACATTTATCGTTCTCAAGCAAATAGTGAGTTTAAAAAACTCAACGAGGCTCCTATTACTGGAGCTGGTAACATGGCAGAATTTATGGGAATGATTGGAGAATATGCAGAGCCAATGCAAAAGGCATTAGAATTAAATACTCCACAATCCCTTTATTTTAGATTAATGTCGAGTAGGATCGCCGCTAATTTAGCCACTTTTTATTACCCAGATGTGGCTCGTGCTTTAGGGCATCTTTATATAGATAGCACCGCAACCATTGGTAGTAATGCAACCTATAGAATTGAAGTTGTAAACGAAAATGAAGAAGTAGTTGGCCAAAAACTAGAGCAAAATGTGAGGTTGACAGAAGTAAAAGCTCCCCAGCCTCAAGGCTTGTTGGCAGTGCATGAGGAAAGAACGGTGACACTAAAGTGGAGCTACCCAACTTCTACACAAAATAATGACGATAAAATTGTTCGCTTTAATATTTATGATAGCCAAGATGGCAAGCTACAGTTGATAAATACCGACCCCATTGTTCGTATCAACAACTTTAAAGAATTCGACTATATATTTACAACAAACAGATCGGGTATCACACTCAATTTAATAGTTGCGCCAGTTAGCTTAACTATGAAAGAAGGTCCAGTAAGTGAGATATTTACCTACACACTTGTAGATGATACTGCGCCTGCTATAATTACCGGCTTAGAAGCATTACCAAACATGAATGGTGAAGTCGAATTAACTTGGCCAATAAGCACTGAAGTAGATGCATTGGGTTATAATATATACAGGGCAAATCGTATTAAAGGAGATTTTAAAAAGCTGAATAAAGAGCTTATCCCCTTACTTGCCAACTATTTTGTTGACCGGCCAGCAGCATTACAAACTTCTTACTTTTATAGAATAACTGCTGTGGATGAAAGTGGAAATGAAAGTGAAATGAGTAATGCCACCAAAGCAGATTTAGAAGACCATACACAACCTATGGCTCCCCTATCGCTTAAAGCAGAAGCACTAGAAAATGGAGATGTGCAACTTACCTGGGAAGAGGCTGAGAAAAAGAGCAATTTCAAAACCTATGTGTTGCTAAGAAAGCGCATGGGCAACAGGGCTGGGCTAGGAGAGGCACAACTAAATGTAGATGATTTTACGGGGACAAGTTTTGTTGATAAAGGTGAGGCCGGAGTTAACTTTGCTGAAGGTGCTTACTATCAATATAAAATTGTAGCTGTGGATTCAGCTAGAAACGTAAGTGATACTGTTTCAACAATGCTTCAAATTCCAGATACAACACCGCCCGAGCCACCTACAAATATGGTAACCGAAAACGACGATGGTGTTCGTGCTGTATTAAGATGGAATGCATCCACCTCAGCTGATGTAGGTGAATATTTGATTTACAAAGGCGAGTCGCCTTCAAATATGGAATTATTTCATACACAGCCGGCTCACGAACGCATGATGAGAGATGACTCTGTAGCAGTAGGCAACACCTATTATTATGCGTTAGCTGCCCGAGACACTCTTGGTAACGAGAGTATAAAAACGGAAACTAAAGAACTTTTAATAAGAGATTATACGCCACCACGAGCAGTTAGAAATGTGCGCGCCCAAGCAGGAAATGACCAAGTGAGTATTACTTGGGAACCAGTAAATGTATACGATCTTAAAGGATATAGAATTTATATCTCTTCAACACCTTCTGGCGTATATGAAAGGCTGAACGAAGAACTAATTACCGAAACAAAATTTACTACTGCGAATCTTGATTTATCAACATGGATTCAGGTTCGTGCGGTTGATACTTCGGGTAACGAAAGTAAAAAAAGCGTGCCAGTAAATATTTATAATCCAGCAAATTAAAATCCACAATTCATTAAGAATACTTTATGCTGAAAAATCGATTAAATGCTTTTCTTTTGATGCTTTTATGCGGAGCAATGGGTGGGATTTGTCCTACCGTTGTGCAAGCTCAAAGCTATGAAGTAGAGCAAGCTAATCGAGCCTTTAGTCAGCAAAATTACTCGGAAGCCATAAACTGGTCGCAACAAGCATTATCTCGCGACTCATTAAATAGTTTAGCCTATCAAGTATTGGCAGCATCCAATTTGGCACTTATGAAATTTGCCGAGACTGAGAAGGTCGCCAATCGTGGATTAAAGCACTTACCGAATTCAAATGCGCTAATCTGGTTTAAGTCAGAGTCTCTATTACAGAGAGGAATGTTACAAGAGGCTTTGCCAGGTTATCAAAAACTACTTACTGCAAACTCTCATATCTCAACTCAAGATATCAGGTTAAGATTGGGGTTGATTTATCAATCGCTGGGTGGTCAATTTTATCAACAAGAAAAATTTGAATTAGCAGAAGAAAATCTTCAAAATTCGAAAACTTATATACCAGATAGTGTAGCTAGTTATAGCAATTTGGCGTTGGTTTATATGAGGCAGAATAAATGGGAAGAAGCACTTGAGGTGATAGACGAAGGAAGAGAGATTTTCCCCGAAAGTGAAGGTTTACTAAAAATGCGAGTGAATGCTTTATATGAAACTCGTAACTATGGGGATGTTCTAGATGAGTATGAGCAGTTATACCAAAGAAATCCTGAGGATTTAGATAATGCTATTACCTATGCAGAATTATTGTTAGCACAAGGTAAAAGAGAGCAATCTGAAAAGATTTATGAAAAATTATTAGATAAGCATCCCAACGAATTAAAAATCTATGAATCGCTGATTGGGTTTTATAAAGCAAGGAATAATACATTAGCTCAACGGGGGGCACTTAGAAAAATGTATACTCAGTTCCCTAAAGAAGCCTCTACCATGCAGAGAATTGCCGAAACTTATACCGCAGAAAAAGAATGGGATAATGCCCGTGCTGCGTACGATAGTGCCGCAACTTTTGGCGGAGATTTAAAAGATATCGCAGTTTTGAAGGCCGATACTTATTTACAGCAAGATAGTTTAGAAGCGGCTCATGAAATTTATGAGCAGGCTTTACAGCAGTTTCCCAAATATCCTCATCTTTTACGCTTAAAGGGCGATTCGGAAGAAATATTAGGTGCTTTTGATCAAGCTATTACCACGTATAAAGCCTTTGTAGAGGTTGAGAAAAGTCCAGAGGCTTATGAAAGGTTGGGGCGTGTTTATTTGCTAACAGGTGATAATGAAAAAGCATTAGATAACTTTGAACAAGCAGCCAAAAAAAACACAAAAAGTGCGGTAGCATATTACGAGATTGCTCGTTTGTACCTTCATACGAATAGAAAAAATGAAGCGTTTGAGATGAGCCTTTGGGCATTGAAATTAGCACTAACGAATTTAAACGTATTACAAGAAAGCTTGGTCTCTTCTCTTCAACAGCAAAATAATCTGTTAGAGATGAAGGAAACGGATAACATGGCGGGAAGATTTAGTGAGAATAATTTCATTGCCATAGAGGTATTCGATTTTTTTACTACTCATTTCGAGAAAGAGAAAGTAATGCCAGAGCTACACAGTTTAAAAAATGAATATCCACAATCGGGCAGGCTTTTTTATATGATTAGTAGCTATTACATAGAAAATGGGAATAAGGATGAGGGTGTAGATTTGTTGAAAGAATCGGTAACTCTCTCTCCCAATTTAGCTGATGCACATGTTGCATTAGGAGGTTACTATAGTGAACAAGGGCAGGAACAACAGGCAAATATATCTTATGAAAGAGCCCTTTCGGCAGATCCAGAAAATGCTACAGCGTATAGAAAAATTATTGAGTTGCACCGTGAAAAAGGAACATTAGATCAACTTTGTGATAGGTGGATAACTCAACTTAGAGTAAAACCAAATCAACCGATTTTAAAAGAGTTTTTGATTGAGGCGTTGCACAAAGCAGGTCGTTTTGAGGAAGCATCAGAGATTATTCAAAGTGGAAGAAAGAAGGCATCATAAGTTTGTTACAATCCCTATGCATACAAATAACAAGAGAGGCGAAAACAATTCGCTGAGTTTTAATAAGTGAGATTATGTTATGAGAAAATTATCTATAGTTACATTATTAGGTATTGCAGTACTAGTATTATTTAAACTAGGCTGTAGCGATATTAGTAGTTCTGGTTCTAGACCTAAAATAGATGGAATTAAATCTGTAATTCCTGCACGAGGTGGGTATGGCGCGCGCGTTGTAATTGGTGGGTATGGTTTTGATCCACTTCAAAAAATTACATTCAACGGTATTGAAGCCGTTGCTGAATCGGTGAGTGACAGCGTGATAGTAACTAGAGTACCTATGGATGCAACCACTGGTCCAATCGAATTAATCGCAAAAGGAGAAACATTAACAGGACCAGTGTTTACCGTAGACACCACTACGACATTATTCTTAAATATTACAGCGGTGAATCCACAAAAAGCACATCAACTAGATACCGTTAAAATTACAGGTACAGGCTTTGGTGGAGTCACTATTCCGCAGAAAACTAATGCTAGTTACCAAGAAGAAAGTATTATATCGGATAAACTAGAACGAGGATCGAATGAGCTAATAAAGGCGAATCCTAGAGATGCGCTATTAGGTAAGCCCGAAGGTAGAATTACGCCAATGGTTGAGCAGAGAAGTATAACCCAACCAACCTCCTCTCATTCTGCTAATGATGATTTAGCTGTTTATTTCAATGAAATTGAAGGAACTATCCTTTCGAGAAGTGACACGGTAATGATTGCAACGGTGCCTTTGGGTGCACAAACAGGATTAATTTCTGTAGTATCTGCAGCAGACACCGTACTAGGTCCTAATTTTCAAGTACTCAACCAATCGATTTCAAAAATTTCACCGACTACAGGTGTAGCGGGGACAGAAGTAACCATAACTGGAACCGATTTTAGTTCAAAACTGAATAAGAATATTGTGACGTTTAATGGTAAAGTTGCAACGGTGCAAAGTGCGTCAGAAATAGAATTGGTTGTAATTGTACCTAATGATGCTTCTACGGGTGAAGTTGCTGTAACAATAAATACTATTGAGAAAAAAGGACCCATATTTACCGTTCAAGAAGAAGCAATAGTACCAGAAATCTATAGTATTAGTCCAGATACTGGATATGTAGGCTTGGAAGTAACTATTTCGGGTAAGAACTTTGGTGCAGAACCATCCGATAATGATGTTTGGTTTAGCGGAAGTAGTACTGACGTACAAGGAATTGTGAAAAGCGCATCTACAACAGAATTACTTGTTGAAGTACCTTATGGTGTTGAAACAGGGCCGATTAGCGTAGTAGTTAATAATCAAGCCGTGCAAGGGCCAGTATTTACAGTGGTTGAAGGCCCTAAAAAACTGGTTGTAAATATTATCACTAATAATGCTTCGCCAGGTCACGATGGATATAATCTACAGGTAAGCGGTCAAACCGATCGATGGGTGCATCCAAATAGCCCTGAAGTTTATGAAGGTATCACTGATTCTCAGGTTATCATTGAGCTCAGTGAAGGACCTATGGGCTGTGTGGTTGTTGGAGATAATCCACGAACAGTGTCGCTTGGTTCAGGGACAACAGAGGTTGACTTCATCTTTAATTGTGTGCCTGAAATTACTAATTTAGCACCAGATTCTGCTCAAGTTGGAGATACAGTTACAGTAAGTGGTAACAACTTTAACTACGATTCCGCCAAAAACAAATTCTACTTTAATGGTGGTAGCACACCTATAGAAGCTACAATTGTGGAATCTAGCCGTTGGGAGTTAAAAGTAATTGTACCATCTGGTACAGTAACTGGCGCGGTAAGTGTAACTAGTGATGGCGTTAGTGCTACTGGCCCAGAATTTACATTGCTTGAAGCGCCCCAAAAATTGAATGTAAACATAAGCAGTATAAATGCTTCATCTGGTCATGATGGCTATAATCTAAAAGTTAGCGGACAAACAGATCGTTGGGTATCACCGAATGGTACTGTGACTTATGAAAACCTCACAGATTCTCAAGTAATTATTGAGCTAGAACAAGGCCCACAGAGTTGTGAAATTCAAGGACAAAATCCGCGGACAGTATCGTTAAGCCCAGGAACAACCGAAGTTGACTACTTAATAAACTGTTTTCCATCTATCAATAACATTACGCCAGATTCTGCTCAAGTTGGAGATACCGTAAAAGTTAATGGAAGTGGGTTTAACTATGACGCATCGCAGAACAAGTTCTACTTTAGTAGCGCAGCTGGCGAAGTTGAAGCAACTATCGTGGAATCTTCACAATGGAATTTAGAAGTAATAGTTCCTTCAGGTGCAATTACAGGACCTGTTCGAGTAAGTAGTATGGGATTAAGCAAAAATGGTCCTGAATTTACAGTGCTTGAAACGCCAAAATCTCTAAGGGTGCATGTAGAAACTATCGGGGGCCCTTCTGGTCACGATGGATACAATTTATCGGTTAGTGGACAGGATGATGAGTGGATTGCTCCGAGTGTAGTAAAAACGTTTACTGGATTTACAAGTGATCAAATTACGGTAGAACTAAGTGATGGCCCGCCATTGTGTATGACAGGAATTGCAGAAGCAAATCCACAACAGATTACTCTTTCTGGCCCCATGACTGATGTCTACTTCACAATAACGTGTGAGTCTCCATCGCCAGAAATATATAGTATTACCCCAGATAATGGCACTGTAGGTACAGTGATTACAATTTCAGGAGAAAACTTTAGTGAGGTGCCGTCGGAAAATAAAGTGTGGTTTGCTGAAGATGTACTGGGTAGCTCTGGAGTACAAGGAACTGTAACGAGCTCTACTTCAACCGAAATTATTGTTGAGGTACCAGAAGGGGCAAGTACTGGCTCAATTAGTGTTGAGGTAAATGGGAAATGGGCAGAAAGCCCCACATTTACAGTGGTGGAAGCTCCAAAAATTTTAAAAATATATGTAGAAACCATTAATAGTTACCCTGGTCATGACGGATATAACCTGTCGGTAACTGGAGAAACAGATCGCTGGATTGCTCCTACTACAACCGAAACGTATACGGATTTATCTTCCAACCAACTTTCTATAGAGCTCAGTGATGGTCCTCCACAATGTATGGTAAATATTGCAGAGGGTAATCCCCAGCAGATAACACTCACCTCTGGGACAAACGATGTGTATTTTACCGTTGAATGTGCGCCAGAGCCGGAAATATTCTATTATGATCCAACTACTGGTGCAATTGGATCTGAGACAACTATAATTGGTGCCAACTTCAGTACAAATATAGAGGAAAATGTTATTTGGTTTAATGGAGCGGACAACCCAGCTACAATTATTGGCGGTACTGACAACAAATTGTTAGTTGAGATTCCTGAAGGCGCAACAACTGGTCCAGTATCTATAGAGTTATACTGGTATTATGTTACAGGTCCAGATTTTGAAGTTGTAGATAACCTTAGTGATAAGGTTGTATTTTCTGCAGCTACAAGTGTGGGAAACCGTATTTTTAAAATGGATCCATACTCCTCCACTTCTAGTCTAACGCAGTTAAGTACTGGAGCTGGTGATCACCTAGAGCCGGCAATTTCCCCAGACGGAAACTTCGTTGCGTATAGTCAAATGGCATCCAATGGAAGCAGTAAAATTCATTTAATTGATAAGGAAGGTAGTCAAGAAACTGTATTTGACGCAGGTAAGCATAGCGTTCGTCCATCATGGAGCCCGGATGGGACAAAAATTGTATTTTCTTCTGGAGATTATGCGGGAAGTGTAGACTTATATGTATATGATTTACAAGCCGCCAGTAGTACAATGATTTCTAACACTCACTCTTCAGTAAATCAGTATCCATCATGGTCTAGTAATAATAAAATTATTTATGTGACCTATGACGATAATAATAGCTTATATAAATTAAAGAGCATAAACCCGAATGGTAGTAGCAATGTAACTCTGCTTCAGTCATTTAATCCATTTTACGATATGAAGTGGTCGCCAAATGGCAATGAATTTGCCTATACTGCTTTAGATTCAAATAGTAATATGAGGATCCATATTTCAAAAGCTAATGGTTCAAACGTGCAGCTAATGAAAAGTTGGGGCATAGGCGAACGCTATCCATCATGGTCACCCGATGGAGATCGAATTATCTATTCGGTAGATGAAAGTGGTCAGCACTCCCTGTATTTCTTTGATTTGAGCGTACAAGATGGAGCAAGCGTTCTGCTTACTGGCGACAACATTCAGGCAAGCTGGGGGGCAAATTGATATAAATAAAACTGGAATGCCTTTTAATAAAACGGAGAGGTTTTTAAACAACCTGATACGTCTTTAATATAAACTCCACCAAATAAGATTTATTTTTATATACATTAGGAGTAGAATTCTGAATTCAAACAATCTCCCAAATTATATGAAAAAGAAGGTACACCTTGTTTTAGGAAGTGGCGGCGCTCGTGGAATTGCTCATATTGCTGTAATTGACGAACTAGAGAAAGATGGCTACGAAATCATTGAGGTAATAGGTTGCTCAATGGGCGCTGTAATTGGGGGGATTTACGCCGCAGGACACTTTGAAGATTATAGAGATTGGATTCTGAATCTGAGCAAAAAAGATGTGTTCGACTTAATGGATTTTACTTTCACTAAGCAAGGATTTGTAAAGGGAGAAAAGATCTTTGCTAAACATAAAGATTTATTGGGTCTCTTAAATATCGAGGATTTTAAAATTCCCTTTACGGCCGTTGCTACCGATATGAGGAATAACGAAGAGGTCCATTTTAAGAGTGGAGATTTGTATAAAGCACTCCGAGCTTCAGGTTCCATTCCTGGTTTATATGTGCCCGTTGTGCAAGATGGTCGAGTTTTGGTAGATGGAGGTGTGCTAAATCCCTTACCAATTAATCTTGTAGACAAGCAAGACGATGCCATTATTGTGGCGGTAGATTTGAATGCAAAATCCGATTACACACTGGAGAAGTTAAAGCCTTCAAATGAATCAGAAGAACCAAAGTGGTATGAAAAAATTCTACCAGATAATGTAGTCGAATACACTCGTAAGCATGAGAAGGAAAAAATAAAGAAACAAGAAGAAGCCTACTCCCTACTCGATTTGATGGATAATACCTACAGCTTTACTCAAGATCGGCTTACTTCCTTAATGCTAGAATTACATCCCGTAGATGTGTTGGTAGAAATCCCGAGAAACACAGCATCAGCCTTCGATTTTGACAAAGCCAATGAAATTTATGACATTGGTTTAGAAGCTTATAGAAAAGCGATGCAGAAGGCTTCGACTGAGTAGATTCTAGGATTAATTAGGACTCTTGTTAAAATTGGGCTACTCTGAGGATTATATATGTTAAGTGATACGTTGGCGGTTTTATACAAATAATAGGCCTATGTGAATCCCGCTTCGTAGATGCGGTATATTTGTACAAAACCACGAGAACTATCAACGCGTTGCGCCGTAGGTGCAATACGAATAGTGCTATGTGTGATGAGAAATGATTGATAATCTCGATCTAGTACTGCCCCGGATGGGGCAGGTGGGCGGGGGTCACTATTTGGGCTACAAACATATCGTCCCGATGGGACGTGTACTGCTTCATCGGATTTAATACCATGGAAACATCTTCTTCTACATATTTTATTTTTAGATTGTTTTAAAAAATCTATTTGCTAGCTTGCGGAACCCCCATCTAGCGCAAGCGTCGCGCTTGTGCGGTCAGTCCAACTCATTATTTTTAATTGTGATTTATGTGATACGTATGATGGGTTCCGGATGGAGGTAACTAGTTTTGAGGAGTGAGTTTTGAAATAACTTAACTTTCTGAATTCTGACACCTGATTCCCTATTCCCTAATCACAGATGACTAATAACTGCCATTCCGGCCTCACTTTTAGCGCAAGCATCGCATTTGCGCGGTCAGCCAAATAAATCTAAAACAACAGGCGGCCTTTCTTGTATATGAATAATTAATTTCGGTATTTCCATTCAGACTTAATCAAATCAAACACTGCCACTCTATGCCAAAGCGTTTTATTTTAGCGATAGATCAAGGAACAACTAGTTCTCGGGCTATTGTTTTCAATCATGCTGGCGAGGTTGAGGCAGTAGCCCAAAAAGAGTTTAAGCAGTATTTCCCCCACGATGGTTGGGTAGAACACAATCCCATGGATATATGGAAAACCCAAGCGGGTGTTATTGCTGAAGCTATTTCAGAATGTGGCGCTGATGGTAAAAATATTGCTGCAATCGGCATCACCAATCAAAGAGAAACTACGGTGGTTTGGGATAGAGAAACGGGCAAACCCATTTATAACGCTATTGTTTGGCAAGATAGAAGAACCGCCGATTATTGTGATAAGTTTCGTAAAGACGGTTGGGTGGAACCCATCAAAAAGAAAACAGGGCTAATAATTGACAGTTATTTTTCTGGAACTAAAATCCGCTGGATATTAGAAAATGTAGACGGAGCTCGCGAAAAAGCTGAACAAGGGAAACTCGCTTTTGGTACCATCGACAGTTGGTTAATCTGGAATTTAACCAAAGGAGAAACCCATGTAACTGATGTGACCAACGCTTCTCGAACCATGCTTTTTAACATTCATGATATGAAGTGGGATGATGGGATTCTAGAATTACTAGAAATCCCAAAAAGTATGCTCCCTGAAGTTAAATCGTCGAGTGAAGTATATGCTCATACCAAAACGACCATCTTTGCTCACGAAGTCCCTATTGCCGGTATTGCGGGTGACCAACAATCTGCACTATTTGGACAGATGTGTTTAGAACCAGGAATGATAAAAAACACGTATGGAACGGGCTCTTTTATCATGTTTAATACTGGAGAGAAACCCATCACATCCAAAAATAACTTACTAACAACGGTAGCGTGGCAATTAGACGGTAAAGTTACTTACGCACTCGAAGGTTCTATCTTTATTGCAGGTGCAGCTGTTCAATGGCTACGTGATGGACTGGGAATTATAAAAAAATCAACAGAAATAGAAAAGCTGGCTTTGTCTGTTCCAGATAATGGAGGCGTCTATCTTGTGCCCGCTTTTACTGGACTGGGCGCTCCACATTGGGCCCCATACGCCCGAGGAGCTATTTTAGGCATAACACGAGGAACAACCAAAGCGCACATCGCACGAGCAGCTTTAGAGGCGATAGCCTATCAAGTGAAGGATGTTTTGTCGGCAATGGAAACAGATTCAGGAATCAAAATTAAAGAACTTCGTGTTGATGGCGGTGCAACTGTAAATAATTCGCTTATGCAATTTCAGTCAGACATTTTAGAAATTCCCATAGTCCGCCCTACTATAACAGAAACTACTGCACTTGGTGCTGCTTATTTAGCAGGATTAGCTGTTAAGTTTTGGAAGGATACGGACGAAATTAAAAACTACTGGAAAGAGGATAAACGATTTGAGCCTACAATGAAAAAGTCTGAAATAGATGCACTTTTAGCTAAGTGGAATAAAGCAGTTGAAAAAAGTAAAGGATGGGCAGATTAAAAAAGCCAAACATAATTCAGAGTTTTTCGAGTGAATGCTTTGCAAGCATAAACCAATTAAAAAATATAGATTAAAATCATGAAAAGAGCCGAGTTTTTAAACACCGTTAAAGAGTTTAATGGATATTGGGATGTTCTGATTATTGGAGGGGGCGCCACTGGATTGGGTTGTGCGATAGATGCAGCATCTCGTGGATACAAAACGTTATTACTTGATATGCACGATTTTGCCAAAGGCACTTCGAGCAGAAGCACTAAGTTAGTACACGGCGGAGTTCGATATCTTCAACAAGGTGATGTTTCTTTGGTGATAGAAGCGCTTCATGAACGAGGTTTACTCATCCAAAATGCGCCACATTTAGTAAGTCACCAATCCTTTATTGTACCAAGCTATGAGTGGTGGAATGGACCTTTTTATGGAATTGGGATGAAGGTGTATGATGCACTAGCAGGTAAATTGGGTATAAAAAAGTCAGAAACATTATCTAAAGAAGAAACTTTAGAAAAAATTCCAACTCTAGAACCAGAAGGGCTGCGTGGTGGGGTGATGTATTACGACGGTCAGTTTGATGATTCTCGCTTAGCAATAAATTTAGCTCAAACCATTGCTGACCAAGGTGGCACTCCCCTCAATTATATGAAGGTTACCGAGCTTAAAATAAATGGGACTGGCTTTATTGAAGGCGTAAAAGCTTTGGATATGGTGAGTGGCCAAAGTCATCAAATAAATGCACGTGTGGTGGTAAATGCCACAGGAATTTTTACAGATTCCATTATGCAAATGGATGAGCCAACGCACAAACCAATTATACAATATTCTCAAGGCATTCATCTCGTTTTAGATAAAAAATTCTTGCCAGGTGATGCTGCTATCATGGTTCCACATACCGATGATGGTCGGGTTTTATTTGCAGTTCCTTGGCACGATAAAGTAATAGTTGGCACCACAGATACTCCAATCGAAAAAGCATCGCTAGAACCCATTGCTCTTGAAGAAGAGATTGAGTTTATCATACGTAACGCCTCAAAATATCTTGCAACAAACCCAACTCGTGCCGATGTTAAAAGCGTATTTGCAGGAATCCGTCCCCTTGTTAAGCCAGAAGAATCAAAAAATACATCTGAGATTTCTAGGAGTCATCATTTAGAAGTTTCAGAATCGGGATTGGTCACAATAACGGGTGGGAAATGGACAATTTACCGTAAAATGGCAGAGGACACGATTGACAGAGCCATGATGGTGGCTGGACTCAAGCAAAAAAATTGTGTCACAAAAGAACTTCGTATCCATGGCTGGCTAAAGTCGGTAGATCGAAACGATCCATTGCATGTATATGGTTCTGATAGAGCAGGGCTGAATAAATTACTGGCAAAACACCCTGAGTGGAATGTTCGGCTTCACCCCGATTTGCCTTATTTAAAGGGGGAAGTTATTTGGGCTATCCGAAATGAGATGGCAATAACAATCGAAGATATTTTATCACGCAGAACCCGGGCTTTATTATTGGATGCCAAAGCTTCCATAGAGATGGCACCCATTGTCGGTCAATTATTAGCTCAAGAATTTGGGAAAGATGAAGCTTGGGTAAAACAAGAAGTAAGTGAATACAAACAACTGGCAGAAAATTATATTCTAAAATAGAATACTACTTTTTACTAGCTAGGCAAGCTATATATTCAGCTGCCCAATCAAACCTATATTTATATTATAAAAATGAAGACTATTGAAGCGATTAAGAATCGTACTACAGCAAAGCTAAGAGGAAACCCTGACCAACCTTTAGCCATTACCAAAGGTGAAGAACACGAAAAAATAGTAAATGAACTTTTAGAGTTAGCTGGTAAAGCCCCGTTTCATCATCAAAGTCCTTTACAAAACAGAAAGGGTGATTTGATGGGAACAGAGCCATGGAGATTCTATGCCCTAAACACTGAAAGTTGTAGGCAGCTTTTAGAGGGTTTTAAGCAAGGAAATCCGATTAATTGTGCTGATGGAATGATTCAAATGCTGGCTTCAGCCGATACACTAATTTTAGCTTATTGGATTCCTGAATTAGCTGAACTCGCTAATCATAGATACTATCCGAATGTTAAAAATATGGAGCATATTGCAGCAACAAGCGCGGCTATTCAAAACTTATTACTTGCAGCAACATCAAAAGGAATAAATAACTATTGGTCATCGGGTGGATGTATTCGTAAGCCTGAAGTTCAAGAATATTTAGGCATTCCAGAAGAAGAAATTCTGTTGGGAGCCATCTTCCTATTTCCAGAAGAATACCCTGATTCAGTGGATGTAATTAAGGGCAGTAATCAAGCCGTTCGAGGTGAGAGTAAACAATGGATGAAATGGATTAAGCCAAGTTAGATAGCATTAATACATAAATTAACTAATTTATAATGTTAGTTTAGGGTCAAGCCAAAACGGTAAGAACAAAAACAGCAAATATACTATGCCGCAGAATTACCAGAAAATTATTGACAGTATCTATTCTGAGCTCAAAACTCAAAAAATAGATGGTAAAGTAGCAGATTATATTCCTGAGCTGGGGAAAATAAATCCCGATAAATTTGGTGTTCATTTGTGTATGCTGGATGGTGGTAGTGCATCTGTTGGTGATAGTAATGAGCGCTTTTCAATACAGAGTATTACAAAAGTGTTTTCATTAACCATGGCCATTTCTTTAGTGGGCGAAGACCTTTGGAAACGAGTTGATTTAGAGCCATCAGGAAGTGCCTTTAACTCGTTGGTGCAGTTAGAATATGAACATGGAATTCCCCGCAACCCATTGATTAATGCCGGCGCCTTAGTGGTGTCTGATTTATTAATTTCATTACTTAAAAATCCCAAAGAAGATTACTTAGCCTTTGTAAGAAAACTATGCGGGGCCGAAGTAGTAGATTATAATATTGCAGTTGCAGAATCAGAAAAACGAAGCGGTTACAGGAATCAAGCCCTTATAAACTTGATGAAATCGTTTGGCAACATTCATAACGATATTGATACTGTTTTAGATTTCTATTATTACCAATGCTCTATCGAAATGACCTGCAAAGAGCTGGCAGAAAGCTTTTTAGTTTTTGTGAACCACGGCGTTATTTGTGAAACTAATGAGCAGCTCATCACTCGTTCACAATCCAAAAGAATCAGTGCAATTATGCTTACTTGTGGCTTTTATGATGAGGCTGGCGAGTTTGCATTCCGGGTGGGTTTACCTGGTAAAAGTGGCGTTGGTGGTGGGATTGTAGCCGTACATCCCGGGCGTTACAGCGTAGCCGTTTGGAGCCCAAGACTTAACAATGCAGGAAATTCCATCTTAGGAATGAAAGTTCTAGAAGAATTCACAACCAAAACTGGGATGTCTATATTTTAAAAGCACTGGAAATATTTAGTACTTGCATCATTTTATTAAAATCCCTTAGTATTAAGTAGGCCTATTTGGTGAGTAGATTTGGTTTCCAGAATATAAATAGCCCCCGAGATAAACCTCGGGGAAAATAGGTATAGATGGTAGGATTATTTTAATAATGATGCGGACAAGGCAATTGAAAAATTTGGCAATGTTTAATTTGAGAGCGCATCTTTAATGCGGTCAAAAATTTCTTCAACACTTCCTATGCCGTCTATTTCTTGTGCTAAACCCATAGTGGTATAATAGTTTTGCACGGGTTCAGTCTCATTGTGATACACTTTAAGCCTGTTTTTAGCCATTTCGACGGTATCGTCAGAGCGACCTTCTCCCCTAGATAAAATGCGTCTAATAAGCTCATCTTCCGAAACCACTAATACCACAAAAGCATCAACCTTTTGGCCTTTAGTGGCTAAAATTGCATCAAACTCTTGGGCTTGTACCACTGTTCTTGGGAAGCCATCAAATATGCAACCTTTGTCGTATTTAGGGTCTTTAAGTTCTTCGGCTATAATATCAACTACGGTTTTGTCTGGTACCAATTCCCCCGCATCTAATATTCCTTTTACCTTTATCCCAAGAGGAGTCTCATTTTTTATTGCAGCGCGGAAAATATTTCCAGTTGATAAATGAGGAATTGAGTACTCTGCTTGAATTAAGCTAGCTTGAGTGCCTTTTCCAGCACCAGGCGGGCCAAACAGGATTATATTCATTGTAGTTAGTTAGGTTGGATAGATTGTTTTAAGCTTCTTAAAATAGGTCGATTTCTAAGCATTTTCAACGAATACTTGAACCTACTTATAGTGATTGGTTTTGTTTTGTAAAACAAACATAGCCCCGAAATTTATCTCGGGATAAACGGATTAACTATTGGCATCGGTGGGTAGGGTTGTTTTATAAAAAATGCATACGAATCCACCGGAATATTGGTAAGTTTCATTTTAGAACTACGTCTTCAGGATTAAGTTTGGTCGCCACAGACTCTTTACACACTTTAGTGGTAGTACTCTTGTCTTTCTAAAATGAAGCGGTAAAATGGAGTCAATGCCTACCAGTTATGTAACTTGATTCCCTCCAAATCTAACTTAGTGAGGGATCTAACAGCCATTCCATAAGATTATGATACGTTAGCAACGGACAGGATGATCCAATTAATTTAAACCAACCATAACAGTCAACGAACTACCTACCATTTACAGAGATGACTCAGCTATAATCATAGAGATTAAGCTTTAGTATACGGGTTAAAATAGAGCTCAGAGTATGAAGCTAATTATGCCATGAATAGGTGGGTTGGCTATAAAAAAATAGGCGAATGTCGTTAAACATTCGCCTTAAACTCATAGTTTACAAACACGCACTAAATTATTTCAGGAACGTGTTTTGTAACACAACCAGAGAGCATCTGGAGTTTATATAAAAGAATAAATACTAAAAAGCTAACTTACTTCTTCTTTTTGTCAGCTTTTAATAAATCTCTTTCTTTAATACGTGTTGCTTTACCACGTAAATCACGTAGGTAGAACAATTTAGAACGTCTAACTTTACCACGTCTTTTAACTTCAATCGTAGCGATAAAAGGAGAATAAAGTGGGAAAATACGCTCAACACCAATGTTGTTACTTATTTTACGAACAGTAAAGGTTTTGTTTGGACCGCTTCCGCGTTCGTTAATTACAACGCCTTCGTACTGCTGAATACGCTCTTTCTCACCTTCACGTACTCGGTAGTGAACGTTTACTGTATCACCCGCTGTAAACACAGGGATATCATCGTGTACCAGTGTCTGTTCTATTAAATTTAGCTTATCCATAATTCTGTTTGTTTGCTGACGAATCAGCTGTTAATAATCTTTCTTAAATTTATCGTACAAATCTTTTCGTCGTTCTTTTGTTCGTTGAACTGCTTGTTCTTGCTTCCACTCTTCCTGTTTCTTCCTGTCACCAGAAAGTAAAACATCTGGAACCTTATGTCCATTGAATTCAGCAGGCCGTGTATAAACGGGTGCTTCTAACAATCCATCTTGGAAAGAATCGTTAAGCGCGCTCCCAGCATCGCCAATAGCACCAGGAAGTAATCGAACTACAGCATCGGTAATTACCATTGCCGGAAGTTCTCCCCCCGAAAGCACATAATCACCAATGGTATATTCTTTGGTAATTAGCACGTCGCGTACTCGCTGATCCACACCTTTATAATGACCGCACAAAATAATTACATTTTGTTTAAGTGATAAGGTATTGGCTTCTGTTTGATTGAACACTTCTCCATCGGGTGCTGTAAATATGATTTCATCATACTTACGCTGCGAGGTTAAGTGTTCAATACAGCTGAAAATGGGCTGAGGCGTTAATACCATGCCAGGTTCACCACCATACGGGTAGTCATCTACTTTACGGTGCTTGTCTTCGGTATAATCTCGAATATCGTGCACGTAAATTTCAATAAGACCTTTCTCTTTGGCGCGCTTCACAATACTATGATTGAGTGGGCCGTCAAGTAAGGTGGGTACAGCAGAAAGAATATCGATTCTCATCATGTTATAACCCCTCTAAAAGATCTAGATTTTGGCATGTTATCGCTTCATTTTCATCATCAATTTCTACTACATAAAAATCAACCAATGGAACCAGAGTATTTCCAGTCAACCCTGCTATAACCAAGGTGTCTTGGGCGGGATTTTCTAGAACTTCTGTTACTATTCCATAATGCTGATTATTTTCGTCATAAACGTTGTAGTGTACTAACGAATAATCCTCAACAAAAGCATCTAAAAACTCTTCGGCATCTTTTGTTTCTAGAAAGATGCCTCGATTTCTTAAGCCTTCAGCTGAAGCTCGATCAGCGAATTGTTCAAATTGTACAAAGAACGAAAGTTTGTTTCCTTTTTCCTGCACTCGAATTTCTTGAATGCGAGCCGGAAAATAATCGCCCCTCTCGTTGCGCAAATACACAATATCCAATGTTTCTAAGGCTAGTGGTTCTTCGTTTTCGAAGAGCACGCTTAGTTCGCCTTTTAGCCCTTGTGCACGCACAAGAAGTCCAATTTGAGTAAAAGGAGGTGTATTGGCGTCCCGATTCATAGGAGCCGAAATTCGGTTGTTAATTATCTGATTGTTTGCTTTCCCACGCAGAAAGTACTGTTTTACGCGACTCGTCGTCGGTAACAAAGCCTTCTAAGTCAGCTAAGTCAGCATTCTTAATATGATCAGCAGCATCTTTAGCAGTCATGTCGGCAGAAGTTTGGCCAGCATCAGCAGCTTTCTCTTCTTTAACTTCAGCTTTAGGCTCTTCTTCTTTTGCTTCTTCAACAACTTCTGCTTTAGCTGGTTCTTCAGCTACAGGCTCAACAGCTTTTTCTTCTTTCACTTCTGCAGCTGCTTCTGGTTCTTCAACCTTAGGCTCTTCTTCTTTTGCTACTTCAGCAACTTCTTCTTTTGCTGGCTCTTCGGTTGCTACTTCTTCAGTATTTTCGGCAGCTTCTTCAGCTACAGGCTCATCAGCGGCTTTGCTAGGTTCTTCTTCTTTAGCTTTTTTAGCAGCAACTTCTTTTGCAGCATCAGCAGCGTCTTGTTCAGCCTGCTTTTTGAATTTCTTTTCTTCTGCATCTAGAACTGATTTGTGAGTGTCTTTACGTGACGCATCACCATCGTCTTTGGAATCGCGGTATGATTTCCATTCTGCCATTGCGGTTTCAATCTCTTCTTCAGTTTTACCCCACATAATAAGGTGGCGCTTGTACAACAAGCCTGAATTACGAAGTATTTTGCGAACGGTATCGGAAGGTTGAGCACCTATTTCTAACCAGTGTAAAATACGGTCTTCGTTAAGTACTACTTCTTTGTTTTCTGTTACGTTGTCGTAACGGCCAACTTGCTCAATAATACGGCCATCTCTTGCGGCACGGCTATCGGCAACAACCAAGTGGTAGATAGGGCGTTTTCTACGTCCTTTCCGTTGAAGTCTTATTCTAATCAATGTTGTTCTCCAGTGAGTTTAATATAAAGTTATCTACCAATTGGCAGATTTTTTAATCCTTGAAGTGCACGGCCCATTTTTCCCATTTTGGACATTGTCTTCATCATTTTTTTCATCTGTTCGAACTGTTTAATGAGATCATTGATCTCACGGACAGTAGTGCCAGAACCTGCGGCTATACGTCTACGTCTATTTCCGTTTAGTAAACTTGGGTTCTGACGCTCCTCCGGCGTCATTGAGTAGATAATCGCTTCGATCGGTTTAAACGCATCATCATCGATATCTGCATTGTTCAATGCTTTGCTGGCGCCGGGGATCATAGATACAAGATCGGTGAAATCACCCATCTTTTTTATCTTTTGAATTTGTTCGAGGAAGTCTTCTAAGTCAAACTTATCAGAGCTAATACGCTTTTGAAGGCGATCGGCCTCATCCTGATCAAATTCTTTTTGAGCTTTTTCAACTAACGAAACCACATCACCCATACCAAGTATGCGCTGTGCCATACGGTCTGGGTAGAAAGGGGAAAGTGCGTCCAGCTTTTCGCCGGTACCCACAAACTTAATGGGCTTGTTTACAACAGTTTTTATAGAAAGAGCAGCACCACCTCTGGTGTCGCCATCTAACTTGGTAAGTACTACCCCGTCGTAATCGATTCGATCGTTAAACTCTTTTGCTGTGTTGACGGCGTCCTGACCGGTCATTGCATCAACAACAAACAAAATTTCATGAGGATTTACGGCATTTTTAATCTCCGTAATCTCCTTCATCATATCCTCATCTACATGTAACCTTCCGGCAGTATCAATAATAACCGTATCCATGGCCAAACTTTTTGCCATTGCAACTGCTTCCTTAGCAACGCGAACGGCATCTTTTTGTTCAATGGAATAAACGGGTACATCAATTTGGGCTGCGAGACTCTTAAGCTGGTTTACGGCAGCAGGGCGATAAACATCGGCGGCAGCAAGAAGCGGATTCTTTTTATGCTCCTGCTTGAGGTAACGGGCTAACTTACCAGCGAAGGTAGTTTTACCAGAACCTTGTAAACCTGCAATAAGAATTACAGTAGGTGGGGTGTGTGCACTTGCAATTTCAACATTCTGGCCACCAAAAGTAGCCACAAGCTCATCAAACACAATTTTTGTGAATTGTTGGCTAGGGTTAACGCTGGTGAGAACGTCGGTTCCAAGTGCTTGTTCTTGAATTTTCTTTGTGAATTCGCGGGCTACCTCAAAGTTAACATCAGCGTCCAACAAGGCACGACGAATTTCACGTACTGTTTCTGCGATGTTTACATCGCTAATACGTGCTTCGCCTTTCAGATTCTGAAACGCTTTATCTAATTTTGAGGATAAACTTTCAAACATAATATTTAAAGTGGATTTCACCGCTTAATTCAGAGCCATCAAAAATACAGTTTTTATTGCCTGTTATCAACACAAATGTGGATAAAGTTTTAAGGAGTGATGAATAGGAAACTAGGGATGAGGGAATGATGAATCTAAAGGGTTAAACCCTATAATCTGATCCGGGAGTATTTGAAAATAATTGACCTTTATAATTAAGGAAGTGAATATAATATTCTTGTGTTAGTTATTCTCTTCACTTATCCAAACTTCTGAGTTGCCATCTATAATGGATCCTTTATGTTCAATAGTGATTATTTTACCGAAACCTTTTACCATAAATCGGGAGTGGAAAGAATCTGAATATATAATCTGACCATTTATTGTGTTTAAGAAAAAAGTATGCGGTTTAATTTGTGGGTTATTAATGTCCTCTATATTCGTATTATTAAAATTATTACCCGATATGGAAGACATTTGCATTAACAAATATTTTGTGTTTGTTTGTGCAAAAGGTTTAAGGGCATGGTAATAATCATCTTCAGAGTGAAACATAATACCTGCATTAGGAGAGTTAATATTAAGCTCCTCTATACCACTTGGTCGAAAATTATCAATTTTTGAAATCCATTTTCTATCACCTTTGTCATTGTATCCAAAAAAATACCCAAAATTCCTTAGTGATGAAGTAATTGTATTATTAACGTTATTACAGGCGATAAACTGATCTGATAACATAGCATCACTCACTGGAGAGCCTGAAAAAGACTCGTATAAGAAACCAAAAGATGAAACTATGTTTTCATTTATGTAATCGTATTTATGCAAGGGTTTAGAGGCAGATATATTACCAAAAAGAGAATTGTTTTGGGCAGTTGAATCACTCTTTTCAATTTTAAAGCCTTGTAGGAAAAGTGTATTACCTAAAAGGCATAAATCATTTGAAAAGCTTAACCCGGGGAAGATTGTTTTGTAGGGAACATATTTTCCATTTGCTAATGTAAAAATTTCAACTTCATTTTGATCTAAAACAAAAGCATCTTAAAGTCAGATGTGAAGTCGAAGGTTTTGATTTGATTAAACTCTCCTGGGCCAGAACCACTTCTACCAATTTTATAACTGAATTGGCCTAAATTATTATATACATATATTGAATTAGTATGATTGTTGATTAGATACGTAGAACCATTTTGATCAATTAAAACCTTTTTAATATCAATTAATGCCTCATCAAAATCGTCACTGCGTGGAGATAATTAATAGGATTTATTTAAGTCGTCTTTATGAAATGAAAACGGTAGAGGGTGGTTATCGGGGGAAGTTACATCAACAAAATGGGAGACAACCTCTCTTGCGGGTAATTTATCAGGATTGGGATGTTTGTATTGACTTGTTTCGCCGCAACTGAGAAAAGGAAGAAATAGAAATAAATAGATTAGTCTGTATCTCATTAGCATATTTACTTTATTCATAATGAAATAATAAATTAAACGGAAATAATACGACTCAGTGTATGTTTTTTACTATAAGCTAAAAATGCCTACTGTCTATACTAATAGTTTACTTGAAGGCATCGCATTAGCAAAAAAAATCAGATCCGCCATACAATACCACAAATAAATCATCTGGCATAGATATTATTCCTAAATACCATCCCAAAAAATGGATAGCTAAACTATAATTTTAACTATTATTTAAAATAAGATTGAAAAGCACAAAGAAAAGCAAGAACTTTAGGTGTTAAGAACATATTTTTAAGCATGCCTATATATAGAGTACAGCTAGAAAATTTTGAGGGGCCCCTAGATCTACTTCTCTTTTTTATCAAAAGAGATGAGTTAGATATTTACGATATACCTATCTCGTACATTACATCGCAATATCTAGAGTATATGGGATTAATGGAAGAGCTTGACCTGGATATTGCAAGTGAGTTTATTTTAATGGCAAGCATGTTAATGGCAATAAAGGCCAAAATGATGTTGCCGCGCGAAGAGGAATCGCTAGAAGAGTTAGATGAAACCGATCCAAGGTATGAGCTTGTACAAAGTTTATTAGAATATAAGCGCTACAAAGAAATGTCGTTTAAAATGGCTGACATAGATGAGGAAGCGCGTAAAAGATATTTAAGAGGCTACCCTGCTGCCGATGACGTTGAACAACAAGCTACAGGTGAAGCTTTAAAAGACGTTACTCTATTTGATCTTATTTCAGCTTTCAAAAAGGTGTTAACCGATATTGAGCGGAATAAAGTGGTACACAGAGTGGCGCAGGTAGAAACCACTGTAGAGGAACAAACAGAGTTTATAATTTATACGCTTAGCCAAAAAGGGAGGCAATCTTTTTGGGAGTTGTGTAAAACGCTAAAAAATAGAGTTATAATAGTGGTAACTTTCTTAGCATTATTAGAAATGATCAAAGAGCAACAAATTGATTTATTTCTCGAAGAAGAAAATCCTACAGACTTTTATGTAGACCTAAAGCCAGTTAGCGAAATAATTGGCGTTTAACTTTAATATATAATTCAAAACATGAAAAAATTACTTATCACAGGGCTATTTGTTAGCTTTTTAGCATGTGGGGGTACAAAAGAGACCACTCGTATACCCGAAGCTAATATTTTAGACTTTGTAGAAACTATTACTACCGAAGGGATTAGAGCTGATCTTGCTGTGTTAGCACACGACTCGCTAGAAGGAAGAGACACTGGAAGTGAAGGTCTTGAGAAAGCAGCCCGCTATTTAACTGGGCGCTATAAAGCCTTAGGTCTTAAGCCCGTTGGCGACAATAACACCTACGAGCAGCATTTTGACGTAGTAACTCCGATTACTAGAAGCTACGAATATACTGTTACCGACCCTTCAGGTAAAGTTATCGACCATTCTAAAGTTACCTCTACAGAAATTGGCAACTTTACTAATGTGTTCGGTGGTGGAGCTGATGTATCGGGTGAAATAGTATTTGCTGGTTTAGGAATAGTAGATGCCGAAAAAGGTATTAATCAATTCCCTGAAAATATTTCAGGCAAGTGGGTTATGTTATTTACAGTGCCAGGTGTTACTAGTTTAAGAGCATTATTACCAACGTTATCTCAAGGTGGTGCACACGGTGCAATCTTGGTATCTACCGAGGGTGAAGAGGCTTTTGTTGAAGCAGCTAAAAGCAAGCAATCTAACCTAGGTAAAGCAGGTCGCATGTCGCTAGCTTACCAACAATCAGAGTCACAGGGTAGCTCGCAGCCAGCATTGGAAACTATACATCCAACTCTTGCAGCTAAATTACTCGGTATTAAATCTTCTGAAGAATTAGGTAAACTTGCTGCATCTATACAAGAGAATGCTGCTACATTTTCACCAAAAGAAATTGGTTATAGCTTAGATTACAAAGTGGATGCTGAAAATAAAACACTTACTACAAGTAATATTGTTGCATTTATTGAAGGAAGCGATCCAAAGCTAAAAGACGAAGTAGTAGTACTAACATCACATTACGATCACGTTGGAATTGGTGCCCCTGATTCTACTGGCGACACTATTTATAACGGTGCCGACGATGATGCAAGTGGTACATCTGGTGTTTTAAATGCTGCACAAGCTATGATAGCTGCAAAAAATGCAGGCGCAGGTCCAAGAAGAAGTGTTCTATTTATGCACGTTTCTGGTGAGGAGAAAGGTCTTCTTGGTTCTAGATATTATTCCGATCATCCAATTTTCTCAATCGAAAATACGGTTGCAAACATTAACGTAGATATGATTGGCCGTGTTGATGATGCAAACAAAGACAATGAAGATTTTATCTATGTAATTGGTGGTGAAATTATATCATCAGGGCTCGATAGCTTATTGCAAGAAGCTAATAGAATGAGCGTAAATATAGACTTAAGTAAGCGCTATAATGATTTAAACGATCCTAATCAGTTCTACAGAAGAAGTGACCACTGGAACTTTGGACGTTTAGGCATTCCATTCATCTTTTTCTTTAATGGTGTACACGCCGATTATCACCGCCCATCCGATAAAATCGAATATATTGAGTGGGGCCCACTAACAAAACGCACTAAATTACTTTATGTAACCACTGCGTTGATTGCGAATTCTGATACTCGACCTTTGGTAGATAATCAGGAGTTTATCGAGAAAACAAAATCGATGTCTCGTAATTAGGCTATTTGCCAATAAGTATAAATGGTGCCCAATACACTGGGTGATTGTAATAGGGATGTTCGAGCATTTTAAGCTTGGCATCCCTTATTGCTTTAGCCTTGTAATCAAAAAGTGGTGTATTATATAGGCCCACAAATTGTAAGGTTTTTTCCCACCAACCGAACTCTTCCTTTTCAAAAGAATTTAAGTTCTCGTAGAAATTACTCATAAATACTGCAGTACTACGATCGTAGATACTCCACAAGCTTACCATTACAGACGAGGCCCCAGCTTTTAGAAAGGAGCGCTGTAAACCAAGTAAGCCCTCTCCTGGCACTACTTTCCCAAAACCCGTATTACAAGCGCTTAAAACCACCAAATTAGCGGCTAATTTAAGTGAACTAATCTCCAAGCTTGTTAAATAACCATCTTCCCCATAAGCACTTTCGGAAGGCTTATTTGCCAGCACAAGTCCACTCTGCATAGGGTTCACTTCATTAATTAAAGCATGCGAAGCAAAGTGAATATATTTATAAGAAGAAAGGGCTAGCTTCTTAAATTCTGCTTCAGAAACAGCGCCTTTGTTCATTAATGTTTTGTTAAAAAAGTGTTTAGAAATGGATTCGATTTCAAGCAACGATGCCGGTAGCGAAGCCATAGAACTCAAAGAGCCGCGAGTAGGCGAGCCAGCAGAATCGTCACCAAGACCGGAGCCAGCTAAGGCTAAAAGCTCACTTGTGTGTGAGCCTTTAGATTGTTTAATAAATTTAATTAGAGAGGCAGACGGCAGGAACTTAAAGCTTAGTGTTTCAACAAGGTACTCTTGATTAGAAATGAGGGCGTCGAACGGCAGGTGTGCAATTCCTTGATCTGGAATTATAAAGAGCTGCTTTATATGTGGATGCTTAGCAAAAAATGGCTGTAATAAACTAGCATATAAAGGCTCTGAGAGTTGAGTAAGTGTATTAACATCTGCCATCTCTTCTATGGCTTGCCTGAATGTATCTACATTGTTATTAACAACAGATGCTGCAGAAAGTGAATCGAATGAGATTACATGATAATCGACTGAGTTCTTAGTAATCCAGAACGCAATTAGTTCATTTTCTATAAAAGCATATTCTATAAAAGCGGTTTTATCATCACACAACTCACCTAATTCTTGCAAAGAAATAATTGTAGGGGGTTCTAATTGCTTTAGTTCGTCATGGGTAATACGAATTTTATTCGTAAGGTTTTCGTATTCAAGTTCTGCTTTATAAATTTGTTCTTTTAGATCATTTATAGCAGCCTGTTCATATTGATTTTCTAGCTTGCGATAAAGTTGGTCGATAGCATTTTCTTTTTGATGAATTTCAATAAGTTCAGCCTCTTCTACAATATCTTCTATGGCAATATTGGATGCCATTCTATCGAGTAAAGTTCTAGACTTTCCTTTTTCAACAAGCATAAATGCTTTTTCCAGATTCCCCTCTTTTTCTAAATACCAACGTGCTACAGTGCTGTAGAATTGAGCATAATTTATAAAAAGGCTAGCTTGAAGATTATCGCCATATATATTTAATCGAACGCGTTCAATTTCATTAAAAGCCAATTCAGCATAAACAAAAGCACTATCAGAGCCCGTTAAATAGTGAGATTCGGCCAGTAATTTTAAATACTCTGCTTGAACATAACCCTCAAAATTTGAGGCGTAACCGTAAGCCATATTTGCATAATCCAAAGCTAAATTATGATCTTTGATAAGAGTATAAACCTGTGCTTTAGTTGCAAAAAGCTCAGATTTTAGCTTTTGAGATTCTGAGTTATTAATAAAATTGGTAGCCAAGTCAGTTTGGGATAAGGCCAAATTTACATTGCCTGAATCTAAAAAAAGATTGGCTAATTTTAGATATGTGGAGGCAATGGATAGGGTGTCTTTATTGGCCGAAAATATTTCTAAAGCGGTGTTGAACATACTAGATGCAAGGGCGAATTCGCCAAGTTCATGATAAACTTGTCCAATCCTTGATATGGTAGATGCATCTGGGGCATACTCAAGTTCTTCTCGCAGTTCTTGGCTTTGACTGTAAAAAGCTAATGCATCCTCGAATCTATTGAGTGACGAATACACTGAGCCTATATTTAATAAGGCGGCCATCCGCTTATCGGGGCTAATTAAATTACCAGTATCTTCTAAATACTTTGTGAAGTAAAAGAGCGCTTTGTCATATTCGCCCTTACTATTATAAAAATTACCTAGTTTATTATAATCGCTCGATATTAGATCAAGGTTCCCCATTTTCATTTTGATGCTGAGTGATTCTAGCAAAGCCCCTTCTGCTTTTTCGGTAAAACCAAGCTCATTATAAAAAGTGAACAAATTGCTAAGAGCCATAGATAGCCTAAAAGGATCATCTACTTGATGGAAATAGTTAACGGCATTTCTAGAATAATCGAGAGCCTCTGTAAAACGCCCCAAGTCGTGTGCTAAAAGTGAAATGGAGTTACTAACCTGAGCAATGCGATATTCATCGCCAGATTGCTTTGCCAAATCTAGTGCTAGCTCATACTCGATTAGCGCTCTTTCGGCAGTGTAAAGCCACCAAGTTGCCCAGCCCACATTGCTTTTTACGTAAGCTCGAAGCTCCAAAGATATTTTAGATGTACTTAATGAATCGGCACGGAAAATCCATTTTGCGCCATCCATAACTCGACCTTGATCAATTAAAGAAGCTCCTAAGCCTACCGCAGAAATTACCCACTCTCTACTTGTTTGGTCTGCTTTAAATTCTTCAATCGCCAATAAATAAGCTTGTTCCGACTTTTCATACTCCCCCAATCGGTACAATTCATTACCCGAATTTATTAGTGTGTTACCATTATCATCGGCATATTGGCTAAATGCTAATGTGGGAATTAGTAAAGAAAACCAGCCAAATAGGATGAGTTTTTTCATAGAAAATTATAAAATTGGTATCTATAACAGAGAATAGATATACTTATTTAACTAGAATTAGAATAATTAAAATAAGTAATGGAGTGCAATATGTTTAAGAATATCACAAAATTTAGCAATATGCCTGATGGCGAAGAAAAACCGGCGGGGAAGCCACTTCCTAAACCACCTACTGGCGGTGATGGTGATAAAACCTAATCATATTAATAAAAAGCATTTATTTAGAGGCTATTATTAGTCTCTAAATAATGCATTTACAAAACTTTCGCGGTCAAAAACCTGAAGGTCTTCTATTTGCTCACCTAACCCAATATATTTTACCGGCACGTTAAGCTCGTTCGATATTCCAATTACTATACCACCTTTCGCAGTACCGTCTAACTTTGTTAAGGCCAGGCCTGTAATTTCAACAGCCTCAGTAAAAGCCTTTGCTTGTTGCAGAGCATTCTGACCTGTTGAGCCATCAAGTACTAATATCACTTCGTGTGGCGCACCTTCAACTACTTTACCCATCACACGTCTTATTTTAGAAAGCTCGTCCATAAGAACTTTTTTGTTATGTAAACGTCCAGCAGTATCGATTAAAACAATATCGCTACCACGAGCTTTTGCAGATGAAACGGTATCGAAAGCAACTGAGGCTGGATCTGCATTTTGCCCTTGCTGTACAATTGGCACATCAGCACGTTCGCTCCAAATAATAAGTTGCTCAACGGCAGCAGCCCTAAAAGTGTCGGCGGCACCAAGTAGCACCTTCTTCCCAGCAAGTTTATACTGATTAGCTAGCTTACCAATGGTGGTAGTTTTCCCAACACCATTAACTCCCACTATTAATATTACATGTGGTTTGTTTTCGAATTGAGCATCAAATTCAGCTGGCCGACCTTTATCATTTTCAATTAATAAGGCAATAATTTCTTCTCTAAGTATTTTTTGAAGCTCAGCTTGCGACACATATTTATCTTTAGCTACACGCGCTTCAATACGGCGTATAATTTGAAGGGTTGTATCTACGCCAACATCAGAGGTAATAAGAATTTCTTCTAGTTGGTCAAGAGTTTCGTCATCAACTTGGTCTTTGCCAACAAAAGCTTTACTAAGCTTATTGAGTATTCCTTGCCGGCTTTTTTCAACTCCTTTTTCTAGAGTCTCTTTTTTTCTTAAGCCAATTTTCTTTAAAAATCCCATGGGTATTAATTGAATTTTGCACCGACCATAATTTGTCGGTAACGGTTAAAATAGTCGATTAAAGAAATTACCATTGCAAAGGTAGATGCAATCAACAAAAAGGTGTGTACAGTTGTTGCCTCTCTAAAAAAGAATACTGCAATCCAGTATAGTGCTAACACATTAACTGCAATTTTGCCCGACATAATAGACATTGCCACTTTGCCATACCTAACTTTAATAAACGAGGAGCCCAATAATATAAGCAAATCACGAATGACATTTGCGATTAAGAACCATAACGGAACCCATCCAATCCACACAGTGTAAATAAAAACAATAACGGCGCAAAGTTTGTCAGAAACAGGGTCTATTACCTTGCCCACTTCAGAAATAGTATTTGTTTTGCGTGCAACTAAGCCGTCTAAATAATCCGAAAAGGCACCATATAATACAAGAAGTACAATAATCCAATTGTAACTCATGTCATTTTGATAATGTAGGTAAACAATAGGAAATGCAACTAAAAAGCGTGTAAATGATATAAAATTGGAGAAAGTGAAAACTTTCCCTGAAACTTTAATACTATTTCCATCTATGTTTTTTACAGTAATCAACCGAACCAATTATTTTACGATATTGTCAGCAAAGTTACATCCATTGAAAGCATAAAGCCAACATGTTTAGAATAAACTCACTTATTGAAAATACGAAATCTTCAAAGGAAATTTATAAAGGGAAGTTGTTGCATGTTTTTTGTGATGAAGTTGTACTACCCAACCAGGAAGCATCAACCCGAGAATGGATTAAACATCCCGGTGCATGTGCAATAGTGCCTTGTTTTGAAAATGGCGATATTATGATGATTAAGCAGTTTCGATATCCTATGAAGCAAGTTCTTTGGGAAGTACCTGCGGGTAAAATTGACGCTACTGAGAGCCCAGAAACCACGGCTTTACGTGAACTTTTGGAAGAAACGGGATTAATAGCCAAAGACCTACATTATGTGGGACATTTTTATCCCGCCATTGGCTATTCCGATGAGATTATTCACATTTATGTGGCACTTAACTTAACTCAAGCTACACAACAAACCGACTCTGATGAGTTTGTACAAAACGTACGCCTCCCCTTTTCACAAGCCATAACTATGATTGAAACAGGAGAGATTAACGACGGCAAAAGTATAGTGTGCTTGCTACGCACTCAGCAATGGCTAAGGCAGCAAACCCTCTCTTTCAGCTAATTCATATAAACTAGCGTGTAAATTGTTTTTGTCAATTTCTTTACGCCGAGAAAGCTCTTCAATCTCTGTATTATTTAGCATAAAAATACAGCCAGCTCTTTCTAAAGCGGTATCAAAATGACGTGGATCGGCTAGGCGAAGCTTATCAAAATTTATGCCATCTGGGCTAATTAGTTTATTTACCAATACTAAAAAATTATCGTCGGGTTGGTCTCCGAAAGAAATTTCTTCTAATCCTGTTTGTTTAATGCTTAGCATACTTTTCTATAAAATCTCGAGCTTTAATAATTTCGTTAATTTCTGAGGTCTCTTTATTAATAACCTGAACTTGAAACAAGCTTATAATGGCTTGTTCGCTTAATATATCCAATACTTCGGCAATGGTATTGCACTCTTCGGTTTCGCTAACCAAGTCGTTAACGCCCTGCACAACATATTTAACTCCCTGCTTTTTAGAAATAGCTTTTTCTGTATTTGGATGTGGCTCGTCGAAATACTCCCGAATTGCTTCTTCGGTAACAAACCAACTTACCCCAAGTTTTCTACCACGGATGCGTCCCTCTCTGAGATAGGCACGTAAGGTCATTTTCGAAATTCCCAGCATCTCGTGCAGGTCATCGATAGAATAGAGTGTTAAATTGCCAATTTTCTTAGGCATGAATATCAGTTTTTAATATTAAGTTAATTGTTATTAGGGGTTCAATGATACGTAATTAAACAAGTATTAGCTTACAATAGTTATACAATACAAATTTGATTTGTAAACCCTGTCCTCCGTGCCGTATATTGGTAGGAGTTAATTCAAAATCAAAGCAACCCAGTCTCAAAAAGACAGGGTTTTTTTATGCCTATGAATTAATGGGAAGGCTACCACTCTACTCTTCGCGGTCCCTAAATTCTCGCTTCTTTATAAGGCTTTAGTGTGAGTGGGGTGTTACTCAGTACCAATAAACTTCTCTACTATTGCTTTGCTACCTGTATGGTTGATAAAAAATATATTGAGTATGCAGTTTATTCTATCAACAAAAGCAGAATAAATAGTCAATAGATGCTGATAGGGTGTTGATAGAATGTGGGTGGAATATGAGCTAAGTGCTGATTAAATGTTGATATAATATTAGTAAAATGTCGATAGACAATCCAAAACTCATTACTACTAACGACTATGAAAATGACATTGTTTGTTAAAGACTTGGATATCTATGGGTTGTTTAGGTTTTGAAAAAATAATTCTACAGCAGTTTTGTCAACATCTTCACTAATAATGTTTATGGCAGTTGTCAAGTAATCCTTTACAACTGTATTTTCTTCTAACTCTTTTTCTTAGTGGCAATATTAGAGTAAATGGCCTGGGGAGAACTAACCGTAATCACTAAAACCTATAAGCCACCCCCACCCCTCAAAACCATTTCTCAATCTTCATCAGAGGCGCCAGAGAAGGCTCTTGAAATGCGTTGATTCATTAAACGACGGTAGTTCTTGAACTCGTATTCACTTACGGTAAATTCGGATTTAAATTCCCCGTCGAAGCAGCTTACTAGAAGTTTAGTTGGGCTATCGGTGGTAGTGATTGATACACTTACATTTCCTAATTTGTAGGATTCTATTTCAGCCATTTATATAATTTAAAATATGTGAGTAAGTGATGAGGCGGCGAGTTCTATTCTTTGCAGCCCCAGCCAGAGTGTGTTGTTTGGTTCGACTTTCTTCCAAACATTGCAGGCCTAAAATAAGTATGAACTCCAGCTGAGTCAATTAAACCTTGTAAGGATTTTAAATTTGCACAATCCAGATTATCTGCAAATGGAACTGGTTTAGAAATGGTCTGCAAATATTTTTGATAGATGGGGAAAGTGGATTCGAGCATAGGCTGTAAACGATTCATATCGTACACCGAAACAGTTACTGCCGTTTGCAGTGAATTTGAAAGTCGATTGAAGGAAGATTCACCTATAGAATCGGCTAGGGCTAAAGTCGTAGGCTTGATTTCGTTTTCTAACAAACTCAAACTTTCGAAATCTAAATAAGAAAGGTGCAGATTTTGAGGGGAAGCTAAGAGTACTTCAGTGATACCAAGTAACTCGTGAGCCGTTTGAAGATTCCCATTATTACACGTGGAAAGGATTGTTAAATCAAAGTTAGGCTCAAATTCTTTTAAAGAATTAGCAAAAACAAAAGAGTTGAAGGCATGTTTTGGCTGTGACTGGTGATATGAACGCCCTTCGTAAGATGGAATCTCGTGTCCCAAATAAACGAATATATTGCGGTCAGACTTCGAGTTTTTATTCGCTTTGTAGATGATGGCTTCTGCTTCAAAACCACCATCTTCTGAAGAATAGTGGCTTCTTTCAACTAAAGCCCCATTTTTATAGTGTAAAAACTGTCGGCTCTTTTTGGGGAATAGCCACAAGGTTTTCTTTTTCGGCTTTTGATGGAAAATAAACACTTCACCATTATGTGCATTGATGGCAACATCAGTCGCCTTTCCTAAAGCCTCTTTATCCGCTTGATAAGCGCGACCATTTTGATGGAAGAGATAATCAGAGTCGGCATGAATAACGAATATTATAGTATAGGCTGTTTCTTTTTGAAAAGAAGTGCTTTTTTGAGTGACTCTATTTGAGCTTGCACATCCTTCAAAAAGAAAAATAATGGCAATAAATAAGATGCAGTAATTTTTTAAAACAGCCATAAATTAACTTGCTACTAGTGTATTACAATAGCAATAAAATTAGCACTATAAGTAGAACGGTTGTTAAACTAACAGTTACAATTCTATCTGCTTGCTCAAAATTCTGCTGTACAAAATTAGCATAGTTATTTAATTGGTTATCAGGAACTTTTGCAAAACCATTTAAGCCATTTAGCTCATTCTTTTTTTCTACAAAACTGGCTTTAAAATCATTCAGTCCGGCTTTATCATCTGCAGAAACAGATTCCATTTTTTCTACACGTTCAATGGTAGTAATAAATTTGTCGAACGTTTTATTAAGAACTTTACGTTTCTCGATAGGGTTAGATGTACGTTCTACATCGGTAACCATTTCGTTAATATTCTTTTTAATAATTTCTTGAGCTTTGCTCGATTGTGCCTTCAGTGGCGATAGAAAAGCAATTAAAGCGATAACTAAGAAAGAGAAAGTTAATTTTTTCATTGTTGAACTCCGTATTTATATTGTTTGAATATATTTAAACAGAAGATTGCGAACTAAGTTCCGTATTTTATAACTAAGAACGTTAATAACGCCAGGCAAACAGAGTTAAGAAGATTAAGCTCACCATGAAAAAAAAGTATATAATTTTTCCCTCAATCCTAATTTTCCTAAGCATTTTTTTGATTATATCAGTTAAAAATGTGAAACCCATTGAGGTAACAAACTCACCCGATTGGGTAAGTATTGAAGACGCTTTTGAAGAAGCAGCAACCAAACAAAAGCTTATTTTAGTTGATGTTTATGAAGTGGGTTGTAAATATTGCCGCGCTATGGAAAGAGAGGTGTACCCCGACTCAACCGTGCGTGCAGTGCTAGATGAGGGCTACATTCCTGTTAAGCTAAATGGGAATTCTCAAGATCTCATCACTATAAATGGAAAGAAAATCTCTTCGATAGACTATGCACAAAGTCACGGCATTTATGTGTTCCCAACAACAATGATTTTAGATGCTAATGGTGCCGTAGTTAAGAAAAGAACTGGCTATATGGGCATAGACGAATTGCGCAGATTTTTGTATAAAAGTGAAGGCTAAATAACCAAAATGAATAATTATGATTACATCTATACATAGAATTGGCAAATTAGCCACCTTATTAATTGTTACCCAATTAGCTTTTGGAATGTGCGCAATTGCACAAACAGATAGTAATAATTACAAAACTGAAGTTGTTTTTAAGGATGTGAAAGTGCCATGGGCAATGGCCTGGCTCCCCAATGGCGATATGTTGGTAACAGAGCGTGCAGGCAAGCTACTAAGGGTTAATGACGGAAAGCTTGTTGCAGAAATCAAAGGATTGCCTGAAATTTATGCGAAAGGCCAAGGTGGACTTTTAGATGTGATTTTAGATCCGAATTACGCAAAAAACTCATGGATTTATATATCATACTCCTCGCCAGAAGGCAGCGGTGATGGTGCAAACACAGCCATAATGCGAGCAAAAATAGAAAATAACACCCTAGTAGATAAAAAGGTGTTGTACAAAGCAGGTCCAAACACTACTCGCGGCCAACATTATGGTTCACGCATCGCATTTGATAATGACGGGTTTTTATACTTTTCGGTGGGCGACCGTGGCGACAGGGATGTAAATCCACAGGATATAACTAGAGATGGCGGGAAAGATTTATA
>JBBAEC010000019.1:0-67851 GCA_041656135.1 Balneolaceae bacterium | reverse complement strand
AAGGAGAACCCCTGCAAAATTTATCAACGATTTTCTTATGTTAGAGCCCGAACAAAGGAAAAAGATCACAATTTTTGACAACGGAAAATAACTAATAACGGTCAACCCCAATCAGGGAAGTACATTAAACTATTTGTATTGCCTAAGTGCTAGTAAATATTACAACCTAATTCTATCCAAAAATATCACCCTTTGGAGGGAGACAGAAATCGAGCTTGCTTGATTTCAGAGGGAGGACTCGTGAGTGCCAATTATCAGAAGGCTCTTCATATTAGCCCCAAATCGAGCAATGAGATAAAAAATCAAAATACTCGATACTAAGTACTCAATACTATTTCCCTACTCAAACCGAACGGCATCGGATGGCTGAACTTGGGCGGCACGGTGAGCAGGATACCAACTAGCTAGCAGGCACAGCACTAAACTTCCAACTAAAACTAAAGTCACATCTAAAGCGCGGATTTCTACGGGATAGGCATCAATAATAAATGCAGACGAAAGCTTCACAAAACCATATTTCATCTGTCCCCAGCTTAATAATAGTCCCATGGTTCCACCGCTAAAACAACCAATTAAACCGATATAAAGACCTTGCTTTCTAAAGATGGATTTAATCGCATTTTTAGTATAACCCATCGACATTAAAATACCAATATCGCGCTGCTTTTGAATCACAATCATGGTTAGTGAACCAATAATATTAAGCACAGCCACAATAATTATAATCATTAATATGATGTAGGAGCTCCACTTTTCGAGATACATTACATCATACATCGGTTTCTGTAAATCGTACCAACTCGAAATCTTAAAATCGCTACCAAGTAGTGTTTCTAGCTTAGCTTTTACTTTTTCGGCGTCATCATTATCTAGTAGTTTTAAATCTATACCAGAAATTTCATTACGCGATTTAAATAAACGTTGGGCCGCGGTGATATCGACAAAAACCTGAGCATCACTGCCCGTCACTTGCTGTAAAAAATAAGCGCCACGCACTTCAAAGCGGTATAAACGCGGGGTAGAAATTTGGGTTAGCGCCCTTCTCATACCAGAAGCACTAAGTAGTGCCACTTCTTCATTTAAAGAAATTCCAAGGTCGTTGCGCAGTTGCTCGTGAATAATTAAACCTAGTTTTCGGTTGCGAACACTTACATCAAAAACACCCGAAGTCACGCTCTCTTCAATATCGGTAAGCTGGAAAAAATGATTTTTATCTATTCCCTTCACTTCAACTACTTTATTCTCATTATCGCCATGCGCGAGTAAAGCCTTACCAGACATATACGGCGAAATCACCCGAACTTCAGGCAAAGCTTTAATTTTGTCCATCATCATCTCGTTTTGAGCGAAAGTGGTTGAGGAAGTTGACTCAATTCTAAGATCGGGATCGTATGAAAGCAGGAAACCTTTAATTACATCGAAAAAACCATTAAATACCGATAACACCACAATTAGGAGGGTAACGCCAATAGTTACCCCAATTATGCTGATAAATGTAAGTGTAGAAATAAGAGAAATATGCTTCTTCGAAAATAAATATCGCCGTGCAATGCGTCCAGTATAATTCATGGTTTTAAAATAAAGAATAGCTAGCTCGGAAACAGGCTGATTAATTGGAAAGGTTTGAACTAAATGTGGTATCTTCTAAGCTGTTTAATCTATCAAAAGTAATGAGTTCAACGCTAAATAACGAAATAATTGTATCTATCTCGGACGGCTCGCACGGCGATCCTTTTTCTGTATTGGGCTTACACCGTGTTAAAGACAAAAGCGCAGAGAAATTTGTTATAAGAGCATTTCGGCCAGAGGCTGAAAAGGTATTCGCCAAAATTGGTAAGGCAAAACCTTTAGAGCTACAACGAATTTCTGACGAAGGATTATTTGAAGCCATAGTGCCACGGCGCAAAAATAGGTTTGAATACACCCTCTTAGTTCACCCGCATAACGGGGAGCCTTTTGAAATTGGAGATGCATACAACTACAATTCTCTGCTCTCTGACTTTGACTTACAACTTTGGGGCGAAGGAAATCATCAAAACGCCTATGATTTTATGGGGGCTCACCCTCGCGAAGTTGAGGGCGTCTCAGGTGTTCACTTTGTGGTAACGGCACCTAGTGCAAACAGAGTAAGTGTTGTGGGCTCGTTTAATAATTGGGATGGTCGTGTTCATAGAATGCGCAAATTTCATGAACAGGGCTTGTGGGAGATATTTATCCCCAATGTTGCACCGGGCGATTATTACAAATATGAAATTAAAACTCAAGTTCAAGATGCCCCGCTTATAAAAGCCGATCCTTTTGCTTTTTATGCGGAATTGAGACCAGGTACAGCGTCTATTGTTTCCGATCTTGATGGTTTTGAGTGGTCAGACGATACATGGATTAAAGACCGGGCAAAAAGACAAGCTCAAGATCAGCCTATATCTGTGTACGAAGTTCATGCTGGTTCGTGGAAAAAGAATGACGGAAAAGAGCCTGATTATCTAAGTTACCGTGAGCTCGCAGCAGATCTTATTCCCTACGTTAAAGAGCAAGGCTTCACTCATATTGAGTTATTACCCATTGCCGAGCATCCGTACGATCCTTCTTGGGGATATCAAATAACAGGCTATTATGCGCCAACTAGCAGATTCGGAACGCCAAAAGATTTTATGTTTTTTGTGGATGAATGCCACAAAGCTGGAATTGGCGTGCTATTAGATTGGGTACCTGCTCACTTTGCCAAAGATGAACATGGTTTACGCCGTTTTGATGGAACGGGTCTTTTTGAGCACGAAGATCCTCGCCAAGGAGAGCATAAAGATTGGGGAACCTGTATTTTTAATTACGGACGAACAGAAGTGCAGAATTTCTTAGTGTCGAATGCTATTTACTGGATTGACAAATTTCATATTGATGGCTTACGGGTTGATGCTGTTGCCTCTATGTTATATCTAGATTATTCTAGAAAAGCAGACGAATGGTTACCCAATAAATACGGTGGGCGAGAAAATATAGAAGCAATCGACTTTTTAAGGAAATTTAATAGAGCGGTACACACACAATTTCCTGGCGCTATAACTTTTGCAGAAGAATCCACCTCCTGGGGCGGCGTTTCGCGCTCTATCGAATCAGGTGGACTTGGTTTTGATTATAAGTGGAATATGGGCTGGATGAATGACACGCTCGACTATATAGAAGAAGATCCTATTTATAGAAAATTTCACCAAGATCAGCTTACCTTTTCTCTTATCTACGCCTTTTCAGAAAGTTTTATTCTACCATTCTCGCATGATGAAGTGGTACACATGAAACAGGCTATGCTCACAAAAATGCCTGGCGATGATTGGCAGAAGTTTGCTAACCTAAGGCTGCTTTATACGTATATGTTCACCCATCCTGGTAAAAAATTGCTTTTTATGGGATCGGAGTTTGGGCAATGGTCAGAATGGAGCCAAGACAAATCGCTAGATTGGCATTTGCTGGAATGGGAAAAACACCAAGGCTTGCAATTATTAGTGCGTGATTTGAACAAGTTAAATAAACAAGAAAAACCTTTACACCAACTTGATAACGATTGGCGTGGTTTTGAATGGGTTGACGTTAGTGATGCAGATAATAGTTTAATCTCATATATACGAAGAGGCAAAAACCCAGAAGACTTTGTGATGGTTGCACTTAACTTCACGCCAACAGTGCATACTAATTATAAATTTGGTGTGCCCGAAGTTGGAGAATACCAAGTGTTACTTAATAGTGATTCAAAATTTTATGGAGGCAGTAATGCGGGCGACTCAATTATTACTGCAATTGAAGGTGATTGGCACAATCAACCTGCCCATATACAAATAACAGTGCCGCCCTTGGCTGGAATAATAATTAAACCAAAGAAATTACAATAATGAGATTTCCTCGCTCAAGTGGGACCTTAGTACACCCCACCTCATTTCCCGGAAAATATGGAATTGGAGAATTAGGCTACGAAGCCAGAACATTCATTGATTTTTTAGCAAAATCCAACCAAAAGATTTGGCAGATTTTGCCTTTAACTCCTACTGGCTACGGCAACTCACCCTATGCAAGCTATTCTGCATTCGCGGGAAATGCTTATTTGATTAGCATTGATCTATTAGTTAAAAAAGGATTATTAACTGCTAAAGAAGCTAAAACAGCAGAATTAGAATCTGGTGCGGAAGCATTGTACGAACAAGCATTCGCTAACAAAGATGAGCTCTTTAAACTAGCAGCCTCTAGGTTTTACGCACAAAATAACCCTGAGCAACTTAAGAAATTCAAAAAATTCAAAAAAGAACACAAGCACTGGTTAGAAGATTATAGCCTATTTATGGCATGTTCGCTTTTCTTTAACAAGCAGCCTTGGAATACCTGGGCCGCCGAAATTGCACAGCGCCAACCAGAGGCATTAAAGAAAGCTAGAAAAGATCATAAAGTAGAAATAGCTCTGCAAGATTGGTTGCAATTCGAGTTTTACGAACAATGGCTGTCGCTTAAAGAGTATGCTAATCAAAAAGATATTCGAGTAATTGGCGATATCCCCATTTTTGTGGATCACAATAGTGCCGATGTTTGGGCAAACCCCCAATATTTTGAAATTGACAAAAAAGGTAACCGAAAGCTTGTGGCTGGTGTACCGCCCGATTATTTTAGTGCAACGGGTCAGCTTTGGGGTAACCCACTATATAAATGGAAAAAACTCGAAGAAGACGGGTTTTCTTGGTGGATAGATCGTTTTAAGCACATGTTCACAACTTGTGATGCCATTCGAGTAGATCACTTTAGAGGGTTCGAGGCATATTGGGAAGTTAAGGCAACCGAAAAAACTGCTGAAAAAGGACGCTGGGTAAAAGGTCCTGGTGAAAAACTATTCGATACTATTTTAGAGAAATGTGGCGAATTACCCATTATTGCTGAAGATTTGGGCTTTATTACCGAGGGTGTACAAAAATTACGTGATAAGTATAATTTCCCAGGAATGAAAATCATCCAGTTTGCCTTCGATGCGGATGCAAAAAATGTATTTTTGCCACATAATTATCCTCAAAACAGTGTGGCGTACACTGGCACTCACGACAACGACACTAGCATTGGCTGGTACAACACGGCTCCAGAAAAAGAACAGCATCGTGCACGAGTTTATACTCGGTCGGACGGAAGCGCCATTAATTGGGAATTTATTCGGTTAGGAATGTTCTCGGTAGCCGACCAGGCTATATTTCCTTTACAAGATTTTATGAATCTCGGAAGCGAAGGAAGAATGAATATCCCTGGAACATCTTCAAACAATTGGCTATGGCGATACACCGAAGATGAGCTAAAATCGATAGATATTGATAGAATAGGTGATTTAATTAATCAAACAAACCGTTGACAAAGCTATAAAATTATCTATAAAAAGCCTGCCTTTAATACCATAAGCTTATTCCGTATATTCAGGGCTTAAAAATTTGTGTCAAATATGCCATTCAAACTAAATTACTTACCAGAACGCTCTCAAAAGCCAAGAAATAACGGCATGACCTTTGCACTCGACAAAGGGTATAGTGTGCGTGAGGTAGAAGACTTCTGTGAAGTATGCTCAGGCTTAGTAGATGTTGTGAAATTAGGCTGGGGAACTAGCTATGTAACACAGAATCTTGAAGCAAAAATAGCTGCCTATAAGAATGCAGGTATATCTGTATACTTTGGCGGCACATTATTTGAAGCATACTTACTAAGAGATCAGCTTGATGACTATTTGAGGCTACTAGAAAAGTATCAAATAGACACACTAGAAGTGTCGAATGGTACAATATGGATCTCTGACGAACGAAAGCAGCAAATTATTCGTAATCTTAGTAAAAACTATAACGTATATTCAGAGGTGGGTAGTAAAAACCCAAACGATATTTTACCTCCCTACAAATGGGTACGCATAATACAAGAAGAGCTAGATGCTGGCTCATTAAAAGTTATTTGTGAAGCCAGAGAAAGTGGAACCGTTGGCGTTTTCCGCCCAAACGGTGAGATAAGATCGGGCCTAATTGAAGAGATTACGGATCAAATTCCAGCTGATAAACTTATATTTGAAGCTCCTAAAAAAGAGCAGCAAGTATGGTTTATTCGCAATTATGGGAGTAATGTTAATTTAGGGAATATACCACCTCAAGAGGTCATTTCACTAGAAACAATACGTTTAGGTCTTAGAGGTGATACCCTGTTAGATTTTAGTTCTAATGGTGTGCATAAGCTCAACGACGTGGTGACTGACGAATTTAATTTAAATAAAGAGTAATACAGGTTCATTATATATGAAAATTTTATACGCTGCTGCTGAAATATCTCCTTTTGCTAGAATGACACATACCGCCGATTTACTTCGGTTTTTACCTGCGTCATTACAGGATAAAGGATTCGAAATTCGTATTTTATTACCAAAATATGGCTCTATAAATGATCGTAGAAACCGTTTACACGAAGTAATACGCCTTTCTGGTATTGAAGTAGAAGTTGGTGAGAACATTGAAAGCATGAAAATTAAAGTAGCTAGTATTCCAAATGCTAAGCTTCAAGTTTATTTTCTTGATAACGATACATATTTCAAGCGTAAAGGCTTGTTTAAAAAGCCAGATTCAGAAGAGTTTTTCAAAGACAATGACGAAAGATTAGTCTTCTACAATAAAGGTGTGCTCGAAACAGTTATTAAGCTCGGCTGGCAACCAGATATTATCCATTGCCATGATTGGCCAGCAGGATTAATACCTTTATTAGTAAAAACAAAATATAAGGACGAAGAGATTTTTAAAAACACGAAAATTATTTATAATCTCCACCATCCAGAAAATGAAGGACACGCTGAGACAGCTCGAGTTTTAGAATTACTTGGACTACCTGATGATGTAGATATAGATGCATTGACAGAAAACGGCAAAGTTGATCTATTAAAATTAGGCTTACAGTATAGCGACCATGTTGTTACTGGAAACTACTTGAATAACGAATTTGATGAACTATTCACAGCATTAGGCATCAACCCGACTAAAATTCAAGGTTCTCCAGAGGATGTTTCCGATAAATTCGCTGAATACTATAAGAACATATTAGAATAACAGACATAATTATTTAGAATTTACTTAATGCAAAGAAATTTAAAAGTTACTGGAATGAATCAGCTTGTATTGTTTCTAGTGCTATTTAGCGTAACAATACTTAGCTCCTGTAACAACAAAACTGGCCCTGTTGGTGGTGGTCTTATACCGGTTTCAGAAGTTAGCAACGACACACTAATGGCAACTGGTTTTACACCAGCCACACTTGATGGCTACAGCGGAAAACTCACTTTTTTTCCTATGGGTAGTTATGACGATCAGTTATTTGGTGATGTGGAGTCTATTGCATACTTGAAACCAACCGTAATAGGCGTGAAAACCGACACAACTCCGAATACAAGTTATTCAATGTATTTAGATCTTGTATTCGATTCGGTTAGCGTATATGGAGATACTCTAGCACTATCAAACTTTGCAATATATAAAGTGACAGAAGGCTGGCGTGGTAATGAGTTTATGCTTTCTAATAAGCCCAGTTTTGACACTGCTACACCAATTGGTGTCTTTTCAAAAGGCAGGCAGGATAGTGTTAAAATTAAACTTTCTAATACATGGGTAAATGAGTATGCAGCTGTTCTAAACGACACTTCTGCTACTCGTGACTCTACCTTTCAATATGATTTTTTTGGAATAGCTATAGCTCCAATTGGTGGCTCCTCAAAAATAAGTTTCCCTACTATTGCTGAATCTCGCTTTAGGTTGATCAATGAGTCTCAAAGCGACACAATTTATACTCGTATTCACGACTGGGCGTATCATATTAATAGAACAAATGTAGTTCAAGTCCCCGAGCGTTTAACACTTATAAATACCCTTGAAAATTTTTATAAATTAAGCTTAAAAGAAGAATTAGATACTTTACAAGCACAGAACTTATTAAAGGCTGAACTAATTGTATATGAAGATACAGAGCAGCTTGTAAATACGCTTCCAGCTAACCATACAAGATTAGATGTTAGTGGAGTTGCATTAAAAAATGGCTTCTCAACCTCTTTAGTATATGATTTATTCTTTAAAGAACCGGAATCTCGTGGGCTTTATGATTCAAAGAATAGTGCGTATCGATTTGATATAACACCGTTAGTGAATACATATATTTTCGGAACACTTGAAACGGATGATCTATATATAGATATCAGGCCCTCTGATGGATTATTGAGATCGACAATTCTGTACGACGAAACGGCACCCGACTCGTTGAAACCCAAACTGATTTTAACAATTGCGAAATAGAAAGGCCGATTAATGAAAAGTGTACAACTAATTATATTCCTTCTATTGCTGAGTTCAACATCTCTTTGGGCTCAAGACAATTCGACGTCAGAAGCTAATAGCGGTTCTTACTACTCTTATTTTGGGTTAGGTATGCCCATTTCAACCGCAGGTGCCCAAGAAAAAGCGATGGGTATTATAGGAGTTTCTTTTAACGACTATGAAACCTCAGGATTAAGTAATCCAGCATTTTGGGGTGGAGGTGCATTTACAAGAGGTTCAGCAGGTATGAGCTTGGCTCAATACGACGCTAAAACTACCACTGCTTCAAGTAAAAATAATCTTCTCGACTTTGGTACCATACATGTAGTATTCCCTCTTATTAAAAGAAAAATAGGTCTTTCTGCGGCGCTATACCCTGTAACACGTTCAAACTTTAGATCTGTAGTTGCAAACGAAATATACCCCAATGCTCAAGATACTATTAGCTATATATCCAATAAAGCAGGAAGTGGCGGAGTATCAAAATTGGAGTTTGGCTTTGGCTATTCTGTGAATAAATACATTTCGATAGGATACGCCCCATCTCTCGCTTTTATACGAAAGAGTGAAGAGGAATACATCGGATTTTTAAATAGTGGATATGGATCTAGTTTTGTAACTACAAAAGTTACCGATGCTGCATTTTCGCAACGATTTGGACTTATAGTTTCAAAAGGCTCCGTATTTAAGAGAGGTGATATACTACAATTTGGAAGTAGTGTAACTTTACCTATTCACTTTAATGCAAAAACTAAAGCGCAAACTACAAAAACATTAATAGGCACTAGCAAGACCGTTGATTTACAAAGAAATAATGCTGCAAAAGTTTCTTTACCACTTCAAATAAGTTCGGGATTTACCTATTTTGCAAGTCCTTACCTCAATCTTTCTGCTGAAGGAGTTTATGAGGAGTGGAGTAATGCTGAGTATGCTTTAGATCTAAATCAACAAAACAGCTTTAAAGACCGATTAATGGTTGGCTTTGGAGCACAGTTTCACCCATATAGAAAGGGTAATGAAGCATTTTTCTCGAAATTTAAATACAGTGCTGGTATATCTTACGACGAAGGCCACTTACAAGTAGCCAATGAAGATATTAGCACTCTATGGTTTTCGACAGGTATTGGAGTAAAGGCGCCAAGGGCATCAAGATCTTCATTCGACATAAGTATTCAGTATGGAATACGAGGTACAGAAGCTCAAAATCTAGTTAAAGAAAAAGTTTGGTCAATCGGCTTATCTATTAATTTAACTGAACTTATGTTCCATAGGCAAAAACTAAATTAATTTCTACAGTAATAATTCCCCTAACTACGGTGTTATATAACAAGACACTAATAACATTTATGAGATAATGAAAAAAATACTAGTAATCTTAGGTTTACTGCTTGTTAGTACTAGCATAGCAAATGCGCAAACCGAGTGTAACCCAGAACCACCATTAGGTTTGAGTCCACTTGAAGCGTATTCAATCTTCCAGTCTAATTATAGAGGCAAAGACTATGAATTTGCACTTAATTATGCGCGATGGATGATATGTGCAAAACCACTTACCATAGAAGCTTACGATAGTTTCAATCTTGCAGTTCAGTATGATAAGTTCGTAAAAATATACCAAGCACTTGCTGAAGGCGAAAATGATCCCTCTATTAAAGCGGCGTATATTGATACTGCCTTGACTTTATTTGATGATAAAATGGAATTATTTGGTACTGATGAAAGCGAAGCTTTTGATATTCACCAACAAAAAGGTCGATTTTATCTAGAGAATTATAGCTTAATAGACGGTGGACTTTCTAAAGCTTATGCTGAGTTCCATACTATGTTTGGTTTAGATCCTAAAAGAGCTACAAAGCTTGCAAGCGGTTACTATTTAAAAGTTACGCTTGATGATTTAGTATCTAAGGGTGAAAAAGAAGCAGCACAAAATGTTATTGATAAAGCACTACCTCATGCTACTGGCGATTTAGTGGAATACATAAATAAAAAACAGGTTGATATTTTAGGCTCGCCTGAAGAGCAAATTGCACATTTTAATTGCTCGGGCGAAGGTGAAGGTGGCTTAGCTTCTGATCCTAATAACCTTGAGATATTGAATGCTTGTCTAGCTGCTTACAAAAGAGTTGACGACGTGCGTAACCTAGCTAGAATAAGCCATGTTATACATAAACTAGATCCAACATTTGAAAGCGCATCAAGCTTAGGTAACATTGAAAAGAGTAACGCTAGATATGCTGATGCAGCGAAATTCTATAGAGAAGCTTTAAATTTAGCACCATCGGATGATGATAAATTGAATATTTATTTGAGTCTATCTGACGTAAGTATAAGCTTAGGCCAGCTAAGAGAAGCAAAAGGATTTGCTCAAAATGCGATTAAAATTAATCCTAACTCAGGTAGAGCATATATTGAAATGGCACGAATTTATGGTGCAGTAGTTTCTAAGTGTACCGAAGATAGACAAATGGAAGCTAAAGATAGAGTTGTGTATTGGGTAGTTATAGATTACTTAAACTTAGCTAAAGCTAAAGACCCTTCGGTTGCTAACACAGTAAACAGCCAATTAGCTACCTACCAAGCGGTTACACCAACTGCAGAAGATCGTTTCTTAAGATTAAATTATAAAGATGGTGAAAAGGTTAAAGTTGATGGCTCATTAATGCCATGCTATAGCATTATTAACGAAACTACTACTGTTCGTTAATTTGCAATCATTAAAAACATTTGTATCTTTTCTCATCTTCTGAATTAGATTGCGGTGTGGGAACTAACCCACACCGTATTTTTTCCCCCACGCTCTCCTTCGATCTTTCTAAAATTTACTGAAATCGATTTCCCAATAACTGGAGAACGGGTAATTTTCATTTTATAAGTATTAAATGGCACGGAATAGAAAAAACTATAAAAACCGTAACAAGAACAAAACCAATCCTAATAAACGCAAAAAAACGAGCGGTAACGTTTTTATTCCAAAATTTTATTGGAAAGAAAACCTCGGCTTGGCAGGGCGATATGCAGGTGTTTTAGAAATTAACACCAATGGCTGGGGTTTTATAAGAAAACTAGATTATGAATTTAGTTTTAGTCCACAAGACCCATTCTTAAAACCAGAAGAAGTTAAAGAATTAGATTTACGACCTGGATTAATTTTGGAAGGTGAGTTCGAGGAAGATAAACGGGGTAATAAACATGTTTTTAATATCGACCGTATAAATAGAAAGCCCGTTGAGGCATGGACAAAAGCCAGTAGATTCGAACGCCAAATACCAATAATGCCAACAGAATGGATAAGATTGGGTGATAGGGCTGATAATATTGAGATGCGTGTTATTGATTTAGTAGCCCCAGTGGGTAAAGGACAGCGAGCACTGATTGTTGCGCCACCACGTACAGGTAAAACCGTAATGTTAAAACAAATTGCAAATAGCATTACAGAAAGCCATCCAGATATTCATTTAAGTATACTCTTAGTTGATGAGCGCCCAGAGGAAGTAACTGACTTCATTCGCTCAAGTAAAGCTGAGGTGTTTGCGTCTTCTAACGACCGAAAAACACAAAGCCATATAAGGATCACTGAACTTGCTTTGGGTTACGCTAAGAGGAAGGCTGAGATGGGTGAGGACGCTGTACTGCTTATTGACTCTCTTACGCGACTAAGTCGCGCCTATAATGCAGTTCAGACAACAAGCGGTCGTACACTTTCTGGGGGATTAGATATCCGGGCACTAGAGATTCCTAAAAAGATATTTGGCTCAGCACGTAAAATTGAAGGTGGTGGCTCGTTAACTATTATTGCGACCTGTTTAGTTGAAACAAACTCTAGGATGGATGACTTGATTTTTGAAGAGTTCAAAGGAACTGGTAATATGGAGCTTGTTTTAGATAGAGAGCTAGCTAACGATCGAATATATCCTGCTATAAATATTACCGCTTCTGGCACTAGAAATGAAGAGAAGTTCATTACTGATTCTCTAGAAGAGAGAAATATGGTGCGCCGTTATTTGTTAAAGAAATCCCCAAGAGAATCGATGCTAGGCCTTCTAAAAGTACTACAGAATACGGATAGTAACGAAGAGCTTTTGAATCAGATAGCAGCTTCTGTTTAATTAGAACTTCTTTAAAATAAATTACTGATAAACTCTTGCTTCCGTTATAAACAGATGCGAGAGTTTATTATTTCTAGCTGAGAGTACTCAGTATTGATGCAAACTAATTTAATTTGCTCTATTGTAAGGGTGAACTAAGTTTAAAGCTATTAAGCTACAGGAATACTCGGGTCAATTTCCTTAGACCAAGCAGTAATACCACCTTTTAGGTTTGCAACATTTGTAAAGCCATGTCTTTCTAAAAAGCTACATGCGTTTGCACTACGTCCACCCGAGCGACACATCATAATAACTTCAGTGTCTTTATAACGCTCTAGCTGATTTAAACTAGTTTCGAGGTCACCTAAAGCAATGTGTTCGCCTTCTAAGTTAGAAACTAAATATTCGAACTGCTCACGAACGTCGATCAGCACAAACTCATCTCCAGCGTCTCTTTTTTCTTTCAGTTCTTGTACAGTTATTTCTTTCATGGTATTAATATAAAGTTATGTATTTGAATATCGATCTAGTTTAAATTGCTCTCCAAAATATAGCCTGCGTGCGTTTTCGTCATCAGCCAAGGTATCTGCAGAGCCTTCCATCAAAATTTTACCTTCAAACATAAGATATGCTCGGTCAGTAATGGCTAAAGTTTCATGCACGTTATGGTCGGTAATTAAAATACCAATATTTTGATGGCGTAGTTTGGAGACAATTTCTTGAATATCTTCAACAGCAATAGGGTCAACGCCCGCAAAGGGCTCATCTAGAAGAATAAAATTAGGTCTTGTTACTAATGCACGAGCTATTTCAGTTCGGCGACGTTCGCCACCAGAAAGATTATGTCCTTTGTTGTTCACCACTTTGTGAAGCCCAAATTCCTCAATCAACTTATCGGTGCGCTCTTTAATTTCTTGCTTAGAAAATGAAAAGAATTGAAGTACAGACTCAAGGTTTTGGCGTACTGTTAGGTTTCTAAATATGCTAGCTTCTTGGGCCAGATAACCAATTCCCATTCTAGCACGTTGGTACATGGCTTTTTGGGTGATGTTTTTATCATCTAAGAAAACAGATCCTGAGTTTGGTTTTATAAGCCCAACTACCATATAAAAAGTAGTGGTTTTGCCAGCACCATTAGGTCCAAGTAAGCCTACAATTTCACCCTGTTTTACGTTAATAGACACGTCGTTAACAACGGTGCGTTTTCTATACCGTTTAACTAACCCTTTGCTATGTAACGTTAATGATGTGTTTTGGTTACTATCCATTTGTACCTAATGTACTAAAACTTATGCAACCGACAAGGAATTTAGTATAGATTCGAATATAGCTTTCCCATCAACTGAGCCTAGAAGCTCTTCCATGGCACGTTCTGGGTGTGGCATCATTCCAAGAATATTTTTGTTTTCATTTAGTACACCCGCAATATGACTGAGTGAGCCGTTAAAATTTGCTTCATCTGTAAGTTCGCCTGATGCATCGCAGTAACGGAATGCAATCTGGTCGTTATCTTGAAGTAATTTAAGCCCATCTTCGCCAATGTGATAATTTCCTTCGCCATGCGAAACCGGGATTTTAAAAATCTGATTTTTTTGTAATGATGAAGTAAAGAGTGTGTCTGTAGTTTCACACCTCATATAAATATCTTTGCAGACGTGGCGTAAATCTTTATTATGCAACATTGCACCAGGAATTAATCGCGCCTCCAATAAAATCTGAAATCCATTACAGATGCCTAGAATTGGCCCACCTTTATCCGCAAATTTTCTAACTTCTTGCATAATGGGTGAAAACTGAGCAATAGCGCCAGTACGTAGGTAGTCGCCATAGGAGTAACCGCCAGGTAAAATTAAAAAGTCAATTCCTGAAAGGTCTGTTTCTTTATGCCAAAGAAATTTAACCTCACAATTCATAACATGTTTTAATGCATGGTAAGCATCGTGGTCGCAGTTAGAGCCTGGGAAGGTAATTATTCCGAATGTTGCCAATTTATCCTCTTATTTCTGTAACGAGTTGAATTTCTTTAAGTACACTGTCAATTTTAAGGCACTCTACAAAGTCGCCTTCATAAACTATTGCTTTACCCTCGTTATGTACTTGTAGGGTAAGCTCCTGAGCGCGGTTGTAACTACAACCAGTGGCTTTCATTATTTGTTCAATAACTTCATCAAAAGTGTGAATGTCATCATCAAACAATAATACCCGCCAAGGTGTATCTATACTTTCTTCTACTTTAACGTCAGTTTTGGTAAGCTCTTTTGTCCCTGCGTATGGTAACATGGCACTTGTATATTGAGCTTTAGATTGCATTATTCTTCAAAAAATATTTCGAAATCTTCCATTACTTCATTAACTAGCAATTTAGCGCATGATTCTTCCGCTATTTTTTTTGCTTCTTCTTTATTGGATGCGTCAATATCTAATTCGATAAACTTACCAATGCGAACTTGTTGCACTTCATTTAGCCCAAGACTTTGTAAGGCTTGGTGGGTCGCCTTGCCCTTTGGATCTAGGATAGATGGGCGAAGAGTAACGTGAATTTTTGCTTTGTACATGAATACGAGATTTTTAAGTGAAGCCCAAAGTTACTGCTTATCCTACTTAGCTGCTAAACGGGAAAGCAAAATTTCTTTAAGTTCATCAACTTTTTTTGTTTGTGCTGGTAACCATTCAATAAAATCCCACCTTTTGAACCAAGTTAATTGGCGTTTCGCATAACGGCGCGACAGAGTTTTTATCTTTTCAATGGCGGCCTCTTTAGACATTTCTCCCTCTAAAAATGAAATAATTTCTCTATAACCCACTGCATTTAAAGGCTGTAATTCTTTTGAATATCCATACTCTAATATGGCTTTTGTCTCCTCAATTAAACCATCTGAAATCATAATATCAACACGGGCATTAATTCGGTCATATAAATTTTGGCGTTCTCGGTGCAACCCAAAAACCAAGGTATTTGCAGGAAGCTCAAATTCTTTATTTACATGAAATGAGCTGAATGGCTTACCCGTTTGCATCCATACATCAAGCGCTCGAATAATTCTTTGGCGATTCATCCCATCCATAGTCTTAATATAAGCTGGGTCCACTTCAACTAAACGATTGTACAAGGGCTCAATACCCTGCTCATCAATTTCTGTGGAAAGAGCGTGTTGGTTCTCTTCGTTTGCGGAGGGCATATCATCCATAGGTCGAATTAAACTCTGAAGGTGTAGAGTACTTCCCCCTACAAAAAAGGAATGCTTGTGATCTTTTAGAATTTCATTTTCCCAAAGTTTTGCACGGTTTGCAAATGCTTGTACAGAATCGGGTTCATCTAGTTCAAGATTAGAGATATTGTAATGCTTTACACGTTGCAGCTCTTGTTCACTAGGTTTTGCAGTTCCTATATTTACATGTTTATAGCATTGGCGTGAATCGACCGAAATAATTGGAATACCTAGCTCTTCAGCAATTTGCAGTGAGAGTTCTGTTTTACCAGATGCAGTAGGTCCGAGAAGAATTATGCGCAAAATGAATACCTAATTGTTCTGCTTTGCATTATTAAAGAGAGAATCTTAAAGTCGAGAATTAATCATATATCGCAAAGAAATTCGATGCGTGAAACCAAGCGTGCTTGTGGAACCGGCGAAACTTGCAAAGCCATAATCTAAATTAAAGCTTTTAAGCTGAAGGCCAAGCCCAAGTGTTGGCGAAACTGAAAACCCACTTACTGGGTCGGTCACAAAATCAGTGACACCCGTTCTAAAGCTGATTAAATCTTTATACGAAAGCTCTGCACCTACATGTGGCTCTAAACTCATAGAGCCCACGTTTAAGTAATAAGCACGCCGATTTTCAAAAAGCAATTCGGTATCTAACGCGGTTATTAATTTAAAATCGTTGAATGAAAATTCTTTTGAAGCACCTAAACTTACAGAAGGCAACACATATTCATTTTGTCCACTTGGGATTGAATCCCCAAAAACTTCCTGAAAACCTTCAAACTCATTTTCATTTACATCCCACATTTTTTGAAGGGTAGTAATATTCCTTAAAGAGATTCCAAAATTGGCAAAATCGGTTTTAAACTGAGCGCCTATATCTAAACTATAGCCCCACGCATTGGCAAAAGGTCCTAGCCGTTGATTTATAATTTTGGCAGTAGCTCCATAAGAAAGCATTTCGCTACGTTGAGTGGCAAAGGAGAAAAAGACCGCCATATCAGCCGCACTAAAACGTGTTATATAGGCTTCAGGATTTTCTTTGGGCGCGTTGCGATCTTTATCCCACGCATTTAAAGTGTTTGCAATATTATCTACGCCTTGCCTAAAAAAGCTAATTGAAAAAACGCTATTTTTAGAGGATAATGGCAATGCCACGGCGCCATAATCGTAGCCTACAATTCCGCCAAAACGTTCAGAATGCATATACATAACCTCAATATCTGAGACGGCTGAAAGGCCTGCTACGTTCCAGTATGCAGAAGTAACGTCATTAGTGTGGGCAACATAGGCGCTACCCATGCCCAAGGCACGCGCACCAGCACCGGTACTCAAAAAATCATTGCCATATTTAGACAAAGCAGACTGTGCTTGAGCAACAAATGGTAGTAATAATAATAGGAATAGCGCTTTGAAAAACTTATCCATCGAGATCAATAATTATAACAGGTTTTATAGTAGCGCTTTAACGATATTGTAAGGGTCTTATTGAAATGAATTTCGCACTGCCAATTGTTGCAGAGGGAATAACTATTTCTTAGTATAAGCACACGTTTATGAAAGGGCAACTATTTGGTTAAATATGTCCTAACCAACTCAATTTTAGCATTCCATGAAATTTTCAGTATCAAGTAACGAACTCAACAAAGGTCTTTCTGCGGTTATTGGCGCAGTACCCTCAAAAGCAACATTGCCTATTCTCGAAACAATTCTATTTGAAAGTGAGGATGGGAAACTAAAATTAACAGCTACAGATCTCGAGATTTCAATTATAGAGTACATCGAAGCTGACATTGAAGAAGAAGGAGCGGTTGCTATTCCAGCTCGACGCTTACTCGAGACTCTTCGCCAACTGGCAAATATACCTGTATTTTTTAAGGTTGATGAACGTAAAAATATAAATTTCCGTACCGATAGTGGATCTTATAAGCTTGTTGGCGACGATGCCGATGAGTTTCCAGAAGTTCCAAACCTTGAAGAGGGAGTGGAAATTAATGCTCCTACCGAAGTCATAAATAATGCTATTCACAAAACCTTGTTTGCTGTTTCTAGCGATGATTTGCGCCCAGCAATGATGGGTGTTTATTTCAAAATTGGTACAGAAGAAAGTAAATTTGTAGCAACTGATGGCTATCGTTTAGTAGAATATACCAATCGTGAAATTAAAGGTTCTAGCGATATAGAATTTATTGTGCCCGATAAAGCACTAAATCTTATCCAAAAAACGGCACATTCTGAGATGAGCCAAATTACCGTAACTAAAGATCATGCCCGTTTCAAGAATGGAAACACAATTGTTATTACACGCCTAATTAACGAGCAGTATCCAAATTACGATTCAGTAATTCCACGTGATAACGACAAATTCTTAGTTATTTCTAAAGACCAGATGTTATCTACAGTTCGCCGTGTTTCTATTTTCTCAAGCTCAACAACACGCCAAATTCGCTTACAGTTATCTACCGATAAGCTTACCATTCGCGCCGAAGATTTAGACATGAGTAGCGAAGCTAAAGAAGTGATTGATTGTGAATATAGCCACGATTCTCTAGAGATTGGTTTTAATGCAAAATATCTAGGCGATGTACTTAGTAATATTGATGACACTGATGTGAGTTTCGAATTTTCTACTCCAAATAGAGCAGGCATAGTACGCCCATCACAAAAAGATGAAAGTGAAGACATATTGATGGTAGTAATGCCAGTTATGTTGAATAATTATTCTTAATGAGCAAAATAATCACTCTAACTTCTGATTTTGGATTACAAGACCATTATGTGAGTGCCATGAAAGCAGCAGTGCTAGAAGTGGAGCCAGAAGCTAGGCTGGTTGATATTTCTCACGAGATTCCGCCACAGGATATAATGGCGGGGGCTTGGGTTATCCGTAATGTTGCCTTTATGTATCCTAAAGGCTCCATTCACCTTGTGGTTGTAGATCCTGGTGTTGGCACCAAGCGGCATCCAGTAATTGTAAAGATGAATGGGCATTATTTTGTTGGCCCCGACAATGGAATCTTTTCGTTGCTTTACGATCAATACAAATACGAAGCTGTAAAACTCAATAAGCCTAAATATTGGAGAAAAAGTAGAGGAAATACTTTTGATGGCCGTGATATTTTTGGTCCTGTTGCTGCACACTTAAGTAATGGTGTGCCTATGCAAGAAATGGGTGACCCAATTGAAGAAATGGTGGTATATCACTGGGCCGTTCCTATTGGCGATAAAGATGGTTTACAAGGTTGGGTGTTGCACATCGACCGCTTTGGAAACTTAATTACCAATATCACCGAATCTCTAATTAGAGAATATGTGGGTGATCGTAAGGTAAAAGTATATGTGGGCACTACGGTAGTTAACGATATCGTTAATACTTTTGGAGATGTTGAAGAAGGAGACCCTGCCGTATTTATTGGTAGTTCTGGCATGCTAGAAATTGGCATTAATAAAGGAAATGCTGCTGAGCTATTAAGTGTTCATAAAGGCGCACAGATTTCCTTAGTCCTACAAAAATAGGCGTGTAACTCTGGCGTATTAAAGCCGTAAGGTTTAATGGAATTCCCCTAAAAACCCCATTTCTATTTCTATGAATTTAGAATTAAGATCCCCCCAACATGAGCGTGCAGCCATTCAGGTGCCCAAAGAGGTTTCTAATTTAGCCATTCCTTTCAATGGAACAATTTGTTCTTCAAAAGGTGATGAATACACGGTTAAAAATAACATTATAGATATACTTGGTAAAAGCCCTCGTTTTACTAGTATAGCTCAAAGTACTAATCACTGGAAACTTACCGCTTCATTATATGAGAATGTTTGGCGAAAGCGCTCACTATCACTTCTCTCTGGCGAAGATTTCCCTACCGAAAAAGAGCATGAACTACTTATTGATTGGACAGAACCAAAGCCAGATGGTTTGTACTTAGATCTTGGGTGTTCAACCGCGTTATATGCTAGGGCTTTAAAAGCGGCTCAAGATAAAGCACATATTGTAGCCCTCGATTTCTCATCCCAGATGCTGGACGAAGCTCGCCTAAAGGCAGAAGAAGACGAAACGGATATGTTCTTTTTGCGTGCCGATGGAAGAAAACTTCCTTTCTTTAGCGAAACCTTTGATGGTATTGTTATGGGAGGCACTTTAAATGAACTAACCGAAGAATTGAGGGTTCTGTATGAAGCTCGACGAGTTATAAAAAACGATGGCGTTGTATTTATGATGCACCTCATAAAATCGGATGCTTGGGTTGGCCGAATGCTACAAGAGTCAGTTGGAATTGGAGGTATCAAATTTTGGACATTGAACGAAAGTAACGACCTTTTTAAACAAGCTGGCTTTAAAGTGCAGAAACAATTAGTTCGTGGAATTGTTTGCTTCACAAAATTGACCCCCGTTTAGTTTTATCTGAGCAACTTAAAAGTTATTATACGGCGCATTAACAAAATCTTATGCGTTTTAGTCAGTTCATTATATTTTTTGGGGTATTTTTATTAGTCACGGTTTTTCCAGCTAGTGAAACAACATTATATGCTCAAAATTTTGATAGAGAAGCGCTTATTAATTTTGCAAAACAGCAGAAACAAAAATCTAAAGTACTCATCAATTTTGATAAAAGGCTGCCAATCGTTTATCAATCTGCAAGCCTTGAAGCAGCACAATCGGTTAAAAGTGACTTAGTTTGGAGTGGCGGAAATGCTGGTTTAAATCTTTCTGGAAATAATCAGATTATTGGATTCTGGGATTCGGATTCCCCATTGTTAACTCACCAAGAGTATTCAGGAAGAGTAAGTTTTCTGGATACGGAGCCTAGCTCAGTAAATGCTCATGCTACTCAAATGGTTGGTATTATGACCTCCACAGGCATCGCTTCTCAAGCACATGGCATGGCAAATCAATCTAGTGTTGAGGCATATAACTGGGATGATGATCTCGCTGAAATGGCCCTCGCGGTGGCGGATGGTTTAACAACATCGGCACATCCATATTCCGAAATTGCTGGTTGGACAAACAATAGTTCTCTTTGTGGATCAGGATGGACTTGGTATTCGCTTGAGTCGGAGAACAACACAAAAGCCTATCAGTTTGGATATTATGATTCGCTTGCACATAAGTTAGATGCTATAGCTTATCTAGCACCAAATTATACCGTAGTTAAAGCGGCTGGAAATCAACGAGGGGTTGGACCAAGTTCACAACCCACCAAACATTGGAAACCAGTTGGCAGTACTTGTGTGGAAGATGTAACAAGCGTGAGGCAACTAAATGGTGGCACTGATGGATATGAAAGTATCAATTCGACATCCTTAGCAAAAAATATTCTAGTAGTAGGTGGAGTTGAAAGTTCAACCAATGATTTTCAAAATTTAGCTACCATACAACCTATTGCTGGTTCTGGATTTGGACCAACTGATGATGGAAGAATCAAACCTGATATTGTGGCGCCGGCATCAAATATATACACTTCTACTTCCTCCTCTAATTCGGCTTATGCGAACGCTGGCGGTACATCTGCTGCAACCGGGATTGTGGCTGGTTCTATAGCTTTAATACGCGAGCACTATCAGAATTTAAATGCAGATACCCTTAGTTCTGCTTCCATACGGGCTCTTCTTGCACAAACAGCCGATGATGTTGGAGCTGCTGGACCTGATTATAAAACAGGCTGGGGTTTATTAAATACAGAACGTGCTGTGCGTTTTATTTCAGCAAATAATACAAGTGCTGGGAATGTAATTTTAAAAGATACTACTCTTTCCGACTCAGAAAGTATCCAGTTCAATTTTATACACACTTCAAACCAGCCACTTATTGCTACCATTGCATGGACAGACCCAAAAGGAAATCCACCAGTAAATGGAGACGATCCAACCGATATTATTTTAGTAAATGATTTAGACCTTCAAATTTCAGACCCCACTTCTATTGTACATTTACCTTGGAAGTTAGACAGGAATAATCCCTCAGTGCTTGCAACAAAAGGCGATAATAATGTAGATAATATTGAACAGATTTTTATTGAAAACGCTGAGTCTGGCACCTACACTTTAACAATTTCACACAAAAACACGCTGCAATCTGGTAGTCAACGCGTTTCTATTTTAGTAGGAGCGGCAGAGCCAGAAATTCAATTCATAACCCAAAATAATGGAAATTGGAGCGATACAAATATTTGGGTGGGGAATATTGTTCCATCAACAAGCCAACACCGAGTCATTATAAAACATGAAATTAATCTAAATACAGATGCAACGGTTCGTAGTATTTCTTTTGAAGGCACATCTTCCAATCTCGATTTGAATAATCAAACATTAGAATTGCATGGCAGTGTTCAATATAAATCTGGAGGCATTGGTTTTTCTGGGGATTCCACTTCCACCCTAAAGATTTTAGATTGGGATGATTCCACAGATAGTCTTCGTTTTAAAGCTGGGAAACAAGAACTAGGAACCCTGCTAATTGACGTTAACTCTAAAACGATACCGCTTTCAGATTCGCTTTCTATATTCAAAAAAATAACTACCCAGTCGGGAGTTTTAGATATTAATGCGGGGAATTTAAAGCTCATTTCTGATCAAAATAATACCGCCATTTATGAAAAGGGGAATGGCACTCTCAATGGAGCGTTTACTTATTCTAGATTATATACTCATCCAAACTCTGGGTGGCGATTCATATCTTCTCCTGTAGAAAACGCCTTATTTAATAGCTTGAATAACGCTTTTTTCACTCAAGGTGGCGAATGGGCAACTCATATTGTTAGTGAACCGAGTTCAAGTTTGTGGAAATTTACTCCCGAAAATCAAACTTATGTGGGCTATTACGGTGCTGATTCCGTTTTTACTTTAGGGGAAGGGTACTTGTTTTATATGTTTGAAAAGGATGTAGAAGGGAAGCGGATTTTACCGGCAAGTTTAGAAATGAAAGGTAATGAAGCGGATTCTGTAATTCTAAATTTATACCGAGGTATGCACGATTCACTCAGCTATTCTTTAGTGGGAAATCCTTTTGCTGGCACACTCGATTGGCATGAAATTGTGACTGCGAGTAGTAATCTGGGAACAAGCTTTGCTGTTTGGAGTCCTGAAATTGCAACAGAAGGAAATGGAACTTATGGCTTCAAATATTACAACCAGTTTGACGGAATGGGCGATGCTGGAAGATATATTGCGCCCATGCAGGGCTTTTTCGTGCAAGCTACAAATGAAGGTGCTCATCTTCGATTTCGTCAGAACCAAAAAGTAACTGAAACGCCAACCAAATATGGTAAGCAACTCACAAGCTCTTCCACACCCTATCTAAAGTTCGAGCTTAAAAATAGCACCGGCGGTGTACTAGATAATCAGGCACGCCTAGTTTTTAATGCAGAGGCTCATTCCGGAAAAGACCGTTCAGATGTAACTAGAATTTCTTCCTTAAATAATGCTGAAAATAATATTTCATTTTTAAATGACTATGGTAGCAAGAATGTGTTTGAAGGAAGGGCATCAGAAGTAGAAACAGACGAGATTCCATTGGTTATTGATGTGGATAAATCGGGGAGCTATGAATTGAAGTGGGAGACTTTTAATTCATTTCCAGAAGCGTGGGAGTTAGTGTTGATAGATTTAGAAACAGGCATCCGATTAAATATGAACAAACATAAAAACCATAACTTCTATCATTCATTAGAATCTAATTCCTCAACTCGATTTAAAATCACGGTAAATAGAGGAACTCTTGTTGAAACTGAAAATGAACTCCCGCTTTCCTATTCCTTGAGCCAAAATTATCCCAATCCTTTTAATCCCACTACTACGTTCTATTTGAGTATCCCAAAAAACACACAAGTAAAATTAGCTATCTATAATAGTTTGGGGCAGGAGGTAGCAGTTTTAATGAACGAAATTAGACAAAAAGGATATCACACAGTAGAGTTTAATGCGGCTCATCTTGCAAGCGGAGTATATTACTACCGCCTACAAACAGATGATTTTACAGAAATTCGGGCGATGACGATTATCAAATAACCAGAACCTAAAAACCTACATCCTATCTGGAGCAGAAATACCTAAAATGGTTAAGCCATTTCTCAGAATTTGAGCAGTTGCTTTAGAAAGTTCAATTCTTGCTTTGGCAAGCTCTTCATCTACACCTACAATTCGGCAATCGTGATAAAAACTGGTAAATGCCGATGCCACATCATTTAGATAATTGATTAAGCGATGCGGCTCCTTCACTTCAGCAGCATTGGCAATTATGTCTGGCAGCTTAAGCATCGTTTTGATGAGCGCGATTTCTGCTTTATGTGTAAGAAGCTCTAAGTTAGCAGAACTATCGGTACCAAAAGCATACACTTCATCCGCTTTGCGTAGAATGCTTGCAATGCGAGCATGTGCATATTGCAAATAGAATACGGGATTTTTCTCGCCCGCTTCTTTGGCGTGGGTAATATCAAACTCTAAGTGGGTGTTGGGCGAACGCATCAAGAAAAAGAAACGCGTAATATCGGCGCCAACTTCATCCATAAGCTCATTTAATGTTACAAAATTGGCTTTACGAGTGCTCATCTTGTAAGGTTGCCCATCTTGGACAATAGTTACAAATTGGTATACAATCACATCAACCTTGCTTGTATCGTAATCCAATGCTTCTAAACCAGAAAGCACATCGGGATAGGTTGCAATATGATCGGCACCAAAAACATCTACACACAAATCATAGCCACGCTCAAGCTTATTTACGTGGTAAGCAATATCAGGCAAGCGATAAGTTGGCTCACCCGTACTTTTTATAAGAACAGTATCAACTTCTTTACCAAATTTTGTAGTTCTAAACCAAGTAGCCCCATCCTCATCGTAAGCTAAATCCAACTCACGGAGTTTTGCAACCACATTATCAATGGAGCCGTCTTCATACAAGCTATGCTCGTTAAAAAAGGAATCCATATTGATATCCATACGCTCTAACGTCGTGCTGATATCAGAGAAAATGGCATCTTTAGCTTTTTCTTTAAAAGGAACCCAATCATCCGTTTCAGCGAGTTTTTCGCCTTTTTCGGAGATGAGTTCAGCTGCTATATCCTTGATATACTCCCCTTCGTAACCACCTTCGGGGAAGGCAAACGCTTTTCCAAGTTGCTCTAAATAACGGGCTTGAACACTTTGACCCAAAACGCGCATTTGGCGACCAGCATCATTAAAATAATATTCTCTATCGACTTCAGCTCCAGTCCATTCTAGCAAACGAGCAACAGTATCTCCCAAAACCGCATTTCTTCCATGCCCAACCGTTAGTGGACCCGTTGGATTTGCGCTCACAAACTCGATTAATATTTTCTTCCCTGATAGTGAAGTGGTTTTACCATAATCGGCTCCACCTTCAATAATAGAAGCTAGTTCGTCGAATAAATAATCTTCTGAATAACGAAAGTTGATAAATCCAGGACCTGCAATTTCAACAGCAGCAATTTTTTTGGCATCATACTTCAATCCATCTACTATTTGCTGCGCTATGGCTCTAGGATTACCGCGAAGAGGCTTGGCTAGCATCATTGCAATGTTAGTGGATGCATCGCCGTGACTGGCAACTTTAGGGGCCTCAGTCTGAATGTCTGGAAATTCTTCTAATTCAAACTGCTGTAAAGATTCGGTGATTATTTTGTGGAGGTAGTCGTTCATTGTAAAACTCGATTCTAGATTCGCCCAAATATAAAGAATTCGAAACTGGAAATAATTGAGAATTAGTGTGTTTATAATTTTCGGGTTCATTCAACATAACGTACTCGTCCTTGACACCAACAATGCATCCTTGTTCGGGATTCCAAGACGAATTAACGAGATCCATCACGGCGACTCCCTGTCGGTCGTCTTGTTCAAGATGACAGGGCTTTTTGGGTATAGCTCTAACCTCCCTGCGGTCGGGCACTGCCTTTTAGGTAATAATATTAGACAGATTAGAATCGCCCTTAACGCCAATAGTAGTACCCAATTATAAGCCTACTACTCTATCACTTTGATATCTTTATAAGGTACAGCATTGTTTCTAAGAAAATTTTTGAGGGGTATTTTTGACTAACTAATTTCTTACTCACAGTACTTTAATTTTACTACATTGCGGAACCATCATTAATCTTTTATTTATAGAATTGATATGAATTTCAAGCACTCTGTTTTATCACTGTTGAGCATTTTCCTTTTTCTTGCTTGTTCAAATCCAAAAACAATCTCTGTACATCATCCAACAGTGGCTCCCTATTATGAAATGGTAGATGCCGAATTTGATGGACAAAAAGCTTATGAAACAGTTGCCTATGTAGAGCAATTTTTCCGTGTAGTAGGTAATGATGGGTTCGACAATAGCATTTATTTTGTGGAAAACATTTTGAAAAATGAAGGTTTTGTTGAAGAATCTGAGGCAACTGCTACCGATCGTCTTACTTATCGTATCGAGCACCGTCCACTTTCCAAACCCACATGGCAGCCAGTAAGTGGTAGCCTTTCTTTAGCTTCGGGCGCGGAGCTACTCAACTTTGAGACAAACCGGAATATGATTGCCATAAATTCATACAGCACTCAAGGTGCCAAAGAATTTGAAGTAGTACATATTACTGGAGATGGTAGAGAACTGAATTTTGAGACTGATGTTAAAGGGAAAGTAGTTTTTGCAGAAACCTCGGTAAGACATTTATTTTCAGAAGCTGTTTTAAAACGTGGTGCCGCAGGCGTGCTAGCATATAGAATGCCTTCGTACACTCAGCCAGAAATCAATCAAACATCCATTCAGTTTTCTAGTATTACTTTAGATGAAAAGAAACAAAGTTGGGGACTTTTACTTTCTTATGCCGCTAAAAATAAACTAACCGAAGCTTTAGAAGCGGGCAATAATCGCATAAAAGTAAATTTAGACACTGATATTTTTGAATCAGAAGAGTTAACCATTGTAGCTGAATTAAAAGGGAGTGTTTATCCTGATGATAGATTTGTGTTTAGTGCGCACATTCAAGAGCCCGGCGCCAACGATAATGCCTCTGGAGTAGGAGCACTCGCAGAAGTTGCTAGCACTAGCGCACGACTTTTAAAGGCTGGAAAGATTAATCCAGAGCGAACCATTACCTTTTTGTTTGGCGATGAAATTATTTCCACCAATCGTTTTATAGTTGAAGATGAAGAACGAGCCAAAACTATAAAATGGGGCGTAAGTTTAGATATGGTGGGCGAAGACACTGAGAAAACTGGCGGAACCTTTCTAATTGAAAAAATGCCCGATCCCGCTGCAATCTGGACACGTGGGGAAGAAAAACATTCAGAGTGGGGAGGACGTCCGCTTACCAAAGATCAATTGACACCCCATTATTTCAATGATTTTATTTTGAATAGATTTTTGGAGCAAGGTGCTGCAAAAAATTGGGTGGTAAAAGTGAACCCATTCGAAGGTGGAAGCGATCACGTTCCTTTTTTAAGAAGTAATATTCCGGGTTTACTACTTTGGCATTTCACCGATCAATTTTACCATACCGATAACGATCGAATCGATAAAGTTTCTAAAACCACACTCAAAAATGTGGGTACAGGAGCCTTGGTTAGTGCACTCTTACTTACAGGAGATCAAGAACAAGCTTCAACTTTAGTGCTAGAAGAAACGACCAACGCTGCCATAAATCGTTTGGGCGTAGAATTTGAGCTAAGCAAAGCGGAAGTTCAATCTGGCGGAGATTTAGATGCTGAAATTGATATTCTAGAAACTTGGGCAGATTGGTATATCGGCGCAATTGGACATTCCAACGATATGCTCACTCATGCCAACCCTGAAATTGAAGAGGCTATAGAGTCTTCAAAAGCTAAAGTAACTGCCGAAAAAGAACGATTGATTCAACAATTAAAATCTTTTTAGCCACTCACATGTTAGATCAAATTCCCAACTATACATTATCAAGCCAGTTTTTGGCTCTATTTGCCGAAACACCTTTTATATTGGGAATTTCCATTGCTGTTTTTATTTCTGCTTTTTTAACCATTCTTGGTAAGTATTTAAAAAACGACAAGCTCATTTATATTTTTAAGCCTTTAACTACTGCGCTTATTTTAAGCATAGTTTTTGTGGGTGGTGATCTTTCAAATACATTTACCAAGCTTATTTCTCTAGCATTGATTTTCTCTCTTGCTGGGGATGTTTATTTGATGCTACCAAAAGATCGCTTTATTGAAGGATTAGCCAGTTTTTTAACCGCACATATTATATTAATTGTAGCCTTATCACTTCAACCTTTTGGCATTACATGGTGGTGGCTATTAAGTATCGCCATCGTAGGATTAGTAATGTTTCGCATACTTTCACCTCATTTAAAAAACCTGAAAATACCAGTAGCAGTGTATATTTCTGTAATCGCAGTCATGGCGTGGATTGGATGCGAAGGTTGGTTAGCTAGCTTCACACTAAGTAGTAGTTTTATAGCTGTAGGCTCGGTTCTATTTCTTATTTCTGATGGGGCACTTGCTCTAAGCCGCTTCAGAGCTAACTTTAAAGGTGCTGAGGCAACTGTTTTAACTACTTATTTTCTAGCTATTTGGTTCTTTGCTCTTTCGACACTAGCCTAAATTACAGCAAGGGTAATTATTGTTAAATAATCTGTTGACACAAATTCTATTCACTATCATTAATAGCCACGCCTTTAGAGAAAGTTTATATTAACAATCTAATGGCTTCCCACAACCTATCGAACTCCAAAAGCCACTTCATTATTCAACTCGTTATGCTCGTATATAAAGGCTTTAAGTTTGTAAGCACCTGATTTTAAATCAACTCTATCTTTTAAAGAGAACTCAAATACTATTTTCTCAGTTGGATTTAAACTAATCTTTGAAAGGGCATCAGTACACGCGAAAGGCCATTCATATATTTTCTTGCCATTTGTTTCTACTGTATACCCATATTGACAGCCAGAAGTGAAATCCAACACTTTGGTTTCGCTCGATCCATTAATAAGAGTGAACTTTGCATTCAGCTCTTTCAACTCAAGTGTAGTGTGTAAGCTTTCTTTAAAGGAAGAGGTACTACACCCTAAAACAATTAACGTAATGGATAATAAGAAAGGAATTACGAGCAGTTTTCTATTTTTAGCCTTCGTATACATTTTATCATTCTAATTTTGAGGAATTATCACTCTTCAACTTCAAAAACAATTTCATTGTTCAGATCGTCGTAGCCAATTACATAGGCTTTAAGCTTGTAAGTGCCGGGTTTTAAATTAACCCTGTCTTTTATGGAAAATTTGAACTCTTTCTTTTCAAGGGGTGCTAAAGTAAAACTTGTAGTGGCTTGAGTACATATTAGCGGCCACTCATAAAGCTCTCCACCAATTTCTTGAACAGTGTAATTAAATTGGCACCCCGAACTAAAGCCAAGTATTTGAGTTTCACTCGTTGCATTAATGAGTGTGAATTTTCCAGCTTGGCCTTTTAGCTCTAGCGTTGTGTGCAACCCTTCTTTTAATGTAGAAGTACTACATCCCAACGCAATTAACGTAATGGTTAATACGAAGAGAATTATGGGAAGCGCTCTAATTCTAGGTTTTGTATACATTTTATCATTCCAATTTTGACGAATTATCACTCTTCAACTTCAAAAATTAGTTCGTTACTCAGCTCATCCTTGCCAATTATATAGGCTTTAAGCTTGTAAGTACCTGGTGCTAAATCACCTTTATATTTTAATGAAAACTCAAATTCTTTTTTATCTAATGGATTTAGGACAATGTCTGTCATTACTGCAATGCAGCCGGTTGCTGAATGCAGAATTACCTCATTATTTGCCTCTAATGTATAGCCATATTGGCAACCTGAAGTGAAATTCAACACTTGAGTTTCACTTGTTCCATTAACAAGGGTAAACTTTGCATTTAGCTCTTTTAGTTCAAGTGTAGTGTGTAAGCTCTCTTTAAAAGAAGTAGTACTACATCCCAACGCTAAAAGTATAACGGTTAAAATGAGAGGATTTACGAGCTGATTTTTATATCTAGTGACCGAATACATTTTATTATACCAGTTTTGATGTTTTAACGCGAACAACCTGTATATTTGTATAAATCATTCATACTTAAACATATTGAGCGTTACCATCACCTTTAATTCTCAATAGTTAAAGTTCCAATGTAAGTATTTATTCTATTCATAACATTTCAAGTATTTATATACCCTTTTCAATGTCTCAAGATCGCAAGAAGTTCAAAATGCCGCCCAAAAGATACCACCCAAAAGGACTCACTATCCTTTATGAGGATCATGATGTAATAGTAATAGACAAGGCAAGTGGTTTACTGAGTGTTAGTACAAGTACTGAAAAAGACCTCACAGTGTATGCACTGTTAAGTGAATATGTAAAAAAAAGCGATTCTAAATCGAGAAATAAAGTCCATGTGGTTCATCGTTTAGATCAATATACCTCAGGTGTACTCATTCTTGCGAAAACAGAACAGGCTAAGAATTATTTACAAACTAACTGGAAGAGTTTTTCAAAAATATACAATGCTGTTGTAGCTGGGCGATTGCAAAATCAAGAAGGGGAAATAACATCTTATCTAACTGAAAATAAATCATACAAAGTATATTCTGTTAGCGATGAAGCTCTAGGGAGATTCTCTAAAACTAAATATAAAGTTTTAAAGGAAACTGACGAATACAGCTTTGTGGAAATTGATTTGTTAACAGGCCGTAAAAATCAAATCCGAGTTCATTTTGCAGATATTGGAAACCCTGTTTTAGGTGATATAGTGTATGGCACAAAACAAAAGGAAATCCCTCGTTTAATGCTTCATGCCTCGAAGTTTAAATTCACACACCCAATTACTCAACAAGAAATGGTCTTTGAGGCTCCATTACCTGTTGAGTTCAATAAATTTACTTAGAAATTGTTATTACGCCATCGTAATTACTTATAATGTAGTTGCTTACGGCGTTTTTTTTATCTTTAGTAACATCCCAAGCAAAGTCGCCACCGCCAATTAAAATCTGATCACAATTCAATTCATTAGCAGTATCAACAATGGTTTTCCCTGCATCACCAACTTTTACTAATGAGGTGGACTGAATAGTTGGATCGCTAAACTCTCTGAATAAAAGCTTAGCCATTTCAATTATAGCAAAGGCATTTTCTTTTTTATCTTCAGTTTCAGCAACTACTAAAATTGTAATCTTTGGCTTTTTTATTGTGAGCGCGCTCAACCTAGCAGCATATTGCACTGCCTCTCCTGCAAATTTTGTTCCGTTGGTTGCAATAAGCCAGTTTAATGGTAAACCCATACTCTTAACCGTGTTTAATGTTATTCTCAAAATTTCAATCCTTAGAAAATACGCTTTCAAAGCATTTAATAAAACTAAAAATTCGTTAACAATGCTATGATTGCGTCCTCTAACATCCCTATCTTTGGGCAATGAATTTTGAATATAAGATACCGGAAGCACATAAGGCTGTTTTTGAAATAATAAGCAAGGCGGCAATCAATCTTGACCAGCCTACCTATGTAGTTGGTGGATATGTGCGCGATTACTATTTAGATAGGCTCAAGGAAAACAATCCAGATATAGATTTTGTTACTGTAGGCTCTGGAATTAGATTGGCAGAAGAGGTGCATAAACTTATAGAAGACTCGCACCTAGCAGTTTTTAAGCAATTCGGAACGGCCCAGGTAAAAACACTCGATTTGGAGCTAGAGTTTGTTGGCGCGCGCAAAGAAAGCTATAGAACGGACTCTCGTAAACCGCTAGTAGAAGATGGAACACTAGAGGATGATCAGCTTCGGCGCGATTTAACCATTAATGCTATGTCGTGGTCGTTAAATTCGCATGATTATGGCGCTCTTATAGATCCATTTAATGGGCTTGAGGATTTAAAAAATAAGGTTATCCGTACGCCTATAGATCCAGAGCAAACTTTTAGCGACGATCCATTACGTATGATGCGGGCCATCCGTTTCGCCACTCAATTAGATTTTGAAATTGAGAAAGCCACATTTAAGGCAATTACTGAGATGGCGCCACGCATTGAAATTATTTCTAAAGAACGAATTATTGATGAGCTAAATAAAATTATACTTACCGACAAACCCTCTATCGGTTTTACGTATTTATTTAAAAGTGGTTTGTTGAAACATATTTTCCCACAAATGCACAATTTGCACGGGGTAAAAGAGAAAAATGGGCATCGCCACAAAGATAATTTCTGGCATACCCTACAAGTGCTAGATAATGTGGTGGCTTTTGGTGGCGATTTGTGGCTTAGATGGGCCGCCATTATGCACGACATTGCCAAGCCACCTACGCAACGTTATCAAGAGGGAGTTGGTTGGACTTTTCACGGGCATGATGCCTTGGGGGCAAAATGGACCAAAGATATTTTTCGCCAGCTTGGTTTACCGCTCGACGACAGAATGCGCTTTGTGCGCGAGATGGTTCGCCTACATTTACGTCCCATAGCTTTGGTTTCGGATGAAGTGAGCGATAGCGCCATCCGGCGGCTTATTTATGAGGCTGGGGATTATATTTTTGAGCTTATGACTTTATGCAGGGCTGATATTACTAGCAAAAACGAACATAAAATTGAACGCTTTCTTGCTAATTTTGATCTTGTTGAAGAGAAAATTAGAGAAGTTGAAAAGAAAGATCGAATCCGAAATTGGAAAAATCCCGTTTCTGGAGAGGAGATTATGGCGATGTTCAATTTAAAGCCCAGTAGAATTATCGGGGATATTAAAAACACCGTTAAAGAAGCCATTCTTAACGGAGACATCCCCAATAATAAAGATGCGGCTATCGAGTTTCTGCAAAATAATAGAGAGCAGCTTCTTAATTCTTAATTTTATTCAGTTATTTTATGAAACAACTATGGATTTCAAATTCGTACGGTAAAATTAATCTAGGCCTAAATGTGCTTGAACGGCTAGAAAATGGATACCACAATATTGAGTCTGGCTTTTGTTTTATTGAATTGTCCGATCGTTTTGAAGTGGTTCCTGCGAGTAGGAATAGTTTAACAATGAGCAATCCCGATATTCCCATCGACGAATCCAATCTTATAATTAAAGCCGTGCAGTTACTAGAAAATGAAGCTGGGCTTAAAGATAGATTCCATATTCATGTGCAAAAAAACATTCCTGTTGGGGCAGGCTTAGGCGGCGGAAGCAGTAATGCAGCTACAACATTGCGAATGTTGAACAAGATTGCCAACCTAGGTTTAAGCCAAGACAATTTGTTGGAATTTGGAAAACAATTGGGCTCAGACGTTCCCTTTTTTATTAAAGGTGTACCTGGTTTTGCAACAGGCACTGGCACCGAAATTGAAGAGCTTGATATCCAGCCTGATACCTTTATAGTTACTTGCTTCCCCGACGTTTACATAAGTACAAAAGAAGCGTATGAGTTGGTAATTCCAAACCCAGAGCCAGACTTTTCTTTAAGGAATGTGCTTACCGAAGAGGATATTGAAGAGTGGCAACTGCTGTTATTAAATGATCTAGAGCTAGTGGTTTTTCCGAGCCAAGAATTAGTGGGCAATGTGAAGGATCAATTTTATGAATTTGGCGCATCCTATGCCTCTATGAGTGGAAGCGGTTCCAGTGTTTTTGGGCTTTTTAAACAAGAGTTTGTTGCTATTCATGCGTATGATTCGTTTCATAAGCTCGGGTTTCTAGCTAACTTAACTCGCCCAAGCTTTAAGCCAGACTTGGGCGTTTACATTAAAGAAACAGGCTATTAAGTCTAAACTCGATATAGTTACTATTACCGAGTTACAACAACTGAACATTTTAAATACAATGAGATGAGTAAACATAAATCATCAGGATTTAACACACGTATAGGTTTAGATCGGGATTCGCTGCGCGAAGACATCACTTTACATCTTAGGCATACTTTGGCAAAAGATGAGAGCTCACGAACTAGCTGGGATAATTACCGCAGCGTAGTACTTACCATTATGGATCGTTTGAACGACAAGTGGCTTACTACTCAACGAAAATATTTTGAAGAAGACCATAAACGTGTTTACTACCTATCAATGGAGTTTTTGATTGGGCGCCTGCTCGATAACATGGTTGTAAACCTCGACATTCAGCAAGAAGTTGCCGATGCGTTGAGCGATGTTGGATTAAGCTACGAAGACATCAGAGATGAGGAATGGGACGCAGGTCTTGGAAATGGTGGACTAGGTCGCCTTGCAGCTTGCTTTTTAGATTCTATGGCAACCATGGGAATTCCAGCAATGGGCTACGGTTTGCGCTACGATTATGGCATGTTCTATCAAAAATTTGAAAATGGTTTTCAGATTGAGAAACCTGATTTATGGTTGCGTTACGGAAACCCTTGGGATACCGTTCGGCCAAAGACACAATATTCGGTTGAGTTTTATGGCAACCAAGCAATGCACAATGGTGCAACTAACGGTGATATAAACTATCAATGGGAAAATACTAGAAAAGTTCAAGCTATTGCTTACGACACTCCTATTCCTGGTTACGATAACAATATTGTAAATAACCTTCGCCTTTGGAAAGCTGAATCTCATACTGCATTAGATCTAAAAAGTTTTAATCAAGGTCAGTATATAGACGCGGTAAAAGACAATCAGCTTGAGCAGAATATTACTCGTGTTCTTTATCCAAACGATAAAGTGTTTTTAGGCCAAGAGCTACGATTGAAGCAAGAATACTTCTTAGTATCAGCATCACTTCAAGATATTATCAAACGCTTTAAGAAAAGCACCGATGATTGGACTAAATTTCCAGAAAAAGTAGCCATACAGTGTAACGACACGCATCCAAATTTAGCAATTCCTGATTTAATGAGGACTTTATTGGATGAAGTTGGAATGCCATGGGAAAAAGCTTGGGACATCACCAAAAGCTCAATAGCCTACACAAATCACACTCTGCTACCAGAAGCTTTAGAGAAGTGGCCAGTTTCTTTAGTAAGAAATTTACTACCACGTCACTTAGATATTATCTATGAAATTAACCGTCGATTCATGGACAAAATTAAAGTACAGTATGGTAATGATACCAACCGAATGAGCCGCATGTCTATTGTTAGCGAGGGAGAAGATCCCGTTGTACACATGGCACATTTAGGAATTGTAGGCTCTAAAAAAGTAAATGGCGTTGCAGCGTTGCATTCTCGTTTGCTTAAAGAATCGATGTTTCGTGATTTTGACGAAATGTTCCCTGAGCGTTTCACAAACAAAACCAATGGTATTACTCCACGGCGCTGGTTAAAGCAGTGTAACCCTGATTTGTCTGCGTTAATTACCAAAAACATTGGAGACGATTGGATAACAAATCTTGATGAATTAAGGAAATTAATTCCACTAGCAGAAGACAAAAAGTTTGGAAAAACTTTCGCTGATATAAAACTAGATAACAAGAAAAAGCTAGCAAAATATATCAAAGACAAGCGCGGAATAGAGATAAATCCAAACTCAATGTTTGATATCCAAATTAAGCGTATTCATGAGTACAAGCGTCAAGTATTAGCCGCTTTACATGTCATTACTCTGTATAACCGTATCAAAGAAAATCCAGATATAGATGTAGTGCCACGTACTGTTCTATTTGGTGGAAAAGCAGCTCCTGGCTATACAATGGCTAAACTGCACATTAAGTTGATTAACAGTATTGGCGATAAAATTAACAACGATCCTGATGTAAGCGATAAACTAAAATGTCTATTTTTAGAAAATTATCGCGTTACTATTGCTGAAATGATGATTCCTGCTGCCGATTTATCTGAGCAGATTTCAACAGCTGGAATGGAAGCATCTGGAACTGGGAATATGAAATTCGCTCTTAATGGTGCACTTACAATTGGTACACTAGATGGCGCGAATGTGGAAATTATGGAAGAAGTAGGTGAAGAAAATATCTTTATTTTTGGACTTACTGTAGAAGAAGTGGCCGAGCTTAGAAGGCAAGGGTATAACCCATGGGATTTCTATAACGCCAACAGCGAACTGAAAAAAGCACTCGACCAAATTCAAACTGGATTCTTTAGCCCAGAAGACCCACATCTATTCCAGCCAATTATAGATGCCTTGCTTCATAAAGGTGACTATTTTATGGTTTTAGCAGACTTCGATGCATATTTAAAAGCACAAGAAGAAGTAGATGTTTTATTTAAAAATAAAACTGAATGGAATCGTAAAGCTATTTTGAATGTGGCAAAAATTGGTAAGTTCTCTAGCGACCGTACCATACAAGATTATGCCGATGAAATTTGGGAAGTAGACGCTGTAAAAATAGAGCAGTAACTATTACTTAGTTTCAATTTATTTTAAAAGCAGAAGTGGACTATATGTTTACTTCTGCTTTTTTATTTATTTAATCTTCATTGCAATGGTTTTTCTTTAACTTTGCACAAGCTTTAATTTGTTAAAGCGCCTAAGGTAATAAATTCGTTTTGTGACAGAACCACTATTCATACAGCAACTTAAAAATGGGAATCGGGAAGCCTTCAATCAACTGGTTGAAAAGCATAAAGATGGTATCCTAAATATTTGCTATGGTTTTGTAAAAGATGCTGAAGAAGCCGAAGACATTACCCAAGAAGTTTTTATTGAGGTCTTTCGCACAGTCTCAAACTTTAGAGAAGATTCTTCGCTCTTCACATGGATGTATCGTATTGCTGTGTCTCGTTCTTTAGACGCCATAAAAAGAAAGAAAAGCATCAAAAGGGCTGCCTTTTTCGAAAAAAGAGTGAATTCTGAGGTTGCCGAGTATGAAATAGAAAATACTGAAAGCTCAACTTTGGGTCCCGACCAAACCTTAGAACAACATCAGCAACAAATATTTATAGAATTATCGTTAGCCAAACTAACAGAAAATCAACGTATTGCATTTGTTTTGAGCCACCAAGATGGTCTTAGCTATAAAGAAATTGCTCAAATAATGGACAAAAGTTTAACCTCAGTAGAGTCATTAATACATCGTTCTAAACAGGCTCTTCGTAAAATTATGGAAAAAGATTATGAAGAGTTTTTTTAGATACCGCAAGTTTTATCCTTATATGTCGCCCAATAAAGCAGGTTAGTATATCATGAAACCAAAAAACAACATATCCCCCCAAATAGACGCTTTATTAAAGCAAGCTGAGTCGCTACCTAAAATATCGACTAGCAGTAGCTTTATGAGCAATCTAAATCAAAAACTAGATAGGCTAGAGCAACCTCAGGTTGTAGCCCCTATTCACAGATTGAATTTGATGGCTAAATATGCGGCTGTTGTAGCTATAGTCATTATAAATTTAGGAATTCTATTTTCTGTTGTTAATAATAACATTACAGAATCACCGTCAACAGATGTTATCTCTCAATTTACTGATGAGTATTTTCCTGAGTACACAGCTTTATTTGATGGAGAGCAAGAATGAGCTTTTTAAAAGAAAATAAATTCGCTGCCATAACTATCACTTTGTTAGTTATACTAAACTTGGCTTTGTTATCAATATTCGCACTACCAAAATTTATGCATAATTCGAGTGCTAAAAAGCATAATAAAGGTTCTGGGCATTATATGGCTAATAGAATAGGCTTTAACGAAACTCAATTAGCCGAATATAGAACACTTTTAGAAAATCACAGGTCTAATAAGAATGAACTTCAAAGAAATATAGACACTAAGCGAAAAGAACTTTATGACCTTTTAAAGGTTGAAGGTAATCACGCAAAACAAGTAGATTCTCTTACCAATGAAATTGGTGTGCTATCATCGCAAACCGAAAAAGCAACTTACCAGCACTTTGCAAATATTAGAGCTTTGTGCACTCCAGAGCAACTCATAAAGCTCGACAATATGCTTAAAGAGGCAATGCGTAGACGCGGTTTAAAAGATGAGAATTCTAAAAACCAACACGATAGGCGCTCATCCTACTCTAAGAAAAACTAGGGTATATACTTCAGCTCTATTCACTTGTAGTAAGCCAGTTATTTATCAAAATAAAAACTAGCAATAGCTATTCAGTACAAGCTAGAATGTAGCGTGCTCTTGCATCTAGCCTATTAACTTTGCTTATATATAATATATAAACCTATGTTGCTTAAACACGGGGTAGTTAGGTAAAGTTTAATAATAAGATTATACAGAAAATATTAGATGTTGGTTTCGAAGGCGGGGGTTTTGAGATTAACAAATTTGAGAATGGCACTTTCAAAATGCACGGTTCTTTTAGCCTGATGGGAATGTCTTCATCTACTTCTAATATGAGTAAATCTCTTATTGAGTACATATCATTTCATAAGGATAATCCCTTTGAAGGCATCTCGGGTTTAGGTAGAAACTACTCTAGACTCAAACTTTTGTTGCCCAAATTAGCAAACCTATTAAACAAAATCACAATAACTAGTGCTATTGTGTAGAGCAAATGGGGTATTAATTTGGACTCCAACTCAATTAAAAGGAGTCTAAAATGTGCGATTAGCCGACTTGTTTACCTGAATACGTATCCGTTATAAGAACAGCACATTAAGAGAGCTTGATAACAAATTAAGGTGAATGCGCATTCAAGCCTTATAAATTCATAATATCTTCATGTAAATATATTAGTAATTAATATACGTTAGTTAACTAATAGAGGAGCAGAGATGAAACGCTTAGCTATATTAATTATAATTGGAATGATCGGGGCAGAAACGTTGGCTCAGGTAGAGTTAAATATGGCGCAACAATACAAAAACAGCTTACAGAAAGCTATTTTGTATGAAGCAGTGCCGCAACTAAGAATTGCAGATTTCGAGAAAATACAGACCTTATATAAGCCCAAAATAATGTCTGCAAGCAATGTGATATTCTCGAATGATACAACTTGGTCGTACGACGAGTTGAGGAGAGATGGTGAGAAAGTGTACATACCAGAATCTTATTCACAGGGATATTTTAATGGTAATCAAGCGAATTTCTCTTTATATGATCATACTATGAATTGGAATGAAGATTTGGCTGAATGGCAGCAGACTTATAGCCAAGAGAGTTGGTTTAGCGATAGCTTTAATGATAGTAGTAAATCGTTTTATTATAGTAATGGCTCTACTACTCCAAATAGTGGCTATAAGCACATATATACCAAAAACCCGCCAGAGGGTTTTGAAAGTGAGGAATATTATTTCCAAATGAAAAGCGATGGAAGCTGGCAACCAGTTTCTATTGATCAAGTTGGAGAATCTAATTCTATGGATAACTACCATTACAGAACGCTTAATTACAGTGAGACATTAGGTGATTATTATGTTTCTTCAGAGATGCGAGGAGTACAGACAGACAGTGCAAGAATAAGTGAAAATAAAAATCTAAATGAAGATGGAATCACTTATCACAGCTATTTTTATAACAAATTAGATAAGCAAGGCAGAACCCTCTATTCAACATATCATTCATACGATGATGAGACGCAAGGACTAATTCTGACAGATAGTACTCACTACTACTATACAGAAAATAATCTAACAGCAATAACTTTTGCAAAAGACTGGAATAAGGAGTGGAAAATAGATTCGTATGCACTAACCTTCCAAAGTCCTGCAAATTTCAATGATTCTGGTTTTAAAGTGGATAGTGTACATAACTATCTCGCAAGCTACATTAGTGAAACCGATTCTATTGTTTTAGGCGATATTTTGGGTAAATACTACTTTCAATATGACGAAGATGGTAATTTAACTGAACTAATCAATTATTACAGATATACGGATAGCTTAGAGATTAATCATAAAATTGAGACCGTTTTCTATACCGAGGGAGAGTACAATATCACTCGGAAAAGTTATTTCAACAGAGATTACTACACGGGGCAATTATACCGCTCAAGCTTCTCTGAAACGGGAGAAAATGAGTATGGAAATAAAAACATCACTCGAACCTTTAACTTTGCGGCTAATGGGGACACCCTAAATGGTAGCAAAGAGCTTCTATTTACTGAAGAAGGTGGTGTGGTGATGTACTCAATGGCCTACTACTGGCATAAAAACATCAGTGATTTTATATTGGACAATGCATCGGTTTATACCGAAAAAGAACCTATTGCAACCATTGCAAATATTGCTGAGAATAGAGATGATAGACGCGGTATTTATGCTACATCAGCAGTGCCAGGTGCGCTTACCGACGGTCCATTATTTATTGAAATGAACGACACTCTGGATTTTATAATAAGTGCCCGTAATCCAGATATGAGTATTCCAAGTGTGGAAGTTACCAACATGCCACAAACGGCAACATACAACCCAGAAACTCGTCGCTTCTACTGGATTGTGGATAATCTAAATCCTGAACCAATGACTTACACCGCCATACGTGGGAATCAGTCAACCCAAACGATGGTTAAGTTTGCTCATGGCGAAATAGCAATACCACTAGAAAGAGATAATGAGTTGCCTACGCAAGTACAACTTTATCAGAACTACCCGAACCCGTTTAATCCCCACACAAATATTAAATTTGAAGTGAATAAACAAACAGCGGTTCATCTTGTAGTGTTTAACATACTAGGCCAGCAGGTAGCTGAGCTTGTGAATGAGGTTAAAAATGCAGGCAGTTATGCAGTGCAATTTAATGCGGCTAATTTATCAAGCGGTATTTATATGTATCAGCTAAAAGCTGACCAAACCTTATTAACGAAAAAAATGATGCTAATTAAATAAAGCATTATCAAATTTATAACTCAACAAGGCTCGCGGAAACGCGAGTCTTTTGTGTTTAACGGACATACTGAGTTTGTGCTATTAGTTTAATACCCAAATCATAAAATTAGCAAATTACAGGCATAAAAAAAGGGCCCTCAGTTAATTGAGAGCCCTTTCGTAAGAATGTTGATTTAGGTAAATCTAATTATTTACCACTAATGTAGTCTTCCCAATCTACTTCACCTTGTGGGCGAGCAATCTGTGTTGCTACACGTCCACCATCGAGAGATGTGTCGATGTCGCCTAAGCGATCGTATCGTCGCATATCAACCCATCTGTGGCCTTCGCCCCATAATGAGTATTGTCTTTGCTTTAATAACTCGTCAGTTAAAGCAGCTTTGGTTATAGCACCAGTATAAATGCCCACACCCCAGATATTTCTAATGGTGTTGAGAGCTAGAACAGCATCTGCAAGATTAGCTACACCGCCTAAATTAATTTTTGCTTCTGCATAAATTAAAATCAACTCTTCATTTCTAATAAAAGGAACGGGAGTTGTAGAAGATGCATATTTACCTATCTGGTATGCAGCGCTAAAGCCAGTAAGATCCTGCGATGTAGCAGGTGTGGTGCGTAGATCGAACATGTAATCTAGCCTTTTATCACCAGCGTCTGCATTGCTAATGTGATTTGGACTTGGCACAATTATCCTGTTTTGATCAGCATCAGGGATGTAATAGTATGGGTTAAATCTATCGTTACCGCCTGCATATGTATGAGCAGGGCCCTCTAATAACTCAGCTTCAGTGGATGCGCTCAAATTTAAGAATGAACCATTTAATGCATCAAGAGCGCCTTGCCAGTCTTCTGCGTAAATAGCAAGACGAGCAGCAATTGCTCGGTTAACTTCTAGCATTTTTGCAGGAGTGTCATAGCCATCAAACCCTGTAGTAAGTTCAAACTTAAAGCTATTTCCTGATTTACCTAATTGGGTAGCGCCATCGTTAACAATAGTTCTGATTTTAGCTAAAGCGTCAGAATAGCCAAGAAAAGGTCCTGGGTTAAGCGGCTCTTCAAAGGTAACATCAACACGAATACCATTTTGGTATTGATGCATTAGCGGAAACTGGAACTGGTATGCTTTTAAAGTATTAGCAAATCCTAAGTAACCATTTTTTTCTTGCTCGGTTATTGTGTTTGTATTACCAATAGCCGAAATCACTAAATTTGCTTGGCGAATGGCTCCGTAAGGTGAGGTATAACCACTGCCGCTAACAAAAAAGTTGGTGTTATTTTCTGCATCTGTGGCTCTACTTGGTAATTGAAGCCAGTCTATAGCGTAACTTGGGTCAGAGGTGTTTAAATAATACAATTCTCGGCTCATAGTACCAGTTAGTGCCCACCACGAACCATGATAGTTTCGATTAACTGATTCTAAACCAGTTATCAAATCTTGAAGTTCGCCTGCGCTTGCATTATTCAATACACCAGCAGTACTTGGACTATTAGGGTCCACTACTTTGTCGACTTCTAATAAATCGCAGGAAACTGTCATAACTAACAGTCCCGTCAATAATAATGTTGTTTTAATTAATCGTTTCATGATAATCTCTTTTTATAATTATAGGTCAACTTTTACGCTGAAAAGAACTTTTCTAGCTGTTGGGTACGGAGATATATCCACGCTCTGTGAAAGCGGACTTCTACCTGTAGCATTTACTTCAGGATCATACCCTGTGTAATCTGTAAACATTAACAGGTTTGTGCCTGTAACTCCTACTTTTACACTTTTCAGGGTGTTGTTTGCAAAACTCTGAAGCGCTGAGCGTGGTACTGTGTAGTACAAAGAAGCCTCTCTTAGTTTAATGTAAGATGCGTCCTTCATAAATGATAAAGTACCACCTTCGCGTTGTACTATGTTGTCATCTTTGTCGAAGAAGTCGGCAGTGTTACCAGGGCCATCTGTCAACAATTGAGAAAGGTTGATGCCTTTTGCACCATGGCTCCAGTGTACTAAGAAGCTAGCTGTGAAGTTTTTTAAGAAATTGAAATCGTTTCCAAAAGACATCTGGAAATCAGGCTGTAAATCACCTACAATTTCGCGCTCTGCTTTACCGGGTACAAAACCATATATGCCAGTTGGTGAAACACCTACCTCGAAACGGCTAGCTCCAAATGTTGGCGAAGCATAGAAAGTATTTGTTTGAGCAGGTATAGCCAGCTTTGTTAGTTCGGTTGTATTTTTCCACCATAGAACTCTAGAGTTCCAAGTAAAGTTTTTACTTTGAACTGGTATTAGTGTTAGGCCAATTTCAGTCCCAACGTTTTCCATTTCTGCTGCATTAGTTGTAATTCTGCCTACACCCGTTGATGGAGCAGGAACTAACGGTAAAATTAAGTCTTCAATGGTTTTATTGTAGTGAGTTAATTCTAAAGCAACTCGGCCGTCAAAAAATCCAAGATCTAAACCATACTCAAGTTCTTTTGCTCTTTCGGGTCTAAGCTTTGGATCCACATCAGATGTTGGTGCAACAGCTCCACCACTTGTACCAATGTTAGTACCGCCTAAACTGGAGAATATTCCACCGAAATTTGGTAGTCCACCTGTTTCACCGTAAGCTACTCTTAACTTCACTTGGTTAATGCTATTAAGATTCCAAAAGTCGAAATTCGAGATGTTCACAGCAGCTGAAGCCTTAGGATAGAAGTAATAATTGTCTACATCTAAGTTAAGAGACGACTTATCCCATCTACCACCTATAGTTGCAATAATTTTGTCGGCAAAGCTTACTTCTTGCTGTAGAAAAATTCCAAAATCACTTACTTCAGTGAAGTTTTGTGCAGCAGTTACTTGAGCAGCATTACCAACATTTGTTTGGCCTGGAAGTAATCCTTGGCCACGTATACGGTCTAGTGTCATACTTTGGTTAAAGCGAGTTAGACCAGCTTGTGAGGTTAGGTCGAAGAAACCCATATCACTAGTTACAGTTGTGTTAAAAAGCGCAACTACTTGTAGGTTTGTGTTCATTACCTCTTGTGTAGTATGGATTACATCACCAGGGAAGTTTGCAGCTGTTCTTTGATACTGCATATATTCAGGGAAGTAAATCATAGAATTTGCACTAGTATAATCTAAACCACCATCAATTTTAAGGCTTAGTAAAGTATTATCTCTGCGTAATAAATCAGCTTCAAGAGTTAGTGACTGTAAGAATCTATTAACTTCTTGATTGTTTTGTGCTACATCAATTAAGCGTAATGGGTTTTCACCAAAATACGGTGTGTCTGGGTAACTACCATCAGCGTTCTTCTTAATGATATTGTATGAGTAGTTTGGATGTGAAGCCAATGAGTACCCTATTGAGCCACCTGTGTTATTTTGATTACCAGTAAAGCCACGCTCACTTTCGGTATTTACATAATTAGAATTACTTCTTATGCGAATGTTTTGGCTGATTGAATGGTCAATATTTGCACGGATTGAGTTTCTATTGAAGCCAGTTTTCTTAATGATACCGTCTTCTAGGTCAAATCCACCAGAAATAAAGAATCTTGTTTTCTCATTTCCACCAGAAACATTTATCTGAGTGTTATTTATTAGCCCTTTATTACCATAAATGAATTCTTCAAGGTCTAATACGTTGCCAGCTGCTTCAGCATCACTTAAGCGTTGCTTTTCTAAGTTTGCTTTAGGCGAACCGGCGCCATATAATTTGTCGATACGGGCAGCTGTCCAGTCTGTTCTACCAATAAGGTTTAATGCAGAACTGTATCCAATTTCTTGTTTCACAGAAACTAGAGTTTCGCCAGAAGTACCTCTTTTAGTGTTAATAATAATAACACCAGCATTTGCTCTTTGTCCGTAAATTGCCGCTGCAGAAGCTCCCTTAAGAACCTCGATACTAGCAATATCATCTGGGTTGAGGTCAGCAAGACGGTTTGCTGTATCATCCTGGCTAGTACCACCAGCACCACTTACCGAAGAACGACCTGTAGATAGCTGTTCGTTATTTACATACACGCCGTCAATAATATATAGAGGCTGTGAGCCACCTGCACCAAGCGTAGTAACACCACGAAGCTGTACGTTAAATCCACCACCAGGTGCACCACTATAAGAGGAGATTTGCACACCAGGCAGTTTACCTTGAAGTGCATTATCAATAGATGCAGGTTGAGATTTCCCAGCTATATCATCTGCCGAAATAGAACCAACAGAGTTCGCGAGGTTAGATCTTTTAACTGATGAAGCCAGCCCTGTTACAACCAACTCATCTAGGTTTGCAATATCCGATCGTAGTATAACATCTAAAGTAACGTTTTGACCTGTTGAGCCAGAAACATCAACGTTTTTAGTTACATATCCTATCGAAGAAAAGCGAAGAGTTGTTTCACCAGCAGGAAGTTGTAAAGTGTATTCACCATCTATATTTGTTGATACACCCGCCATAGTAGCTGCATTAAAAATGGATACACCTACTAATGCCTCTCCAGTAGCCTGATCGGTGACCTTACCGGATACAGTATATTGAGCCATAGCTAGCGGTGCACACAGTAGTAATGCAACAAACGTAGCTAATAGCCTTGATTGATAACCTTTTCTCATAGTTTTAATATTGGTTAGAGTTTAATTTATATAATAAGGTTTTATAAAACAGAGACTTTAAAAAAGTCTACAGTTTATTAGGGTCGTTATAATAGTGAAAATACTTCTCTTTAACAGTAATATTGCGTTTAGTTTTATGTGTATATAAGTAAATAAACTTATATCGCTAATATGCTTTCATTTTGCAGGATTTGTAGGTGTAATTTGCAAAAAAATTTATGCTTTGTAAAGATTCCATCTTCTTTATTCAGGATATGTGGATGGGGCTAAGTAAACGAGAATTTAAAATTACAATCAATGCTTGTATATATGAGGTCAAGCATTCATTGCCCTCAGCGCAAAAAAGTAGCCTTTCTATTCAAATCCAATTCCCACATACACCGAATAAGAATATCTATTTTTCACAATTTGGGAACATTAAGCTGATTGAAGCATTAGAATTAGACAATCAACTAAACACACAATATTATGAGAAAACTGATACTGCTTACCGTCGTAGCTGTTGTAATGGGCGCTTGCGCTAGTACAAAGCCACCATCCGAAAAACTTACACGTGTTAAATCCTCTATTCAGCAAGCTGAACAAGTTGGGGCTGATGATTTTGCACCACTTGAAATTAGAGAAGCACGTAAAAAGCTAGATCAAGCACAGGAATTGGTAGGGAAAAAGAAGTACGAAGAAGCTAAACTTATGGCCGATCGAGCTATGGTAGATGCTGACCTTGCCCAAATAAAAACACTTTCGGAAAAATCACAAAAAGCTGTTAATGAATTACGCGAAAGCATTAGAGTGCTTAAGCAAGAAATTCAGAATAATTTAAATAAATAAGAGATATAATTATGAAACTAATTACCATACATACATTGATTGGGCTTTTAAGCGTCTCTTTTATATTAACGGGATGCGGTGGACCACCTCAAAACAATCCGCTATTAAGCCAAGCACAAACAGAATTTAAAAGTGCTGAAAGTGACCCAGTAGTTGTGTCTAAAGCACCGGTTGCTCTTAAAGAAGCAGAAGAAGCTCTTGAGCAAAGTGAGAAAATATGGAAAGAAAAAGGCAAAAAAGAACTGATTGAGCATTATGCCTATATCGCACAGCAAAAATCAAAAATTGCCAAAGAAACAGCAAAGTTAAACGCTGCCCAAGATGAAGTTGGTCGTGCTGAGGGGGAGAGAAACCAGGTACTTATTGAAGCTCGTAGAGCTGAAGCTATTGCTGCAGAACAAAGGGCACAAAAAGCACTAGGAGAAGTTAAAACTGTACGAGCTGAAGCTGAAAAAGCACGCCAAGAAGCTCGTGAGCTTGCAAATCGGCTTTCTGAAATGGAAGCACGCCAAAGTGAGCGTGGCATGGTGCTAACACTTAGCGATGTGCTATTCGATTTTGACAGTGCTACCTTGAAATCAGGTGCTAATAAAGCAGTGAGTGAATTGGCTTCATTTATGCAAGAATATCCTAAAAGAACTATACAAATAGAGGGATTTACGGATAGTGTAGGCTCAGCCGAATATAATCAGAATTTATCACAACGTCGTGCTGAAGCGCTTAAAAATGCGTTAATGAATAACGGAGTTTCAGGCCAAAGAATTAGAACTATAGGTTATGGAAAAGAGTATCCCGTAGCTAGTAATGCGACTGAAGCAGGAAAGCAGCAAAACCGACGTGTTGAGATAATTATTTCAAACGAAGATGGAGTGGTTAAGCAGCGTTAGAATTAACCAGTTCCATTATTTAAAAGAAATTAAGCGGAAGCTAACTGCTTCCGCTTTTTTTATGGCTATAGTTTTGGGATTATAGCTTACGTTTTCGCAGTTTATTAAGAGCGTAACCGCCACCAGCCGCTGCAAGTAAAGCTAACCCGCCATCTATGGGTGCTTGCGAAGGAGCTCCTGGTAATCCTGGAGGCTGAGCAAAAGCGAAGGAGGATAATATTAATATGATAGTTAGTGTAAGTAGTGTAAATAATAGTGTTTTCATTGCAAAAGATTTAAGTATTAAAATATAAGGATTAAGAAGCAGGATGTAAGATCTTACATCTCGCATCTTATGTCTATTTTATCAATGTCATTTGTCGTGTTATTACCTCATTACCAGCCTGTAATCGGTAGTAATAAATGCCACTTGCCATAGATGAAGCATCCCAATTTGTACGATAAGTACCAGGTGTTTTGGTTTCATTAACTAAGGCCTTCACCTGTTGCCCCATAACATTATAAATAGTCAGTAAAACAGGACCCGTTTCTGCAACACTAAACTGAATGCTAGTTGTTGGGTTGAACGGATTCGGATAGTTTTGTTGAAGAGAAAATTGTGCAGGTGATACACTGATTTCTTCATTACTGACTACTTGGTCTTTGGCAATAGTAATTGTAAATCGTTGATTAGCTTTTCTTTTGTCAACTTTTTGAGCAATGGGCACAATAGGTTTAAGAATGGTAGATGATTTATGCTCAACCTTCTTTTTGGATTCTGCTAAAGTGAAAGTGTATTCACTATGTTCTTTTAAGTTAATTATATGACCAGTTTTATAATCATTAATAATAACTGACCACCCTTTTGGAAGATTCACTTCAGCCCAAGATAAAGTTACGGTACCGCCAGTGCTTAACCACTTTTTTGTGGAGGCATCAGCTTGGTAAGCTGTTACATTTAAGGGTATCTCAAGTGCGGTATCAAAATCGGTTGGTAAGTTGTTTATTGCCAACTCGGTATCATCTGCTAAAGTTGAGATACTTAAGTAGTCTTTAAAATCGAGAGGCTGAAGGTTTAGAGCATCAAAATTATCCTTACCATTTAAACCATTATCATTAAAAGAAAAATAGGTTTGGCTAATTGACCCATCCATTCTTGCATCAATGCGAAGTGATAATGGTTGGTTACTTTCTTTATAAAAAACTCCTTGGCTAGCTTTGTCAGATTCTTTAAAAGTGAGAGATGGTGCTGGGGAGCCACTTTCATTTTGAACCCAAAAACCTTGCATAGTAGCTATATAGCCATTATTGAGGGAGCCAGTAGTTCCATTCCAAACGCGGTAACTGCCTGCTGAATTTGATGCTTCTGCATCGGGAGAGGTTGGGCTACTATAACTGTGATCGTACACATAAACTGTTTCGGTAATATCCGTCTTGTCAATACGGTCCCAATCAATACTAAAGGCGTAGGGATTTCCTAATAAGGTCCACGCATCAGAACCAGAGGTTAAAGCAAGAGATATATTCCCAGAATTCTCGGTGCCTGTAACCGAAATAGTTTTTGGGAATCCATCTGGAGTGCCATCATTGTTTTCATCATCAAAAACATAAGCTATGAATCCTTCTCCGGGCGTCATGGTTGTGTTGAGATTGCTTAAAGCTGTGAAGGTACTATTTTTAAAAATTTGTACGCTAGCATCGCCAATTGTGGCGTTAGCTCCGGTTGCAATTCCCTGAGTCCATAAACTCTCGAGTAAGTCAGCATACGAATTATCTGACGTTGGTGTGGCTAACATCCTCCAACCCTCGGAGCCTGCAATTTCTTGGGTTGCATCCCCCTTATAAATACTTAGAAATGGCTTAGAACTACTACTCTGTCCTGAACTAAAATTATATGAGGTATTTCCAGAAGAATATGAACCATCGGGCTGTAATTTAATTATCACAATACTATCTGCTGGATTGCTTTGGTAATGTGATATCCTGTTATTGATAAAGCTAGTAATGTTGATTGTATACCATTCAAATGCTGGGTCGCTTGTTTCAATAAAGGCTTCTGTGCCGTTAAGTTTGGTGTAGTATCCGGGGGTATCAAAAAATTCATCGGTAGAGGAGGAGTTGTTATAATTGATGAAGTCGTTCCTATTAATAGTAGAGCCGTATATATCCACATCGAAATCATTTCCACTTCGAGCTCCGCTGTATACGTGAAAACGAGCAGAATTAACGGAGCCTGTAAGGCCACTAATATTGAATTGTATAATGGGGCGCCAATATTCAACAGGAGCAGAATATCCTACTATTGAAACTTCAAATTTACCAAAATACCCTGTATCGAATGAAGATATACCATACGAATTACTTCTATAAAGAATGCGGTAATCGGTAGAACCACTTTTAATAATTGTTTGGGACTGTATGACTGCTGGTAGGAAAAGGGTGCTAGTTAAAAATAGCAGGCACAGTGAATATTTAAATATTGAAGATATCATGACGGATGACCTCACTTGCTCTCTTGTTAGTTTATATTTGTCTTGTATAGACTATTAGGCCTTGTAACTCTTAACCCTATTAAAAAAAGGTGCTTTTGTATAGTAGGTTTGACCTAATTATCTCTCTTGTAATTTTGAACTCCTAATCTCGCTCTTGAATAAATAGAAGGGGAGTTGTCAATAATAACAGTAGTTAATAAAGCTTTTTGAAATGTAAAATCCCAATAAAAACCGAAATTCTAATAAAAGATATTTTTTAATAGTTGCACTGCATGCATTTTAAAGAGTTGGTAAAACTCTAAACCCAATTAAAGTCAGTATAGGCACTATTCCTAAACCCCTATTTTCTAATCACAATTTTCTAATTCCCAATATAAGCCTGAGGTTTTGACAAACTTTATTTAGTTAAAAACAGTGTTTATTGCGATAATATTAAAGAATAGATTAAAATAAAGGATAGAATATTGAGCGATTTATTAAGAGTAGGAATAGTTGGTTATGGTAATTTAGGAAAGGGTGTTGAGAAATCAATTCAACAAAATCCAGATATGGAACTAGTTGCCGTTTTTACTAGAAGACCACCTGAGGGTATAGATTGCAAAGCAAATGTGGTTTCATTTTCCCAAATAAAAAACTTTAAAAATAAGATAGATGTGATGTTACTCTGTGGTGGTTCTGCAAAAGATCTACCCGAACAAGTATTGATGGTTTCAGAATTATTCAACACTGTAGATAGTTTTGATACGCATGCAAAAATTCCAGAATATTTTAAAAAAGTGGATGAATCCGCAAAAAAGAATGGAACACTAAGTCTTATTTCTACGGGTTGGGATCCGGGGTTATTTTCGATAGCGCGACTTCTTGGGCTAAGTATTTTACCAGTAGGCGAAGAATACACATTTTGGGGAAAGGGGCTAAGCCAAGGGCATTCTGACGCGGTGAGACGAGTTCCTGGTGTTAAGAATGGGGTTCAGTATACTATTCCAATAGAAAGTGCTCTCGATAAAATTAGGGCAGGTGAAAATCCTGAGCTAGCAACTTCCGAAAAACACCAAAGAGTGTGCTATGTAGTTGCAAGTGAGGATGCCGACCCCACAGAAATTGAACACACTATCAAAAATATGCCGCATTATTTTGATGAGTTTCAAACCACAGTACATTTTATAAGCGAAGAAGAGCTTGAGAAAAATCACTCAAGTATGCCCCATGGAGGAACCGTATTCCGATCTGGCATTACGGGTGATGGTTCAAAACAGAGGATAGAGTTTAGTTTAAACTTAGAAAGTAATCCTGAATTCACAGCCAGCGTATTGGTGGCTTGCGCAAGAGCAGTAGGAAAGATGGCAAAAGAAGGACAAACTGGAGCCCGAACAGTGTTTGATATTCCTTTAGGGTATTTGTCTTCAAAATCACCCGAGGAACTTCGGAAAACGTTGCTTTAGATACGGGCAAGTAAGTGTGAGATTGTATTTATTATTACATATATAGTTTCGTTGTATCAATAAAAGCAACATAATAGGCTGTATTTGCCTTGTTATGAACTATAAAGCGATCTTTCACATTGTTATAAATAACATATAACCTCAAAAATTTATGTTTAAAATGAAATTAAAAGTATATCTAGCTGGTGAAATTCATACCGATTGGAGAGAACAAATTATTAATGGAAGCAAAGAGCACGGTTTAGACATTGAGTTTTTCTCAGCCGTAACAGATCATGATGCAAGTGATGCTGCGGGCGACATGCTTGGTGAAGAAAGCAAATCCTTTTGGCGCGATCATAAATCAGCCAAAGTAAATGCAATCAGAACTAGAACGATGATTGAGAATTGTGATATAGCCGTTGTCCGTTTCGGGGATAAATACAAACAGTGGAACGCGGCTTTCGATGCGGGCTATTGCGCGGCACTTGGCAAACCATACATTACCTTGCATAGCGAAGATTTAATTCACCCACTTAAAGAAGTAGATGGCGCTGCAAAAGCTTGGGCTACCACTCCACAGCAGGTAGTAGAGATTCTTAAATATGTGGTTCGTTAAGAGTTAAGACTCCTAGAGTTTGGGAATATGCAATGTTGCCAGATTGACCCAGCCTACTAGTTGGGTCTAGATTCAGTTTTTTATATTTCGTACCTCCCCTCTAATTTTGATACATTCAAATTTAAAAATCTCTTAAATAATGGGAAGGAAATGAAGGCACTATTTTTTATGCTGATGATTCTGGGTTATACCACATTCACTAACGATGTAGAAATTCCTGATTATTATACTACTGACGAAGATTTAACCGAATCTTTGCAGGCTATGGTCAACGAACTTGAGTTAAATAAAGACTTTAATGTAGGTGAAGATGGCATTGAGCAGATATCGCTTACTGTTGTAGATTTGAATTCGCCCAAGCCCATTTTAGCAGGAGTAAATGTTGAAAATTTTGTTTATCCAGCCTCGGTTTACAAAATATACATTGCGGCAGAGGTGCTGAATCAGATTTCTCAAGGGAAATACAGCCTAGATAGTATGGTGGTTGTAAAGTCACCCAATGATGTAGATAAATCTAAGGAAATCGAAACGGATCCACGGCCTCTACTTAAAGATGGCGATGTAGTTAGTGTGAATTATTTACTGGATTTGATGATTACGAGAAGTGATAACAGCGCATCAAATATGTTGATTGATTTAGCTCAAAGAGAAAACATAAATCGTTTGATAGAACAATATAATTGGCGAGGAAGTGAAGTAACACGGAAGTTTCTAAGCCGGAAATTTGAAGACCCGGGCTATAAAGACATTCGTGGAACAGAAACTTCCTCTCTTCATGCAGCTGATTTTATGTACTTAGTAGAGAATAATAAATTGGTAAATCCATGGGTTAGCATGCAAATGAAAGCATTATTAGGTAGGCAACTCGATAGGACAAAATATTCACGGGGACTTCCAAGTAGTGCCATGTTCTACCACAAAACAGGTTGGTTTGCTTATTGGACCAATGATGTTGGGATTGTGCAAGATGGGAATTTGAAGTATGTGGTAGCGGTACTTTTACCTTTACAAGAAGATGGTGCTCGACCTAAATACGAATTACTATCAAGCAAAATTCACGAAGTGATGAAGGGGCGCTATCAGAATAATCATAAGAATTAGATGTTTTGAGATTTGGCAAGTATCTGTAGTAAAGAAACTGAACGATATGTTACTTGTTTTGGATTGATGTATTAACAATCAATGCTTAGATTTTGAAATTCTAAGGAAGTATTTATCCACAATTTAAGTCCTGTGCCAATTTAGGTGCATCGACTTCAGTTATTTAATTTATTTATAATCATGAAAAAAACGCATCTTTTTATATTAATATTAAGCGCTATCGGCTTGGTTTTTATTAATTATTTAATCACCAGTAATCTTATTGAAGAGCAAAATGATCACGAAAAACATCAACCAATGCCTTTGATTTATCAGATGTCGTTTATGCAACATTTTAGTACAAAGCTTTATTTTGCAGGTATAGAGGAAAATTGGGAATTAGCTGATTTATATTCGCATGAGCTGGAAGAGATTGCTGAAGAAATAGTTGAAGAAGATGTTGAATATGATGGCAATGATATCAGTAAGCTCACTGAGGCCATGTTAATTTCTCAAATAGAACTTGTTGAAGATGCAATAGACGCAAAAGATCTTCCAACTTTTAAAAGAAATTACCAAACGCTTATAAATTCATGTAATGCGTGCCATGCTGCTACAGGGCATTCAGCTATTAAAATTACTGTGCCTACAGTTAATCCATATAATCAAGATTTCAGTATTTCAGATCAGTAATAAATAAATTTGGTTTGAGACGTGGAAGTTGGCTATATCTACCCTTGGGTGTTTTCCTGTACTTGTACAGGTTGTTAAACAATATTACTTTAGCTAGAATAAAATTGTAGGCTTTATCGCCCGATGATTAAAAGCAGGTTGTTACATGTCGCATTCATCTAACATATCTAAAGATTTTTTGCCACCATATTCCAAAACTGAGTTCCCACATAGAGCACAGTTAATACCGAAGCTGTGGCTTGGCCTTAGTATAGCCACTTTATTGCTAGCAGGCTTTTTATCTCTCTCATTTATTATAGGTCGGGCACCAGTTATAAGCGAATGGATTACAGATCCGCTCTGGATTAAACGGGTACTTATAGTGCACGTGAATTTGGCGCTTATTATTTTTATATATGCCTTTTTCTGTGGATTATACTTGCTAATTCCAAATCAAACCCCACGCTTTCGGTTACAATATGTTGGGTTTACATTAGCAGTATTGGCTACACTTACGCTTGTACTTACTATTTTTATACCTGCTGCTACGCCTATTTTAACAAACTACATTCCAATACTTGATCACCCACTTTTTATTACAAGCTTATTACTTTTTGCAGTAGCAGTAATATTCACAATTAGCAATTCTCGGCTCTATCAAAGCAAGATGAATGTAGTACCACAGGCCCCTCAAATTATTCCAAAGGTCGCTGTTCCTGCGCTTCAATCTGCGGCTCTCTTATTAGTTTTAAGTGTAATAACCTTTAGTATTTCTTGGGTATATACCGATAAGAATCTGATTCCTTTTATGTACTATGAACTAGTTATTTGGGGCGGAGGTCATATTCTGCAGTTTGTGAATTCAGCGACTACTGTTGCAGCATGGTTAATAATTAGTGATAAGCTTTTAGGGGAAGCACCTGTGAGTTATAAACAATCACGATTACTATTTGTGTTTTTTACGTTTCCTGTCCTTTTTGCCCCCTTTCTAATAATTGACGGAACCTCCTCTGCATTATACCTAACTGGCTTTACAAGTTATATGCGTTGGGGAATATTTCCAGTTGTATCAGTTTTTATGATTGTGATTGTTTGGAAGTTGATACGAGCAAAAGCAAAAAACACTTTACCTGACAGCCTGTTTAAAAACCCATATTTCACTGGCTTGTTAGTGAGCCTTTCTTTTATGTTGATTGGTTTTGTGTTAGGCGCATTAATTCGCGGCTCAAATACATTGATACCAGCACATTACCACGCCACTTTGGGTGGAATTACAGTGGCATTTTTTACCATTACTTATTTTCTGTTGGATGCATTTGGCAAGCCATTTCCGAGTGCTAAGGTTAAAATATGGGCAGCCTATCAGTCACTGATATTTGGCATTGGCCAACTCCTTTTTGTTTTCGGCTTTGCTTACGCGGGCTCTTATGGTTTGGCTCGAAAAGCATTTGGTAGCGAACAGATTATAGGTTCAACTGAAGCTTTAGTTGGCCTTGCCGTAGCTGGATTTGGAGGGCTCCTCGCTATTTTAGGAGGTTTTATATTTCTATGGGTACTGCTTTCAAGTATCAAAAAAGCACCTAATTCATAGAGTTTTAGTGTGCACTATGCCCAAAATGTATAAAGCACGAGCAAGCTCAGATCCCTCCACCCCACCGATGCTAATTTCTTATGTCTTACTACTTATATCTTACATCTATTTCAAAATCTATCTTTTACTTTGGCATAGTTCTACAAGCACACCATTGCTATCTTTAGGATGAACAAAAGCGACTAGTTTGTTATCTGCCCCATCTTTTGGTTGTTCATTTAGCACGGTAAAACCCTCTGCTCGCAGGCGATCTAATTCAGCATAAATATCATCAACTTCAAAAGCTACATGATGCATCCCCTCTCCTTTTTTGGCAATATATTTTGCAATTACAGAATCGGGTGAAGTAGCACCGAGCAATTCAACTTTAGATTCGCCAGTATTAAAAAAAGCCGTTTCAACTAGCTCACTTTCTACAACCTCTCTTTTACTGCAAGTCTTATTCAATAATTTTTCATAAACAGCGATGGCTTTTTCAAGGTCTTTTACAGCTATTCCAATATGGTCGATATGCATAATGCTAGAAATGATTTAATATTTAAGTAGAAACCGAAAATATAAGCATCCTTTATGTATCAAAAAATCAACGAGCAGGTAATGTTCAAAACAGGTAGGTTATATGAGAGAAACATTAGAAATAATTAAGTAAATGAAACATTAGAAATAATTCAACTATATTAAACTAAGTGTTTAATTATGGCGGATTAATAGTTTGGGAAAAGCAATTTAAACATGGGTGTATTAAAGGGTATTATTTAGCTTTTCAAGGGGCGTATATCCTAAATTTATAATAATTGAATAGATGAAGGCTATGAATTGGCGACCACTTCCACTCGATTATGTACTGGGTATAAAAAAGCCAGCAAGAGCGAAAGCTTTTGTACTAGTGATGCTATGGGTGCTGGTTATAATTGGTTCAATGTGGCTAACAATAAGTAACTTACCTGCAGATTGGGCAACTGGGAATGGTGGTGATAGGCAACTGTTAAGGCTTTTTATTTTAAACCCACCCATGCTTATTGGAATGATAATCCTTTTCTGGGTAGGCTTCGATTGGGCCTTTATACCTGTATTGTTATCTATGTTTGTAATAGGTCTCTTTTCTGGTCTTCACTATATATGGGCTATACTATTTTCCTTGTCTTTTGTATTTGCCATTTCTATCTATGCCATAACATACCAAAGTGTTGCTTTTAGATATGATTTAAGAAGTATTAGTAGCCTAGTGGTATTCATTATTACTTCATTTGTGGCATCAACAGCAAGTTCGTTAGGGGCATTTATTTGGAGCTTTTCAAATCACTTTACAGCATTCGAAACTGCAGCTCTTTGGAATGGTTGGTGGGCAGGTTCTTTTTTGCAGTCGGTGTTAATTGTAGGGCCTATTCTTTTTATTCTATCTCCAAAAATAGAAAGGTTTAAGGATAGGAATATACTAGTTCCAGAGCGTAAAGATGTTTCTGTAACGTGGGTGTATGGGGCAATTCTTGCCATTACTATTATTATTTCAATTTTTATTTATTCTGGCCATTACCTAGGTAAAAAACAGATTTCAGAAATACTTTTGCGGTCAGGTCAAATTTCGGAAGAAACACTTTTAGTTTCTATAAATTCGTTTAGCACTATTACATGGGTATCTATTTGGGTTACGCTTTGCGTTGGTGTAGGTGCTGTTTTGTTATTAGGAAGCTGGAATAAAGCGCTTCAAGTTAAAGTTGATGAGAAAACTGAGTCTCTTAGAGAATCATTAAGCGAAAAAAGCATTTTACTTAAAGAAATACACCACAGAGTTAAAAATAACTTGGCTGTTATAACTGCATTACTAGAATTACAGTACCTGAATGCCACCGGAAATGATGTGAAGCATATTTTGAGTGATTCTATTACACGGGTGAAGTCGATGGCCTTTGTGCACGAAACACTTTATAACACTGAAAGTTTTTCTGATGTAGATTTAAAAAGTTATGTAGAGCGCTTATGTGAATCAATTCAATCTGTGTTTAATACTGATGATAAAGAGATTGAGTTGAATATTATTACTATGGGTTATAACGCAGATATGGAGAAAGCGATACCAATCGGTTTATTGTTAAACGAACTGCTTGTTAATGCATATAAGCATGCTTTTGTAGGCAGAGATAAAGGCAAGATACAGGTAGAGTTAAGTGCCAAAGATAATATTTTAACACTTCATGTATTTGATGACGGGGTAGGTTTTGCTAAAGGTGCACGCATAAAAGATGGGAAAGAACATCTAGGAATGACCATTATAGATACTTTGGTAGATCAGCTAAAAGCTACCCACGAGCAGCGATCTGAACCTGGCCGAACATCATTTCTCTTTACTATGAACCTTGATGATACCCCTTAAAAGAAAAACATAAATTAAGTAGATATTAGACAAGGTTATTTGTCAATTTGATAAAAAATATGAAACCAGCTCTGGAAAATGATAGCCTAGATATGAGTTGGAACCCAATTCCGCTCGATTACTTTCTGAACTTTAAAAAGCCATTCAGATTTAGATCAATATGGCTAATTGCACTTTGGATAGTTGTTATTGCTGGCTCGATGTGGCTCACAATAATAAACTTGCCCGACAATTTGACAAATGTTGAAGGTGGGAATAAAGAATTATTACAGATGTTTGTTTTTAACCCGCCCATGCTTATTGGGCTGGTAATGCTTTTTTGGCTGGGTTTTGATTGGGCCTTTATTCCAGTTTTTCTTTCAATGTTTGTAATTGGAATTTACTCAGGTCTTAATTTTGTTTGGGCAATTCTGTTTGGCTTATCATTCGTTTTTGGTATTGCCATTTATGCAATCACCTTTCAAAGTATACCCCATAGGTACGATTTAAGAAGTGTTAGCAGCGTGCTGTTTTTTGTACTAGCTGCATTTGTAGCCTCTACAGCTAGTTCTTTGGGGGCTTTTATTTGGTCATTTTCTAATAGCCTTTCTGCGCAAGCAACCGAAAATCTATGGAATGGTTGGTGGTCGGGTACTTTTTTACAATCACTAATTATTGTAGGACCAATATTATTTATTTTTTCCTCAAAAATTGAAAAACTCAAACAACAAAAACTAGAGCTACACGAGCGGAAAAAAGTTTCAATTTCTTGGATATACGGATCCATTTTAGTTGTAGCGGTTGTAATATCGATTTTTGTGTACTCAGGTCAATATTTAGGAAAAAGCCAGATAGCGGAAGAAATATCTAGAATGGGGCAAGTTTCTGAGGAAACTATCTTAGCCTCTATAAACACATTCAATACAATAACATGGTTATCTATCTGGGTAATTCTGTGTATTGGTGCAATTTTGCTGCTAACAAACTGGAATAGACAGCTTCAAGAGAAAGTAGAAGAAAAAACAGAATCTCTCAGTGCCGCCAACGATATTGTGAAGGCATCACTTTCCGAGAAAATTATATTACTTAAGGAAATTCACCATCGGGTAAAAAATAATCTAGCTGTTATTACTGCAATGATAGAGATGCAGTATATGCGGTCTAATGAGGACAATGTAAGGCAGGTTTTAAGTAGCGCCATCACACGTGTAAAATCAATCGCTTTTGTTCATGAAACGCTCTACGGTGCTGAGAATTTTTCTGATGTGGATTTAAAAAGCTACATAAATAACCTTTGTGATTCTGTGCAATCAGTATTTAATACAGACGATAAAGAAATTGAGCTACAAGTAAATACTACCGGGGGCTTTAAGCTAGACATGCAAAAAGCAATGCCATTGGGGCTTCTTATAAATGAGCTTTTAGTAAACTCATATAGACATGCTTTTGCAGGTTTAAAAAAAGGCAAGATTACAGTAGAAATAAATGCTGATGAGGATTCACTAACGCTTGTTGTAAGCGATAATGGAATCGGCTATTCTATTGAAGACCACTTAAAAAGGGAAAAACGGAATCTAGGTATCACAATCATAAATACATTGGTTCGCCAACTTAAGGCAACTAAGGATTTAAAATCGGAATCAGGTTTAACTGAATATCGCTTTGTAATACAACTTAGCGACAACTCCATAGACTTAATATAAAAGCGTTTAATTTTGAAAAAAGAATTGTGTTTTATTATTTGAATCCGTTTCTTTGACCCCATGCAAAACACAACTGCACATAGGATTGACTCACGACCCCTTCCCCGGATTCCGCGGCGACGGTAAAATATGTCTTTTAGCCGCCATTTGAAGCGGCTCCCATCTATATCAACGTCATTCCTAATTCTCTGCGTTCGCGCAGTTACACTCACTTAACACTTAAAAAATGTCCGTATTAATTCAAATTGCTTCCGAAAAGCACTCTAGCCATGCCCAAGCTATATGTGACTTAATTGAAACAGCAGCGAAGCTACGAGGAACTGGTATTGCCAAGCGCGATCCAGCTTATATTAAGATGAAAATAGATAATGGAAACGCAGTTATTGCTCTAGATGGGGAAATAGTAGTCGGTTTCTGTTATATAGAAATTTGGGAAAACAAGAAATATGTTGCCAATTCAGGCTTAATTGTTCATCCCGATTACAGAGGCCAACAGTTAGCCAAACGAATTAAAACAAAAGCTTTTGAGCTTTCATTAAAAAAATATCCTGGCTCTAAATTGTTTGGTATAACAACTAGTTTACCAGTTATGAAAATTAACTCTAGCTTAGGTTATAAGCCTGTTACATTTTCAGAATTACCACAGGACTCAACCTTTTGGGATGGTTGTAAAAGCTGCCCTAACTATGACATACTTACCAGAAATGAGCGTAGAAATTGCCTATGTACAGGTATGCTACACGACCCGAACCAACCAAACACAAACTCTAAAATTGTACGCGAAGAAAAAGTAAATAAATTCTATCGCTGGGTGCGAATGAAGAAATATTCGTTCTTAAAAGCATTCAACAACGTAAAAGTACTATTATCATGAAAAAAGTTTTATTAGCCTTTAGTGGCGGATTAGATACCAGTTATTGCGCTATTCATTTAGCAAAAGACAAAGGCTACGAAGTGTATACTGCAGCAGTAAATACTGGAGGCTTTGATGCAGAAGAGCAAAAAGCACTAGCCCAAAAAGCCGCTGACTTAGGCATTAAAAACCATGTTTGCATAGATGTTGAACAAGAATTCTACGAAAAAGGCATTAAGTATTTAATCTTTGGGAATGTTCTAAAAAACCACACCTATCCACTTTCGGTAAGTGCAGAACGAATTTTCCAAGCCATTGCCATAGCCGAATATGCAAAAGAAATTGGCGCTGATGCGATTGCGCATGGAAGTACTGGTGCAGGAAATGACCAAGTTCGTTTCGACTTAGTATTTAATGTGCTAGCTCCAGAAATGGAAATAATTACTCCCATCCGCGACATGAAATTGAGCCGCGAGGATGAAGTAGCGTATTTAAAAAGTTATGGTGTTGATAAAGAATGGGCACAGGCAAAATATTCTATAAATCAAGGTTTATGGGGTACTTCTGTGGGCGGCGCCGAAACATTGACTTCGCACCAATATTTAGCAGATGAAGCTTGGCCTACTAAAATAACCGAAACAGATTCATCTACCATTGAATTAGAATTTGAAAAAGGGGAATTAGTTGGTGTAGCAGGCGAGAAATTATCACCAGTTGAAGCCATCAAAAAGCTAGACCAAATTGCTGCACCTTTTGGCATTGGACGCGATGTTCATGTGGGTGATACTATTATTGGTATAAAAGGAAGAGTTGGTTTTGAAGCTGCAGCCCCGCTAATAATTATAAAAGCACATCAATTGCTAGAAAAGCATGTGCTAGGCAAATGGCAGTTATACTGGAAAGATCAACTGGGGGAATGGTATGGAATGCTGATGCACGAAGCCCAATTCTTAGATCCAGTTATGCGCGATATAGAAGCATTTCTAACCAATACCCAAACGAAAGTGACAGGGAAAGTTTTTGTGAAACTTGAGCCTCAGCGATTTGAGCTACAAGGAATTGAATCGAAATATGATTTAATGGCTTCAAAATTTGGTCAATATGGCGAAATGAACCAAGGCTGGAGTGGTGAGGACGTGAAAGGATTCACTAAAATTTTAGCCAACGCAACCCTCATCCAACAATCGGTGCAAGACAATGATTAAAGTTGGAATTATAGGTGGCGCTGGGTACACAGCAGGGGAATTAATTCGAATCCTGCTAAATCACCCTAAGGCTGAACTTGTAGCGGTTCAAAGCAGAAGTCATGCTGGGGAAGCGCTGTATATTGCTCATACAGATTTAGAGGGAGATATTGATCTTGCCTTTTCAGAAAAGCTTCCTGCAGGATTAGATGTAGTGTTTTTATGCTCTGGGCATGGGAGAACGCAGCAGGTTATTGCAGACGGATTAATACCAGATGGTGCAAAAGTTATAGATCTTAGTAACGAATTTAGGCTTGAAGATGGAAGCCATGACTATGTATATGGTCTTCCAGAAATCAATAAAGAAAGAATTCAAAAAGCACAAAATATTGCAAATCCAGGGTGCTTTGCCACCGTGATAGAACTCTCACTTCTTCCATTAGCAAAAGCTGGACTATTGAACGATGATGTACATATTACTGCCATAACCGGAAGTACCGGCGCTGGTCAAAATCCATCACCAACAACACATTTTAGCTGGCGAACAAATAACGTATCAGTTTACAAAGCTTTCACGCACCAACACCTTGACGAAATAAAACAAAGCTTAACTCAGCTACAACCAGGCTTCAAAAAAGCATTAAATCTCATTCCAATGCGTGGCACATTTACGCGTGGAATTTTATCTACTAGCTATTTGAAACTAGGCGCCTCTTTAGACGAGGTGAAAACACTGTACAAGAATTTTTATAAAAATGAACCATTCGTTCACATCACTGAAACTAACCCAGATGTGAAACGAGTTGCCAATACAAATAAAACACTGCTATATATTCAGAAAGAAGGAGAGAATATCTTAATAGTTGGCGTTCTCGATAACCTTGTGAAAGGTGCCTCAGGGCAAGCAGTTCAAAATATGAATCTAATGTTTGGCTTGGACGAAACCACAGGCCTTAATCTTAAATCCGTTGCATTTTAAATATGACAAATAAAGAAAATATCGCTGTATTAGGCGCTGGAAATCTAGGCTATTCAATCGCAAAAGGCTTAGTAAAAGCTGGTGTTAGCGAAGCCAATCAAATTACACTTACTCGCCGAAATATTGACAAGGTATCTCATTATAAGGAGGAAGGCTTTAAGGTAACTACCTATAATAAAAGTGCTGTTGTTGAGGCTAAATATATATTTTTATGTGTACAGCCCAAGCAATTAGGTGCATTATTAGCAGAAATTGAAGAGGTGTTAGATCCTAAAAAGCATGTACTCATTTCTACTATTACAGGTGTTAGTTTAGAAGCTATTTCGGGTCATTTGAAGGGCAACTACGCTATTGTTCGATCTATGCCAAATACGGCCACTGCCATTGCAGAATCAATGACTTGTTTATGTGCTAATAAAGAGGCAAAAGCAGAAATAGCAAAAGTAGAAACCCTATTCCAAGCTTTAGGCGACACTTTAATTATTGAAGAGCGCATGATGAAGGCCGCCACTGTATTAGCAGCTAGTGGAATTGCATTTTTTCTACGCTACATCCGCGCAGCTACACAAGGTGGAATTCAGTTGGGTTTTGATGCTGAAGAAGCTCAGAAAATTGCAGTTCAGACAGCTTATGGTGCAGCAAAATTATTAGCACAAAAAGGAGCTCATCCAGAAACAGAAATTGATAAAGTAACTACCCCACAAGGATGTACTATTTCTGGCCTAAACGAAATGGAGCACCAAGGGTTAAGTTCAGCGCTTATAAAAGGTATTCTCGCATCGTACGAGAAAATAAATGGTATCTCGGAATGAAATTATTCGAAGTATATCCACTTTTTAACATAGAGCCCGTTAAGGCTGAAGGTTGTTATTTATGGGATGCTGAAGGGACTAAATATTTAGATTTTTATGGCGGTCATGCCGTTATTTCAATTGGGCACTCGCATCCACATTACATAAAACGCATTAGCGAACAACTGAATCAAATAGGGTTTTATTCAAACTCTGTACCTATTTCTTTACAAAATCAGTTGGCTACAAAGTTAGGCGAGCTTTCAGGGTATAACGATTGGAATCTGTTTTTATGTAACTCTGGTGCTGAAGCTAATGAGAACGCACTAAAAGTAGCGTCGGCTTATAACAACCGAAGAAAAATTCTTGTTTATGAAAAAGCATTTCATGGCAGAACCTCTCTAGCGGTTGCAGCAACTGATAATCCAAATATCCTATTTCCGGTAAACGAAGGTGCAGAAATTGTCCGTTTACCTTGGAATGACATTGAAGCAACTAAAGCCGAATTAGAAAAAGGCGATGTATGCTGCGTGTTGATTGAAGGAATTCAAGGAGTGGGCGGGGTGCAAATTCCAAGTACCGACTTTTTGAAGGAAGTACGTCAACTTTGCGATAAACATAATACAGTGCTAATTCTTGATGAAATTCAGTCGGGATACGGTAGAACGGGTGAGTTTTTTGCTCACCAGCATTCTGGTGTGACTCCTGATTTAGTAACGGTTGCTAAAGGTATGGGGAATGGATTCCCAGTTGCTGGTGTACTCATTCACCCAAAGTTTAAAGCTGCCTTTGGCATGTTAGGCACTACATTTGGCGGTAACCATCTTGCTTGTGCGGCAGCACTTTCGGTATTGGAAGTTTTAGAAAGTGAAAACCTTTTAGAGAACGCTAAAGAAATGGGCGCTTATCTAAAAGAACAGCTTGCAACAATATCTGGCAAAAAAGAAGTGCGTGGCTTAGGCTTAATGCTTGGCGCTGAGTTTGATTTTGAAATGGCAGAAATACGCAAAAAACTATTGTTTGAGCATCATATATTTACAGGGTCATCTTCAAACAAAAACACTTTGCGATTGTTACCACCATTAGGTGTAAGCAAAACGGAGATTGACTTTTTAATTGAGTCACTAACAAAAGTATTGTAATGAAACAGTTCCTAAGTATTAAAGACGTCTCGAGTTTATCGGGTTTGTTAACAGAGGCTGCAGAGGTAAAGAAAACTCCTTTTGCTTGGAAAACCCTAGGCACTAATAAAACAATGTGTCTGCTTTTTCTAAATCCAAGTTTACGGACACGACTAAGTTCACAACGGGCTGCATTTAATCTTGGGATAGAAGCGATGGTGCTAGATATTGGCACCCAAGGCTGGAAGTTAGAGTTTGGCGATGGCGTTGTAATGAATGGTGACAAAGCAGAGCATATTAAAGAAGCCGCTGCCGTAATTGGTTCCTATTTTGATATGGTAGCCATTAGGGCTTTCGCTGAATTGAACGACAAAGACCTTGATTACAGCGAGCAAATTCTAACTGCTTTCACAAAATACTGTCCAGTTCCGGTTATTAATATGGAATCAGGGACGGGGCATCCTCTTCAGGCTTTTGCCGATTTAATAACTATAGAAGAGCATAAAAAAATTGAGCGACCTAAAGTTGTATTAACCTGGGCTCCTCATATTAAGGCGCTTCCACAAGCGGTTGCAAATTCATTTGCAGAGTGGACATGTGCTGCTAATTATGAGGTGGTGATTACGCATCCCACGGGGTACGAGTTAGATGAACAATTCACCCAAGGAGCAACCATAGAATACGACCAAAACAAAGCATTTGAAGACGCTGATTTTATTTACGCAAAGAACTGGTGCAGTTTTACCGACTACGGCAAGATTTTGTCAACCGATCCGAAATGGATGGTAAGTTCTGAAAAGATGAACCGCACAAACGGAGGAAAATTCCTCCACTGCCTTCCGGTTCGCCGTAATATGATAGTTGAAGATTCAGTGTTGGATAGCAAAAATAGCCTTGTTATTGAGCAGGCTGCAAATAGAGTGGTTTCTATGCAAACAATATTAAAGAACATACTGGAGAAGATTGAATGAGCAAAGTGCTTAGAGTAATTAAAATTGGCGGTAAAGTTGCAGAACACGACGCCACATTGAAAGCATTTTTAAGAGAATTTGTACAAATAAAAGGACCAAAAATATTAGTGCATGGTGGCGGAGTAATAGCCACTAAAATAGGTGAGAAATTAGGAATAAAAGCAGAATTACTAGAAGGACGTAGAGTTACAGATCGCGCCACTTTAGACGTGGTTTCTATGGTTTACGGAGGTTTAGTAAACAAGAAAATTGTATCCGCTTTGCAGGCTCTTGATGTAAACGCATTGGGACTTACCGGCGCTGATCTGAATGTAATTATTTCGAAAAAAAGAGATGAGAAGCCCGTGGATTTTGGATGGGTTGGCGATATTCAGAAAGTTAACGCCACCGCATTATTGAATTTGATTGAAAGTGGAGTTGTGCCAGTTTTAGCGCCCCTAACACACGACGGCATGGGGAACATGTTAAACACTAACGCCGATGCTATTGCGTCGTTTACAGCGGCAGCCATGAGTAAAGAAATGGAGACGGAGCTTGTACTCTGCTTCGACCAGCCAGGGGTTTTGAATGAAGGTAAAGTAATACCTAAAATTACCATGCCAGAATACCAGAAGCTTAAAGAAGCTAAAATTATTACCGACGGAATGATTCCCAAGCTTGATTTAGGATTTAAGGCGTTAAGCGAAGGTGTTTTAAATGTGAGAATTACCGCATTTGATGCCGTTAACGAGAATCACAAAGGAACGGTGCTAAATTATGAGTAAGAACGAAGCATTATCAGAAAAGGCTATAGCATTCTTAAAAAAGTTGATTTCAATTCAGTCGTATAGTAGCGAAGAGCACGAAACAGCTGAGCTTATATTTAATTACTTTAAAGAACATGGCCACGAGCCACAAAGAAAAGTGAATAACGTGTGGGTTTGGGCTGGAGAAAAAGACAGCAACAAGCCAACTATTCTACTGAATTCTCACCACGATACGGTGCAGGCTTCATCAAAATGGACCTTTGACCCTTTCTCACCTACAGTTGTTGATGGGAAATTAATTGGGCTTGGAAGTAATGATGCTGGCGGACCATTGGTAAGCTTAATGCATGTGTTTTTAGAATTATCAAAAAAGCCACAGCCATATAATTTGGTGTTTTTAGCTTCTGCTGAAGAAGAAACGTCTGCAGAAAAAGGAGTTCCTATTGTACTCGAAGATTTAGGAAAAATTGATTTAGGCGTGGTAGGCGAACCAACCATGATGGATATGGCCATTGCCGAGCGTGGGTTGATAGTACTTGAATGTACGGCTCATGGTGTGAGTGGGCATGCTGCCCGTGGTGAAGGTGAAAATGCCATCTACAAAGCCATGAAAGATATTGAATGGTTTAAAACCTTCGAGTTTGAGAAAAAATCGGAAGTGTTAGGTGGCATAAATATGACAGTAACACAAATTGAAGCAGGCTCGCAGCATAATGTTGTACCTGATGAATGTCGCTTTGTGGTAGATGTTCGTCCTAACGAATTTTATACAAACTCAGAAATTGTAGAAGCAATTCGTAAACATGTAAACTCTGACGTCCATCCACGTTCACTGAATTTAAACGCTTCTGGTATAGATGCTGCACATCCAATCGTGAAGAAGGGCAAAAAGCTAGGAATTAAAACCTACGGCTCTCAAACAATGTCGGACCAAGTTCACATGCCTTTTCAGTGTATAAAAATGGGGCCGGGCGATACGCATCGCTCTCATACGGCAGACGAGTTCATTTATTTAGATGAAATTAAAGAAGGCATCGATATCTATCTAACTTTACTAGACGGTTTAAAAATCAATTAAATTTGATGAATACATCAAGACAAACTAGTATTCTTCAAAAAATATAGGCGATTATGGCAAAGAAGTTGTGGGGAAAAGGAATTAAAACGGATGCTTTTATTGAGGCTTTTACCGTTGGTAAAGACAGAGAGCTGGATTTAGAACTAGCAAAATATGATGTGCAAGGTACAATCGCGCATATCACTATGCTAGAGTCGGTTGGGCTGTTAGAAGCTGACGAGCTAGAAATACTCACTAAAGAATTAAACCGTATTTTAGTAGAAGTTATTGAAGCAGGCACTTTTGAAATTGAAGAAGGCGTTGAAGACGTTCATTCTCAGATTGAGTTAATGCTAACTCAATCTTTGGGCGATGTGGGGAAAAAAGTCCACTCTGGGCGCTCTAGAAATGATCAGGTTTTAGTTGATTTACGTTTATACCTACGTGATCAAATCAAAGAAATGGTAACGCTAACCGACAAGCTCTTTAGCACCTTAATTAAACAGAGTGAGGCTACAAAAGATCTTTTGTTACCGGGATATACGCATACTCAAGCTGCTATGCCATCTAGCTTTGGACTGTGGTTTGGCGCCTATGCCGAAAGCTTAGTTGACGATTTAGTGTTGATGGAATCGGCCTATAAAATTGTAAATAGAAATCCATTAGGCTCAGCCGCAGGTTATGGATCCTCATTTCCACTAAACCGAACAATGACCACAGAATTACTCGGTTTTGAAGGCATGAATAGAAACGTAATTTATGCCCAAATGGGACGTGGGAAAGTGGAGCAAACGCTCGCTTTTGCCATGGCAGGTTTGGCAAGCACCTTGAATAAAATGGCTTCAGATGTATGCTTATATAACAGCCAGGATTTTGCATTTATAAGTTTACCCGATGATTTAACAACGGGGTCAAGCATAATGCCGCATAAGAAAAATCCTGATGTTTTTGAGCTAATTCGTGCTAAAACGAATGTACTTAAAGCACTCCCAAATCAAATCATGATGACTATTGGGAATTTAACTTCAGGTTATCATAGAGATTTTCAGTTGCTCAAAGAATTGCTATTTCCAGCTATTCAAGATCTTAAAGAATGTCTCTTTATTACAGAATATGCTACTGGTAAAATCAAGGCAAATTCAGATATTCTTGACAATCCTAAATATAAACTCACTTTTTCTGTAGAGCTCGTAAATGAGTTGGTGCTGAAGGGGGTTCCATTTAGAGAGGCTTATGTGCAGGTGGCAAAACAGATTGAAGACGGAAGTTTTGAGCCACCCAAAAATCTAAACCATACCCACGAAGGCAGCCTCGGTAACCTAGGAAACAAAGAAATCGCCGAACGCTTCAAAGATGTAGTTAATAGATTTGAGATGTAAGAATTAGGACATAAGAAGGAGTTTTCTGCTGTAGGGAATGAGTATAAAATAAGAAATGGGTCATCCTGATTCCGAAGTCTTGGGACGAAGAACCTTTAGGTACTCAAATTATTTTTCGAAGAGTTTTAGTAAAATCTATGGCAAAAGTGTCTCCCTTAGGAGGTAATGGCGCTAACTTTAATAAATAAATTGTATATTTGGCTGTGAAAACTTAAACCCAAAACCCCTATATACGATGAAGTCAAATCGCTCGTTAGCCATAAGCACCACCATTCAAAGCTTACCGTCGG
>JBBAEC010000018.1:0-68456 GCA_041656135.1 Balneolaceae bacterium | reverse complement strand
AAATAATGATAAACATCCTGGGACACCCAAAAAATATAAACTCCTTATTACAACAAATTGAAAATATAGAGCTTACACAATAGACATTTTCATAAACTTAAAAATTGCGGAAGTCAGGAAAAAGTAAGAAGTAGGTTTGAGGAATGAGCTTTGAGCTGTGAGAATTCAGATTATAGAATTCAGCATGAAATGAGCCTATTCAAAGGGATGCGATTATTTTACGAAAGATGCGTCCAAATCCACCGAAATTTAGGCAAGATTCATTTTAGAAGCCCATCTTTGGATTCAACAAAAGCTGGGTACTTCTAAGAATATAAGCAAATTGGGCACCCGCGAGTCGTCCCTCTGAAGGGAGATAACTCTGCTTTTAACTCAATGAAAAACCTAGGTACAGAGCTCCCAATTAGGATTGCGAGGCGAAGCGATGCAACCAGAAATCTCAAAACTCACAGCTCACCCCTCACAACTAGCTATTAAGCTTCTGGAAGTGGCCCGCGGTACATGGGAATATCTACTTTATTTTGCGTTTTGATAGGACCATGCTCATCTTCGAATTTCTTCACATTATCTGCAAGGGCGCCCGCTAATCTTTTAGCATGATCAGGAGTTAAAATCATTCTTTTAACTACTTTCGCCTTCGGAACACCCGGCATCACTGCTATAAAATCTAATATAAATTCTGACGGCGAATGGGTTATCATAACTAAATTAGAATAGGTGCCTGTGGCCTCATCTTCTTTTAATTCGATTTCCATTTGCGATGGATTCATTGTTTGGTTTTTGTCTGCCATGTTATCCTCTTAGTCTTTTAAAAATCCTTGTTCTCTCATCCAATCATCATTGTAAACTTTGCCCATATAGCGAGTTCCACTATCAGGTAAAATGATGACCATTACTTCATCCTCTTTTAAGGGATGTTTTTTTGCATAATCTAATGCGCCAGCTACCGCCGAGCCACACGACCAACCTACAAGTAAACCTTCTTCTCTAGCTAGTCTTCGAGTCATAATAGCTGATTCTTTGTCACCAACTTGTAACACTTCGTCAACATAATCAAAATTGATTGTACCAGGAATTATATCCTCTCCAATACCTTCCGTCAAGTAGGGCTTAATTTCATTCTTATCAAATTCACCCGTCTCAAAATACTTTTTATACACCGAGCCAACGCTATCTATGCCTATTACTTTCACATTTGGCTCTTGTTCTTTAAGGAACTTAGCAGCACCCGTTATAGTACCGCCTGTGCCCATGCCAGCAACATAATGAGTTACTTTCCCTTCGGTTTGTTCCCAAATTTCAGGTCCAGTACTTTCGTAATGTGCTTCTGCATTGCTTTGATTATCGTACTGATTTGGATAAAATGAATTTGGAATTTCTTTACTCAAGCGCTCTGCTACCGAATAATAGCTTTGTGGATCTTCTGGTTCTACATTCGTAGGACAAACAATAACTTCAGCGCCTAAAGCTCTTAATAAATCCACTTTAGATTGGCTCTGCTTGTCGGTAGTGGTAAAAACACACTTATACCCTCTAGTTACTGCAACCAAGGCTAAACCCATTCCGGTATTGCCAGAGGTTCCTTCAATAATAGTGCCACCTGGTTTTAACAATCCCGCTTTTTCAGCATCATCAATCATTTTAATAGCAATCCTGTCTTTTATACTGTGGCCAGGATTAAAGTATTCTACTTTTACTAAAAATGTGCCCGTAAATCCTTCTGAAATCTTATTCAGTTTTATAAGCGGCGTATTGCCTACGGTTTCAAGAATGGAGTTGTAATACATGAATTTTCTTCTATTGATAATTTTGTGCTGTAACCTACAAAGCTAAGAAATTATTCGCTCAGCATTTTGATGTTTATAAAGAATACCTAATTCAAGTATTTTTGGTTTTACTAGCAATTGCATAGTCTTAATTCTGAACTTTTGTTGAAGAAGCATATTTTGCCTTTATTTTAGATGCTGCTCTGGTATATCCCCCTTCAGAACCATCTACAAAATGGATGTGATTATGTTTACGATCTTGAACGTAGCACGACATAATACTCTCTTTACACACCGCCAAGCCGTATTGTATAATCCCATCCGTTTCTAACTCGTCGAGCTTTGACTCTAGATCCAGCCTATTGGCTTTAGTTCCAGATATAACGGTATTTATCCTTCCATCAACAATTAAAATATCGGTAAGTTCGGCTATATTCTCTACGTAGTCTTTACCACTTTCTCTAAATGTGACATATACCTTCCCCACTAGGTAGTCGATTATACTTTTGCCAATTTTAGATATGCTAGAATTACTGTGTTTAACTTGATTTTCTATCTTAAAGCGGGGGATGCTTGCAACTAGATTTAACTTTTCTGCCGATATTGGGCTACGTTCATCAAAACTACCATATATTTGCTCGATGTATTCTAAAACTAACTTATAGATTTTTGCCTGATCTTTTGGCTTATTTGCTGTTACTAAAAGACAGACCACTTCGAAAGTGTTTTCAGGTGGTTTAACAGCGTCCCATCTACATTCCATCCCATTTAAATTCAGCGCATTAACTGCAGCGTCAAATTCTCTGAATTTAAATTGTTTAGTTTTAAAATAATCATCAGCATATACCAATCCCTCGCCCAAAACTACTGGAATTGAGAAGAACTCATTAATTTTTACTTTGGCAATTGAGATGGTTTTACTTTGCTTATATATCTCTGAAACTAGTATTTCATCAACCCTTAATTCGAGATCATAATTACGCTTTACATTACTCTGATGCACACTTAATGCTTTTATTACATCCTCTTTAATGCATGGTGGAATGATTAAGGTGGAACCATCTCCCCCAAAAAAGAATGGGAAGTTTACATCGTATTCTTTAGCAATATTTAGTGCAGAAACTATGCAAGCTGTAGCAATTAAATTAATTGCTTGATAGAGCCCTTTCTGAATGGCAATAGTAGATTGTTTAATATCGGTAACTACTACAACCCAATCGCTTGGTATGGGCTGAAATTGCCCCTCCTCGCTTAATAGATCTATTATTTTACCCTTAAATTCAGGTAATTCGACGTAAAATTGCTCTGTAGATTTATTTACCATATAATTTTTAAACGTGGAATTCCCTACTTCTCATCTTAATGTAATTCAATACAATAAAAAAACCCTGACTAATATTCAGTTAGTCAGGGTTTATCCTATTCTCCATGAAAGAAAATCTATATTACGAACAACCTGTGGTTGAACCGCAAGTGATACATTTCAAGCAAGTTCCGTTACGCACTAAAGTCATGCTACCACATTCTGGGCAGGCTTCGCCAGTATAACCTAGCTGTTTTGCTTTATCGTAATCTGACTCATAGCTAGAAGCAGATCCTTTTTTCTGAACGCTCTCAGTTTTTTCTGCTTGAACGGGCTCCTTGTTTTCAACAGGCTTTGGCGCAATTACCGTAGTAGTTTCAACTACTTCGCCACCAGGTGTTGGCCGAAGCTCGCGAGTTGTAATCTCATCACTTGATACATGTGCCAAATCTTCGCGACCTAAATAACTTACTGCAAGCTCACGGAAGATGTAATCAATTACAGAAGTAGTCATTTTCACATGCGGGTTTCCTGAAACCATACCACTTGGATCGAATTTTGTAAACACAAAAGCATCTACAAATTCTTCAAGAGGCACACCATGCTGTAAACCAAGCGAAATAGATATAGCAAAGCAGTTTAATAAACTTCTAAAGGCGGCACCTTCGCGATGCATGTCGATGAAAATTTCACCTAATTGACCATTTTCGTATTCACCTGTTCGTAGATACACACTTTGGCCACCAATCTTAACTTTTTGAGTATATCCTTCGCGACGGAATGGTAACCGCTGGCGACGAGCTACGTATTTGTGAATAATACGCTCTGCAACCTCAACTACTTTATCTTGTGCATTTGCTGTAGGTGCATCGAACTCTTCTTCTTCCTCAAGTTCTTCAAATACATCGGCCATACTATTTAAAGGCTGGCTTAATTTAGAACCATCACGATATAAAGCATTTGCTTTCAACATCATTTCCCAAGAAAGCATATAGGCACTTTTCATGTCTTCGATGGTAGGTTCGTTTGGTAAGTTGATGGTTTTTGAAATAGCACCCGATAAAAACGGTTGTGCTGCTGCCATCATCCCAATATGCCCTTTTGCAGAAATAAAACGAGTTCCAGTACGTCCACATTTGTTAGCACAATCAAATACCGCTAAATGCTCTTCTTTTAAGTAAGGTGCACCTTCTACCGTCATTGTTCCACAAACATAATCGTTCGCTTCTTGAATTTGATCGCGAGTAAAGCCAAGGTGACGTAGCATATCAAATGTATAATCTGAAAGTTGCTCATCGGTAATTCCAAGCACATCTTTACAGAAGTCTTCACCAAGTGTCCACTGATTGAACGCAAACTTAATATCAAAACTACTTGGCAGTGCCTCTTCAATTGCTTTTAGCTTGTCATCAGTAAAGCCTTTTTCTTTTAGAGATTTTGGATTTACATAAGGACAACCATCTAAATTACCTGATCCTTTTGCATAATCGATGATAGCTTTCGCTTCCTTTGGGCTATAACCTAAAGTTTTAAGCGCAATTGGCACACTTTGGTTGATGATTTTAAAATATCCACCGCCCGCTAATTTCTTGAATTTTACCAACGCAAAATCTGGCTCAATTCCTGTTGTATCGCAATCCATTACCAAGCCAATAGTACCTGTTGGCGCTAAAACGGTAACTTGTGCGTTTCTATAACCATGCTTCTCACCTAATTCTACAGCTAGGTCTGCATTTTCTTTAGCAGCTCTTAGTAAGTAATCAGGACAAATAGAAGCGTCTATACCTACTGGTTTTATAGTTAGGCCTTCATACTCAGCCGGATCTGCATTGTAAGCTGCACGTTGGTGATTCCTCATCACACGTAGCATGTGTTCTTTGTTGCGCTCATAACCTTGGAACGCACCTAATTCTGAAGCTAGCTCTGCACTTGTTGCATACGATTGCATGTGCATAATTGCAGTAACTGCACCTGTTATAGCCATACTTTCTTTACTATCGTATGGAATTCCTTGAACCATTAAAGCAGTACCAATATTGGCGTAACCTAGCCCAAGTGTTCTAAACACATAAGAGAGCTCAGCGATTTCTTTAGATGGAAACTGTGCCATTAACACAGAAATCTCGAGTACTACGGTCCAAATACGGGAAGCATGATTTAAGGAAGCTACGTCGAATGTTGTATAATCCTCATCAGTAAAAAACTTCATCAAGTTTAGTGATGCAAGATTACATGCTGTATCGTCTAAGAACATGTATTCTGAGCAAGGGTTACTTGCTTTAATTTCGCCATCTTCTGGGCAAGTGTGCCACTCATTAATAGTATCGTGATATTGTGTACCAGGATCGGCCGATGCCCAAGCTGCGTATGCTATTTGATCCCAAAGATCATTTGCAGCCATGGTTTTACAAGGTGCTGGTTCGCGACCTTCTTTCTTAGCTCTGTTTTTCTCAACTCTCCAATATAAATTCCATTGGCTATCGTCTTTAACCGCTTTCATAAAAGCATTGGGAACACGAACAGAGTTGTTAGAGTTTTGACCCGCTACAGTTGCATACGCTTCTGAATTCCAATCAGTATCGTACGCATCAAATTCGATATCGGTAACACCTTGAGCCGCTAATTGAATTACTCGCTCAATATAGTTAAGTGGGACATGATCACGTTTAGCCTGACGAATCACCTTACCAAGCTCTTTGTTTTTAAGAGGATCTCTACTTACTGCACCATTAAAAGTACGCCCTTCAATTTCGATAGGCGTGTGGCATAAGCGGATAATGTCTTTGAGATGTTTTTGTGAAATTTTTGAACCTGATACGAGCGCCGCTACTTTTTGCTCTTCTTTTACTTTCCAGCCAATGTATTCTTCAATATCGGGATGGTCTAAATCGAGAGTCACCATTTTTGCAGCACGGCGAGTTGTTCCACCAGACTTAATTGCACCAGCGGCTCTGTCACCAATTTTTAAGAAACTCATTAAACCAGATGATTTCCCACCACCGCTTAATGGTTCGTTTGCGCCACGTATATTAGAGAAGTTACTCCCTGTACCCGATCCATACTTAAACAATCTTGCTTCACGAATCCATAAATCCATGATTCCACCTTCATTCACTAAATCATCGCCTACACCTTGAATAAAGCAAGCGTGTGGCTGAGGGTGAGTGTAAGAATCTTCAGACTTTGTAAGCTTTCCTGTGTTTGCATCTACATAATAATGACCTTGAGCGGGGCCATTAATTCCATACGCCCAGTGTAGGCCAGTGTTAAACCATTGTGGACTATTTGGCGCCGCCATTTGATTCGCTAGCATATAGCATAACTCATCATAAAATACTTTTGCATCTTCTTCACTCTCAAAATAATCATGCTTCCAGCCCCAGTAGGTCCAGCAACCAGCTAGTCTTTGGAACACTTGACGGCTATCAATTTCGTGGGTGAATCGATCAACTTCATCAAACTCTTTTAACGCTTTTGTGTCAGCTTCTGAGCGCTGTAACCATTTAGGCACTCCTTTTTCAGCTACCTTTTTCAATCGTACTGGTACGCCCGCTTTTCTGAAATATTTTTGCGCAATGATATCAGTTGCAACTTGAGACCAGCTATTAGGCACCAAAACTTTTTCCATATGGAAAACTTTGGAGCCATCTGGGTTTTTAATCTCAGAGGTTCTAGATTCAAATTTCATTGATTCGAATGGGGTTTTCCATTCAGACTTTGTATAGAAGCGTGTAAATTTCATTGGCAGTACCAGGTGTTAGTGTTCAAAGCTCGTTAGCTCTCTTATGCTTGTTGGCTTCAATTCTAGGAGAGTTCTCTCCTATAGAAGTGCATTCAAATATATAGGAGCAAAGGCGACCTAGCAAGTAAAAAAACAATTACTTTTCCACAATATCACCTACTTATCCACACTCATCTTTTAAGTTTTTACACGCTTTCTGAGATGTACTTTAAAATATATTTAATTATTACTGAATTGTGACAAGCAAATAAATAATATTCACCTAAAACCATATTAAAAGGGCATTATCTACATATCACACTAGTTCTGACGGAGAAATAGTTATCCACAATGCTTTTTAGAACAACTTAGTAATACATTTATTTGTAAATGTATTATTATATATTATAATATACTTATAAAAACTATTTTATATAAACTTTTATTTATACTTTAATAATCATTTAAAAGAATTAACTTTTACCCAACTTCAAGTTGCTTGACTATATTCGTTTGCCTTTTAACATGCACTCTGCATCTAACACTTTGCACATCCCCTCCTCTTTAATTAACAAATAAAACCTTCTTTACTTTTAGAATTTAAGCTCAAATATCTGATGGGATTATGTCCGATTATAAGTTTCAACCGCAATACATAAACTTCTTCTAATGGCTGCAGCATCAAATAGTAGACATGATAAAATCAGATAATAGAATTCCAAAATATACCTTTAAATAGAAATCTAAGTTTAGCCATATAAAGTATTTATAATACCTTTAATTTGGAACGCCTAGTGCTTTCTGCAGGCTGAGACGAAACGTGATATACATTTCTTAGCACTTTTTCTACCAAAGACTTTGATTAAAAATATGGTTACATTTCAATTATATAATGTTCATGCATTAATAAACTAATTGAATTTATTTAATAACTATAAATCACATTTTATATATGAGCAGAAGTAATTACATAGATAAGGCGGAGTTTGTGAATGATTTTAGCTTAAAGCTAGAAGAAGTTGGCCACCCCCGTATATTTGGTCAAATTCTTGGTTGGCTGCTTATCTGTAACCCTAGGCATCAATCGTTCACCGACTTAATGGAGAGCTTAGACATTAGCAAGGCATCTGTTAGTAACATCACTCGCATACTTTTAGAGGTTGGCCTGATAGAACGAGTTCGTATTACTGGTGAACGCCAAATGTACTTTAAGCTTAAGAACGGCGCCTTAACTGAGTTTATGGACAAACAGATAAAACATATTATAGAAGTAAAAACCATACTAGACAAAGGTCTTCAGCTTGTAAAAGACAATGAGGAAGATGATATAGCTCGGCTCGAGAAAGCTAGCGACTTCTACGCCTTTTTGACTTCAGAACTTCCAGGCCTAATAGATAGATTTAACAATTTACAGAACGATCATTAATCTGTTCTAAGATTTAACTCACCCTATAAATATTGGAATACTCTAATAGTTCATACTCAGCAAACTATTCCCTTTAGCTTTTTGTTGATGAACTCGCAATGCACAAACAGCGCTAATTTATGGTATTTTATTCATAATAGTCATTTAACGAAGAGGTGTACTTATTTATTTATATGATACTTATTAGAATTAATTTATTTCGTTTACTTTGTAGTAAACTATATAAATTAACCGTATTATTAGGGCTTGAAATAAAACCCGTTATATAGCAACTCATAATGTTGCAACAATTTAGGATTGGGGTTAAAAAAAAGGATTTTAGGAGCACAGGTTGCAGATAAACAGTAGTAATATTGCTAAAAGTAGGTTTGAACAAACAACCTGTACTGGAATAGCGAATACTAAAATAAAATGCGGGGATGGTCTCTCTGCAAATATTACAGTCACTTACTTATTGCAACTAAAATATTTGGGCGAAGCTTGTATGCGGTTTTGTGAAAAGATATCACACCCATTTAATAAAACACTGCCTAATACTGGAACAATATTCACCATGGCACGTAGTTTGCACATACCTTTAATCCCAATTGAGATACACCTCACGCAAAATACATTTGAGATAACAAGAGTATTAATCAATAATTCATACCGATCAAATAATAATTCATATGAAGTTTAAACCTATTTTAACCTTTTCAAAGGCTTTGTTAATTTTTAACTTAGCAATTGTATTCGGTTTTAGCTCTGCAATTAATGCACAAGTCCCAATTACCGATAATGAGGAACCCTCCATAGATTTATCGCAAGCAATTAATATTGCGCTGGCTAACAACACACAGATGAAGAGAGCTCTCCTTACCATCCACGACGCAGACCAACAAGTTCGTACTGCATGGAGTGGAGTGATGCCTGAGGTTGCAGCAAATCTAAATTATACTCGAAACCTAGAGGTTCCGGTTAACTTTTTGCCTGAAATTATTTTTAATCCTGCAGGTGATCCAAACAACTTAATTCCAATTGCATTCGGTACCGACAACAATTGGATGGGTGGATTTTCAGCTTCCCAAACTTTATTTAATGGTAGAGTATTTATTGGCCTAAGTAGCGCATCTATATACAAAATTGCACAGAGCGAAAATCTTAGAGCTACAGCTCAAGGTATAGTTACTGCTACAAGAGTTGCTTATTACCAAGTATTGATAGCTAAAGAGCAGCAACGGTTAGCACAATCGCAATTTGATAGAATCACTGACAATCTCAAGGATACTAAAAAGCTTTTTGAGCAAGGTTTTACAGATGATTATGCGCTGATGCAATTAGAAGTACAGTTAAGCAACTTAGAGCCATTATTAACTAGTGCAGATTTTGCAGTTCAAAAGACAAAGCGAGAACTGTTAGACATTTTAGGCTTACCTCTTCACCTACCCTTTGATGTTGTTGGTAATCTAAAAACATATAATATTTTTTCTCAGGCAGCTGATAACCCAGAGAACGCATCCATTAAAGAGGTGGATTTAGTAACTCCATTGAAGCTAGAAACCGACTCTTCATTTGTTGAATATACGTTCGGTTTACGTGGCGATTTAAGAGTTTTAGACTCACATAAGAAATTACAAGGTAAAAACTTGAGTGCTAAAATAAGCGATTACCTCCCTACTATATTCGCATCATACAATTTAAATTGGACGGCAGCGCAGGCAGGTACTCCAAATTTCTTTGGTAATTCGAACCAAAGAGCTCGTTCCCAAGTTGTTAGCGTGGGGTTAAGTTTACCAATATTCCAAGGTTTTACGAGAGATGCCTCTATACAAATGACAAAAATTCAAATTAAAGATATAGAGCTTCAAGAATATCAAACAAAGCAAACTGCTACTAAAGAAGTTATAGCAAGCCAAGAAGCTATTAAAGAAGTTTACCAGACAAGTTCTGCACGTAAAAAGGCTGTAGAGCTAGCAAAAAAAGGATATGAGCGTGCACTGATCAGGTTCAAAAATGGTCTAAGCTCTCAACAAGAAATTAATGATGCCGACCTACAATTGCGCCAGGCTGAGGTTAATTATTCTCAAATGGTTTTTTCATACTTAATATCAAAAGCTCAGTATGATCAAGCAATTGGACAAGTACCTTTTGTAGGCCAGGATGTAGAAACAATCAAAGAAAATATAGAACTAAAATAACATGAAACTGAACCCCATGAAATCATATTTATCAATAATTGCGCTATTGGTCTTTATAACAGGATGCGGAAACGGCAGCCCTGAGTCTAATAATACAACTCAAAATAATAAGAAAGTTGTACCAGTGTATGTGCAAAACGTACAACCTTCATATTTCCGCCACTATTTGAACGTACAGGGTGATGTGGAATCGGACAAAACGATTATGATTACTCCGAAAATAGGAGCAACTGTAGAGTCAATAAAGGTAAAGCCAGGCCAAAAAGTACAAAAAGGTGCTATTCTTGCTCAATTAGACGGTGAAATTACACGTACTCAAATCCAGTTAGTTAAAACCCAACTTGAACTAGCTAAAACTATGTACGAACGTCAGCAGGAGTTACGCAAACAAAACATCGGTTCTGAAGTTGAGTTTCTACAAGGTAAAGCACAGTACGAATCTGCACAAAGTCAGCTAGCTACTTTAGAAGAGCAATTTGCTAACTATACTATTCGCGCAACTATATCTGGCACTGTTGATCAGGTAAACATTAAAGAGGGTGAAAACATTGGACCTGCTACATTGGCGTTTCAACTTTCAAACTCAGATGCTATGAAGGTTAAAGCTCAAATCTCTGAAGCTTATATCACAAGTGTTGACCCTACTGATAGTGTTACAATTTTCTTCCCTAGCATTAATAAAAGCATTTTAAAAACTATTGATGTTGTAAGCAAAGTTATTAATCCCTCTAACAGAACCTTTGGTATTGAGATTAACTTACCAAATGTTGATGGCCTGTATCCTAATATGATGGCTCGCCTTAGTATTAATGATGTGCGCCTAGAAAACCAGCTAGTAGTGCCTTTAAATACGCTACAAAATTCAAACGGTATCGACTATTTGTTTGTAGCCGAAAAAAATGGTGATAATTGGGTTGCTAGCTATAGAGAAGTTGAAATAGGTGATTACTACAATAATGACTTAGTGATTAAAAAAGGCCTTAAAACCGGAGATTTACTGATTACAGAGGGGTATTCGGAACTTACCGATGGCCTGTCTCTCAAAATTCAAGAAAAATAATTGAGCGAGCACACACCCATGAGTTTTAAAGAATTTAAACTTTCTAGCCTCTCAATTAATAACCGTACTAGTGTATATCTACTTACGGTTTTAATTACATTGATTGGTATATTTTCGTACATAACACTACCAAAGGAGTCATTTCCAGAGGTAGAAATACCCATTTTTAGTGTGGTAACTATTTATGCTGGCGCCTCCCCTGCCGACATAGAGAACGTTGTTACTCGCCCCATCGAGAAAGAGCTAAAGGGAATTGATGGAATTGATAAGATATCGAGTGTCTCTAAACAAGCTGTATCTATTATTACTATCGAATTCTCAACTAGTAAAAATAAGCTAGTAGCTCAACAAGAGGTAAATGATGCTGTTGATAAAGCAAGAGCTGAATTACCTGCACAGCTTACCCAAGAGCCACAAGTAAACGATTTTAACTTAGACGATCAGCCCATCCTAAACATCAACCTTTCGGGAGATTTTGACTTAGTAGAACTGAAAGGTTTTGCTGATGATATTCAAGATCGTATTGAAAGCCTTCCTGGTGTTAATGAAGCAGAAATTGTTGGTGCTCTAGAGCGTGAAATCCAGATAAATGTAGATTTACAAAAAATGGAAGCTGCTGGTGTTAATTTTAACACCATTATGGGAGCGGTGAATAATAAAAACATTACTATTTCTGCCGGCCAAATTGAAATGGATACTCGCGAACGTTCTGTTCGAGTTGATGGTGAGGTTACTAAGGCTAGCGATTTAGTTGACCTGATTTTAGTAAACGATCAAGGCCACGAAGTGTATTTGAAAGATATTGCTACTATTGTTGATGGTTTTGAAGATCGTGAGAGTTATGCAAGTATGAATGGCGAACCCGTAATTACTGTAAACGTAAAGAAAAAAAGCGGTGGTAACCTCATTGAAACGTCTGAAGCTACTCTAGCAATTTTAGCTGAAATGAGTGCGAATCAGTTTCCTGATAATTTAAGTATTACCATTACTGGCGATCAGTCTCAAACTACCAAAGATAGTGTATCAAACTTATTTAATACCGTAATTCTTGGTTTCTTCTTCGTAGTAATTGTACTCATGTTTATTATGGGTGTGCAAAACGCGATTTTTGTTGGCTTAGCAATTCCTCTTTCTTCGCTAATTGCTTTTGCCATTATGCCAATGATTGATTTCTCGATTAATATGGTAGTGCTCTTTGCATTAATCTTAGGCCTTGGTATTGTAGTTGATAACGCAATAGTAATTGTAGAAAACATCTATCGTCACATCACAAAAGGTGAGTTAAGTAAAGTAGAGGCTGCAAAAAAAGCCGCTGGTGAAATTGCCCTACCTGTTATTACTGGTACCTTAACTACTATTGCGCCTTTCTTCCCACTCCTATTTTGGACAGGGATAATTGGCCGCTTTATGTTCTACTTGCCTGTAACTCTTATTCTTACACTAGTAGCATCACTCGTTGTTGCACTGGTAATGAGCCCTGTTTTCGCAGTTTCATTTATGAATGAAGAGGCAGATCATATTAAAGAAAATAAAAAAGGTCAGAGTAACCGTTTTCTATGGATTGCCACCGCTGTAATGGCTGTTTTGGCATTAATATTTTATTTAACGGGTGGCATTTTCGTTGCTAACCTTTTGGTATTTATTTATCTACTATGGCTCTCAGAACGATTTATCCTTAAGCCACTTATTAAAAAATTCAACAAAAGTGTGCTCCCGAAGCTAGAAAAAGCTTACCACGATAGCATTGAATGGATTTTAGTTGGTACAAGACCTTGGATTATATTAGGTGGTGCTTCGGCATTCCTAGTTTTTAGTTTCTTCTTATTAGGTATAGTATCACCTAAAGTGGTTTTCTTCCCTGAAGGAGAGCCGAACTTTGTATATGTATACAATGAGATGCCAGCTGGTACCAATATCGATGAAACAGAACGTGTTAATAGAGAGATTGAAAGTCGCGTTTACAGTGTTGTCGGTCGAAACAATCCTATTGTAAAATCAGTTGTTTCTAATGTAGCTGTTGGTGCAAACCCTTCAGGTAGTATTGACCCTACTGCTTCGCCTACAAAAAGTAAAGTGACTGTAGAGTTTGTTGATTTCCAATATCGTGGTGGTGTCTCAACTGAAGACCTATTGATAAACATTAGGGATGCAGTAAGAGGTATACCTGGTACTATTATAACTGTTGAAAAAGAACAAAACGGACCTCCTACTGGTAAACCAATTAATATTGAAATATCTGGAGACGAGTTTAGTGAGATTATTGCTCTAACCGAGAAAGTTAAGGCTCATATACAGGCTCAAAATATTGCTGGTATTGAGGAGTTACGGTCTGACCTACAAGTAAACAATCCCGAAATTATTATCGACATCGATAATGAAAAAGCTAATAGTTATGGGATGAGTAACCTTATTGTTGGTAACACAATACGAACAGCGCTATTAGGTATTCCAATCTCTACTTTCCGCCAAGATGAAGAAGAATATAATATCACATTAAGGCTACGAGAAGAAGACAGAAGTAATATTACCGATTTACTCAACATGTCTGTACCTACTCCTGATGGGAACATTCCTATATCGGCAGTGGCTACCCCTCGCTTGGCAACTAGTTATGGTGCTATTAACCGAATTGATTTGGAACGAGTGGCAACTCTTTCTTCAAACATCCTTACTGGCTACAATGCCAACGTAATAAATAATCAAATCCGAGAATCACTCTCCGACTTCGAAATTCCACAAGGATATAAAGTTAGTCTTACGGGTGAGCAAGAGGAACAAGCAGAAACCGGTCAATTCCTAGTTATAGCTCTATTTTCAGCTGTCGGCCTTATCTTTATGATTCTAGTAATGCAGTTTAATTCCATTGGAAAGGCGCTCATTATTATGTCTCAAATTGGATATAGCCTTATTGGTGTATTCATAGGCTTTTCAACCTTCGGTATGGATATCTCAGTTGTACTTACTGGTATGGGTATAATAGCCGTAGCCGGTATTGTTGTTAAAAATGGAATTATTCTAATTGATTATATAGATCTAAAACGAAAAGAAGGGCTCAGCCTAAAAGACGCCGTTATTGAAGGTGGGGCTACTCGCTTGAACCCAGTATTGTTAACAGCCGCGTCTACTATATTAGGTCTTATTCCATTAGCTATAGGCTTAAACATCGACTTTTATGGCTTGTTTGCAAGCCTCGAACCGAATCTTTATTTCGGTGGAGATAACGCAAGTTTCTGGGGACCATTAGCATGGACCATCATTTATGGCCTTGGCTTTGGAACTCTGCTAACACTCTTTTTAGTGCCTTCTATGTATTACATAGGTGTGAATTCAAAAAACTATGTGAAAGAAAAATTTCAGCAATTAACTGCTGACAAATAATAATTCGTATTTGTTAATCCTAAATACCCCAAGCCCTGTAGATTGATCCTCTATAGGGCTTTTTATTTTCTATCACTTTCAATTAACTCTACTTCTTATATCTTTAATTCTCAAAAGAGTATTTTCATGTCTACAATTACTACGCATAAAGAAGCCTTTACTATTCGAGCAAGCGAGGTTCAAAATAGTGGTTACGCCACCGTTCCTGCAATATGTGGTTTGTTCCAAGAGGTGGCTGGCAACCATGCCTTAAAGCTAAATTTCGACATCACACAACTTCATGCTAAAAACTTAACATGGGTATTGCATCGGCTAAATATGAAAATGAATCGTTACCCAGAATGGCGAGAGAATGTTGTGGTTGAAACGTGGCCTGCCGCAGGCGACGCACTAAGAGCTTATCGTGACTATACCATTACTGACGCTAACGGCACAGTTATAGGCAATTGCTTGAGCTATTGGATGATGATTAATTTAGAGACGCGTAAACCCACACGGATGCCTGAAGAAGTACTTGCTCTAAGGCTTGGCAACTTGGAACATGTGATGGATATTAAAAGTAATCGCCTCTCACCTATCCAAAAAATAGATGCTGAAAAACAATTCCAGGTTAGAAGCTCTGACCTAGATATGAATCTTCATGTAAACAATACCATTTACCTCGAATGGATGCTAGAAACCTTAACAGCCGAACTGCAACAGAGTGTTCTTGAGGTTGATATAGTATTTACTAAGGAGTGCTTATACGGCGAAAATATCCGTTCAATTGTAGAGATGGTTTCAGAAAATGAGTCTCACCATCAATTGATTAATCAAGATAGCGAGACCATTGCATTGGCAACTTTTCTATTTAACTAATTATCCCAATTAGGAGCAAAATCGGGATTTACTGTTCTTTGCGTTTTGTCTAAATCATCGATTGCATAAAAGTCATCATCCTCTAGTGTGAAGTCATAAATATCCAAATTCTCTTCCATATGTTTTCTGGATGAGGCTTTAGGAATGGCCACAACATTCTCTTGCTCTATAAGCCAGCGCAAAGCAATTTGGGCCGGGGATTTCTCATACTTTTCAGCAAGCTCTATCATTAGTGGGTTCTTAATAATAGCACCTTGTGCCAATGGGCTATATGCAGTTATCATTAAGTCATGCTCAGAGGCATATTCTAATAACTCAAATTGACCTAGTAATGGATGATATTCTACTTGGTTGCAAAATATAGGAGCCGACAGCTCTTCATTAACTTCCTTTAGCTCTTTCATTGGGAAATTACTCACCCCAATATTTAACGCCTTCCCTTGGTCACGTATAGATAGCATGGCTTCAATTGTTTTTTCAATGTCAAATTCTGGATTTGGCCAATGAATTAGTAACAAATCTATATACGGGATATCTAAATCTTGGAGCGAGTGCTCTGTAGATTTTATAACATCGTCGGGAGCTAAGTTATTAATATCTATTTTTGTGGTCACGTAAAGCTCATCGCGTTTAATGTGAGCTAGTTTAATGGCGTTACCGACTTCACGTTCATTTTTATAAGCTTGGGCGGTATCAATATGGCGGTAGCCTAAATTAAGCGCGAGTTTAACGGCCTGTTCACACTCTTTTCCAATAAGTTTATAAGTCCCAAATCCTAGTTCTGGAACTTCAACTCCTTGAATTAATTTTGTAACCATTGATATATTAGATGTTTATTTTAGGTAGTTTATATTATTAATTTAGCTCTATTTAACAAGAGTCATTTTGCGTGTCATAATCTTTGTACCAACTTCGAGTTGATAAATATACATGCCACTTGGTATATCTGTAGCATCCCATTCAATTTTATGTTCACCTTTGGCCAAGCTCGAATATATCAGTTCTGCCACAGGTTGCCCAACAATATTGAATACCGAAAGTTTTACCTCTGCAGCATCGGGAATATAAAAAGATATTGTGGTTAATGGATTAAATGGATTTGGATAATTTTGGTGGAGTACGAGTGTTTGAGGAAGCTCTTTTTCTTCTTCAACCACGCCAAATTTCGATTTAGGAACCAGCTTTAAAACAAATCTTTTTTCTTTAAAGGGTTTCGAAATATCGGGTTGATTATAAAATGTTTCTTGGGGTTCAGATAAATTATTAGTGTAGTCGAATTTTAAACTCCAACTTGGGTTTAACTCATACTCTTTATTTTCAAATAAATCTTCTAATACAGGAACAAAATCTATAGGTACATCCTTCCATTTGCTCACTCTTAATGTATAGGTTCCGTTTGTACTAGATAATATACTTATTGGGAAAACCATTTCTCTTTCTTCCGAAACATCAATATCTAGTGACTTAATCTGACGTTCTCCATCTAGCATTACAAGTGATGAATAGGCTGTTTTAGGAATCAGTAATTCTGCAAAGTTATCGAGAGTATATTGGGTATTAATAGAATCTCCCTCCTCTTTAAATTGGATATATACACCCTCTGAAATTCCTTCCCTAGTCTATGTTAAGCCGAAACTACCTAATTCTTCTTTACTACTAAGATGTTTTTCTTCCTCCAAAATTGGCTCAGAAAAATTTAAATCTACAACTGTGGATGTAAGCTCATCTCTAAGCTTCAGCCAAAATACTTGTCCAGGTGCTATATACTTATTATTACTTAGAGAAATAATACCTTTGTCAGTTTCTACAAACGTATATGGTTCGCTCCCAATGCCCTCTAAACTAACAAGCTGTTGATGTAAATCACCCACTAGAATTGGTAATTCTGTAGTATTCAGGATTCTATTTAACCCTTCTAATTCATCAATCTGCCCATTTTTATTAGCATCGGTTGCCGACAATGAAATATTTAAAACAGGCGATACATCTAGCTTCTTTTTACTTCGAATATCACTCAATTTTTTAAAATCACTTTCTTCAAAAAAAGCCATCATCGTGTTAGACACTTCAAAGAAGGTGCTAGCTTCCACTTCAAAATAGCCAGCCTTTGCCTCATTCCATTGATAGAATGTAAGTTCAGGATTGTCTCTAATAAAATCTTCGTCAACAGCAAGCTCCTGCCAACTTGGTGTTAATGGAATAGCCTTTCCCGCAACATCCCCACTTGAAACTATAGAGCTTATAGCTGGGGTAAATGCTTTTTGTTGTTGAAGGGAATTTGGGCTTTTAACATCTTTGGCAATTGGTGCCTGAACCTTTACTTCATCTACCTTCACCTGTTTGGATGTATAAAGTACAACAGTGCCTGTTTCTTTGAGCAAGCTTGCATTTTTATCATCTAAAATAATCCGGTCAAAATCAGCACTTGTGGGAATCTCCATTGATTTTAGCCCAATAAGGAGCTTTTCCCCTGCTCTAATCTGTGTATTAGATGGAAAAGTATATGATCTTTTTCCTCTAGCAATATTCCAATTTGAGATATCTACACTATTATTGTCAATATTATAAAACAATATGCCTTGTTCGTTTTGGTAGCTAACCAACTGCATTTTTATGGCAGGTTTCTTTGCCTCATTAACTAACATTGTATGAGTTACAAAATCACCAAAACTACCTTTCGATAGATTTCTTAATTCAAAAATCCCTGTTTCTAACCCTTCACGAGTTTCATCTATATTGAGTGGTACTTTTATTTCATAAACACCGTCACCGATTAAGCCAGAGAAGTTAATTTCGGTCTTATTGAATCCTCCTAAATATTTATTACTTAATGAACTATTCAATGTGTCTAACCCAACCTCTACCGTTAACTTAGAGCCATCATGCTCATAAATAGAAATATTTATACTAACTGAGTCTTTATCGTCGCTTACAGTGCTAATACTTTGATCGAACAAAACCACTGGTGGCTTAAGAATACTGAAATAAGTACCAATTCGAGTGTTATTATTTTTATCGGAACCCACCCAGTTTTCGGCGTTGGTCACCAAGCTTCTAATCATCTCTGGTGTGCCACTAACACCATTCCGAATGTAGTATTGATAGTTGGGCAGAGGACCTAGTTGTACATAATTTTTCTGTGGAGTAGTTAAAACTTCAGGTAAGTCTAATTCACCTATTGAATTGCTTATAGATGCTACCTTTGTGCCCCAATTTATATTAGAAATAAAGCGGAGCAGATTATCTTCTTTCTGATATAAGTATAAATTATTTTCGGCCAAACTGAGCTTTAGCTCCCCATTGATAGTTATACCACTCGAAATGTCATCTCCAATATAGATGATACTTCCCGCACTAAATAGAGAGTCTATGTGAACTTCAAGCTCAGTCTCAGATTCAATGCTTCCAGTAGAACTGTTCCATACACCTGTGCTGAAATAAAGCTTAGTTCCCTTTTTTAAAGCAACAAGGGGACTAATTTCAAAAGAATTAGCTTCTGAATTCACAGATACAAATACAGCATCGCCAGGTATTAAAATACTTTGAGATTTAACTGTTGCACTAAAGAGCGCAAAGCTAAAAATTAGGGCGATATGTAGAGTTCTAAAATGTGCTTTAGTTAGTAGCGTTCTACTCATAAGCTAATATCTGATATTAAAAACATAGCTTCAGTTTAAATAAGTCATTTTTTTTATTAATACCACATTAAATTTATAAATCTGAGGATTTCTAATCATCTATATGTGGATCTGACAACTTACCTTCGCTCGCAGCTACCGTAACTGATACTGCTGCATCTCCTGTAATATTAACTACCGTTCTTATCATATCTAAAATTCTATCAACCCCAAGTATCAGGGCTATTCCTTCTATCGGCACGTCTATGGCTTGTAGTACTATAACAAGCATTACTATTCCTGCACCTGGCACACCGGCACTTCCAATTGAGGCTAATGTAGCTGTTAATACAATGGTTAGTTGTTGCACTATAGTTAAGTCCATTCCGAGAGCCTGAGCAATAAAAACAGCGGCTACTGCTTGGTATAAGCTAGTTCCATCCATGTTAACAGTGGCCCCAATGGGTAGTACAAAACTAGAAACTTCTTCATCTACGCCTAGATTATTTTCTACAACATCCATAGTTACAGGAAGTGTTGCTGCACTTGAACTTGTACTAAAACCTAGTAATAATGCGGGGCGTATTCCTTTAAAAAAGGTGCCCACTTTCATAGGCGTAAATATTTTAAACATGCTGGTATATACTATTAGAACATGCAATGTTAGCCCAAGAACAACCGTTAGCGAGTACCAACCCAAAGCTTGAAGCAGGCCAATTGCTTTTCCTAAATCATCGCCTGCTAAATCTACAATTACGGAAGCCATTAGCCCAAACACACCAATTGGAGCTATTTCCATAATGAGTTCTACAATTTTAATGACAACCTCATTTGCCGACTCAAATACATCTATTAAAATCTGTCCTTTTTGCCGGTCTATTTGTATGATACCAATTCCAAATAAAAGCGCAACAAAAACTATCTGAAGCATCTTGGTATTATCGGTTGTTGCCTCCACTAAGTTTGAGGGAACAATATCAACGAAGAAATCGAGTGGGCCTCGTTCTAAAACTACAGTAGCTGTTTCACTACTTTGGGTAGTAACATCTCTATAGGTTTCCTGCAATTCGTTCTTAGTTTCTTCTGGCAGAGCTTTTCCTGGCTGAATAATATTAACCGTAATTAAACCTATAGTTACTGCTAAAATGGTTGTAACTATATAAATACCTATAGTTTTACCCCCCATTCTTGAGAGTTTTGCAGTGTCGTTAAGGCTTGTTATACCGGCTACTAACGAAACAAATACTAGTGGAACCGCAATTAGCTTAAGTAAAGTTATAAAAATGGTGCCAACAGGCTTTATAAAATCTATAGTGAATTTATTAAAGCCCGCAGTAGCCGATAGAAGTCCCCAAAGAAGACCTAAGATTAGGCCTATCATTATCTGCCAATGTAATTTCCTATACCATTTCATATTTTTGTTATTAATGTGATTAGTAAAACTATTATCGAAGAACTTCCTACTGCTATCCAATTAACATTATTATTATTAATTATGATAGTATGCTCTTTGTGCTTTGGAAAAAATTTAACTTTATAATTACACCCTTCAATTCGAGCCCCTAAATATGAATCGAAAAAACATCCCGCAACACCAGCCAGAGTAATTATAAGAAACCATAAAATTGTTGCATTTTCGGCAGTAATCCAAAAAACAAATGCAATTAATAGAGATCCAGTAATTGCCGCTAACGAGCCTTGCACACTTATACCCCCACTCGTGTTTGTTTTAACTTTTTCGAAGGTAGTGATAAGATAAGTCGTACCCTTAGATTTATTACCTACCTCAGTTGCCCAGGTATCGGCATTTGCAGTTGCAATACTTGCTGCCGCTGCCGCTATAAACATTATTTCTTGCGTGATGAACCAAATAATTAACCATAGAGCAAACCAAAAGCCATTGGCCCATACTTGTCCACTTGTTCTTCTAAACTTTATGGTTAATCTCTCGTCATTTGCATGAATATCTTTTGACAATAATGATGCCGATATAAAAAAGATGAGCATTAATAAAGCCATCTGCCAATTGCCTAAGCCATAAGCGATGGTACCAAGTACCGAGGCTGATTGTGCTCCGCTTAAAGTAAGCCAGTTTAACAAAAAGGCAGTCATTGCAAAACTAGTTGCTAAAACAATAGCTATACCAATACGCAGGTGGTCACCAGTTTTAGCAAAAATTGTAAACACAAGGATAATTGAGAATATAAAAAAGATATTTACTCGCTTATCTAGCAACTTAATTTGATTTTGTTGGCTCTTCCTGATCGGGCCTATCGTGTTTCAATATGGCAAAAATAACAATTGTGAAGCCGGTTAAAATTACAATGGGTGATATATATAATGAGACAAAACCATGTACTTCATTTTCAATTAGCATAGCAGCAAAGCCAATTGCTATCAAACCAATTGCTAATCCAATTAATTTGTAATTAAATGAAGAAAAAAACATAGGTTCTTTATCTTCTTTTCTAAATCTACTTTTTGCCATTTTACTTTTTAAAAACCTTAACTTTGCGATGTTTGAAATGGATGATGAAGTTATTTAATTATCCATTAACTCCAAAGAATCTATTAATGCCTATGAAAATCATTCTTGCTTCACAAAGTCCACGCCGTAAAAAGCTGCTAGAACAAATCGGTTTAACTTTCGAAATAATCCCTAGCTCGGTAAATGAAGATATTTCGATAAGCGATTCTAATACAATGGTGCAAGAGTTAGCACTTCGAAAGGCTCTAGATGTTGCAAAATCTACTAGCTACAGCCTTATTATTGGTGCCGATACTATTGTTGTGCATGGTAATAAAGTTCTTGGGAAACCTGCCGATTATAAGGAGGCCTTCTCTACTCTCAGCGCTTTAAGTGGTAATACACATTCTGTATTTACGGGAGTCGCCTTTGTTGAAACCGATAATTCAGGTAAAATTATTGCACAACATGTTTTTTCTGTTGAAACTAAAGTTACTTTTGGAGCGTTAGCCACTGAGGAAATTGAAGCCTATATTGCTACCAATAGCCCAATGGATAAAGCAGGCGCTTATGGCATTCAAGACGATTGGGGAGCAGTATTTGTTGAACGCATTGAAGGTGATTATAATAATGTAGTAGGCTTACCACTTTTCCAACTTTATAAAGAGCTTAAAACATTTGCACCTCAAGCTTTGAATCACTTAGTTATACCACATTGAAATTTTTCCGACAAACTATACTTTTATTTATACTCACAATTTGTGTACAAAGCATTTCTTGGGCACAAATAGGTAATGAGTTTCAGTTAGCTGATCGTTTAATGAGGCAACAGCGCTACGAGTCTGCTTTGGAAATTTTAACTGATCTTGTAGCTAAAACCCCTACCGAGTATTATTACTTCGACCGCCTTATAGAGTGCTACATTCAATTAAAAAGATACGATGAGGCTATCGAAAAAGTTCAAGCCAGAGCTGCTAACACGGCTAACTCAGCCCAAGAGCATATTTTAGAAGCTCGTATTTATCACATGCAAGGCGACACTAGTAAAGCCTACCAGCTTTTTGATAATAACTTAGCAAACTATGCAAACCAGTTCCAGGTTTATATGAATACTGGCCGCGCCTTAGCGGAACTTCGTGCGTATAAAAAAGCTGTTACTGTTTTCTTATCTGCTAGGGAGGCTTTTAATAACGAGCAGCTTTTTTTGAATGAAGTTGCCGACGCACAAATGAAAGATGGTAATTACGAGGGTGCTATTAAAGAATGGCTGAGTTTGATTAAACTGAGGCCCGAGCAGCGCACCAATGTACAACGCCTATTATTGCGCTACAACGACCCGATTGTGTATGATATTACCATTATGGAACTTGAGGACGAGATGAACGCACTTTCTGTTTCTAGTTCTCTCTATAAAGAGTTTTATCATCTACAAAGTTGGCTCCTTCAAGAAAATAAACTTTACAGGCGTGCACTTAGTAATGCCATAGTTTTCGAAGATGCATCTACTACTACCAATTATGCAGTGTATAACTTGGGCAAAAAACTCTTAGATGCCAAAGAATTTGAGTTGGCTAGCAAAGCCTATAGCTATTATTTAGACAAAACAAATGGAGAAGTTAAGTGGCGAAGCCTAGAAGGCCTAGCAGATGTTTACAGCCAGTGGGCTAAACAAAACGAAGATCTTAATATAATCACAGAACTACCAAGCGACTCGCTTTATAATCGTGCGCTAAACTTACTTGCTCAACTTAGAACGGATGCACCTAATTACTCTAGAATAGGCAATGTGATCTTAAAGCAGGCAGAACTAGCTTTAGATTTTACGTACGACTTTGAGTTAGCTGAGTCTGCAAAAAACACACTCTCTTCAATAGGTCGCTATAAAAATTCTGCCGAAGTCTATTACCTTGAAGGGCGCTTAAACCTTATCAATAAAGCATATACACAAGCGCGTATCACATTCACAAAAAGCAATAAAATAGCCGATATTGGTGCCCTTGCTGAGAAAACAAGATACTTTTTAGCACTTACCGATTTTTTTGCTGGTGATTATGAGTTTGCAAGTATTCAGCTTAAATCACTGGGTCGCCAAAATACTTCCTATTATGCAAACAACGCATTAGAACTACGCCTTTGGATTCAAAAAAGCAGTGCAGAGGATAGCACTAAAGAATTTATAAAACCTTTTAGCGAAGCTGTTTTCAATGAGATTTCTGGCAATCATGATAAGGCCACTGAGCTTTATCATGCTATAATAGAAACTGATAAATCTCCGTATAAAGAAGATGCGCTCATTAGCCTTGCCGGCTATAAGCAAATAGATTATGTTTCACTTACCAAATCGATTGATACCATTTTATCACACCCTAGCCAAATTTCTCAACGTGAGCGACTTATGTGGGATAGAGCTAGGGTTGCAGATTTAGCCACTCAACAACCCACTTACACAGGTAGTGAAGAGTTGGATATTATAACTGTAGAAATGGTAGCTAACTATTATGAGGCGTTACTAACAGAATATCCTCAAAGTTTTTATTCCTCATTTGCTAGAAATAGATTATCTGATCTTATAAAACCAAATTCCTAATGAAGTCTTTAACGCTTTTATTTATTCCTCTATTATTTGTTTTAGGCAGCACCCGTTCCTTTAGCCAGCAACAAGTGCTTATTACCATGGATGAATCGCAAACAGACCATCTAAAAGCGTATGGTGTGGTTTTTAATCACATAACAGATGGGTACAGTGTAAAATGGTTACTTAATTATAGAGGCGGAAGCTTTATTACTAACACAGAAAACGATATAGTACGCAAAAGTAGAATTCGTAATGTGACAGTACAAATAATTAGCCAAACTGACGCAGCTTCCATTATACAAGAAGTAGAGCAAGCGGGGGTTAATATGTCGGTAGTAAATTTAGAGAAAGCCCCTAAAATTGCCGTGTACACGCCCGACCAAGCACTACCTTGGGATGATGCCGTTACCCTTGCACTCACCTATGCAGAGGTTAAATACGACAAAATATGGGATGTTGAAGTTCTTGCTGGCAAACTAAATGATTACGATTGGCTGCATTTACATCACGAAGATTTCACAGGCCAATACGGTAAGTTCTGGGCCAGTTACCAAGCCATGCCATGGTACATAACTCAAGTGCGCCAAATGGAAGCTATGGCTAAGGAATTGGGCTTTGAGAAGGTGACTGAAGAGAAATTAGCCGTAGCAAAAACTATTAAAAACTATGTGTCTGAAGGCGGATTTTTGTTCGCTATGTGCTCTGGAACCGATACCTTCGATATTGCTCTAGCGGCAGAAGGCGTAGATATAGCTCCCTCACAATTTGATGGGGATGCAATTGATCCTAATGCGCAAGAGCGTCTTGATTTCAGCAAAACCTTTGCCTTTGAAAACTTCAGTATTATCACAGATCCCTACGAATACGAGCATGCCGATATTGATGTGCCCGTTGCAATTCAAGAAATTGATAAATCACTCGATTTCTTCACCCTGTTCGATTTCTCTGCAAAATGGGATCCTGTTCCAACTATGTTAACTCAAAATCATGTTAGTTCAGTTAGAGGTTTTTATGGCCAAACAACGGCATTTAGAAAAGACAAAGTAAAATCATCGGTTGTAATACTGGCCGAAGCGCCTGGTAGAGAGCAAGTTAAATACTTACATGGTAATTATGGCGAAGGAACCTTTACTTTTTATGGCGGACACGATCCCGAAGATTATACTCATCGCGTGAATGACCCTCCAACCGATTTAAGTTTACATCCAAATAGCCCTGGGTATAGATTAATATTGAATAATATTTTATTCCCAGCTGCAAAAAAGAAAAAACGAAAGACCTAATTCACTTCTACAAAACAACCGAATGAAGCCCAGTAGAAAATTTGAAGACCTAGTAGAACTCATCTCTATATTAAGAAAAGAGTGCCCTTGGGATAAAAAACAAACTCACTACTCCATTAAAGATAACCTGATAGAAGAAGCTTATGAGGCCATAGAGGCCTTAGATGACGGCGATTTTAATGAGTTTAAAAAAGAACTAGGCGACCTTCTACTGCATGTAACCTTTCATAGTAAAATAGCTAGTGAAACAAACACCTTCGATATTGGAGATGTAATCTTCACTTTAATGGACAAGCTGATTCGAAGACATCCTCATGTGTTTGCGGATACCGATGTGGCTAACGAAAGTGAAGTTGCCGAGAATTGGGAAACGATAAAATTAAAGGAAGGAAAAGAATCTACATTAGATGGTTTACCTATTCATCTTCCCGCTCTCATTCGAGCTCAGCGAATGCAAGAAAAAGCTGCTAATGTCGGCTTCGACTGGCCCGAATGGCACCAAGCCTGGGACAAGCTTCAAGAAGAAATTGATGAGTTTAAAGAAACTTTAAAGTTAGATAATAAAGAGGCTTCGGCAGATGAATTCGGAGATGTACTTTTTTCAATGGTGAATGTAGCCCGCTATTTTGATTTAGTGGCAGAAGATAGCCTCAGAAGAACAAATTCGAAATTTGAGTTCAGATTTAAGTATATTGAAGCCCAGCTAAAATTACTGGGCAAAACTGTGAAAAATGCTAGTTTGGAGGAAATGGATATTCTCTGGAATCAGGCAAAAGAAAAATTGTGATTTATACATTTTTTAACCTGTTTTAAGTAGCATAATTTGCTTAATTTCTTCTATATCTAGTAGTACTTTAAGAGGCTATACAGTTTGCAATAGCAATTAATATTTTTATAACGCAAACTCTTTCAATAACAATTGTGTTATAGGTATAGTGCCTGTAAAAATAAAGCAGGGCTACTCATAATTAACTTTTAAATTCGGAGCACTTAATGTCCACTGGTTTACACACTGGCTTTGACGAGCAACAATACCCATATATTAATAAAGGACTCGAGGGTATCGTAGCCTTTTCTACAACAAAAAGTTTTATTGATGGCACAAAAGGCGATTTAATATACTCTGGTTATCATATTGATACCCTTGCTGAAAACGCGACTTTTGAAGAAGTGTGTTTTCTACTTTGGAACGATCGCTTACCTAACAGTAACGAACTTCAAGCTCTTGAAGAGAGTCTTATAAAGAACAGATCTCTTGCAGAACCAGTTTTAAATTATATAAAAACTACTGACAAGAAAGCTGAGCCAATGGCTGTTCTTCGTACAGCAGTTTCTATGCTTGCTGATTCAGATGCTACATTTGGTAAGTATGATGAAAGTCTTTTTAATGAGCAAGCTATTTCTATTACTGCCAAAATCCCTTTAATTATTGCTGCTTTCGATCGCTCTCGACGTGGGCTAGAAATAGTAGAGCCACTAGCAGAAGGAAGCACTGCATTCAACTTCCTGTACATGCTTAATGGTGAAAAGCCAGGTGAGCAAGCAGAAAGAACAATGGATTTGTGCCTTGTTTTACATGCAGAGCACGGTATGAACGCTTCAACTTTTACAGCTCGTTCTATAACAGCAACCATGTCTGATATGTATTCTTCAGTTACTGGTGCTATTGGCGCTCTAAAAGGTCCACTACATGGTGGTGCTAATACCGCAGTAATGAATACTTTGTTAGATTTAGCTAAAGAAGGCGACGATGCAGATGCTGTTGCTTACACTAAGAAGAAACTAGATAATAAAGAAAAGATTATGGGCTTTGGCCATCGTGTGTACAAAGTATTTGACCCACGTGCCTACCATTTGCAGAAAATGTCTGCTAAGCTAGCCGAAGAAACTGGCCACACGAATTTTTACCGTTGGTCTATGGATATGCTTAAAACAATGAAAGAAGAAAAAAATATTGATCCTAACGTCGATTTCTTCTCAGCAACTGTTTATTACTCTATTGGAATTCAACCAGATTTATTTACTTGTATTTTTACTATGAGCCGAATTGCTGGTTGGACAGGGCATGTGATGGAACAAGCTGCAAATAACCGCCTAATTCGCCCTAGAGCGCTTTATGTTGGCGAAAAGAATTTGCCTTGGGTTTCTGTTGAAAAGAGATAATAACTACTCTTAAAATTTTAAAAAGCTCAACTAAGTAACATTGGTTGAGCTTTTTTTATTTATTGCCCCAAGTTTCCATATCCACTCGGTTAAACTCTATACAAAATTTTGTACCATTTCCATCGAGTTGCCCCCAAGTAAACCTCCCATTTAGTTGGCTTACTACCGTTTCAACCAAAGTCATTCCTAACGATCTGTCCTTAATTTTTTCAAAATTTGATGGTAACCCAATTCCATCGTCACTTACGCTGAAAAAGACTTTATCACCTTCGCCTCTTAATTCAAGCAATATTATGCCTTCCTTTCTGCCTTTAAAAGCAAACTTAAGTGCATTTGTAATTAACTCATTGGCTAAAATACCGAATGGCACTGCTTGATTCATGCTTAAGTCTATTTCATCACCTATAACTGAAATAGAAATATTGTTCTCTTCCTCTCCTAAAGTGCTTTGCACCTCACTGATAAGTTCATTTAGATAATTTTTTATTTCTACGCTAGTAAATAACTCTTTCTGATATAACTGTTCATGAATCATTGAGATGGATTTTATTCTAGACTGACTTTGCTCTAAAGCTGCAACTGTAGCTTTATCAGTCAAGTTCATGGCTTGCAAACCAAGTATGCCCGAAATTACTGCAAGATTATTTTTAACTCGATGATGAATTTCTTTTATAAGCACTTCTTTTTCTTGCAGAGATTCCTCTAGCTGGCGTTGGTGCTCTTTAATATGAGTTATATCGGTTGCAGTGCCAGAGCTACCAATAATAACACTATCTGCATCAAGTAAGGGATAAATGGTGGCAGTTGTATAAGCAAAAGAGCCATCTTTTTTCTTCATTTTTAAATCGAATTGCCCAAAAACTTTCCCTTTCTTTAAATCATTGAGCTTACTCTTTAACTCTTTAGCTTGATCCTCAGAAACAAAATTTATAAAACAATGTCCTTCTAATTCTTCAGGCGTATAATTGAGGATATTTTTACTCGCAGAATTTACAAAAGTGAATTCACCTGATTTATCCATTCTCCACACTAGATCATGAGAGGCTTCAACTAGTTGCCTATACTTGACCTCACTTTCTATTAAGGCTTGTTCTGCCTTTTTCTGTGAAGTGATATCTTCAACCAGCAACATTATTCTGGTTACTTTTCCATCCTTTTCTTCTACAGGTGTTGTTAGCTCTTTTAAGATAAGGGTCTCCCCCTTTTCTGTGATTCTATTAATCTCAAAAACTGTACTTTTAACCCCCGAGAAAGCAGCATCTAGATTTTTATTAAACTCTTCCCTCAAATCCTTAGGTACATAGGGGATAACTTTTCCTAGAACTTCATGCTTCTTCCATCCAAATAACTCCTCAGCTCTTTTATTCCATACTTCATCAACTCGCCCTTTTTTATCGAGAGTAATAATTGCTAGAGGCGATGAATCGATAAGATTATTTAACACCGCATTTAACTCAGTAAGCTTTTGCTCAGCTTTGTATGTTTCTGTTTTGTTATTTATAACTACAATATTCAGTAATTCATCATCAAACATCACTGAGTTTGAATACACATCTACCTGAATTATATCGCCGTTCTTTTTTTGATGCCTAACATTGTTACTAACTCTAACTTTATTCTGATCTATAGGCTGTTGACTTGTGAGTTTTAAAAAATATTCTCGCTCCTCTTTTGGTCGAATATCTACTACAGTTTTCTGTAAGAATTCCTCTTCAGTATAGCCATAAAGCTTACATGCAGCTTTATTCACTTCTTTTATGGTGTAATTTTCAAACTCATAGATTAATTTAGGGTTTGGGCTATTTTCAAAAAGAAATCTATATCTATTCTCATTTTTCTCAAGCTTTATACTTTTTATTTTTTCTTCTGAAATGTTTTGCAATGCACCAAAAGCTTGCACAACCTTTCCGTGCTCAATAATAGGTTGTGCAGACAGCTTAAGCCACCTAGGCTCTTTACTACCTGCCATTACTTTTAGTTCTAATTCTACCTCATTTGGCAGCCCTTTCTTAATCTGCTTTAAAAAATCTTTTAATTCTTTTTTAGATTCTTTTGTTAAAAATGTAGATAAAGATTTCAAGCTAATCTCAGATTCTAAGCTCATATTTAGATTTAGAATATTGTTTGCTTGCCTTGTCCAAGTTTCCTTACCAGTTACAAAATCTACTTGCCACCCCCCTAGCTTTGCAACTTTACTCGCCTCTTCAAACAATCTTTTATATTGCTCTATTTCAGTAATATCCTGAAATGTATCTACCAAAAATTTATCGTTGCTAGTTTTAACAACCTTAGAAGTAACTAAAAGATCTATGTAGGATCCATCTTTTGTATAATCTCTAAATATGGTGGGTTTAGATGTTTCTAGCCCTTTTATAAAGTTATTGAAGCTCTGGGTGTCTTTACTCACTCTGGCTTCTGGAATAAGCATATCTAGGCTATTGCCTATCAACTCTTCTTGTGTGTAGCCCATCATTTCGCAATAGCGGTCGTTAACACTTACAATTTTTCGGGCTTTATCAGAGATTCTAACACCCATTGGGCTATTAAATAGGGCACTTAAGAAATCTTCCGTCTGCTTTTTCTCTTTATTTTTATGATAGGCTTTGTATTCACGCTTAACAGCGGGTGCCAAGCGGACAAAATTATTCTTTAAAATATAATCTTTTGCTCCTGCTAAAACTGCTTCTATCGCCAGCTCATCAGGTACTATATCCGATACTATAATTACAGGTAGGTCATCATTTATACTCTTTATTTCTTGAATTACTTCAATAGCTGTAAAGCCATTTATCGCATAATCACAAATTACAACATCATATAAATCTGACTTGATTTCAGTAGAAATACTTTCAAAATCTTCAATAACTTTAATGCGTGTTTCTAGCCCCCCTTTTGTTAATGCAGCCAATATTAGGTCAACATCTTTGGGGTTATCTTCAATAAATAAAATTCCAAGCTTCATCCTAGAACCAAGCAGTTATATTTGTAAAACAACTCATTTAAAAATAATCTCCTTATCAGCTATTAAAGGGATAGGCTACAAAGAGGTTATTAAAAGTGAACTGTTACAAATTAATTTAAATATTATTGCTACTCCTTATATTTTTTAAATACTTAAAATAATGCACCGTTTATTGATGCAACCTAGAATCAATTTCTTGTGATTGGATGATGCTAGGGCACATAGATTTTGTTTACCTTGCAATCTCTATCCTATAAAATAATATCCCGAAGCCTCAGTACAAAATATTAATCTGCACTACCACGAATTGCCATCAACAAGTGAAGTTGATTAATGATTGGGAAATAGTGATTAGGGGACTGGGAAAAGGAATAGTTATTAGGGATTTTAGGAATAGAAAATACAAGATTATAAACATCGCTCATTAACCCTATTCGCATTTGATTAATTCTCCACTTCACCAATCGACCATCAATTGGCCGACTCTTTATTTTCGGTTGAAAGGACAAACATAGATGGATTGGGAGCCCTACATCTGACTCCCAATCTCCATTCCTAATTCCCGAAGCCCTAACTACTAGCTATTTGGCTTTACCACTATATTTATAATTCGCCCAGGCACAAAGATTTCCTTAACAATTGTTACATCAGCAAGGTATCCTTCAATTTTTGAGTCCTGCTTTGCTAAATCTAGAACATAGTTTTTGTCATTCGCTTTATCGGCAGAAACCTCAAGATTCGAGCGAACTTTCCCATTAATCTGCACTGGATACGTTATAGAATCTTCTTTTAAATACTCCTCGTTAAACTTAGGCCAGTCTGAGTATGCTAGCTCATTTGCTTGGTCAAGCTTTTGCCACAGTTCTTCGGCAATGTGCGGCGAAAAGGGAGATAATATTTGTAGGAAACTTGCAGCAACCTGCTTTGGTACAGTTTTCCACTGCAATGCTTCGTTCGTAAATATCATTAGTGCAGATATGCCCGTATTGAAGTGCATATTTTCGATATCATCTGTCACTTTTTTGATAGCCTCATGCAAGGTTTTTAATTGCGCTTTATCAGGCTCTACATCTTGTACTGTTTCTTTAAGTTCGCCAGTTTCTTCATTAATAAGTAAGCGCCATACTCGGCTTAGAAACCTATTTACACCTTCCACACCCTTTGTACTCCATGGCTTCACTTGCTCAAGTGGCCCCATAAACATCTCGTACAAGCGTAAAGAATCAGCTCCATAATCTTTTATAATATGATCTGGATTGATAACATTACCTCTACTTTTCGACATTTTGTGTGCACGCGCATCAATTTTAATATCAGTGCCTTTTAATACAAAGCCAGTGCCCTTTTTCTCCACTTCAGCGTCAGAAACCTTAACAGACTCAGCACCTTTAGTATCTTCATCTGAACTAATCCATTCGCCATCTTTTTTGTAGCCAGTGTATTCCACTTCCCCCAAAATCATTCCTTGATTTACCAACTTCTGGAAGGGTTCTTTGGTTGATACAATACCACAATCGAATAATACTTTATGCCAAAAACGAGCATACAGAAGATGCAACACCGCATGTTCAGCACCTCCAACATATAAATCTACAGGCATCCAATATTTTTCATATTCAGGATCTACCGGACCACCATCATAATTTGGAGAGATGTAGCGCAAATAATACCAACAAGAACCTGCCCATTGCGGCATGGTGTTCGTTTCTCTTTTTGCTGGCTTTCCCGTGTCAGGATCTACCGTATTTACCCAATCTGTTGCACTAGCCAATGGAGGCTCGCCATCGCCTGTAGGTTGGTATTTCTCAACTTCTGGGAGTAATAATGGCAGTTCTTCTTGCCTAATTGCTTTTGGCTTACCATCTACATGAATGATAGGGAAAGGTTCGCCCCAGTAGCGTTGTCTAGAAAATAACCAATCACGCAGTTTAAAGTTTATCGCTTTTGTGCCTGCGCCTTTATCTTCTAACCAAGCAATTATTTTTTCTTTGGCTTCTTCAATTTCAAGGCCGTCAAGGAACTCACTATTTATTGCTTTTCCTTCACCTGTATAAGCTTTACCATCAAAACCAGCTTCCGGCTCAACCGTTCTTACAATGGGAAGCTCATATTTTTCAGCAAATTCCCAGTCTCTTTCGTCTTGGCCCGGTACTGCCATTATTGCTCCAGTTCCGTATGTAGCCAACACATAATCGGCTATCCAAATTGGCACTTCTTTCCCATTAGCGGGATTGATTGCATACGAGCCAGTAAATACGCCCGTTTTATCTTTATTCAACTCTTGTCGGTCGAGATCCGTTTTTAACGAAGCCGAATATTGATATTCTTCTACTGCTGCTTTTTGGTCTTTGGTAGTAATTTCAGCAACTAGTTCATGCTCGGGAGCTAGAACCATATATGTTGCCCCAAAGATGGTATCAGGACGGGTTGTGAATACTTTTATTTTTTGGGAATGCTCTTTTATTTCAAAATCAATTTCAGCTCCAATAGATTTTCCAATCCAGTTGCGCTGCATATCCTTTAACGATTCTGGCCAATCTAGATCTTCTAGATCTTCGAGTAAGCGTTCTGCATACGCTGTAATTTTAAGAACCCATTGGCGCATCGGCTTTCTTACAACAGGATATCCACCAACTTCACTTTTTCCGTCAATTACTTCCTCATTTGCTAAAACAGTTCCTAACTCTGGGCACCAGTTTACAGCAACTTCATCTTCATACGCTAAGCCCTTTTCAAAAAGCTTCAGGAAAATCCATTGAGTCCATTTAAAATAATCTGGATCGGTAGTATTTACTTCTCTATCCCAATCGTAACTAAAGCCAATAGCTTGTAGTTGTTCTCTAAATATATTGATGTTTTTCTCGGTAGTAGTTCGCGGATGTGTTCCAGTTTTAACCGCATACTGTTCGGCAGGTAAACCAAATGCATCCCACCCCATTGGGTGTAGCACGTTAAAACCATTCATTCTTTTATAACGTGCAATAATATCGGTGGCTGTATACCCTTCTGGATGCCCCACATGTAAACCAGAACCACTTGGGTACGGAAACATATCTAATACATAAAACTTTGGCTTTGTGGTGTCGGTAGGCGTTTTGAAGATCTTGTTTTCTAGCCAATATTTTTGCCACTTTGTTTCTATGGCGGATGGTTTATACGAGTGCATATACTACTTTCTATTCTAAATTCTATTTTAACTGAAAATAGGCATTTTGAGAACAATATATTGGGCTAGAATTAACAATGAACAGCATTAATTCTATACATGAGAGTAATTAACCAAATCTTCTAATCACTCTTCTAATATTTTATTTAAGATTGTAGAAATCTTCTATATTCAGACAGATAAATAAATTCTTTCTACATGATTTCAAACAAATTAGCGCTTTTACTTTTATTACTAATCTTTATGCCTGCCTTATCAACCGTTCTTTATGCACAGGAATTAGATCAAGGCACCTCAAAATTAAAAATCACTACAAATTACGATAGCTTTTATGTGTTAGTTGGCGATAGCCTTAAAAATGCACGTTTAGAAAAGAAGTCTGAGTTTTTTGATATCGAATCTGGATTAAAAAGGATTTTGGTAATTCCTCAGTATTCGGATCCTTATTATTTTGAAGAAAATTTTCAAAAAGATTCTGTTTACGTTTTAGGAGTCACCTTTTATTCAGTTTTAAGAAAAGAGAGTAAAATCTACTCACAAATTCAATACGATGATCTTTCACTTCTTACTATTTCTAATTTGGCCCAATACAGATCTCATGCTTCAAGTGGCCTTAGCAAGTATACTATAGATGATTACGATAGGAAAGCTAAACTATCTGTTGATTATAAAGAATCATACTTAAAAGTACTTTCAAATGTAGACTCGTTATTTGTGAGTACCAGTGTTTATTCTAATCAGGTTCAAAAAATTGCTAGCGGAGATTCAATTTTAGTAAAGCCTAGTACTAGAGCTATTTACTTATCTCATAGAAAATCTATACAAAAAGAATTTAAAACACAGTTTAGTGATTCTTCCACAACAACTATATCTCATGATTTCAAATTAAACTCACCTACCGCAGTTTCCTTATCTGATAATATTGCTACTAAACCCGCCTATAATGCCAACTTAATAGTCGTATCTGACCACGATTCTGATATAATAGTGAATGAGGTTTATAGAGGAACAGGTGCCATAAAAATAAACCAAGAAACTGGACCTGTTGATGTTACTATTGTAAATAAAAATACTGGCAAGCACTTTTTTACCTCTCAAGTCTTAAATACTGATTTTGAGAAAGCCGTTGTAGTAAACACATATACTAAACCAAATGTGTTCACTACAAGATTTTTTACTTTATTCCCAGGCGCAAGTCAAATGTATAAAAGACAAAAGTTGAAAGGGTATGCGTTATCCTCTGCATTTCTACTTTCTGGAGCTTTCGCAATCGTAAAGCATAATGTCTACAAATCTGAATTATCTGAGTTTAATTCACTTCAAGAAAGATATGAACATACAACAAACCCTAGTTATGCGATAGAAATAGGGGATAAAGTTGAAAAGCAACATAAGATTGTAACAAACAGAGATAACGAAAGAAGAGCATTATTTACTTTGGCAGGACTTATTTATGCTTTCAATCTTTATGATGGGTTATTTACTAAGCCAAAAGGTGGTTTTCAAAAAAATACGGACATAGATTTTTATCTAAATAACGAACAATTAACCGATAGAACTATTTCAACACTTACTTTACGATATGATTTTTAGAGTATGTTATATAATTCTATTTGTTGCTCTGTTGGCTAGTTGTAGCACTGGGCCTGATTTTGAAAGGGATAATATAAAAGATCCCAAATCAATAAAATTCGCCCCTAATTCCCCTGACACACTTACTTCTAATATATATGTAAATGATAAAAAGGAAGTTGTACTAAGCTGGCTAGATGTTGGCTATGAAGATGGATATATCTTAAAAAAAAGAATTCGGAATGATGATGAATTTCTAGAAATAGCTCGGTTGGATAGTAATACCACGAGTTATATCGATTCGTCTATGATGCTTTCTACTACAACTATGTATAAGCTCACAAGCTATTCTGTTCGAAATGATTCTATTAATTTATCTTCTAAGCCCCTTGAATTTTCTTTAGATTTTGACCCAATCAAAGAGCTTGATTTTTATGCTTCTGCGGACAATATCGGTACGTTATATTGGTCTTTTTCAAATAGAGACTCTATTGGGACAAGGTATTTTGATGCCTTTTTAGTGGAATTAAACAGATCAAGTATTAATGAAAATTGGGAGACTTTAGATACTCTTGGCAGAGATCAATTTAAATCAGATAACATAGTTTCATTCTCATTACCAACCGATCTATTCGATCTTAGGCTTAGGATTTCGCAAATTCCAATACTCAATGATTCAGAGAATTCCGCTATTAAAATCAAGACATTTCAGAGAGATTTTAAATATCCTACAAGTGTATATGCCACATTTATCAATGAAACTGACTTTGCTTTAAGGTGGAAATCGCCTTTGACTAAGTATGATATGGCTATAATAAAGAATTACGATACGGTTATTGATACCATTTATACTCAAAAATTATTTCATACTATTACCCATATAGGTAATAATAATACTTATCGGCGCTTTAAGGTTCAATTAGTCAAAGGTGAGAATTATAGTAAAACTGTTGATTTTGGGGAAGTTCCAGTTTTTATCGGGCGCCCTTCTATAGAAGGAGTGACTTCAAAATCTGATTTTGAACTTGATTTATTTTGGGCTCGTTATAGTTCAGAGCAAACTGAAAAGAGATTTTTTATTGAAAGAAAAAACGAATTTAAAAACTCCTTTTCATTGATAGATAGTGTAGATGCAACTCAACTAAAGTACTCAGACCAAAATTTAGATAAAAATTACGATTATACTTATCGTGTTAGATCTGTGCTATCAGATCCTTCAATAGAAAGAAAAATAGGATTTCGGAAGACTTTAGAGCTCAATAACATTTCGGAATTTGATATTCCAGGAGGCATACCTAGATTCTCTAATTCAGGAAAGTTAGAAGCTCGTTTCGATCAAGACGATCTTGTTTTATATATATTTAATAAAGAGCTTTCTAATTATAGTAGTATAAAATTTGAAACAAGTATTCCTAACTATGTAAGATCTCGATTTTTAGTTGATTATGAGTTAGGTAAGAGAGACTCGCTTGTTGCCTATATTGGAACAGAAAACTATGTTGAAGGACGTTATTATTTGGAATTATATAATCATGAAAACAATAAAGTTCTTTATAAACTAAGCGGAGGTCTAGCAACACACTTATATTCTCTCACGTTTAGTGAAGACAATAAGAATTTATTATTTATGTCCAGCACATCAGGTACGCTTAATAGTCAAAAATTAAACATTTTAAATCTTGAGAGTTTGCAGCTTTTAAGCTATTCAGTTGGTAATGGCTTTAATAGTTACGTTTTACTCAATGACAATAAGACCACTATTTTGTGTTCAGGAAATGGAATTTATTCTTTTGACATAGAAGCTAATATTGAAAATATTCTTTCAAATATTTCCTGTTTCAATATGTTTAGAGATGAATATAATAAAGTCCTATATTTTTATTCTCCAACAAACGGCGAGGTTTATTCATTTAATGAAATAACAAATACTACTAACTTAATTGCAAAAATTCCGACTGGAGTTCAAGTTAACCCTTATTCGTTTAAGCACTTTCCAGATTTAGATATAATTTTATATCACAGTGCTAGATTGGATGATAAAAACAGTGTATTTGTCAAGTCATTGATACAAGACTTAGCGATGGATAAATACTCATTCATAACCCATCAAAAAATTTCTCAAAGAAGAGGAGCTCTACCTTTACATATCACTTATGATAATTTTAACTCAGAAATAATAATTTATACCTATGATGGAATTTATAATTATAGCCCTAATCAGGGTTGGGCAATACTTGATTAAATAACCCCCATCCCATCGGGTGCCCACCATAAATCGGGGGTTTGGGCTTTGCTGAGAAAATATTTAATATAATTTTAAGCAAGGTTATATAAGCAATTCAAAATTATTCTTCTTACATACAATTGAATAAGTATTACTATGGATTAGCCTTACTTATTACCATAAACATCTTGGCGGTGCCCAATCCACAATACTAGATTAAGGATGCGTTTGTCTTTGATTTGTTTATGTTTATCGAGCTTTCGAAGTTCTTTACGAGCACGGTTATCAAACCCAGAGTTCTTTCACGTTTATAACTTGGAAGATCTAGTTTAGAAATTCTATAACTTCCATTCCATCCTGGCATCTAGAACTGGATTTAGTCAATATTCCATTTATTCTGAGATTTTGTTAAAACCAATCCTTAATGCAGGTTACACACCTTATTTGTCTCGGGCAAGCTTATTAAGCTATCAATCCGTTTTCTGAAAAAGCAATATAACATTATGCTTTTTATATATAGCAATATTACACAGTGCTTTTTACAAAAACTACTTATATCTTTACCTCCGATGATGAAATATTATAACGAAGCCTGATTTATGGAACGAATTTTAAAAATATCAGAAAATAGAGCTAAGCAGGTTACTACAAAGTTCTATCGATATCTGTATCAATATATTGATTGGAATCAGCCACTTATAATCATTAAGGGTGCCAGAGGGACAGGAAAAACAACTCTCTTACTTCAAAAGATAAAAGAGGAAGGTGAGGGAATTTATTTAAGCCTAGACGACCTTTATTTTGAGATAAATCGACTTATTCTTTTGGTTGAAGAACTTTACGAAAAAGGAGAGCGCACTTTTTATTTTGATGAAATTCACCAGTACCAGTATTGGGCTAAGGATTTAAAGAACTTGTACGACAATTATCCGGATATTAAAATGATTGCGACTGGTTCATCAGCCATAAGAATTGAAAATGAACAAGCCGATTTATCAAGAAGAGCCGTTACTTATACTCTTTATGGACTTTCTTTTCGGGAATTTCTGAATCTGGAATTCAATCAGAATTTTGAGAAGATAAAATTACAAGATTTACTGAAAGAGCATTCCGAAATCAGTACAAGCATAAATGATCTCATGCGCCCTCTATCAGTATTTGAGCAATATTTGGAATTTGGTTATTACCCCTTTTTTATATCTGATAAAAAATTTTATTCTCAGAAAATAGAACAAATTGTAAGGCTAATTACAAAGATTGATTTACCAGCCGTTGAAAACATCAGCTACAGCACCGTCCGTAGTATGAAAGGCTTATTTTATGTCATCAGCCAATCTGTTCCCTTTACTCCAAATATCCAAAAATTAGCTAACAAAATGGGAATCCCTAGAAACTCGGTGTTAAAAGCCTTGGATTTGTTAGAAAAAGGTGGAGTTATTAATCTACTAAGAACTGATACCAAAGGAATTAGTTATTTACAAAAACCAGAGAAAATTTATTTAGAGAACACTAACCTAGCCTACGTATTTTCGGGAGGCACACCAAACAAAGGCAACCTAAGGGAAACCTTTTTCTTCAACCAACTTAAAGTTGCCAATAAAATAACATCCTCAAGGTTTAGCGATTTTTTTGTGGACGACCATTATACCTTTGAAATTGGAGGTGCCGCGAAGACTAACCGCCAGATTAAAGACATTCCACAAGCATATATTGCAGCCGATGAAATAGAAAATGGACAACAAAATAAAATTCCACTTTGGCTATTTGGCTTTTTATACTGATTTTTTTGACAAGATATTTAGCTAAGCATTTAAAATGTAAGTGCTTAAATATACTAAGGTACTGTCCCAAATAGCACCCCTAGCGCAAGCGTCCGCTTGTGCCAATTCCACTTTTGCCCAATTAATATATCCCATTACCCAAATTCTATCCATTCCTGCCAAGTATTTCGTTCAATAACTTTTTCTGTTCAAGTAGTAACTTGCATTAGCATTCGAAATAATTAATACCAATTAAATAACGCCCATCCCATCGGGTGCCCACCATAAATCGGGGGTTTGGGCTTTGCTGAGGAATTCTGTTCGCAGTCCTTCAATTCTCTCTCCGGTGATGTAGACATTTTGAACTGCTGCCCCATATTTATGGACAAGCTCAATCACTTTTTCTTCTGTTCCTTCTATCCAATGCAGAGTAAAGTCGAGGTCGGGAAATTCTTCTGTTTCTTGGATTAGAAAATCATTCATCCACGCTTGTTCTCTGCCAATAGCTTTGTTGTAAGCAAACTGATATGCCAATGCGTCTTTGGGCTTTTTGTGCTGGGGATTATTCAACCAAAATGCTTCCACATAATCCTGAAAATGACATTTAAGCCCTCCAAATCGAATTGGACTCACAACTACTGCCACCGACCGGCAGCCTTGTCCTCCGTACCTAAATGCCGCCTCAACGAGGTCTTCCATGGCTTGGGGATCTTCATTAGGAATATATGCCATCGAAAATTTTGCAGAACGCATCACCCACTCCACCGAATCTTTAACAGCGCCTAGTTTTAGAGCTGCTTCTTTGACTGGTTTTATGGAAGATTCTGCTCCAGCAAAAAGAATCTTATCAGCTTGTATCCCTTCAAAATCATCCAAACTGGTAGAATACTGAATCCTATTATCTAAGCCAGCAGCTTCTAATTGCTCTAAAAAGCTTTGCAACAAGTACGGGTCTTTTCGAGAAAGCTTCCCGTAATAATCAGCGCCAGATAATATGGTTCCCAACGCATCTTGAAAACCAACTAAAGGTAGATTCCCTGCATGTAAACAAAGTACTTTGTTGCCAAAACTATTCTTCTGTTCGCCCAAATTTGCACGTTCTGCCCACTCTTCAATCTGACCAGCATCTATCTTTTGCTTTAGAGCTCGTATCTGAAATTTGATATCTGCGAATGAAAACAATTTCTCATCCACCGTTTGCTCTATCATTTTTTTAAGAGCCACATTATCTGGCTGTAACCAATCCTTAGCAGCTTTTGCAACAAGAGAAATATGTTTTTTCATTGAGTTCATTAATCTTGGTCAATTAAAAAATTACAGCCCCGTAAATTCTGTGGGCTCCATCGACCTAACACTTTAAAACGTCCATCTTCTCCCATCACCCCTTTGTCTTCGGTGAGTATAAATGCGCATGAATTCAGGTTGGCCAAATCAATCACACCAATAAGTCCTTCGGTGCCATTTGGTACTATTTCCATTGGATTTTCAGGATTTCGAATAGTGACATTCATCCAAGGCACACATTCAAACCATTCGCCGCCTAAGCTGTACGCTTGGCTGAGCAACTCTGACATTCCATACTCGGAATGAATCTGGTTTTGTGGTAAATCAAATCCTTCTGATAGCGTTTGATGAAGTTCGCTTTTAGTCATTTCGCGCCGGTGCGTTTTCATCCCTCCCGTTTCCATCACAATAGAATTTTTGGGGATGTTAACTTTTTCCATTTCCAATACATCGAGTAGACCAAAGGCAGCGCCGAATATCATCAATTTTTTTCCTGATGAAGTGACCTTATCTAATTCATTCTGCGATAGGGGTTTATTCAATTCCAGAAATCTACTTAAACCAGATGTATCTCTTTCAATAAGTGTATTTAGCATCCAGATTAGGGAGGAATTTGGGTTGGAGCTGTAACCTGGCGTATAGGCCCAAATCACATACTCATCCAACTCGTAAAAATGTTTCATCCCAGAAATAATGGACTGCTTATAAATCTCAGTATCAAGTAAATAATGAGTGCTTCTTTGCATCCCTGAAGTCCCACTACTTTGGAAATAGACTGTGTTTTTAAGATTAATTTCCTTTGGATTTTCAGCCGTTAAAATCTGAGTTTCTTTAAATGCTTGAATGGGTAACAGAGGGATTTTGTTGACAGAGTCTGGATTTAAGATTCCAAGTGCTTTGCAGAATCTTCCGTAAACGGGATTATTATCCTTTTGAAAATGAAATATTTCTAAGGCTTTTTCTTGGAAAGGAATGGAGATGTCAAATATATTTACATTCATTTTTCTGTATTTGGCACTCAGGAATAAATTACTTCAATACTAGAAGTGATTCCGTACAATCTCGAGGCTTTAGACAAAATACATTTTCGCACAGTGAACATAAATACCTGCTTCCATTTTTAGATTATAAAAGCATCTTTCATTAGAAAAAGATACTTGCTGTAAGTGCTGTAGCCGTATTGAAATTTATGTTTCCAGGGTTCCCAAATCGCAATGAACCTTTATCAGAAACAGTTAAGTTGCCTTGTAGTTCAATTCCCACACTAAACTTTGGCTTAAAGAAATACTCTCCACCAAAACCTGCTCCAAAAATAAAATCGGTAATAGTGTCACCCGATTCTGGAATACCAAAAATTGCTCCCAATCTTGCACTTACAAAAGGAACAGCATCTACAGCTTCTGATAGATAGAATTTAGGAACTAAGCCTATTGATAAATCAGATCCAGCATCTTGAGCAGCTATGAAAGAGACCGTTGGAGAAAGAGTTATGGTTTCATTCAACCAAATGGGTAACATAAACTCGAATTGACTCGATTGAATATTTGCCGTAACTCCCCAGCTTCGATTATTTTGAGCTTTTAAAGCAGTAGTGGAAATGAGTAGGATTAAGACAATGAAAAATTTCTTCATTTTAATTTATTTATAATTTTAAGTTATTGGTTGGTAGTATTCCAAAAAGTGTGCATAGAGGTTGCGGGATTTCGGGTAACTAATTTATAAAATTATGGGCATATAGTGCGCTCAAGAGTCCTCCCTCTGAAATCTGACGAGTCAGATTTCGGTCTCCCTCCGAAGGGAGACACTTTTGTGCATGATTTAATATTTGAGCCGAAAGACTTACTATTCCAATATTCATTGCAGATCTATAAATATCAATCTCATCATAAATTATAACAGCAACATAACCCCTGTCCCTCTTCGGAGAGGGACAGATTTTGTGCCCGCACAAAATCAGGGAGAGGACGGATGGGCAGGGATTTTGCATAGGTCTAGAAATCAAAATTACTCAACAATTAGGTTCCTCTTAATGCGATGGGTTTTGTAAAATGAGGCATACATTGGATATTATCAGAATTCTATAAGTACTTTTATTCTTTTTAATAGTGCTAATTTTTGTCAAATCAAAGAAAAAATAAGAAATAACATTTATATACTTTACACACTTTTTAGGAAAGTACCTATTGGTTAGGTGAACATGGGTAAGCACTTGAAACATTTCTGAGTGCTTGAGGAGCTTCTTCTCTTACGCCACCAACATAAACATCTTGCCAAAGTGTATGTTTACCATCAACTTGAACAAACACTCGAAAAAAACCTTGGTTCAATTCTCCACCATTACATTTAGTACTTTTATCTAGGCGAAAACTATGTACCCCAGCTTTTGGTATTTTACCGTCATAGAGAACAAACTTTTGAATTCCCTGTGGGCTGTAAACTCCATTCGACATTTTGGAGTGGTTGATGCTTAGGCTTGCTGTTTCCAACCATATTTTTACATCAAATATTCTTGGAAAACTCACACCAATAATAAAATCTCCATGTGAAGGATTGGGATAAGGTTTATATATTTCAAAATATCTTTGAATGTATACGTATTCATCACCATTTCCCTCCATAACTTCTGGTTCAAATTCTATTTTTTCAGGGGAACTTGGATTTCCCCAAACAGAATAAATCTCCCCTCCTTCATCGGTCACATAAATTCCTGTTACTATATTATTCCCTTGCGTTCCAGGGGTTGTGACAATTGGATTTTCACATCCCATGACAAATAGAATAGCTGAAATAAAAAGCAGGCTATAAGACTTCACTTTGGTAACAACATTTTTATTAGAGAGTTATCCGTTAAGATATAAATTATTCCTTCAGTTGCCACAAAATCTTTAATGCTTTTTGCGGAATTCACTTCAAAATAATCCTTTTTATTCGCTCCACTTTTAAAAAGGGAATTTCCTCTTGAAATCCACATTCCATCATTGCTTTTTCGAAAGGCTTGAGCTCCCTCGGCAGGATAAAAACTCTTATAAAAGCCATTTTCTGAAAGCTGATGAATTACTTGCTGTTTTTTGTCTATAATAAAAATATTTCCTTCGTTTAGCTGTAATCCTGAAACGTCTTTAACTTCTAAAGGAAGTGGAATCTCATCCATAAAAGAACCTTTTTCATTTATTTTGATGAGATTTTTGGACCGTTTATCAAAAAAGATTAGCTCTCCCACCCTGTTTACACCAAGCCAAGTGGGTTCAATCTGTCGGTTGCTTGTAATATCTGAAATATTTTGGATGGAACTAAGTAGCTGCCAATGTTTATCAAATACTTGAATGCGATTATTGCGCACATCAGAAACAAAAACTTTAAGCCCATTGGTAGCATCAATATCTAAAGGGAGATTAAATTGATAATCGCTGCTTCCTTTATTTCCAAAGCTATGTACGAGATTCCCAGAATGGTCGAGCTGCAGAATTCGGCTTTTCCCTTGTTCAACTATATAGAGATCATGTTGGGTTACATAAAGAGCTGAGGGCTTCTCTAATCCTGAAAATAGAACGGTTACTGAGTCAGAAGTAGACACAGTTTGCGCATTTGCCCACGATAAACTCGTCAACCAAATTATTGCAATAAAACGCAGGGTTTTCATAGAAGATGTTTTAGGCCTTTAGCTCCAATATCTCTTCTATAATATGCTTTTTCGAAATGAATTTTACTAATCTGAGAATAGGTAGCATCTATTGCTTCTTGAAGAGTTTCGCCTTTGGCTACCACGTTCAGTACACGTCCACCGTTTGTAAGTAGCTTGCCATCTTGCAATTTAGTGCCTGCATGAAATACGATAGCATCTTCAAGATCTTCGAGACCAGAAATCTCTTTTCCTTTTTCATACTCTTCTGGATACCCTCCCGAAACCATAACTACGCAGCAACGATAGGCGGCATCAAAAATAATCTCTGTTTCTGCAAGTCGCCCCTCTGTACAAGAAATTATAGTTTCTAATAAATCAGATTTCATCGCTGGGATTAGAACCTGACATTCTGGGTCACCAAAACGACAATTGTATTCAACTACTTTAGGTCCGTCTTTGGTAATCATCAGCCCAACGTATAGAATGCCTTTGTAGGGATTGCCCTCGGCTTTCATTCCATCTATAGTCGGCTTTATAATCGTTTCTTCAACTATTTTCAGGAGCTCTGGCGTAACTATTGGGGCGGGAGAATAGGCTCCCATTCCACCTGTATTCAGCCCAGTGTCACCGTCACCAATGCGTTTGTGATCTTGGGCATTCCCTATCACTTTAAAAGAATTCCCATCGCAAATAGCAAAAACGGAGGCTTCTTCGCCTACCATAAACTCTTCAATCACCAAGCGAGAAGCGGCTTTGCTAAGTGAGCCAGATTTAAGTTCTTTGAGCGCTTCTAGAGCTTCCATTTCTGTTTCAGGAATAAGAACGCCCTTCCCTCCTGCTAACCCATCCGCTTTTAAAACAACTGGGTAATTATTTTGCTGGATGATATATTCTGCGGCTTTATCAAAATCATTGATATCAAAAACTTGGTAAGCTGCAGTTGGTATTTGATGGCGTTGCATAAAGTCTTTGGCAAACTCTTTACTTCCTTCGAGCATAGCAGCTTGTTTCTTGGGACCAAAAACTGCTTGATTGTGCTCTTCTAGGAAATCAGCTATTCCTTCTACCAAAGGTTGCTCTGGCCCAACTACAGTTAGTTGGATGGAATGTTTTTGAATAAATGCTAAAACTGCTTGATGGTTGGATACATCTAATTCAACATTCTCACCAAGTGATAACGTACCGGGGTTACCGGGGGCGATGTAAAGTTTACCGAGTTTATCTGACTTTGCAATGCCCCAAGCCATTGCGTGCTCGCGCCCACCGCTGCCAATTAACAGTACGTTATACTTCATTCTTAAGAGAGTTTTTCAGCCGTAGTAATAATTTTTGAGAAGTCGTCTGCATTTAAGCTTGCACCGCCAATTAAACCGCCATCAACATCTGGTTGACTTAAAAGTTCTTCTGCATTTGCTGGCTTCATGCTACCACCGTAAAGAATACGAATAGCTGATGCAGTTTCTTCATCATAAAGGTCTGCAATATTTTTACGGATGTGCGCGTGCATTTCTTGAGCTTGTTCTGGAGAAGCTGTTTCGCCTGTTCCAATTGCCCAAATAGGCTCGTATGCAATTACAACGTCTAAAACATCGGTAGCTGAAACATCTTTAAGTGCAATTTTCACTTGCTCATTTACCAAATTGAAATGCACTCCTTCTTTTCTTTGCTCTAATGTTTCACCAATACATACTACTGGTGCAAGGGAGTGAGCAATGGCTTTATGAACTTTTTTATTCACTAGCTCATTAGTTTCACCAAAAAACTGGCGACGCTCAGAGTGGCCAATTAGTACAAAGTTACAACCACTTTCTTCTAACATGGTTGCACTAATTTCGCCTGTAAAAGCGCCATTATCTTCGTAGTAAAAGTTCTGTGCACCGACCTGAATATCGGTATCGTGCAAGTAGTTTACTGCCATTGAAAGAGATACAAAAGGTGGGCAAACTAACACATCTACCTCTTCTGAAACCTCAGCCTTATTATTTTTAAGTCCTTCTAAAAGCTCTGCTGCTTCGTTAGGACCACAATTCATTTTCCAGTTACCGGCTATAAGAAATCTACGCATGGTTAGTTTTCCTGATTATTTCTATTAAATATTTTATTAAGTCCTTTTAAGACATCATCAAAGTCTTCGCCCACATATTTTCTTTCGATTTTTCCATCTTCATCTACTAAAAATCGAGTGGGTACTCTAGATACGTTTAGCACTTTAACAATTTCGTTGGTATCAAATGAGCCTGGGCGTGCTACTGGCCAAGGATTTTCTTGTTCATCAAAAAAGGCACCTACAGTTATAGCACTTACTTCAAGTGGGATGGTATAAAAGCCAAGATTTTGGCCTTGATAAATCTGCTTAATAATAACAGAGCGGTCGAATTGATCTTTATACATTTGATTGGTTACTGGCGATACTTCTAAAACATAAGTTTGGCCGATTAGGCTTTTGTTACTTATAGAATCGCCTGCCATCGATACAAATGAGAAGTCAGGTATGCTTTTACCTTCCGATAAATACGTCAAGTCATAATCTACCTTTTCTGCCCATTCTAATGCTTTCTCATCTTTTTTATACTGCGTTTTAAAACGATTTAAAAGCTCATGAGCTTTATCCGTTTTTGAACTGTCGTAATAGCTTTCTACAATAACCTTATCAAGAGCTTGAATAATTTCAGGAGATTTAGTTAGTCCTTTTAAAGAATCTAAATATGCGATAGAAGCTTCTAAGCCGTGAACTTCAGCATGAAATGCTTTACCAAAATCTGCTGCATATACAATCATTTGGTCTGAGGTTAGGGTTTCATTGAGCCTTTTCTGCATTAAATCGTTGTCAAATCCTTTTAGAATTCGAATAGATTCTTTGGCTCCTAAAGTTGCTGCAATAGTACCTGGATGTTCTTCGTAAACATCCCAAAGTAAATTACTCCATTTAAAAATCTCGTCAGCAATCAGCGAGTCAGCAATAGCGCCACTTCTCATAAAGTTTAATACTCTATTAAAGCCAGTATCAACACGGGTATAAACTTTAACTGCTCGTTCTTCTCTACTATCTACTTTAAAATTATTGGTAATTCCTGGCAATTCACCTGAAATGGTAAGAGTATCATTTGCCGCTAAAATTACCTGTGCATATAGTAGGTTTACGCCTCTTCTGCTTATTAGAATTGGATAAAGCCCTTGTTTTGGAACTTTCACCTCTCCGCTTATAAACCCAGATGAATCGGTTTTACTAATAAATAAGGTGTCAATTACTTCAGAACCTGGGTTCTGATTGATTATTAATAGCTGAATACCAGAATAATTCCCGGTTGCATCAACCGAGTCGGCAACTGTGATAGTGGCATTAAGCTTGGCGGTAGATTTTCCATTATCCTTGCCATTGCCACAACTCACTAGCATAATACACGCTGCTATTACTAGCCATAATGTGTTTATTTTCATAGTGTACTCTAATTCTGAACTAGAATTAGCCTTGCAGTTTTTTATTAATCATTTCTGTTATCATTTTTGGATTCGCTTTGCCTTGCGATGCTTTCATAACTTGACCTACAAAAAAGCCCATTAATTGTTTCTGCCCATCTTTAAAGCGTTGGGCTTCATTAGGATTATTTGCAATAATCTCATCAAGTAAAGTTTCCAAGAAACCAGTATCAGAAACCTGTATCAAGTTCATCTCTTTTGCTAGTTCTTCTGGATTTTTATCAGACGAAAGCATTGCGTTAAATACTTCCTGCATGGCTGAGGAGTTTACTTTGTCTTCTTCCCTTAACTTAATGAGTTCTGATAAGCGTTTTGGAGTAATGGTAAACTCTCCAATTTCAATACTTTGTTCGTTTAAAATACGTAACACGTTGCCCAAAACAGCATTTGATGAAGCTTTTGGATTTCCTGAATGAGTTACAACTTCCTCAAAATAATCTGCAAGATATCGACTTTCAGTGATGGTTACGGCATCAACTTCGCTCATACCATATTCTTCAACAAAACGCTTTTGGCGAACATCAGCCAACTCAGGGAGCTCTGCTTTTACTTCAGCAAGTAATTTTTCTGTAACAATAATAGGAGGCAAATCTGGGTCGGGGAAATAGCGGTAATCATGAGCTTCTTCTTTAGAACGCATAACCCGCGTTTCCATCTTAGTAGTATCCCAAAGACGGGTTTGCTGAATAACTTTTCCACCACCTTCAATCAATTCAATCTGGCGATAGATTTCAAATTCAATAGCTTTTTCAACATTTCGGAACGAGTTCATATTTTTGAGCTCAGTTCTAGTTCCTAATTTCTCCTGCCCACGTGGACGCACAGAAACGTTTGCATCACAGCGCAAACTTCCTTCTTCCATATTACCATCGCAAACCTCTAAATACTGTACAATTTGTTTGATTTTAGAGAGGTAAGCATACGCTTCTTGTGGGGTGCGGATGTCTGGTTCCGAAACAATTTCTATAAGTGGCGTTCCAGCACGATTTAAATCTACAAGTGTGTTATAAGGATCTTGATCGTGAATAGACTTACCAGCATCTTCTTCCATGTGAATACGCGTGATGCCAATGCGCTTATCATATTCTTCTAATTCAATATCTAAAAACCCATCAAAACAAATTGGGTTATCGGCTTGTGAAATTTGATAACCTTTGGGTAAATCTGGATAGAAATAATTCTTTCGTGAAAAAATAGACTTTGGTGCGATACTGCAACCCGTGGCTAATCCCATTTTTATGATGTAGCGCACCAAATTTTCGTTTACAACTGGCAATGTTCCAGGATGTGCTAAACAAAGTGGAGTAACTTGGGTGTTTGGTGCTTCGCCATACTGAGCCGCGACGGGCGCAAAAGCTTTGCTTTCTGTCAATAATTGGGCGTGTACCTCAAGGCCGATTACAGCCTCAAAACGTTCGTGGGCAATTGTGCTCATTAATTACGTGATCTAAATCTAAGTTTATTTAAGCCCCTAAGATATTAAAGTTGCGCATCAGATATTAACCTTTATATGATAAAAAGATGTTTTGATGCCTGTTTTTTCTGTTAACTGACAATTAAGACCTAATTAAAGAGTGTTATCAAGTGCAGTGACAGTCATGAGTTGTCACAGATAGGTTTTTTACGGCAGGTACTAACCCAAAAAGTGTGTAAATCACATAATTGCCATTTCTTACTTCCCTCTCCCACTGTGGCTAATCCTTATACACATCTTATTTGATTATAAAACTGTTTAAACAACATGACGTACTCGTCATTGACACCAGCGGCGGAATTTGAAAGCACCCCCGGCCCTGTTCCGCTGGCGAGCGGAGAATGAGCGGACACCGATGAATGTCGGAGGAAGCGAATGAATCACGAATGCTCGGGACAGGCAGGTCTACTGATCCCGATGTCTCGGGACTCCGCTTTCGCTTCGTGCTGGGCTATGCGCTTGTCCGAGTATTATTGTTTTGCATCCATGAGCGTATTGTTGGTGATCCTTCACAGCGACTCCCTATCGGTCGTCTTGTTCAGGATGACAGGGGCTTTTTTATACTTCCATTTGCCTCCCTACGGTCGGGCATTGCCTTCTAGGCAATAGTATAAAACAGGTCGGAAAATGTCACCTTGCTAATCTTTATAATCTACTTTATGAATAAGAGTTGTGTATAAGGTTTGGCCAGTGTGAAAAGAATCACCTGTATCTGACTGATAGCTACTTTTACACACTTCCTGAGTCAATACCTTACGAAAACTGTTTATTGACTTTACACTAGCTCATACTCCATGTTTTTACTTTTCTTTTTGAAGCAAAGCAACAAATAAAGTATCGGCTTGTTGGTCATATCCTTTTAAAAGCTGGCTGTGTTGAGTAACCAATCCAAATTTATCTTCTAAATATTGAACCTGAGCTTCATTCTCTTGCTTAAAAACAGAACAGGTTATGTACAACAAAAATCCACCTATTTTCATATTGGGAACAACATTAGTGGCGATTTTTCTTTGTAATAAAGCATATTCGGCAATTTTATTTTCTTCAAAATAATACAACTGTTCTGGGGTCCGGCTCCACGTTCCACTACCTGTGCAAGGTGCATCAACAACAATAAGATCGTATTCTGTGGATGGATGATTGGGATTGGAGCTTGCAAGGTCTGTTAAAAACTCGGTGTAATTCCTTATCCCTGCATCTCTAAATCTATTTTTCAGGTTAATCATAATTGACTTTCTCACATCCGAAACAGTGAGCTCAATGGTTGGGTCTACATCATAAGCCATGATTGATTTCCCACCGCTACCAGCGCAGCAATCCCACACACTAGCGTTTTTATGTGCTAGTCCTTTAGCTAAAGTCTCACCTGTTTTTTGGGAGTTATAATCTTGAATAACCGCTTCTCTATCTAGCGTAAGAACTTGATCTACTTTTGAACCATTAGGTAATGAAATGCAACTTTCTGAAAGTTTTTCGAATTCAAAATCTGCTTTGGCTAACTTATTGAGTACATTTTTTTCGTGATTTGGTCTTAGCCTCAAGAACAGATTGGGTTGTGAAAAGAAGGATGCAGAAAAGCTTTCGTAATCAACGCTATCGCTGAGTGCTTCTTTCCATGGAAAAATCTCCTCAAGCTTCACCCCAATACCCAGAAACTGAAGTTTCTCTTGTACGCTTGAAGTGATTTGTTCCTCCCACCCTGGCTTAAGCTCAGTTATTATCACATTTGGCTCCTCTGAACAGAGAAATAATGCGATTAAAATTCGCTCAGGTGTTGGTAGTGATTCGCCCAATTTCCCCAACCTAAAAAAGCAATAACATAAATGGCTAACTTGCCTTCTATCTCTAGAACCATACTTTTTATTGGCTCTGAAGAAGGCTTTCAAATACAAAGAAAATGGTTCTTTACCCTCGTATTCATCTATTATTTTTTCTGCGGAATTTAAGTACGAGTAGTATTGGCTCATCTAATATCTGATTTATTCTTATTACCTATTAACCCGCCAAATAAGGAAGTTGACGAGCTATACAATATACAGTACTCAACCACTAAGGTTAAGCATGTATTTGCTATTTAAATTATTCCAGTATAGTTAGCGCCTTCTCATTATGCTCTAAAATGTGTGCTACTTTTTCTCTGGTTCCAGTACGGTATGACTGGCATATAAGCCTTGTTTACAACTCAGTAAACATCATGTAAATCAAAATAACAAATACACACTTTTTGGGATACTACCGCAAAAGACGTGTATAAAGATTAGAATAGTGGAAGGACAAGTCAAATCCCCTGTTTATTCTCTAATAAATTGAGCTATTTCTTATTCAGTAAATGTATAAGAATACACCCCTTTATTGGTACCAAAGTACAGCACTTCTTTGTCGTTTTGGAGTACTGAAATCATATCGTTGACCTGAATTTGAGTGGGCCCACCCTCAAACTCTACCGTTTCCCAAGTGTCGCCAAAATCGCCGCTGGCAGCAAAGAAGAGGGTGCCTTGGGCATTCAGCCCAGTGGCATATACTATTTTAGTATTTCTGGCGCTGTGTGTTAAGGTAAATACTCCAGCCCCTTCAACAGAAACAGTACTCCAAGTTTTGCCACTGTCAGTGGATTTATGGATACCACCACCTAAAGCAACAATTACTTGATCTGAACTATTAAGGCTTATCAAAATATCATATATAGTGGCTTCTATATCTTTAATAACCACAAGACCCTCCCAATTGTCTCCTCCATTTTCAGATTTAAATAATGAGGGATGGAAATATGCATTGGCTCCCCCAGCCCATATATTTTGGGGATTATTAGAATCTATTTTTACCACTGTGCTCGTTCCCAAATTGGGATTATCCCAAGTTCCTACTACACTTTTCCAATCGGCACCGCCGTTAATGCTACGGGCAACATTCGTTATAGGTGCAGACCGGGCAAAAATTACAGACGGGTTTTTAGGATTGGCATCCATAATATAAGGAATCACCTGTTGGCTACCTCCAAATCCATTACGAAAAGGATTCCAACTTTTACCGCCATCTGTTGTGCGAGCGATAGTTGAGGAATCACTATTGAAATAAACAGATGCTAATAATTCTTGCTCAGATAATACCACGAATGTTCGCACTTTTCCATTCGGAAGCCCCATTGGTTGCCAAGCAGATTCGCTCTTACTTTTAAAGTATAAATCATTGTCAGTACCGGCATATAGATTTTCATCGAGGGTCTTTATTTCAAATATCTCTTGCTCAGGTAGCGAAGGTTTGCTAAAGGATCCTTCCAATGAAATTTTAGAAGAGTCAGAGCCCGAATCGGTACCACAACCACTAATGAATATGAATAGAATAATGGGGATAATAAAACGCATGATGATTAGTTTTTTAATTTTGTAACAAATAACTCATTATAAAAGAGCCTTTTTTAAAAACAGGCTAAACACTTACAATCTACAAGGAGAATACTATGAAACACTTAACCATTTCAATCATTTATGTAGCAACCATTGCTACTTTTCTGTTTGCTGGGTGTGACAGCGACACAATTGTCCAACAAGATAATACCCCCCCCCAATTAGTCAAGAACTAAGGGCAAAAAACACAGCTTCAAATAATCAACATACAAAGATTATTGACGGTGAATATATAATTATATTCGAGAACCAATTCGAGAATAAGATTTCAGAAAATATTGGTCGAGAAGTTGATCAATTACAAAACAGCATACTGACATCGGCTGCTATTTCTGAAGATTCTGTGCTCAATAGCTATAAATATGCTATCAAAGGTTTTGCTGCTAAGCTTTCTGATAGGCAACTAAAAGCATTGAAGAACGATCCCCGTATCAGAAGTGTAACGCCGAACGCCTTGTTTAAACTTGCTTACCGTACTAACACAACAGGCTCTTTTATTTTCAGTAAAATAGATGTTGTTAAGAGCTCGCTCTTATTTAATAGTCAAATATTGCCCTGGGGTGTAGCTCGCGTGGGAGGTCCATTAAATGGAACCGGTAAAATAGCCTGGATTTTAGATAGTGGGATTGACTTAGACCATCCAGATTTAAACGTAGATGTAAACAATAGCGCTTCATTTATAGCTTCTGAATCAGCTGATGATCAGGATGGGCATGGTACCCATGTTGCAGGAATTATTGCTGCAAAAAATAACTCTATCGGTGTAGTAGGTGTTGCTGCAGGTGCTACGGTTGTTGCTGTAAAAGTTTGTAATAGCCTACCCCCAAGTGATCCAAATTCAGGATGTCCTGTTAGTAGTATTATAAACGGAGTTGATTATACAGCAATTCGAGCTCAGCCTGGCGATATCGTTAATATGAGTTTAGGAGGTTACGACCCAAATAACAATTATACCTCTATTGATGATGCCGTAATAAATGCTGCGAATGCAGGTATTCGTTTCTCTATTGCAGCTGGTAACGATGCTTCAAATGCTTCGAGTTTCACTCCAGCAAGAGTCAATCACTCTAATGTTTGGACAGTTTCAGCTTTTAGACAAGGGGATGAATTTGTTCAAACCTTTGATTCAAATACTCCAAATTGTAATCCTCTTAATAATCCAAATAGTGGTTCAAATTATGGGAATCCACCTGTAGATTTTTCAGGGCCTGGCGAAAGCATTTTTTCATTATGGAAAAATGGAGGAACAAATACCACTTGTGGCACATCCATGGCCGACCCGCATATTGCTGGTTTGTTGCTAACCGTGCCTAATGATATTAGTATAGATGGCTATGTCACTAACGATCCTGATAACAATCCAGATAAAATTGCAGCTTATGTGCCCGTAGTTTTATCCGCGCCGTATATATTTGCAAGTGTAGTAAATGGCTACCCTAAAATTAGTTGGGGCGCTGTAACAAACGCTCAAAATTATAAAGTTTATAGACGAATAGAAGATGGTAGCTGGAGTTTATATACTACTACTTCAAGCACGTCTTTAACTGATTATTCCCAATATTCATCCAATATGTCTGTGATTTTTAATCCTCACCCTGTTTGGACGGGTAAGTTATCTTACCAGATAAAAGCAGCTGCCTCAGGAATAAACGATAGCCCGTATAGCAATACAGTTTATTTCAGTAAAACAGGTACAGGTGGTCCTATCGAGTAAAATATTAGAAATCTCGCCTTTAAATGTAGGCGAGATTTTTTACTATTTAAAGTTTAAGAATCTCCAATTTTGGCCTTAGAATTTTAAAGCCTATTCGTTCTTAGTGTTTTCAAAACCACTCTCGAAGGCAAAGAAGTTTATATAGTAGAAAGAAAGTAGTATTTAAGTGAATATGGGGTGGGAAAGGTAAAGCTCCTGTTTATTCTCTTATAAATTGAGTTACTTGTTCATCCTTGGTGCTTTGAGCCAGAGTAAATGTATTACTACCTTCAAACACAGTCCACCAAGTTTTTCCATTATCGGTGGTTTTACGAATGATTCTTGCCTGTTTTAGAAGTAACGCTAAATCAAACAATCCCTTCTAAATACCATACCACTGTTGTGTAATGCAATGAATGGAACCTTGCCCCCAAACCAAATCAGCACAGGGTATACCAACCACCTTACGGTCTGGAAAGTATTTAGAAAGTAAATCTATAGCTTGCTGATCGTAGCGTTCATCATATAGAGGAAGCAAGACAACTCCATTGGCTATATAAAAGTTAGCATAGCTAGCTGGCACATACTCCGATCCATCTACCGTGGTTCCTTCAATTTTTGTTTGCGGCAAATGAAGCTTTTCTATTTTTAGTGGACTTCCGTCGCTAAGACGAACAGATTCTAGAATTTCTAAATTCTCTTTTAGTGCTTTATAATTCACATCGTTTTCGTCCTCGCAAACCATGGTGAGCACGGTGTCTTTATTTAGGAAACGTGTGATGTCATCAATATGCCCATCTGTATCGTCCCCTTCCAAACCATCTTTAAGCCAGATAATTTGTTTTAAACCTAAATATTTCTTTAATCGATCTTCAATTTCAGATTTTGTTAACTGTGGGTTTCTATTTTTGTTTAACAACACAGATTCTGTTGTAAGCAATACACCCGCACCATTCACTTCTATAGCTCCTCCCTCAAGCACCATACCGGGTTTAATCCTAGTAATGCGAAATGTATCGGCAACATAAGTTGGTAGGTAATTATCGGCATCAAAAGGAGGATATTTTTCGCCCCAAGCATTGTAATCCCAATCCAAGAGTACAAATTCGTTTTGGGCATTTTTCACAAAAATAGGTCCACAATCTCTTGCCCAAACATCATTTATAGGTTGATTATGAATGATGACTTGTGATAGATCAATTTCAGCATCTTTAAGTAATTGGGTTACTCTTTCCTCAATCTTGGTATCTGCCACAAACAAGTGAATAGGTTCGTGGCTATGTAATGCTTTTATAATTTGAACATATACCTTTTCGACTCTTTCTAAACGCTCGCCAGGCCATGTTTCTCTATTCGATGGCCAATTCAATTGAGTAGCCGAGTGCTTTTCCCATTCGGCTGGCATTCTAAATTCTAAGGTCATTAATTACTGAAGTTAATGTTTAAACTTTGATGGATGTTTATGAGTCGAGCATTCTTTTTTGAAGACCATCGTACATATCAATTCTACGGTCTCTTAGAAATGGCCACGTTCTTCGCTGACTTTCAATTTCCGCTAAGTCACATTCTACTACAAGAACTTCTTCTTTTTCGCCAGCTTTATCTAGAATCTGGCCGAATGGCGCAGCAACAAAAGATCGTCCCCAAAATGTAGTTCCACTTTCTTTGCCTACACGATTTACTGAGGCCACAAAACAACCATTAGCAATAGCATGGCTTCGCTGAATAGTTTCCCAAGCATCGTGAAACTCTTTTTTATCTTTTCTACTCTCGCTAGAAAGTGTACCAATTGCGGTTGGATAAAATAATATCTCGGCTCCTTTTAACGCAGTAATTCGTGCAGCTTCTGGGTACCATTGATCCCAGCAAATTAAGGTTCCAATTTTTGCATACTTAGTCTGAAAGACTTTAAATCCCGATTCTTCATCACCTGGCGTAAAATAGTACTTCTCATAGAAGCTCGGGTCGTCAGGGATATGTGTTTTCCTATAGCTTCCCAAAACCGTTCCATCAGCATCTATTACAATTAGAGAGTTATGGTATACGCCAGCAGCTCTTCGTTCAAAGAATGGCGCAATTATCACCACATTGAGTTCTGAAGCTAATTCAGATAAGCTTTTAGTTAGCTCACCATCTAAAGGTAGCGCTAAATCGAAATGATTCTCATCATAATTGGCACTAAAATATAAAGTGTTAAATAGCTCTTGCAAGCAAATTATCTGAGCTCCTTTTTCAGCGGCTTCACGAATTAAACTCATGTGCCTGTAGAGGTTCTCTGTTGGGTTTTCATTACACTGAGTTTGAACCAAACCCAGCTTTACTATTTTGTTTTTCTCTTTCATACTTAAAAATACGAAATATTAAGATTTTTAGTTTAAAATTTTCATTCAATCTTCATTATTGACATGGATATTTAGGTAGTTCCTTTTGAGAGCGTTAATATAAAAAGCGCTTCCATGAAGATACTAAAATGCGTTAAATGTTAATCAATCTCTATTTAAGGGGTTAAAATTCAATAATCAAATGCTTAACTTAAAAGGACCATTTAAACCAATTGACTCAGGAACTATGAAAGTTGACTACGACGTACATCCTAAAAGCCGCATTGGACTAGATTATCTTGGCCTTGCTGATAATAAAGAAGTTTACTGGAATTTAAATCCAGCTGAACTGTATGAGCACGCAATTCTCCACGGAGAAGCCATTTTAACCAAAGATCATGCATTACTAGTACATACTGGAAAATTCACGGGACGTTCACCAAAAGATAAATTTGTTGTAAAACAAGATTCTGTTAAAGACGACATTGACTGGGGGGAAGTTAACCAATCAACAACTCAAGAGGTTTTTGACAATCTATTTGTCAAAGTTCAGAATTATTTAAACGATAAGAGACTTTTTGTAAAAGACGTTTTTTGCGGCGCCGACGAAGATAACCGCCTAAATGTACGCGTTGTAAGTGAAGTAGCTTACCACGCACTTTTTGCCCATAACATGTTTATCCGTCCAACAAACGACGAACTGGCAGCACACGAACCAGAGTTCACAGTATTAGCTGCTCCATTTTTCGAAGCTGATCCAGCTGTTGATGGCACACGCTCAAGCACATTTATTTTATGTGATTTTGAAAAGAAAATTATACTCATAGGTGGCACCTTATACTCTGGCGAAGTAAAGAAAGGTATCTTCTCTGTGATGAACTACATACTACCTAAAAAAGGTGTTATGGCTATGCACTGTTCTGCAAACCATGATGCAGACGGTAAAACTGCTGTATTCTTTGGCCTATCTGGAACAGGTAAAACAACCTTATCTGCCGATCCTGATAAAACACTGATTGGCGATGACGAGCACGGTTGGAGTGACAAAGGCGTCTTTAATTTCGAAGGTGGTTGCTATGCAAAAACCATCAACTTATCGGAAGAAGGCGAACCGATGATCTATGCCACCACCAAAATGCCTGGTACTATACTAGAAAACGTCATACTTGATAATAACAGGGAACCAGATTTCGATGATGTTAGCCTAACGGAAAATACACGTTGTGCCTATCCTATCGACTTTATCCCCAATGCAAGTAAAACAGGAACAGGAAATCACCCAGAAAACATCATCTTCTTAACTGCAGATGCTTTCGGCGTGTTACCTCCAATTTCTAGACTAACACCAGAACAAGCTATGTACCACTTTATTAGTGGTTATACAGCAAAGGTTGCTGGAACTGAACGCGGTATTACTGAACCACAAGCTACGTTTTCAGCTTGCTTCGGCTCCCCATTTATGCCACTGCATCCAACAGTGTATGCAGAACTACTTGCAGAAAAAATTCGCAAACATGGTTCTAAAGTATGGCTAGTTAACACTGGCTGGACTGGTGGACCGCACGGCGTTGGCTCTCGTATGAAGTTAGCTTACACCCGCAGAATGTTATCGCAAGCAATTGACGGTCAACTAGATAATGTTGAATATGTAAAAGATCCAATCTTTGGATTCCAAGTACCTATTCAGGTTGATGGCGTACCTTCTAAGCTTCTTATTCCTAGATACACTTGGGAAAATGCAGGCGAGTACGACACTAAAGCAAGGGAATTAGCTAGCATGTTTATCAAAAACTTCAAGAAATTTGAAGCCCAAGCTAGTAAAAACCTAATGGCTGCATCACCAAAAGTATAATCGTTTAGATTACCGACTTAATAAAATTAAAGCCCGCTTTTTAAATAAAAGTGGGCTTTTTTTATGATGATAACATTTGGGACTGAACATGGTTAGGTATTCAAACAGTGACACATTGCTGGGGTTAGTAGCCTGATATCAGGAGATTGCTTCGTTACTTGCTCCGCTGCGTGCCTCGCAAAGACAGGTCCATTTCTCATTACTCGCAGCTCACTGCTCAAAGCTAGTTCCTTACTTCTCGCTCATTTCATTTAGTCGCTCTAAGTTATCCTGTACTCGCAAAGCGCTTATAATTTCACCAATATCACCTTTCATAATATTGTCCAAATTATATAGTGTGAGGTTTATTCTATGATCGGTACAACGGCCTTGTGGGAAATTATAGGTCCTAATCTTAGCTGACCTATCTCCACTTGAAACCTGACTTTTCCTTTCGGCAGATCTTAGCTTTTGTTTCTCTTCTAACTCAATATCGTACATTTTGGAGCGCAACATTACCATGGCTTTATCTTTATTCTGATGTTGCGAACGTTCCTGCTGGCATTCAACCACAATACCTGTTGGCTCGTGCGTAATTCGTATAGCAGAGTCAGTTTTGTTAACGTGCTGTCCACCTGCTCCACTTGCTCTAAAGGTATCTATTCTTAAATCGGCAGGATTGATTTGAATATCCACATCTTCAACCTCTGGCAATACTGCCACAGTAGCTGCTGAGGTATGCACACGGCCCTGACTCTCTGTTGCTGGTACACGTTGCACACGGTGTACACCCGACTCATATTTCATCATTCCAAAAACTTCATTCCCTTCTAAAGAAAAAGTAATTTCTTTATAGCCACCCTTTTCCGACTCGTGCAAGCTAAGAATACTTAGCTTCCAACCATGGTCATCGGCAAATCTTCTATACATTTCAAATAACTCGCCTGCAAAAATTGCGGCCTCATCCCCACCCGTTCCTGCACGAACTTCAACAATAGCATTCCTTGAATCTTCTGGATCTTTGGGCACTAACTTTATTTTAATCTCAGCTTCTAATTTCTCTTGCTCTTCTTTAATCTCCTCGTTCTCTTCGCGCGCCATCTCCGTAATTTCAGGATCCTCATTCATTTCAATGAGCTCTTTATTTCCTTTTTTTCTGTTTTTGAGATCCATCCAAGTGTTATAGTCGTCCACAAGTTCTTTAAGGCTTCCATGCTCTTTAGTTAACTCGGTATACTCTTTAGGCTTATCGAAAATGGAGGGATCGCTCATTGCAGTGGTTACTTCTTCAAATCGCGATTTAATCTGCTTTAACTTTTCTTCTATGTTCATAAATGGGCTAATGCTCTGTTATTTTAACAACTGTAAGCTAAGAATTTCTTTGCTTAGTTTAGAATGTAGCTTTCAGAAAAATACCTTAGTTTTTAACCTTACATTCTTATGTGGTAAATAAAACTTGTTAATTCCTATTTTTTAAAAAATCTATATGTCTAAAAACTCAATTTCTGCCAACTTCAAGCTCGGTTTTTTAGGTGCAGGCCAATTAGCCCGAATGAGCGCACTTCAAGCATTTCGCTTGGGCATTCAAGTAGGTGTATTCTCTGATAGGAAAGAAAAAGAGCCCGTACAATTTATGACTCCATTCTCACATTCAGGGTCTTTTAACTCGGTAGAGGATATGGTTCAGTTTGCAAAAGAATGCGATGTTGTTACACTAGAAAATGAATTTATAAGCTCAGAGATTCTTCAAGAAGTGCAGGATAAAAGTGGTACTCCAATTTTTCCATCCCCTGAGAGTTTTGCTTTGATAGAGAATAAATTAATCGAAAAACAAACCTTCGAAAAAGCAGGCATCCCCGTAACGCCGTACAAACTTGTTCAATCAAAAACCGACTTAGAAGAATTTGGGCAAGAATACGGTTGGCCTTATTTATTGAAATCATCTAAAGGTGGATATGATGGGTATGGAAATAAAATGGCTCGTAATTTGGAACAGGCTGTTGAGGGTTTTGAGAGCTTAGGTGGACACAATGGTCACGATATACTAGCTGAAGCCTTTGTTCCTTTTACAAACGAGTTAGCAGTGCAAGTGGCGCGTAATGAGCATGGAACGGTAGTTTACCCTTGTTGCGAAACCATTCAAAAAAACCATATTAATGTGGCCGTACTTTCGCCTGCCCCTATAGCAGAGAAATATCAGAAAAAGGCGCAAGAATTAGCCATTAAGGCTATAGAAGCTATTGATGGAAAAGGAATTTTTGCGTTCGAATTCTTTATTACAGAAAGTGGCGATATTTTATTAAACGAATCGGCACCACGACCGCACAATTCTGGTCATTATAGCATTGAAGGTTGCATTACCTCCCAATTCGAAAATCATGTACGTGCAGTGCTAGGTTTACCATTAGGCTCTGCAGAGTTAAAAAAGCCGGCGGCAGTTATGATTAATATTTTGGGAACTCATAACCGACCTGCAGTTATGGAACATGCTGAACTTGCACTTTCTGAAAAAAATGGACATTTACATATTTATGGAAAGATGGAAAGTAAAATAGGCCGTAAAATGGCGCATTACACTTTATTGGGCAACGATTTAGAGAAAGTGTATGTACGAGCTAAAGAGCTTACAGATGAAATTGAGATTTAGTACCTTTTAAAATCAACTAATTTTATAATACAATGAGCAAACCAATAGTAGGCGTAGTAATGGGCAGTGATAGCGACTGGCCCACCATGAAGCAAGCAACAGATATTCTTGAGCAATTTGGTATTCCATTTGAGAAAAAAGTGGTTTCTGCGCACAGAACTCCCGATGATATGGCTGATTATGGGAAAACAGCGCATGCACGTGGATTAAAGATTATTATTGCTGGCGCTGGTGGAGCTGCTCATCTTCCTGGAATGCTTGCCAGTTACACCACACTACCTATAATCGGGGTTCCCATCCAAACTTCTGCATTAGGTGGCGTTGACAGCCTTTATTCTATCGTACAAATGCCCAATGGAATTCCTGTTGCTACCGTTGCCATAGGAAAAGCCCAAAATGCGGGTTTATTGGCTATTCGAATGTTAGCCATGAACGACTCTGACCTAACTAAAAAGCTCAATTCTTATCACGTAGCTATGGCGAATGAGAGCAGAAATAAAACTTCTAACTTGACTTAATTCTATCGTTTTGATATATAACTACTAACAAAGTTATATATCATGAAATGATGTACACTCAACCAATCACATTTACTAGCTCGAATATCGGTAGATATAAAGCCACAATAATTGCACCTAAAATCAAACCTATAAATACAATAAGTACGGGTTCTATTACAGAAGTTAACCCCTCTACCATAATATCTACTTCCTCCTCAAAAAGGTTGGCAATTTGTTCAAGCATTTCGTCAAGGCTGGCGGTTTCTTCTCCAACACTAATCATCTGTGTAACAACAATTGGAAATATCTGACTCTTTTCTAACGATTTATTTAAGCTTTTTCCTTTTGTAATGGCTGAAGTCATAAGCTGGACTTCAGCAGTTAGAATACTATTTGATGATGAGTTTTTAAGTACTTTCAAAGCTTCTGATAGCGTAACCCCACTATGCAAAAGCGTCGCTAATGTCTTTGTAAATTGCCCGACTAAACTTTTTTTATACAGTTCGCCAAAGTACGGAATATTCAACTTCATGCGATCTATATAGTTCATACCTTTCTTTGTTTTAGAGGCGTAATTAACAGCGGCAACAACGCCTATCAATCCTATAATAAGCAGTAGTGCGTTGCCTGTTAAAAACTCACTCACGGTTAAAATCACCTTAGTAGGCCCGGGTAATTCGGCGTTAAAGTCTCTATACATATTTACGAATGTCGGAACTACAAAAACCAACAAAAAAGTAACTGCTGATATGGCAACACCTATAATTATGGATGGATACACCAAAGCCATCCGAACTCGTTGTTTCAACTTAAAGGCTTTTTCTTGATACGAAGACAGTCGAAGTAATACATCATCAAGCACACCAGAAACCTCACCAACTTCAGAAAGCTGCACATAAATAGTATCAAAAATTTGAGGATATTTATTAAATGCCTTCGACAACGTCTTCCCTCGCTTTACTTCTTTCCTTACGTCTTCAACTATTGCCTTGAATTTTTGATGAGATATCTGTTGAATCGTTGTGTCCAATGCTTTCACAAGTGGTAGCTTGGCTTTTAACATGATTGCTAGGTTTCGAGTGAACTCTATAACCACTTTTTCAGGAACCTCTCTTAAAAAGGGAATTTGAAACTCTTTACTCAGAATCCCAGAGCGGGTATTCTTTCCTGTTTTTTTCTTTTTAATTGATGATGGTAGCTGTGCCATAGTTTAGTCTCTCAACGATTCCCAATATATAGGTTTGCGAATATACATCTGTTGGCTGTGCGACCAAGTACTATTTTCCGCTTTTTGAATCATCTGCCAAGATATGATCTGCATCGAATCTTGGCTACTCCTACTAAGCATACTTGGAATAATATACAGGCTATCAATATTTTTATTGGCTAGTTGATTCCCGTTTAAAGTCATTTTTCCCCCCTTCCAAGAGTAGGTTCTAGTACGATTAAATTCATTTTGAATAACAACTGAGGAATCTGTAAACATAATCTGCTCTCCTCGCATCATATCCCTATAAAATTGAGACTTGGCAATATGGACGCTTGTATAGAATTCCATATTGTCAGACCACCGCTTGAGTTGTTGATTTGCAAATACAAACACTGTTGAGGCAACACTTAGGATAATAGAAACTACTAGAATGGCAATCAAAATTTCGATAAGTGTATAGCCATCTTCTTCTTTTATTATTCTTTGTACCATAACCTCGCCGTTTCGAGTTGAATATAGGGTTGGGAAAGCGTGTCTCTTTTATATGCCCCGACTTTAATGGTATATAAATTTTGGTCTCTATTCACCTGTGTTTTTACCCACCATGTCTCATCCATTTTCTTAACAAATGTAGTATCTGTTTTTGAGGCTAGCACCCACTCCATTTCGTTTTGCACATAGGTAAAACTGGTAATTTTATCTTTGGATAAGGTGTTTCCACCGATATACACCAACAACATCGCAGTGGGTACCAATATGGCTAAAAGTAGCGACATTGCAACTAGCGATTCCACCAAACTATATCCATCCTCTGATTTAACACATTTCATCATTCTACTAACCTCCAATCTAACACTTTAAACTTGGTTGAATCTGAAAACCCAATGGGAACCACATATTCAGCAGGACGCTGTTTTCTATCTATAACCACATTTTTTAGCCAGTTTATATAATTAGTGGGCGACTCGTAAAAAAAGAATTGGTTGGTAAGCACCGAACCGTACACCGTACCCGACAATTCAGTTTGGCCTTGTGTGTAAACACTACCACGTACAATAGCTTCATCTTCAATACGGATTCTGTATTGATTTTGACTAAATGAATTTACTTCTGATGCAAACATCACGTACCCATCTACAATGGTTTGATCTTTCAAATGAATAACTTCTTCCTGCTCCCCAGAAAAGGTAGAAGAGGAAGAATAAATACCACTTGGATATCTTAGGTATGTTCTACCTGAGAGCTCCACCCGTCCTTTAGTGAGTAACTGTGCCATCATTTCTGATTCTCCACGGACTTCAATCCTTTTGCCTGCATACAATAAAAGATGATTTCCTTTGATGTTTGCATCTACGACTAAAGTGTCCTTCACTACAAGCTGAGTAAAGTCTCCTAGCTTGCCCTCGCCACGTATATAGAGATTACCATTCACAAAAAGGACTGCGTTTGGTGGGATTTTTGTAGCCTCATTTAACTCCCACTCATAGCTAGAGCTACTAAACAGCGTATCTGATTCGCTTAGTGTATTTAGCACTGATGGATTGGGTTCAGGAAACCGTTGAAGCTGGTTCCCTTTAAATAATGTCTCATACGAATGTAGTTGTTGCTCTACAGAAAGTGTATCGAACAAAGGAAAAGCTTGAGACATAGTTGTATTTATCACTTCCCCATCGAATGTTCCCCGAAATGGATCGCCCTTGAAATTGCTGGATCGAATACCCTCTCTACCTAGTAATACATTGCCTTTTAAAGTCGTTTGCAGTATTAGATTTAGAGAAGAGGTAGAATCTTTTAAAGCCACCGCATAATTAAAAATTGAGTCAGGTACTTCTCCCACTAACTGGGCAACCTGCACTTGTTGCTTGCCTACGGTAGCTGAAGAACGAAGCAACCAATATCCTCCAAACAATGTTCTTTGTATCTGAACAGTACTACTGTCGGCTAAGACAATAGTCGTAGAATCTGAAATCCCTAACTGTTCTTTCCCTTGTTGGTCAGATAGATATCTCATAGCCCCTTCTTCTGCTTTATACAGAGCTTTGGTGTGGTTAATATCTTGCTGAATAAATTGAGATTGTACATAGAGCCCGCCCAACACACTCCCAATAAATAACGAAAGGATAAGTGTGATTAAGAGCACCGTTATTAAAGCAGAACCCTCTTCATTGGTTAGTATGTAAGCCATTTTTCGCACGCTGATATAATACTACTTATCAGTCGTTTATGGAATGGAAAGTATAGATTAAATTAAAGTTTAAGGTAGGCTATAGCTTTCGAGCTATTTGCTTGTTGAATAACTTCGATCTTTCAAGTTTGTAACTTGAAAGTATTAGCTATAGAAGTCTCCTGACTTCCATTCCATCCAATCAGGTTATATCAGAATCTCATCCATCTCCAATAATCCATATTGCTCTTTATACCACCGAGCACTACTGCATAGATAGCCTTCTGATTTATAACAAAAACCTTCTTTCACTGGATTATAATGTATATACTCCATTTTCTCATGGAAAAATTCATTGCTATTTATTTCCATCGGTCGATTATCTTGCCTCCAAAATTGATATACTTTGTTATTTGAATTTGCCGCTCCTGCTTTTTTAAACATCCAAAGCATCCAATTTCTTCGGCTTTCTTTTCGATTGTTTTCTAAATCTTCCAACATAGTTTTTGCAGTGTATTTTTTAACATCCCGAAGAATGTCAGAAAGGTTATAACCTTCTTTTGCACTTACTACTAGATGGATATGATTCGTCATTAGACACCAACCATAAATGCACAATCCTTTTTCTTTTTGCCAATACTGTAAGCTATCCACAAATGCCTTTTTGTAAGTTGGCCTAGTAAACACATCTATCCAGTCTACTACCGCAAAAGTAATAAAATGTGCTTGTTGGTGATTATGGATTTTGAATGGCATAGTTAAACAATGTCATTTCCTTGCCTTAATGCTAAATGGGATAGCCAAATTTGCAATTTCTAATCCTTAATGCAAGTCTCAGACTTGCTGCTCTATCAATCTTAAGTCACAGACTTAAGATATCATTGGGACAGATTGCTGGGGCTTGGGTTAGTTCATTTGCTATTCGTTTGGGCTAGGTTGGGTTATATATTTCTTATTAAGAAAACGTAAGACCAAACAAAAAACTAATATACTTAATAAGATATATCCCAAGTACAATAGTTCGGTGGAAATGCTAGAGTTTTCAAGATTAAGAACTACAAGTAGACCATAAATAGACATTGTAATTGCTCCAGGTCCTTCTATAAAATAATAGAATACTACAGAAACCACCGCAGAAATAATTATGTTTATCAACTTTTGCTTATTCATCTTCTTTGAGTAAATTTTCTATTTGTTCTATTAGGTCTTTCATACTAAATGCAGTAATTGAATGGTCTTTAACATTCTTCCCATCATTCACAGTAACCTTTGTTTTTAGCCTCCAGACTTTTGTACCCGGTCCTGCCCACATATCTTCATTGCCAGCCACTATATCGCTATCATGCCCAGCTTGAAACGTCCACTCCATAGTAGATTTTAGAGCTCTACTCCCTGAGTTAAACATTGCGACATCTAATTCATATTCAAAAACACCACTTATCTCTTCGTCCGTCCATCCCAAAGTATGTTTTGCATAATCTTTCAATGACTCAACAAAACCACGAGCGTAAGCACCTCCCATACTATGAGTTATAACTCGAATTTTTTCTCCTGGGGCTAACGACAAAAAGATCGTACTTGCACTAGTATTTCCTGCTACTCCACCAGCAAACCTTCTCCACCTTGGTGAAAGGTTAGAGGGATAACCCAACGCACCACCTACAGAGCCGTCCAAATATAGATTATTGTGATCATTATAATAATTTATAGCTACTTGGTCTTGACCTCCCCAGTATTTGGAAGACCCTCCATCTCCTCCATGCATCCCATTAATAAAAACGATGAGTCTCCCATCAGGGTCAATCGCATTTAATGGATTATTTCCTACATAGTTATACGGGCTCAAACTTGCATAAACATCGTGTAAAACATCTATTTGCATAAATCTTCCCAACACAGGATCCAACATTCTAGCTCCCGCATTAATCAGATTCAATCCTGCCTCATCGTCCAGCTCATGCCCCGTAAATTTATAATTGTCATTGGGGTTGGCAGAGTTTGAACTTCTGCCAGGCATAGCTAACCCAAAGGGGTAGTAATCGTCGTAACCCTCCGTTGCTCCATTTTCATTAATAGTAGTGCGAATGCTTCCTAAATGGTCTTTCAGGTAATATCGGCGTTGTGTGCGATCATAGTTCCCAATCATTTCGCCTCCTGCATAAATAGGCTGCGATTTTACAACATTATTTACATACGTTGCAAGCACTTCCCCATCTTTTCCTCGCACATAATGGGTTACCGTATTGCCTATTCTCTTTTCCGTCCGATGCCCCTCAGCGTTGTAGTCGTATTGCAGCGTAACGGAGCCTGCCTGCATTTGCGAAGGTAAATTACGCCAATCGTATTGGGTTCCAGTTAATCCTTGTACTTCATTTTCTATAACATTGCCATTGGCATCATAATCCATGGTATAAAAGGTCGTATTAAAAGCTTCAAAATACTGTATGCGGTTACTGTTGTTAAACATACTAAAATTACCGCTTTTAAGCCACCACGTGCCGGTGTTATCAAACCGATTAGACCAGCTCATATTCCCATTTTTATCGTAGCCATAACTCACATCAAAAGCACTAGAGTTATACCCACTCCCTGTAAAATTGGCTCCTATAAGTCGGTTGGCTGCGTCATAGCTGTAGGCATAATTAACTTTTTGTGAAGGATCGCCTCCCCCTTGTAGCCATGACTGCTTTGAAATGGTACCATTGGCATTATACTCCAACTCCATATCAAAGCCGTAATGCCAATTCATACTATGAGATACACTACTGTTTCGATTTGTGAGCCAACCCCTGATGTTGTATGAATTATGTACTGAAGGAACAAAAAACGGATCGTATCCTAAATCCAACTTTTCTACCTGTCCATCGACCGTATATGTATATTCTGCTTCTTTTACTCGACCTGCAATAACCGTATCGGTATCGGTGTACACATATTTTAAGCGTCCGTAATCGTCGTATTCATTCCAGGTTATAAACCGTTCGGCGCTATTTGTGGGCTGGTAATCGGTTCTGGTTCGCCTGCCTAAATCATCGTAGTGGTACTTAACCAGTTTAAGCGTGTTGAGGCTCCTTAGATCTACAATCTTCCATTCTACCGGCCCTAAATCATTGTACGAGTAGCCTTCATGGCTCCACCCCGAGGGCGTGTTTTGATTTCTATAGCTTATCTTTGTTAAACGCCCGTTAGCATTATTCGGAGTATATCCTGATACTAAAGGTGCATGATCTCCATCGTAATAATAGTTAATATTGGCCGTATGCCCAGAAGTGGGGAAAGTATCCACATCTGGGTTAGCACTATCAAAGTCGGTTCCTCCGCTATATGCTCCAATTTCTATAGGGCGGTTTA
>JBBAEC010000017.1:0-70095 GCA_041656135.1 Balneolaceae bacterium | reverse complement strand
TCAATAGAAAAAGGCGCGCAGGTTTCTATTGCTTGCGGCATACCGAAACGACGGGCTAATTCAACGTCCTTTTCCTTGAGTTTAAGTTTCATTCGTCCACCGTTTCGTACCAAATAGAATGCGACTTAATATTAAACAAATTATAAGTAAGTACCCCAAATAGGTACAAAGCGTGGTAAAAGAAAGGAGCAGTATTAAAATTACTACAATTTTTCAGTTTTAATTCCAATTCTTTTAATGCGTCTTTTTCTGAAATACCTGTCGCACATTGCATTGTATTTAGAGACAACGCTGTATAAGTGTCCTTTGATACTTTCTTTACCACTACTTTAGTTTGAAACATAAGGTCACCAGTCTAATGATCGTTTGCGGGTTTTAACTTTATTAGTCTTTCCCGGTAACATTGTTTGTCTGTTGGTTACTACACCTTGCTTCGTATACTTTTTAGATATGTCGAAGTTTTGTTTACTAATCTTGAATTTCTGAGGAATATAAACGCGGAACAAAGACGTTCGCAAACAACCTCTAGCAAAACCAAAATCGTCTAGGAAGTGACGGACTACCGGGTCTAACTTACCTTCCATTTTAGTTCGGATACGCGCAGTTTCCTGAGTTTGATTAGGTACGTTACTAATAGGAGTTACTTCGTACAAAGCAGACCACGTAGGGACGTTAATACCACGCTGCAAAATTCTGCGAATACCAATTGCTACAGTGTATCTACGATTGCGCAAATCTTGGATTAATTGATCGCGTTGTTTTTTGTTTTTAATTTTAGCCGCTGTAAATGCAACCGCTACGTCTTCCTTCATTGCTTTGTTAACCATGTCAGTCAATTTCAAACACTGCTTAACAGTAGCAACTGGAATAACAATAGAATGCCCTTGCTTCAAGTCATGTTTAATCCATTCAAGAATTACCCTGTTTCTTGCCTTATGCTGTTCCAATGCTCGGTAAGCGTAAGCCAATACTTTATATTCATGCGAAATTTTTATACCTGTTTCAATAAACTCTACAGTAGGTGTAAGCGTTTCGATTTTGGTTTTAGCTTTAATAGGGCCAATGACATGATCGACAAGAAAGTATTTACCGTCTTTTCTGTCGGTTGTACCTGTGCAACCTTGTCGCACTTTAGACTCGAAAGAGTTGATGATGCTAACGAATCTATCAGCAGGAACCATATCGCAGTTATGGGTAAGTGAGAATTTATCTGAACCTTCAGGAGAAGCAAAAAAATTGTTATTACCCTCAACAGATATATCATATAGATTGATATTACAGTCTACCCGTTTAATACTTTTAACTTTCATTTTGCATCTCACTAATTTTAGTAGGTTGATATGACGTTGGGTGTACGATATGAATTATAAATATGTGAAAGCGACAGAATTCAAAAAACAATTGAAAACTTATTACCCAGAAGTTAGACTTTTAAAAAGTAACGAATATATAACTAGAGAGGAAAAAGTAAATTTATTATGCATTACGTGCAAAACAGAATTTGTTAAAAAAGTAAAAGACCTAGACAAGAAAATAAAATTAAAGCACGAGAAATTTTGCCCTAATTGCCAACGTAAATTGGCAGCCCAAAAGGCAGGACTCACACAACGAAAATTAAGACGTGGAATAAAGTCAAAGAATGCCAAGTATTCTCAAAAACAATACGAAGCTTTGTGCAAAAAAGCAGGTTTAAAACCTCTGGGGAATTTTTTAAATACAATGACGCCTGTAAAACACACTTGTTTAGTGTGCAAGTCACTTTACACTATCGACTCAAATTATGTAGAACGAAGAATTAAGAAAAACTTGTATGGGTGTTCAAAGTGTTCATGTAACAATATAAAGTGGACTAAAGCTAGGTATAACAAAAAACTACGAGAAATGAAAATACCTTTTGCGGTTAAACGCAATGTACAGTGGGTAGGCATTTCTTTACCTGCTATACACACTTGCACTAAATGCGGGTATGAAAAAGTAATGAGAGGTGACAACGTTTTAAGGAAAGTTAGCTGTCAGAAAGGTTGCCCTAACTGCAACAAAGTATCTAAATATAAGAATGTTAAACTAAAAGGTCGTAGCTTTAACTTAATGGGGTTTGAGCCACAAGCACTAGAATATTTAGTTAATAGAAAGAAAATTAAATTGAAAGAGATAGTTGAAAATTCCAGCGGTAAAGTTCCAGTTATACATTTCAAACATAACGGTAACAAGAAACATTATCCTGATTTCTACATACCTACGAGCAACACACTTGTAGAAGTTAAGTCTTTGGTAACGATGGGTATGCAAAAAACAGGGATTAAATATTATGGAAAGCCCTCAGAACTTTTTTACCTTCTAGTGAAGAAAAGAAGAGCTGCAATCAAACAAGGATACAAATATAAAGTATTAGTAATGAGCAATAATGGTAAACGCATACGGTTACCTAAAAAATGGTGGAGACACACTTATACGGAGTTGTCTAAAGTCATGAAGTCTTCACCGACTTGAAGATCACAGGCCATAACATATTCGTTTCTTGTATTAGACCAGAATTCATGCATAGCGGAGCATTTAAAAATACTACCGTCTTCTAGTTCAATTTCATAGTAGGTTTTCTTCTCAGTAGTACTAACCCCTAATATAGATTTTAACTCTCTCTCTTTGGTGGAATGATTGTAGGATAACACTTTATGTTTGCTAGGTTCAGAATATAGAGTTTTTAAGTATTCCCATTCTCCATTAAACCCAGTAGCTACTTTGGTATCCCCACTTAAACATTCGTCTACCATTATAGTACCAAAGGTTCCAACTATTTTCTTTAAAAGCTTTTGGCCTCGCTTAGAAAGGAACGTTTGGTAAGTAACCAAAACAATATCATGGTTTGGGTTAACGAAGTCTTCATACTTCTTTGCAAACACACAAATCGGATACCCGTATTTCTTTTCAAGTTTAGGTACGTTAGTTAAAGCCTTCTGAGTTTTTGACCCACATATTGTTTCGTAAAAACCAGAAAGCCAGTCCGTTTGTGCAGCAAGTACTAAAGTACGTTTTCCCTTATTGATAGCTACAGCGGTCATCATCACCGTCTTACCTGAACGAGCCGGAGATTCTAAAATACCGTAGTCTTTTTTAGTCATAGTGTTTACGGGTTTAATTTGCTGCTTAGTTAAAGTACCAGTAAACTTAATTTTGTGCTTCATCTTCGCGTTACAACGAAGGTCTTTTACTTCAAGCTTTTTCTTCTTAACTTTGTCTTTGAGTACTTCTTTATACTCGCCGCGTTTGCCTAAAGAAATACCATAGTAGGTTTTATCTTTGAATTTCTTTTTGTTGTACAGTTCGTAAAGACCTAAGTAAGCAGGACATTCATCACACACGTGAGAGTGCCGGTCTTCTAATGAAGGACACTTTTGGCAAGAGTCTTCCTTGTAAGCTTGATGCACATAGATACGTTTTAATTCACTACGGTCTACTAAATCTTTTCTTATATAGATACGGTCTTTTACAATTATGTCAGTCATGAATATTCTCTACTGTTCGATAACACACTTTACAGTTTTCAACCGGAAATAAAAAACGCCAGTGAGCGTTAACCCACTGGCGTTTTTCACACAAAGCAATTAGGTAGACCTACAGGACGGTTAACTTTAAATAATGTCATGTTGTAGTTTTCGGAGTTCAGACTTATAGTGTTATTAATGCTGTAAAAGTAAATTCCGTTAAAACAATACATCTTAGGTAAAGAAGTAGTTTGTTGGTGATCTTCACAACCTAAAATACTATTTATCTCGGCATCAACTTTTTCCACTACTATAGACTGTAATTTTTTATTCAAGCCTCTGGGAATTTTGGAACCTCTAGGCAGACTTACAAAGTATTCACTAGCACTTGGGTAAAAAGGGACAGAAGGTTTCATATCACACCAAAAATGGGCGGTTGAAAGTTAAATTGTCTTCTTGGAAAACACGATTAGTTGTAGATAATGTCTTTATAAGATTGTTAAGAGTTTCAGAATCTACTTTAAATTTTCTGCTAACCACGCAGTAAAAACTATGACCGCGAATGGTGTATTTATGTATATCTCTTCGGACTATCTCAATAATCAAGTTGTACGGTGTTATGTATTCATATTCCGAGTGTTTTGAGAAACCCAAGTCAGTTTCAAGACAATTAATAATGTCTTGAAATATTGTATAGCTAACATCTTTATCTATACAGAAAGGTAGGCGCGAATACCCGGCTTTAGAAATTGCAAATAATTTTTCCGGAGTAAAACAATCATGCAGGAACGGAATAAGAGTAAACTCTTTTGAACCCGTTATCATTATCAGTCACCCCCATATAAGTTAATGTTTCTGTGGTTGCCATATAATCTACACTATACCTAGTTATATTTCTAAAGCTTCTCTAACTTTTGAATCCGTACCGATAGTAATCATACTAGCAAGACCTTCCATAGTGTAGATATTGCAAGTTTTGATTTTAATTTTAAGGGAGATAATAAAGTTAGCTTCCCCTATATCATTAATGTCATGTGTTATTTTATTTGAAGCAGCGATTAAGAAATTTTTACCGAATACTGGTGTAACAGCAGTGTCGAAACAATAACCACAACGAAGCCCTTCAATACTTTCAGAATGAACAGTGTATATGTCTAAATAAGGTAACTCAGTAGTGAGTTCCAAGTGGTTCAAATACAAATTAGAAAAATGGTTTTCACTTGGAAGAAAAATAAACGGTTTATACTTATCTACTGAAATTCGTCGTAAACAGTTAGATGGGGAATCCATCAGTTTTATCTTTTTGCCTTGTAATCGTTTCATTCAGAATCCTTTTTAACGTTCATAAACAGCAAACCTACCTAGTTGGTTTTCTTTAACTTGCGACAAATTATTCAAGTAGTCTTTATACACATTCAAAATTGGAAACGGTATATTTATACACTCGCTCAAGTATTCCGGGGACGGAAAGAAAATATCAATACTATTAGGCGAGGACTCGTTAACTTTAACCAATTCAGAAATAAGAGTAGGGTAAGGTGTCTCGTAAATAAAGTTCTCATTTAGAGATTTCTCTAAAGACGCTACTGTTATATTGCGAATAGTTGAAGTAACCGACGGCAGTAAAGAAGACTCTGGTAAATTTGTTGAACTAAGTTTACTGGGTGTTAATTCTTTGATACGTTCTGCTATATCTTTAACATGTAGTTCAGAAGGTGCCGTGGAAAAAGTTTTCTCGCCAAATATTTTTGTCATGTTATTTACTCATTTCATTTGTAAATTTTGTATATGCTTCAATGGCGGCTTTAGTTCTAAGGTCACCGTCTGCAATAACGGATAAGGGAGAATCAATTGTTATTGATAAACTACCCAGGGTATTGTTAACGTTAACATGAGTATCGAATAGTTTTTTTATGTACTCGTCTTTAGTTATACCTTTCTCAATAAATATGTTTTGAAAAAAATCAAAAGCCTCTAATCGTATATAACGTAAATTCTTTTTATCAAGACTCTCTATTTTTGAATAGTGTATGGTTATAAACTCCATAAAAGTAGCGGGGTAGTGTAACCCCGCTAGAAATTTTTTCATAACTTACTACCTAAACGCGCATGATAAGAAAATTTACTTTTTCTTCCTCGGCGGTTGAACGTATAAACATTGCAGGTCCGTAGAACTCCAACGTTGCACAATCGGCGTCTTTCAGTCGGTTAAAAGATGCAGCTAATATGGATGGGAAGAAAGAGAACAATTCGTCTTTCCCACCCTTCGATTTCTTAACAGGTACTTGTTGTTGGATAACCGCACCTTGCGGACCTTGAATTTCTATTAGTAGCTTATCTTTTTTAACTGTGATTTCAGCGGTAGTTTGCTCGCCTATGAAAGCTTGTTTATTTTTGAACAATTCTGAAAAGTCTTTCGGATTAACTTTAACAGTGGCAATTGGTGTTTGTTCTAAAATAGAACTTACCTTTGCTTCAATAACGTCAGGCTGAATTTCTGACGAGTAAGCTTCCAGTTTAACTAGCGTCTGACCATCGTTAAGGTCTACATACATGAAATTATCGTTAAAGCGAATTTTGTATTTACTCTTTGCAGAAGCCGATCTAATCAAAGAAAACAATTTCGAGGTTACCGAAAATTCAATAGTCTCCTTTTGTTTAGGTGCTTCAACACAAACTTGAGCCATTTCGGCAAAGGAAGCTGACATTATGTTTAACTTACCTTTGTCGAAACGAAAGTGAATAGCAGATTCCATTTTAAGTTTAGTGTCGATTACAGTAATAGCAGGAATAAGTTTATCCAACTTTTCAACCAGAGATTTCGGAAACGACACACCAGATTCCGGGGCTTTCAATTTAGGGGTGCCGTCCACCGCGTCTACTTTAGGTAGGTCTGCTTTCATTCGGCCAGCTTTGATAGTTATCAATGTACTGGAAGTAGACACGGAAACTGATTCATTATTATTTTTTACTGAACCCAGAAACAAATCAAAATCGAATTCAGCAATCCCTTCTTTCTCTACTGTTTCTACAGGGAAAGAAGTTTGTACTACCGCTTGAATTGAATCAATAAAAAAATAAGCTTTGTCTTTTTTAACTACAATAACCGAATGCGTAGCTGGGTAAGCAAATTTTTTGGCTATAGTTAGTGCACTATGAAGGTCTTTATTTTTGGCAACGAATTGCATAATTAGTCCTCTAACTTACAGTCATAGTCATCGAAAGATTCTTCGTTGTCGATAATTTTGTGATAAATAACGTTACGAAGATTATTTTTAAGAATCTCTTCATAATTTTCCAAGTTACGAACAGCGGAGAACCAGCGAATCCAAGTATTAGACAAATACACAGGTAAGAAAGTAACCGAAGTATCTACGGCAGTTGTACAAACTAGTTCAATCTTCATGTCAATGCTGTAGTCTTGTGCAACTTGTTTAAATACTTCGAGTTCTTCATTAGACCAGATAAGTAAGCTACAGCCACGATGGCTGACGATAAACCAGTTTACGGAAATAAGATTCGCAAGAATGCTTATGTTAGATCGAGTGCTAAATTTACTAAAAATCAAAGTAGTATAGTACTCAGTGTCTACACTCTGCTGAATATATTTTTTAACCGCATCACGGTACTTCAAGTTGTCTTCATTTTTAAGACGCATTAACTTATTAGGGAAAAAATAATGGTAGTCCATGTTTTGATCTTTAACCAGATCAGCATGAATATTACCTACAGTAGTACCATAAATAGTTGCGGCTTTCTGAGGTACGTGAATAATAGCTGGTACACTTTCGTGAGCCAAAAAGAATGCGCCTGTCTTTACTTTGGATTTAAAGTCAAAAGGTTGCAGTACAAGATTTTCCGTGTTGTGGAAAACGAAATTACTGTTGTTTCCAAACACACGAAGGAATGGAGATATGTTTGCAGTTTTAGGCGCATGTAAAAATACACCACCTGTAATAATGTTTTTCATCTTTCGTTGCTCCCAAGGTACACACGATACTGACTTATATTTGCATAGTAAGAATGCATAAGTAGCGTGAATATACCTTCGTTGTAAGTTAAAGTAAGTGATTGAGATTTGGGAATCGTGTTAACAAAAGCTGCAATTTGATTAGTAGGTGGAAGACTTTCAACTTGCAAGTAAGGTACGCCAAGCACGTAATCCATACCATCTTGAGAATCAATATGAGAGTCTTCTTTTCCTATAACCAACAAAGGGCTAAGTTTGTGAGGTTGACCTTGCTTAACTACGTCTATAGTTTTTGAAAGGTTATTGTATAAAAGCGAGCACAAAAAATTGGCAAGCTTAGGTTGCTTGGATACAGTACCAACATTTGAGTTAAAAATGCATTCAGCTAAAAGGTTAGGTTCGTATTCCAGAAAATCAGTAATAGCCGCGTTGATGTCACTAATGTTGGCACTTTGCGCAGAGGAAAAAATACAAACATCAACAGTATTAAAAATTGATGAATTCTTCTCGTATTTTGCAAAAGTACTTCCGTTAGGCGACTTAATTTTACTATGACTTCCGAGTTCTGGAGTAAAGAACTTATTACGTATAGGACGTATGGCTTGAATGAATTTCAAATACGGTGAGGTGTTATCTTCAACGAATCTTCGTATCTGTCCAAGTTCTTTATTATTTACCTGTTTCTTTTTTGTATCTGACCATTGAAACTCAAGAAAAATTTTATCCAAAATATCTGTGATAACTTGATATTGCATTTTGTAGTTCCTTATTTTTATGGTTAACGGTTAATGTTTAAATTTAGGCATTATAGGGTAGGTTTTCATCAAATAATCACGAACGTCTTTTTTGTTCCAAAAATAGTAGAGTTGCTTTTTAATCTCTTTCTTGTTCTTAACTTCCTCTGGGTAAAGTTCCAAGTAGTCATCAAGTGCTTTATCAATAGCAAAAGTAATAGGCATCGCCTTTTTATGTACACCTTCCAAATCTAATTTATCATCTGTCCATTGCCAATTCCATTTATAGAGTTTGGCGTTATCCGTACCGACTTCTTCTTCAATTTCAAGAGGTACGTTAAACTTTACATTAAACTTTTCTTCGTAATAAATACGAACACCTTCGGTAGCGCACCACTGCATAATAAACATAGAAGGAAGTACATAAAGAAAATCAACCTGAGAATAAATAGAGTCATGAACCATTACGTCTAGTTCAGCAGGTGATAGTTCACTGTATCTATCGAAGTCTCCAAATTTTCTAGCGAATTCCAAAATATGTTGCTCGAATAAACGTGCACCAGTGTGACCGTAGTCAGCAGCAACACCCTGAATAGGCGCATTCTTGGCTCGGCGGCGCATAGCTGCAATAATATCTTGCAAGCCAGTTAAAAATCCGCCAATCAAACGTCTACGTCTACCAATAGGTGAATTAGAAAACCCAAGTTGTTCTGCTTGGTCTTCTGCGTTATCTAGCCACGCTTTTGCTTTTACGTAACGACCAAAGAACATACCGTAAAGATTTTCTGCATATTCTTTAGCTTTATTTAACTGCTTGGCAAGAGTTGCAGCAGCACGACCGTAAATAGCGCCGAAAACTACACCCTTTGTACCTTGGCGCATTTCATCATCTACTTTGTCAACAGCCACTCCAAAGAAGAATGAACCGTTAACGCGGTGAATATCACCAACCAAAGCGAGTTTCTTCAAAATTTTCTTAGCAGTTTTTCCTGTTGCATCAAATAACTTTTGTCGAAGTTCAAAACCTTGCATAAATAGTGCAGCTAGCTTCTTATCGTTAGCTGCAATACCCCAGCAGCGAACTTCGTGCGCAGAGTAGTCCATCTTTACTTTTAACTTGCCTTTTTTGGTAACAAACACAGCCTTAATAACCTTAGCCATTTTACCGTGTTCAGGAACTTGCATAAGGGAAGGTTTCGATGAATTACCACGGCCAGTAACAATAGTTGCAAAACCAAAATCTGGAATAATAGAATGTGTAATTCTACCTTGTTGCGAATCCATGTATTCCGCAAACTTGTTAACGAAGGTACTTTTCAACTGTTTAAAAGAAGTAATGTTTGCGTACATTTCAACAATCGGAAAAGTTTCTTTAAACATATTTTTAAAGTCTTTACCGAAAGACATATTACCTTTTTTTGATATTGGGGGTTCTAACCCCATGACATCTACAAAAAGAGTACGCACGTGTTCTGCTTTGTTAATATCAAAAAACCAAGGGTCAAACAAAGTATTACTACCCTTTGAGATACCTTTGTTCTCCAGAAGAATCTTGTTAGCAGTTTTTACTTCTTTGGTATCGTACATTTCTTTAAGAGTTTCACGCATAGCAGTATCAAAAGTACCACCACGTTTTTTCAATTCCCTTAGTCGTGAGCGCGACGTAAAGAACCCATTAATTTCCATAGAGGCAAAATCATGTATATTATTAGACATTTGAAAAAGAACCATACGGTGAAACGCGTCTTTAAAAGTACGTTTCTTTTTACCCTCAGTATAACAATCTAGTTCCGCACGTTTATATTGTGCGTCACGAATCGGAAACAGTAACTGAACGTCGGCGGAACAGTATTCGAGTACTGGTTTTGACAAAGGGTTAGCTGCAATAGTTACACGTTGCGCTTTAGAGAATTCATGCGTGAAATAAAAATCATCGCCATACCTACGTGCTACCATTGCCAAGCCAAGATGTTTCTTAGCTTCTTTTACTTTATCCGACTTATAAACTTGAGGCAGTTTATCAATGAAAGAAGAAAGCGAAACCATGTTTTCATTTAACTGGTGTTCGCCTGCCATAAGATCGTAAACCGGCCAATACACAAAAGGTATTTTGAAACCTACTCGAAGTACTTTAATATCGTACTTCAAGTTATATCCTAGTAAGTAATGCTCACCATCATTAGGTACTTCTTTCATAAAGAACAAACGAAGTTTATTCATTATGTAGTCAAAATCTTTCTTAGAAAAAGTTGTGTCCCTGTGGTACATCGGAACGACATAACACTTCTTTTTATCAAAAGCGAACTGCAAAGTTTGGAACCTGTTAAGATGTGCAGACAGGCTGGTGCCTTCTGTATCCACAGCAACAATTTTTTTGGTAATAAGTTTTTTATAAAACTTGTCGAACTTTTTTACAGAATCAATGAGTACTGGTTTAATCTTGGTCTTTTCAATTTTCCAAGGATAATCACCAGTCATCAAAGCTGCAATAGCGGGTCCGATCAGTCCCAAATTATAAACGTGAGATAACGCTTTTTCATCGTCAGACGCTTCAAGCGCACCTGTGTTCTGATTGTCTAGCGCGTGAGCAAAGTCAGGACAAATTACAGTAGGGATTTTTTTATCGTTGTATTCTCTGTCCTTCACAATAAGTACGTCGAACAGAGAATCTTCGCCAAACAAACTCAATGCAGGTAACGCACCAAAAACTACAATATGGGATGGCTTAATTTTTTCAATGTATTTGTTTATACGTTTTGCACTGTATTGGTCTGACTTACGACGAGCACCTTTTTCCAAGTGGTAATTCTTGAAAAAGTTAAAGTTAATAGCAGCAACGCCAAAGTCTTTATTTTTTAGTTTCCGTGACCACTGAGTGTTAGCAGTATAAATAGCGTGACTAATTAGATTATTCAAGCAACCATTAGCCGGACCATCTTCAACTAAAAGTTGGCGGCATTTAATATCTTCCGGGTGAATGTGACCACAGATAAAAAGAACACGGGTGTCGTATTCTTCCCAACCAGACGTAATAGGTATTCTTAGGTTAAAAGGTTTTTCTTCTTCCTTATCGAATTTACTTGGGACTTTATTTATATATTCACGTAATTCATAAGTGTTGTTTTTGAAAAGCATGATACTACCTGTTTGATAACGTGACTAGTTCAAACACTTTACAGTATTGGAAAACAAAAAGGCCAGCAAATTTGCTGGCCTTTTTTACTCGCTTTCTTCGCTTGATAAACTGGCAGTAATATCGTCTTCGTCTTTTGAAAAAGAACCTACGTTAGCTAATGCAGATTTTATTTGCCAAGGGAACCATGCTACATAATGAGTAATCCCGTCATCTTTTTCCTGCATAATACCATCATGGTTAGTGAACTGGTAAATAGCCGCACGAAATTTGTCTTCATGACCGTCGAAAAAATCATTTTCCAAGGTGAAGGGGTTATCCATATAGTTGTCAGCTATTTGCTCAATTTTGCTATCTGTAATTTGTTCACTGCTGAGGTCTATATAATTCCACAATGGAGAATTGTCGAAGCCGTGTATTTTATGACTACGTTTAATCATAATCATAATTGCTCTTTTTGAAATAGGTAGTTTAGCGTCAGATAGATTTTCACGTGCAGATAACTTAATAGGCTTTTTAATGCTTAAATAAACAGGAATAACGCCGGGAGAGTATTCCTCGTCTTTTTGAAATTCTTTTTTTACAGTGTACGCATTAGCGTCATGCTGTGCAGTAGTGAAATAAAAACCGCTACCTAATTGATCTACCCCTTTTACTTTAGGGTTGCTGTTGAATTTAACTAGTTTGTTTGCAAAAGGCGTACCATGATAAACAACTTTTGGGCGACCGTCATCGTCTTTTACTTTAGACGCACCGAACCACTTTTTAAATTTAGTAGACTGTGTTGAATGCTTTTTAGTTTTAACTGGTTTTTTAGGCGTTGGTTTACTAACAGGTTTGTGAACCTTAATATCTTTTTTGGTTACTTTTCTTTTTGAGTTAGGATGTTCTTTTAAATACTCTTCTTGCTGTTTTTTAGTTAAGGTTTCCCACCAGTTTTTAGTATCCATCTTAGTTCCCAGTTTGCCTGTGTTAAAAAAAGCCCGGCGGCGGGGAACCTAACCGGGCCAAACGAGGGATTACTTTTTAACAAAGCTGCTTAATTTAGAAATAATACCATCGGATTTTGTATCTGCTACTTTTACTTCTGTAGAGGTATCATCAGTTGTAGTGGAACTTTGCTGAGTTTCATTTTGCTCGCTAGTTTCCTGTTCATTATCTTCTTCATCTAAGTCTTGCTGTTGCTGACCATTGTCTTCTGTACTATTTTCTGTTTCATCATTCGTATTGTCTACTTGGGTAGACGGAGTATTAGTATTTTCTTGAATATTTTCTTGCTGAGAATCCGCTTCATCGAGACACATGTCTACATAAAGTTTCATATCTCGTGGCAAGTCATTACGCGTAGCAGGCAAATAGGTATTCGCCGGATACGGTACACCTAAAGAGGCACGATAAGTTTGATAAGCAGAGGTAGTAGCCTTGTCCATAATCCCGGTGACTGGCACCGGGATTTTTTTGGTAGCTAAAAATTTCTGCATCGCAATAATTTCTGCGTCTTTCATTTTATTTCTCCTGAGTTGAATTATTTAGACTTCGGGGCTTTTGAAGACTTACGTTTCTTTTGCTGCTCAGTCTCACCGCCTTTCATTTTCAGCATTTTAAGACCTTTAACAACAGAATCGGTGTCTTCAAATTCCCAACCATCACGATGCATTGCCGCGACCGCAGTTTTTAATTGCGAACGGTTTTTAGCATACAAACGAAGTACTGATTCATGTAGCGCCCATTTTTGTCCTGACGGTACACGTAATCTACGCAAAGCTTGAATTACTGGAGCGTGATGCGCCTTCATATCAAGAACAGCGTAAACTTCAACTTTACCGTTAGTCTCTGTAATATACGGAAGTACACGACAGATTTTAGGGTTAGCTACTTTTCTAATAGTAGAACGAATATAACGAGTAATGTCTGTTTGCGTTACTGGTGTAGTTGCAAACAAACGTTTACTTCTACCATCGGTTTTTTCCGCAAGGTCAGTAATATCTAACCATTGGTCAATAACCTGAGTAGTTAATTCAATTTTACCAGCTTCATGCAAATCCCAAAGTTTATTTTGGAAAGTAAACATGTCAGTTTTGGTTTTCAGTCGTAACGCCAAATAATCAGGCGTGATAACAAAACCGTATTTTCTGAAAGTAGATAAATAGTCTGACGCGTCTTCGATAGCAATCGTAGCAGTAGGAATACCGTTAACTAAACCAATGTTCATGTCTAATTGGTTAGTAACGTCTTCGTCGTCTTCGTCAGAGAGGAAATCAGGAACAGTTGTACGTGAAAGAGGTTTAATATTTTCAACACGTTCACGTTTTCTTCTTTCCTTTTCTTCCAAAGCTTGACGTTTCGCTGCACGACGTTCCTCAGTTTTACGCTTACGCGCATCCTGTTCCGCTAAACGTTTCTGCCTTCTAGCTGCACGTTTTTCGTCAGCTTCTGAGCGGTAGCGTTTTAATTGAATGTCTTCAACGTCCAAACCAGTAATTTTTGCAAGACTGTCACGAATTTCCATCGTTCCCATTTTCTTGCGATTAATAACGAAAGCTTTAGTAGGATGAACATCAACGTAAGTACCGTCATCGAACTGAACACGGATAGTTGAAATAGTATCCGAGAATTCGGTCTGTTCTACTTTAACTTTCAAGTCTTCATCATTAATCTCAGTATCGTAAGTAACTTCTTCTGGCGTTAAGTCGAATACTTGAGTTTCTTGTTGTGGAGTTTGTTTGCGACGCTTACGTGGTTTACGAATCACTTCACGTGTGCAAACACCATCACCGAACTCAGTATGAATTAACAAACCTTCCGGGTTAAATACTTTACCCTCATGTTCAGAAAGCCATTGTTCTCTGTACTCAAGATACGGAATAAGATCAAGTTCATCCATATTAGGTACAGTTACACCATTAACGTAAGGAACATTGCGCAGAATTTTTGAACCCTCAATAATACCAGTGTGGTTAACACCGATACGTTGGGTTACATCAATACCTTGCTGGCGCATGTCTTCAATGTATTCGCCATTAATATCTTGTTCTAATTTACGAAGCTTTGAATAAGGAAGTAAATAACGTTCTAATTCTTCACCAGATAAACCTTCACGAAGCAAATCAAGAGTAACACGAATAGGTTCAATTAATTTACCGTCATCGTCGATACCCAAATCATCGTAACGTGAATCAGTATCATGGAATAAACTGCTTCCGCCTGTAGCGTTATAGAAACGCGCAAGTTGAACAGTCTTAGAAGTAAGCTTGGCGAATTTAACAACGTCGATAGTTCTATCAATGGAAATATAGTAACAGATAATACCTGTTACCATACGGGGGTCTTCACCTTTTAATTTAGGACGATTAATACGTGCGTTACCTTGTTCTAAACGTCCGGGTGTCCACACGGTATCAACACGAATAAGAGAATCCGCAACTTGCAAGTTCAAACCCGTGTCCATTGATTGAGAAACACCAATCATTGCTTTAATGTTTGGGTCAGTATTAAATTTTTGTTCAGCTTCTGCTTTTTGATTTGCAGAATAAACAAAAACGTATTTCTTAATATCGTCGTCAAGAGATTTATAAATACCCTCTACAGATGCATGGGTATTACAGAAAATAAGAGTTTTACCAGAAAGTTTTTCACCACCACTCAAAATTTTCCCATGAATAATATGGTCACGAAGAATTTTATTTACTTCCTTACCTTTCGGGGAAATTCTGTCTGCTGGGGTAGTTAAAAACTTTTCAGAAATAGGAATAGACATTGGGTTAGCCAAGAAAGCTTCGACTGCCCAAAGATTTCCTGAGTAAGCCTCAAACAGATTATCCAGTGCTTCTTCGTCTTCTTCACTGTCTTCCGGCAAAGAAACACCGTCAGCTTTCATTTGTTCTTCAATATCTTCAACTGCTTTCTTAATAAGAATAGAGTAAACTTTTTGCTGGTTAGGTGTCATCGTACCAACAATAAATTGTTCATGCATCTTAGGTAAGAAAGCAGCCCATTCTTTTCTTTCTACGTTAATAAACATGCAGTTTTCCGAAATAACTTTTCGGATTTCTGCAAGGGCGTCCATGTGTTCATCAAGACGCGGTTGGAACCCACCTTTAAATTCAGGGTCAGAATACTTAGCTTTAAAGGATTCATAAGTACCGAGAATTGACGGGTTGAAAAGTTCCAACTGTTTAATAAAGTCAAGCGCGTTGTTAGATGCGAGTGTACCAGTCAACAAGCGGCGGTATTTAATATGTGAGATAAGTTTGCGGTTAATGTACAAACGAACGGAGTCATAGCTCTGAGTCGGATTACCTTTCAGGTAATGAGATTCGTCAGCCCACACACCATCAAACTTACATTCAACCAACATATCCAAATGAGAATATGCGTCAAAGCTACGCACACCGTACATTTGGTCATAATGGTTTGAAGTACTTTGAGAGATAACGTCATAACCAATAACTACAATAGTATTTATAGGAGCGTTAACAATCAAATTCTTCAAAGCAGAATATTCGTAAGTCAGCGGTATGTTATTTTCTACATCAGCAGGAACTTCGCAGTACTGCTTAAATACACTACTATCAATAGGGATAACGTTAAGTTTACCACGTGAAAAATAGTTAGCTTCTTTTACATAATCTTTAATCAGGTTATTAGGACACAGTACTAAAGGACGTTTAACCAGACCTTTAGATAACATGTCCACAATATCCATGATTGCAGTAAGAGTTTTACCACCACCTGCACTTGCACGAATAATTGCAAACTCTGGATTAGTAGCTAACTTTGTACCAGTTTTGTGCTGGTGGTACATCAAGGCTTCAAGATTTTCCAGATTCTTAACTTCAAGGGGCTTGGAAAAATCAATTTCAGAGTCATTAATATTCATGTTCTTAGCAGTAGTAGCATTGTGTGCTTGAAGAATCTGAGGGAACTTCATAATCTCAGTAAGCACTTTTAAAACGCCAAAATCTGAAATAAGGCCACGTACACCTAAAGACGGGGTATTAATTGCGTTAATGATATTTGTATCGTCAGCAAATGCTTTTTCAGCAGCGTCTATAACTTTAACAAATACTTCACGGAATTTTTGGGGACCGTAAACAATCATGTTGAACAAACTAAATTTCCGCTGAATCCATTCTGGCATTTCATCAACAGAGTCAGCGTGCATTTGTTCATAGTGCAAAGCAAAATTCAAGTAACGCACCACAAAAATAGTCAAAGGATTATTACCTTTGTACTTATTCATGATAGCGCGTAACGCGTATTGGTCAAAACTCAAGTCCGCTTCAACAGCAGCCAATAAATTATTGGAGTTCAAGATAGGTACTTGAGTTCCTGCATTATGAAGAGCAAGCATCGCACGACTTATACTGTTTACCGTTTCAATAATGTCACCCATGGTAGTAGACGTAAAAATATCTACATACGATTTAGGGATAACATTGTAAGTAGTATCCAGATTCATAATGTTAATAACAGCATTAGAATCAGAATACGAAAGTTTTTCGTTAATCCAGTCAACGTAAATTAATTGGTTTTTAGGTACATTTTTACCTTCTGTGAAATCCAAAGATAAAGAGCCACGATCATTAGTAACCGCTTGCTCAAAATCAGAGAAATAAGCGTCATTAAAGTAGCTCTGGCGCGGAACCCAGTTGATTTTGTTATCCGGGGTAACCATCAAACCAGATTCGTTGGTGCGGTTCTTTTCCGGGTAACCGACACTGAGTTCTTTCAGCTTGTCATACTTGTAAGAATACGTGGGGTATTTACGCTTGGTTTTCTGACGAGAATACCAGTTAATAAAGAAGCGCAGAATATCAACGTCTTTGATATTTTCTTTTTTGTCTTGAATATAGTATTCAGCTTCATCGAACGGAAGAGTTACGAAGCCATAAATTTCTACACTGTTTTCAAGGAAGTCATCAAACCACTTCTTAATAGCACCATTGGGGTTAAATGCTTCGGAGTCTTTTTCAAGTGAAACCAAATACCCGTTAAAATATTCGTTAACAAAAGAAGCAGACTTACTAAATACAGGAGAGATAGGTAAACGATTAATAGTTTTTGGTTGTAATTTTTTTGCACCTTTTACTGCAAGGTCAACAGGAAGAACAATTTCAGCGCCGTTCAATACGCGCAGGAAATTAAGAATAAAATCTCTATCCGCGCCGATTACTTCTTGAGCACGGTCGTCCACCTTTACATATTTGTCATCAGTAACGTCTTGAGTACCGCTGAAATACCAGTACAAAAGCTGCGACATTTTAAACGTAGCTAATGGGAGTGCAATACTAAAACCATTTGCACCACGACGCACTTTAATTTTTTTAGTTAACGCCGTAGAAGCGTTAGCAATATAGTCAGCTATTACACCTGACGTAACTTTATTAACCGAGGTTTTCATACCAAGGTTTTGCATCTGCTGGTTCAGGCGTTGAATATAAGCGTCAAGCAAAGCAGCAAAGGTGTAAAAATTGGAAACATTACCAGCACTCCAATTTTTACGAGCGTCCATTGTATCTAGATAACTAGCTTTAACCGCCTTTTCATTAATATCCGGGGAGAATAAATCAAGAAAAGTGCCCGGTGCTTTTTGCGGCATTTCCCCTTTGAACGTTTGAGAACCTTTAGCTTCGTACCTTACGTTAAACTTCGGGTATAAATCTGAATTGTAAGAAGCACTAACTAAGTTATGAACCGCTTTCTTTTTGAATGGGAGCAAGTCAAACATGGTTGTCTCTCTTAATAGCTGTCAATAGGGTTGGCGGTGTACTCATAGAATTTTGGATCGCTATTAGCAATACCTTCGATTAAAGAGGAAGTCCATTCAGGTACTTCTACGCTCATGAATTCAATGATTGCCTTGCACAATTCAATTTTGAAATGTGTATCTGGTTCACGTAAAAAATAATAAGGGGTAAACTTTTCTTGAAGATACTGTATTTTTTGAGTGGAATTACGCACCAGTTTAAGTTGTGCGATTTCCTCTTTTACATCTGATTCTCTTTTATTAACGTCACGAATAAGCAGTTCAGTAGTGTAGGCTTGTAGATTAGCGTATTTAGTTTGCAACCGTTTGGCGTATACAACCAAGTCTTCATAAGTCATGTCGTTTAACGCGGCAGCGGTAACGAGTTGAACAGGTGTGCGAGGCGGTTGACCTCTACGGGAAATTTCTTTGCTCATTTTAATTTCCTTTTCTTTCTCTGTTTTGGTAAGTGTTTATGTCTTGAGTCATGATGCTTATCACAAAGACATATCAGGTTTTTTCTAGAATTAGTACCACCCCGCGACAACGGAATAATATGATGGACTTCAATGTTTCTACTTGAGCAGTAAGCGCATTTATAATTGAATTGTTTTTTGACTTTTTCAGATAGGCTAAACCAATCTGCATCAAAATAATCAGTAGTCTTAATTCTAGAAATACCTTTTTTAACTGTGTACCTACTAGGTTGGTACTTTACAGATAGAGACTTGCCTTTTTTCTTCGTAGATGGATTACGAAAAACATTTTTAGTTTTCATTTAAAACAACCGCTACACCTTTAGAGATATGTTCCAAACTCTCTTTTAATGCAGAGCCAATTTCCTTAGTCATGTCGTCAATAAGTTTACCGACAGCACGTTCTTCGGATTTACCAGTAACGTAAGATTTCAATCTGTTTTTAAGAGAGAAATTAGCTTCGATTAAATAGTTAGCTAACAGGCTAGCTTGCGGAGAAATAACGTTTGACGTTAATCTATGCAGCACCAAATCCCGGTCAGTATCCGATTGTAATTCAGCAATAATTTCTCTGGCTTGTGACATTAAATTGTTTAACGCGTAAACATTACGGTCACTGGGAAACTTGCGGTAGCTTTCTTCCGCCATAGGAATAAGGTCAATAATAGTGCGCAACATTTGTTTGCGAGTTAACGATATAGCACTATCATTTTTATCAGTATCCAACAGGGCCATGATTTCTTTATTCTTAAATGCAGAAATCAATGACTCCCCTTTATCTAATTTTTCTTTTACTTCTTTTACTTTCTTCCCCATCTTGCGTTTAAGACGTGGTTGTAAACCAGTTTCAGAAGTGCGTTCCCGGTGTTCTTTACGTTTCTTTTTTCTTTTCTTTTCTGAATGATGTGGGGTTAAATCAATAGTCTTAGTTTTAGACTTTTTCTTTTTGCTGCTTTTTTCTTTAGTCATGGGAAACACCTTCGACGGATAGCAAAAAACACAGGGTAACCGTAGCTACCCTGTGTTTGCTTTTATTACATTACTGCATTTTCATTAATGGTTTCTTCAATTTCTGCGTAGTACTTCGGAAACTGACCGTACAGTTTAGCGTAATAAGCTTTCAGTTCCTCAGTAGATTTTTCAGAGAGTGCAGCAGTTTCTGCCTTAGTCTCTTCATCAAGTTCAAGGTCTTCGTCTTCATCAATTTCCGCTGCGCAAATTACTGCATACGGACTTACTTGAACGGAAGCCATTTCTTTTTCGTCACCGTCCAACTCGATAACTTCCAAGTCTTCCATTTCTTCTTCGTTGCCGTCTTCGTCTTCGTAAGCAGCAGTAATAGTGCCAACGATACGACCGAATTTAACGCTAGCAGTTTCTTGATCTACATAAGAAACAACATCGCCTAAATTAAATTCCGGCAGTTGAATTGCAGCAGAGATTACGTCAGAACCCGAACTACGAATTTTACGCTGCGAGTTAGACGCCAGAGTTACCAGATGCGACAAGTCTTCTTCCATATTGCGAACGAGATATTTTTTATCACCGTGCGCAGAAACTTCCCACATTTGTTCGTCTTGCGTATCCAGCATTACATTTGATTTTGCAGAAGCCACTGCAACGAAACGACCGCTGCTAGCAACTTCGTCAGTAAATTCAATTGACTCTGGAACAGTGCTAACAAAACCTGCTACAGCCAACGGATATTTACTGGCGATTTTACGGAATGTGCCGCGTACCGGAACAGCTTTATGCTCAAGAGCGTTAGCCAAAGCAATGCGGAGTTTTTGCGAAGACGTAAATTTTTCAGACACATTAAAATGTGCAGTTACGTGATAAAGGTTATCGGAGATTTGCACGATGTCATGAATGTGTGCATTTTCGATAGACACTTTATTTTGGACAGAAGCAAGTACTTTATCCAGATTGAGTTTTTTGTTGCTCATGGTTTGATACCTCAGTTGCGTGATTTACGCTAGTTAGTTGCTATAAGCTGGTTAGGCGGCTTTTTTCCAGTTAAATACTGACAAAGCAGATTCAACTTCGGAAATTGGTCTTTTAATTTTACCGATAACATCACAACCTACTTGGTAGGCATTAGACTTCGGAGAACGTATTAACGCACGAAGAATATAAGGAAGAGGGCTAATTAACATTTTGTCCGCATGAGGTTTTTTAACCCCGAGTTCTTGTGCGAGAGCTAAAGCGTATTGTTTTGTTTTTTCAAATTGTTTGGAAAGAACTGGTAGCATTTCTTGATAATAGTAAATTCGACTTACCGTAATCTCACACTCATTTTCAGCAGTGGAAATAACTTCTGTTAAATAAGTATTCCCACTAATCATTTTGTAATAATACGCAGAAGCTTTACCAATCATAGCTAACTCACGAATAACTTCTTTCCGAGTAGTAGTCATGTTTTTCCTCACTTAGAATAATGGACGTTGAAGAAGGAAGTTAACACCTAAGTATCTGTATGACGTGATTTTAGATACAGGAGTAATAGAAATGCCGACGTTGCCAATAGCCCGCTTATCAAGACGATTGGGGTCAGCACTACCATCGCCACTAATATTCCCGCGCTTTGCAAGTAAGTCTTTATACGGGCGAACTCTTTCATTTAAAACACCCTCAATTTTATCGGCTAGAGTGTCATAATACTGCGCACGTTGCACGGATAAAGAAATAGCTTGTCCAGAAAAATCAAAGTCGGTTTCGCCTTCAAACAAATAGTGTGTTCGTAAAGCTTCTACCTCAGAAAATTGCAACCAATATTCACGCTGTCCAAATTTAGCGTTTGTCATGGTAAAAGAAGTTACCTGACCAAACGCATTAAACTGGTCACGTCCTCTGCGCAAATAATTAAGTAGCTCAGGAATTTCAAAAACAACACGTGAGTCTTTAATACTTGCACGGGCTTTATTTATTTTTTGCATCACAACTTTTGTTGCGTCTGCAATAGTTGTGTTAATTCCATAAAGCGAAGCAGTCTCTGAGTTATGCTCACCGTCTGGTGTAATGTATTGCCATACAATTGTGTAGGGGTCTAGCGAAGGAATTAAACCACCGTCAGAATAAGTAGAATCTGCCAAATCAATTTGAGTCGCGTAACGATAACCATCAGCAACTAACGTTTTAGTTAATGGTAATGCTGGGATATTTAAAAGATCGTTTCCGTTAAAAATAAGGCAAGCAATCTCTAAATTATTTGGGTCAGGGTCAGCTTCTACAAGGTTGTACGGAAGGACTAATTCAAGTGTACCTTTTTGTCCCTGCAAAATTACCGTGTCTTTTGGACCAAGGTCTTCTGTAGCTTGCGGAGACAGGACTTTTATATTTGAGTAAACGTAAGTTATTTCTTCTCCGTTTCTGAAAACAGAAACTTTAACCTGATAGTTAGTACCAAAGTCGTTGGCAGGAATTTGAGACGGGATAGAAATAGAAATAGGACTTTGAACTAATAAAGAATTATTTTTTTGAACGGTTGTTACTGCGCCACCTACACCCTGTGAGTAGACTGCACCATCAGCGTCGAGTAATTCGTAGGTAGTAGATAAACCAGCACTATCATTTGTATTTTGCAGAATTAATTCAAAGGTAGCAGTTGCGGTAGTACCTGCAATAACATCAGAAAAACTATTCATGAACGCCATGCTGGTTTACCTCTGGCTTTGTTTCTGTTGTCGTTTTAATTCAACAGAAACAGTTAGATTTTTCAAACTCATTTCTACAATAAATTCTTCTTCTGATACAGGTAGAGGAAGCCAGTAGGTAAATTCCAGCTTCCTTGGGTCTTCTTTTAATACAGTAAATACACTTAAATGTTTTTTATTAACTTCGCGCATTTTAATCAAAGCGTCAGCTCTAGTGTCTCCTACATAAATAAAAGACGCACCGTTTTGATTAGCCCCTGCTTTAATAAATCCGGAAGATTTTAAAGATGAACTAAATGAGTCCAGAATTTTTTTAACCCAAGGTGTAGTTGCTGGTTTCATTAGTTATCTCCAGCAGTAATTGCAATACTCTTCAACAGTTGGGTTACTTGTTTATCATTAAGGTTTAAATGGTCTTGAAGAATCTTGGCACGTCGTGCATCAATTTTTACAGAACGTACATCACGGTCACTTGGAATAGTAATAGCGAAGTCCATCGCTTTACTTGAACCTTTGTACGTGTACGCGCGCTTATTTACGATTTTCATTTTCGGGAAAATCGTTCTAAGGTTGGTCAGTAAATCACGACGAACCAAATTAGCTACGTCGTCCATTTCTTTTTGAGTAACACGCGGTTTAAATACAACAGTAATAATTGATTCTTCTACCACTACGTCTTTTACAACCGGGCTTTCATTCCAATTCAATTTAGACAACATGCTAGGAGTGATTGCTTGGCGCTCACTCAAAGCCTTGAAATTATCTGACGCCAATAAATTAAGAGTAACATCAACACCAGAGGAAGCGTCTGTAATAGGTGCACCCAAGTGGAAACGACCCGGCGCTACAAACGTACTAAGAGTGTTAACGTACATTAGTTTATTGGAACGTTGTAAATTAATTACGCAGCTAAATACCACGTAATAATTGTGGTGCACAAAATCGTTATCCGCAACGAAGTCTTTAAAGTGCAAATAGCGATTAATAATAATCTGATTTTGATCGTGCGGGTCAGGAATCATATAACTCACTTGATCGTATGAGTCATAGTCCTTTTCAAATTCTTTAGTGATAGTCGCTACAATAGTGTCACAGATTTTTGCGAAAGATTCAGGCTGGTGATTTTTCGCAATCTCTTTAAGGGTTTTATACGCGTCGTCCAATTTCTTTTTGGTAGCTTTGCGTAAATCCGTTACAGTCTTAACTGCCGGGGAAATACCCTTTGTGCCACGGAATTGAATTTGTAGGGTGTTAATAACCGCGTCAAGAGATTCAACTTTCTCTTGCATTTCATCAATAATAGAAAAAGCCGCCGACAATTTTTTCAAATCCGGCGGAACGAATTTAACTTTTTTGGCTTGGGTGGTAGCCGGAGTTAAGTCGATAATTCGAGTAGCGGTCACAATTTTTGAGTGAGTCGCCAATACCTTTTTATTGGAAAGCCATTTATTCCAAAGGGTATTGATTTCGTCACCGATGTTTTTAATGTAGGTTTGGATTTCTTGTAAGGAACGAAAATCGTAATTAGTAACGTCACTGGATTTTTTAGTTGCCAGTACTTTAAGTTCTCTTACGGTTCGGTTATTTTTAACCATTTTAAGTAACCCTTTTTGAAGGAATATCGTAATTAAAATTAGTGGATTTCTAGTAAGTAGACGGCATTGGTTATTTTCCATTTAATGAGGTTTTTGGACTCATTAATATCCTGTGATAATAATTCGTAAGCTCTATCTAATGCAGCATTTAAACTGGTATGGTTTACCTGATAATTAAGCACACCCTTCTTACCTGTAGAGAAAGTAAAATGGTAGGTACGTCTGGCGTTAACCGGAAATTGTGCACGGTATTGTCTATCTGCTTGGTTTAAAAGATTGCGCCAATTATACGCTACAGGGTATCTACCATAAGTCATAATATATTGTTCAGTAGGCAACAAGTGTTCAGGAAAGGGTTCGTTTTTTCTTTTACCTGTGTGCACTTGAAATTCCCAAGCTGTCTTAATTTTTTCCAACATTTCTTCTACGTTATCAGGAAAACCAACAGACATAATTATTTCCTTCTAGCGAAAAACATTCCGAAAAAACGAACCGCTGCGTAATACAACGGGGCGAAAAGAAAGTCCACTTCTTTCAGCATTGCATAAAATATCTGGTCTGCTTGCTTTCTTGAAATTGCGTGTTTGCCCATATACTGACAAAGTATGTCATGTATTAAAGACGCCAGATAAGCTTGAGGTAGTTTAGTTGCGTAAAGGATAGGGCCGTCCCAAACACCAACAATAATATTTTTCAAATGGAATTTAGGTGTGCACCCATCCCAAGCGTAACCTTCATGGGCGATAACACGTATTTTATTTTTAGATACAACAATAGTAGCCCAAGGGAAAATAAAAGATTCCACTTTGTCGAAAGAAAGAAAATCGTATTCTCTTTCCAGAGTTAAATCTTTATCCAGTTTGAATTTCCAAAGCTTTTTTCTTTTAGCCATTTTTATTTCCTGATAAGGGCTTAACTGTTTTTAAAAAGACGGGTTTACAATTTATTCTGATAACTAGAATATAGTTGAGTCATAGTAGGTGGCACACACATAGGAAAATCAATGATTAGAATATTCGTAGAACTATTAGGAACACAATAAATTTTACCATTAGGGGCAAGAACAGTACCAAACCATTTACTACTACCTGTTAAATCTGCTCCCATATTACTTCTAGTAGTAGTTCCACTGAGAGGGTCGATAATTAAAATGTCGTCAACCCCTTGAGGCGCACAATAAATTTTCCCATCCGGGCCAAGAACTCCACCATTCCATTTACTACTACCTGTTAAATCCAAACCAAAGTCAGTTCTAGTAGCAGTTCCGTTGATAGTATCTATAACCAGAACGTCTGTAGCACCTGTAGTTACACAGTAAATTTTACCGTCGGGTCCAAGTACCCCGCCTTGCCATTTAGAACCACCTGTTAAATCCAAACCAAAATCATTTCTAGTAGCAGTTCCTGCAAGTGGGTCGATAATCAGAACGTCTGTGGAATAATTAGGAACACAATAAATTTTACCGTTAGGTGTGGATACCCCACCTGTCCATTTAAAAGGCCCAGTCAAGCCTGCTCCCATAGTAGAACGTGTAGCAGTACCTGCAATTGGGTCTATGATTAAAATGTCTGTAGCTCCATAAGGTACACAATAAATTTTCCCGTCAGGACCGAGAACACCACCAGACCATTTAACAGTGCCAGACAAAGTTAAACCAAAGTCAGTTCTAGTAGCAGTGCCTGCAATTGGGTCGATAATTAAAACGTCTGTAGCATTACAAGGTACACAATAAATTTTTCCATTGGGTCCAAGAACACCTCCGAACCATTTATCGTCACCTACTAAAGACAGACCAAAATCATTTCTAGTAGCAGTTCCATTCAGAGGGTCGATAATTAAAACGTCTGTAGAGTCAAAAGGTACGCAATAAATTTTTCCATCATGACCGAGAACACCACCGAACCATTTACTTGTTCCCGTCAGGTCTGCTCCCATGCTAGATAATTTTGCATTGGCAAGGGCAGAAGAATATCTGTTCTCTAGATAACTTTTGCGTACTACTCCGGAAAAAGTTTCAAAATGTGGGTGAGAGTCATAGCCGTCTAACAACGGCCAGTTAATAGAAGGTAGTTTGCGTCTATTCATTTTAAAACCCCAAGTTAAAATTTATTCTGTTGAGGTGCATACAACTGAGCAATTGTCGGTTTGACGCACATAGGAAAATCAATAATTAAAACGTCAGTAGCATTATACGGGGCACAATAAATTTTTCCGTCATGACCGAGAACCCCACCAGCCCATTTATAAGTACCTGTCAAAGTTAAACCAAAGTCAGTTCTAGTAGCAGTACCTGCAATTGGGTCGATAATCAGAATGTCTGTGGAATGATTAGAAACACAATAAATTTTTCCATCGGGGCCAAGAACACCACCATTCCAGTTACTACCGCCTGTCAAAGTTAAACCAAAATCAGTTCTAGTAGCAGTACCTGCAATTGGGTCGATAATCAGAATGTCTGTAGAACTATGAGGTACACAATAAATTTTGCCATCGGGTCCGAGAACACCACCATACCATTTAGTACTCCCCGTTAAATCTGCACCCATGTCGCTAAGTGAAGCAGTACCGTTGAGAGGGTCAATAATTAAAATATCTGTAGTACTACTGGGAACACAATAAATTTTTCCATCAGAGCCGAGAACCCCACCATACCATTTACCAGTACCTGTTAAGTCTGCTCCCATATTAGAACGTGTAGCAGTTCCTGCAATTGGGTCGATGATTAAAATGTCTGTAGCCCCGTTAGGTACACAATAAATTTTTCCATTGGGTCCAAGAACACCACCAATCCATTTATAAGGCCCAGTCAGGTCTGCTCCCATGTTAGAACGTGTAGCAGTTCCATTAATAGCATCAATAATTAAAATGTCTGTGGAATAAAAAGGTACACAATAAATTTTCCCGTCAGGGCCGAGAACCCCACCATACCATTTATCCGCGTCTGACAAAGTTAAACCAAAATCAGTTCTAGTAGCAGTACCGTTGAGAGGGTCGATGATTAAAATATCTAGGGAGTCATGAGGAACACAATAAATTTTGCCATCGGGTCCGAGAACCCCACCATTCCATTTAGCAATATCCGTCAAAGTTAAACCAAAATCAGTTCTAGTAGCATACGCAAACGACGAGGTATTTCTATTATTTAAGTGCGCTTTTTTTATAAGACCTAAGTAATCGTCACCAGAAAGATAAGGGTTATACCCAGTTAACTGCGGCCAATTAATAGAAGGTAGTTTTAATCTGCTCATATAGTTCTCCAGTTTAGAATTTGTTTAAGTAAGGTGACAGCGCAATAGTATCGGAAAACGCAGTAGCTACACGATTAGTAATTTTTACGAGGTGGTCAGAAGTGCTAGGGAAGCAGTAAATAACTCCATCAATACCAACTGTACCTCCGTAAAATAAACTAGACGATAAGTCTAAACCAAAATCAGTGCGACTTGCGGTTCCACTAAGAGTATCTATAACTAAAAAGTCCCCATCGCCAAAACAAATCCCGTAAATTTTTCCATCAGGGCCAAGAACTCCACCCCACCACTTAGAAACACCAGATAAATCTGCACCCATATTACTTCTAGTAGCAGTACCGTTGAGAGGATCAATAATTAAAATGTCTGTAGCACTATACGGCATACCGTAAATTTTTCCGTCAGGGCCAAGAACTCCACCTGTCCATTTAAGTGTCCCCGTCAAGTCTGCTCCCATATTAGAACGTGTAGCAGTTCCACTCATAGGGTCGATAATTAAAATATCTGTAGAGTAGTTAGGTACGCAATAAATTTTTCCATCGGGGCCAAGTACCCCGCCTTTCCATTTGACACCACCCGTTAAATCTGCACCCATATTACTTCTAGTAGCAGTTCCACTAACAGTATCAATAATTAAAATATCTGTAGCAGAATTAGGCACACAATAAATTTTTCCGTCAGTGCCGAGAACACCACCTTGCCATTTAGCATTACCTGTTAAGTCTGCTCCCATAGCACTTCTAGTAGCAGTATCTGCAATTGGGTCGATGATTAGAATGTCTGTGGCATTACTAGGACTACAATAAATTTTTCCATCGGGGCCGAGAACACCACCAGCCCACGTACCCACACCAGATAAATCTGCACCCATGTCACTAAGGGTTGCGATATTATTAAAGGAGTCAATAATTAAAATATCTGGAGACTCGTTAGGTACACAATAAATTTTTCCATCTGGACCGAGGACACCCCCAAACCATTTTTGGACACCACTAACCGGGCCAGTCAAAGTTAAACCAAAAGTTTCTTTACTTGCGGTAGCTTGTGCTTTTGGAAAACACATAGCGTGTTTTTTTAATTCAACCAGAATTGGGTTAACCGTTACAGTGTTATTTTCAAAATAGTTTTTCGTAACTACGTCTTGAGCGGCCACTGGGTCTTGTGCTTTTAATCTTCCACCACCGTCTCTAATAGGTATGGTATCTGGTGTAGGGTTAACATCAGCAGGTATGTTTAACACACCATCTGAATTATCAATAAGTAACTGGAAAGTACCCGCGCCAAAAGAACCACCTACTACGCTATCGTTGAAATATATTCTTTTAGCGGTTGTATCAACTACAGTTACAGAACGGCACAAACCTTTAGACGCACCGTCAGTAAATTGCAGAATATATCGGCCTTGTTTGGTTGTGTCATAAGAAGCACCCAAAGGTTCAGCTAATGCAGAGTCATCATAAACAATCCAGTAGTTACCATTACCATCAGGACCGCCGGTAGAAGAAATAACAATATCTTTTGCAACATCACGACAGTGACTGGAAAACGAATACAAAGATTCGCCTTCTGATTTAGCGATAAAAGAACGACCGTTTAAATCACGACCGTAAAATACAGTAGGGTCAGTAGGGTCTAAACCGTCTAAACCATTTACTAAGTAAGCGTGATTATTTTTGCTACCAACAAAAGAAGAAACAGGCGGCAAACTATTTACACTATCCATCTGAATAAGGTTTGCATATTCTGCAACAGGCACAACCCATTCAATAGCGTCAATAGAAACACCGTTCACATAACGCAGAATTACGTCAATGGAAATAGTACCTTGACCTGCCAATTTCTTAACCGCGCTATCAAATAAATAAACAGCAGCAATCGGCATTTGTTCTTCGTTATCCGGGTTTGCAACTCCAATCGTGTTATACAAAACAACAAGGTTAAACATGTACTCACCTTGTTGTGCAGGAATTTGCATATTGTATTTAACGTTGTGAATACCCTGTTTAATACCTGTAGCGTTTAAGTTAATTGCTTGCGTGTAATCGTTACCAACAGAATTCAAGTTCAAACCTTTACGGGCTTGAGTACTTGTAATTGCTGGTGGATTTGCTGGCGGAGTACCAGCAACAGCGCCTGAAATAATGATCGGTAAATTAACCAAGTCATAACCCCAACGGGCTTCTGATTCGATAATTTGGTATTGTTCTTCAACAGTAGTAGCGTCAATCAATTGTTGAAGTTTACTTGCAGCGAAATTCGGGCCAACATGAAAAACTTGGCCGTGAGAAAAACGAGCAACTGGACCACTACCTGTAAAAGCATTTAGTGTATCAACACCTACCGTAGTGAAGTTAAATTCTGCCATTTTTATTTCCTCTTAAACTTAATAGAATTGGTCAACTTGTGCGGTTGTGAAAATAGATATTGTAGAACTTGGTCCAGACTGTGTGGAAACTTGAAGAATAATATTTGCGAGTACTAAGTTTTCCGGAGCTACATAGTTAAAGAAATTTTCGATAGCTGCGTAGTCCAAGTTGGAACCAAATAAAAACAAATCGTATATCAAATTAACGTGACTAGTTGGATACCAACCTGCGTTGTTTTCGCCTATCTCATGCATTTTTGGAAATGAAATAGGGTCAGCTAATACATCAGCCTCTGATACGAAATCTCCGTAGGTATCATCATCAGGAATAGGGTTAACAATAGTACCCGGTTTGTCTTGCGCCCATAGCCTTTCAATTTTTATCATTGTATTAGCGCAATACTGATAAAAATTCATAAAGTTAGGAGTACCTGCGGTTTCCTTCAAATATTTACCGAAAGAGTCCGACATCAATTGAAGAATGTGTGAGTTGTCTACATAAGTAGGACGTGTCACGTATTCCATGTCAGGGTAAAGAAAACCTAGTTGTCTAAGTTTTCTGGTTAATTCTTGCGAAGGTGTTCTGGCAAAAATAAAAAACTTGTCAGTTACATAGTCAGTTTGAATTTGTAGTGATATACCATCAGGTAGCGCGACCACATTACCGAAAGGCACGTAAGTAAATTCATTAGCGACTGCATTCCAAGCGTAAACTACGATAAGGTTATACGGGTAACCAGAGTAAATGTTTGCAGGCTGTCCGGTTAAAACATTTGTACTGTTAAAAATATCAATAGTGTTTTGAGCAACTGGCGCGTTGCCTGTAGCAATTTCTGCGACCTGTTCGTTTTCCACGTAGTTAAAAACGTTATCTACGTCTCTGTACGATTTATCGTAGAAAACAGCGCGAAGTCTTGAGTTAGCACTTAATGGTGCGCCTAAATAAACTATTTTATTTTCAGCACTTACTGTGTAATCCACTCCCAGTGTAAGTAGTTCTAAATCAAAAGGCGGCGCAAGAGTTAAATTTTGCCTCCATACTTTAAAATTTGTACCTATGAATTTAACTTTCTTTGACTGATACTTGTTAGTAGAACCTTCGATAAATTCCAAAAATTCTTGCTCGTATCTAATTGGTGAATCATCAGTCGGGTCAATGAACGTAGAGTTGTCTCTTAACGAAAGTAAAATTTTTAGCTGGTCATCAAAAGTAACCTTACGAATTTCGTCTACCGACTTAATAAACTTTTGCCACAGAGGTAAGTCTGCGGCAAAAGGTGGGAATAAATTATCAATGCTCATAATCAAATCCCTGAACGGTCAGAGGAGAAAATATTGATAACAGGTTCAGCAGCCCAGTCTGACAAAAGAACAGGTACAGTAGGTAAACAAGTATTGAACGCGGAAATAGTTTCTACGCTTACACCCGGAGTATCATTATCTGGGTCACTATCCTGAATAAATACTGTTTTGTCTGGCTGCACTGTTGCAAGAATAGCTGCTTCACTTAGCCAATTTGTTACCCACACCCAGTTAGTAGTAGAAATATTTCTTTTAACTAGCGCGTATTCAACTTGGTAAAGATAATTTTTATCAGTAGTAGGTAAACGAACTACCGGAGTGTACTTAAAATTAGGCAACGGTTTAAAATGTACTTTTAGAGTGGCGACTTGTTGACCACGACGTTGCCCCACACGTGTACTCAAAATATTTGTATACTGAACAGAAGTGTCTTCGTTTGTTAATCGTACTAATACAGCGTAGTCTACCGATTTGGTAGCTGCGCCTACGTCAACATCTGAAAAATCAATACGCTCTACAGCCGGTGAAATAATGTTACCGATAACAGAAGAAGAGGGTTCAAGAATATCAACGTAATCAATACTAGGATGGCTATCTTTAATTGTTTTGCGAATATCATCCAAAGTAATGTTGTAGTTCAATGAACCTACAGCAGCAGAACCTGATTTATCTACCAGCGATAAAATAGCAGGCTGAATAAAGTTGTCGCGGATGGAAATAAAATCTACCTGACCGATGCAATAAACGTTTGCCCTGATATTAAACGGACGTAACACAGGGTAGTTTAAGTCAGTGAAAAAATAATTGGCAAACATTGTTTTCTTTTCGATTTCAGAAAACATTACATCGTATTCTGGCTGCGTGAATTTAGGGTAAGTAACTACACGATGTAAATTCATGTAGCGTGGCGAAGATGGATTCAAATTACGCTGGCCGTCTACTTGCACGTCAATAATAGAAGTAGAATAATTTTTGAAAATTGCGTAGTAGTCTTGAGGATTAACCGCGCTTCTGTTATTTCTAGCTGAATTAGTAGCTGGTCCTAATAGTTTGTATTCTTCTGCACTTAAATAATCACTACCACCTACTGTCGGGGTAATCATCGTATCTACACGACCGTCTAACGCAATGGCAGTCGAAGCAATAGTAGCCCGTTTAAATGAAGATATATTGTCTGCAAGTCCATTAGAAATAACGTAACGCCAACGAACAATATCGTTTACTTGTGGCTTTTTACCAAAGCCATCGTTACCAAACCTAATTACTGCACGACCGTCAGAATAAGTAATATCCTGAACAATTTTTGTGTAGTCCGAATTTTCGGCGGTCGGAAATTCCCAAAGACCAGCTTGAGTTACAGTCATCAACTCACTGTTAACCCAAACAGTACTGTCGTCTTGAGATACAGTAAAAGAAGTTTCACTGGAAATAAGTGAATAATAATTTCTACCCGTTGCAGGAAATACTTTATCTACAATATCCCCACGATACAAACGCACTGGAATCTCTTGCAACGTTTCTTGGTCAATACTTACACCGTACCAACCAGCTTGACGTAAAGATAACGGGTCAGCAGTTGAACCAGAAATAGCGGCAAAGTAAATAGAGTTACGATTGAAAAAGTTACCGTCCGAAGTTGTAAAAGACGTGTACGAATTAACAGAGGTAGAGGTAATATTTACACCATTAACATCGCGCTTTAATTTACCGTAACCCCAAAACAGGTGGTCTTGACCATAGTGTGCAACACCGCTATCAAAAGTAGTGGCATTAAAATACGGGTTTAAATACCACTGACGAACAAATTCCGGGTCAGCAATAAAACCGCCGACGCCTAACGGGGACATATCTTTTACATCATTGGGTACGTCTACATTAGAAGAATCAGGTAAACGCAACTCTACATAAGGCGGGGAATTTCTACGCAACGGATTACCGAGAGTAGAAATATTCGCCATGATATTTTTTTCTACCAAAGCAGTTTCGGTAAACATTTCCTCGAAAACGCGAGCAATTGCGAATTGGTCGATTTCATGAGTAGCACCGAAAAATTCAAGAATCTGTTGGCCAGCAGCAGTAGCCAACAAATCTTTCCACGCTTTTTCCTGACCAGTAGAATCAGAAACTAGTAACGTTTGTAGTTGCTGAACAGCAACGTCAAAATCAGGTTCGATTTGTGAGAGAGGGGTTCTTTTAAGCGACATCGTTCAGACCTTCTACTGTGAATTGTTGACTGAATTTTGAATCAGTGTTTGCAGCAGGGATAACAAAAGGAAAAGAAATATTAATCACTGAGGTATCCGCATCTAACCTTTCGACTTTTATTTCATTACGGTTAACGCGAATTCTAGGTTCCCATTTTTGCAGAGCCAAGAAAATAACGTTCTTCATATCAACAACCATATTAGGTGTGAAGTTGTCCTGCAAAAAAGCAGGTAATTCACTGCCATACATAGGACGACGATAGCGCGAACGTAGGTAAGTAGTTATAACCATCGAAATACTTTGGTTTATTGCATCTAAACCACGAAGTACAGCAGGCTTGCCATCTTCACCATAGTAAAAGTTAAGATCGGAATAAATTGAATCCAGATAATCATAAGCACCGGGCATAACTGTCTCCTTATGGTGTTATGTAAGGCGGTAAATCAAAGTCAATGTTAAACTCGGTTATCGCAAATTTATAATTCAACGTATTAAAAATATATTCACCTATACCTTGTTTCCCTAAAGGAGTTACTGGCGGAGTAATATCGTTGAATAGCGCGTAGTTAACTGCTTTCTTTACTACCGCGTTCATTTGAGATACTACAGACAAAATATAAGTATCTTCGTCACTAGCTAAATTTGTGAATTTAATTGTGCTCTCGTCTACGTCAGCAGAAGTAAAAATACCTGTGCCCGGACCAGACTCCACCAAATCCTGATAATAGTTACCTAAAGCAATTTTCCCGTCCAACCAAGTTTCAAGATCATTCATATCAAATAGATTTTCAATAGGGAAACCGCTTTCATCAATAGGTGTACCACCTAAATTTCTAGTAGCCCCTAAGTAAGAGTAAAGCGAGTTAACCAACGTATCAAAAACATTAGTACGATCTACTGTTTTATACGCGTCTAAAAGACCATCGTGAATTAGGAAAGCATCGTTAAGAAAAATAATTTCTTCTGGTTGGCCGACGTAAAAAGTTAATGCGTCGTTTCTAAGTGTTGTTAATTTTGTAGCTATGTTTGGATACAGTGAAGTTAACCACGCAGGGATAGCCATTTATTTTTCCTTTAGTTTGAAAATAAAACAGTAGAGCCGATAGTCATAACGTATGGGCCACCACCTAATCCTGTGTCACCTAGTCTATGCAAACCTAAAGCAGTAGAAGTAGAAATAGTAGAACCCATCATAGCAACCGTAGGGTGGCCACAAGTTGAAATACCCGGAGAACCAATTGTTGCTATAGGTAAAGTTTGTGTTAAAGCTACAGGTGAACCAGACATAATAACAGTGTTATACGGAATAGGTGGAAGTGGTAGATGTAACGGACATTGACCCATTCCTGTATCGCCAACTCTACATACTGGAATCATTTTATTTTCCTTATAAAACTAAAAGATTTCCGTTGTTAATACTTACCTGAGCACCATCAATAGTAACCATAGACGTACCATCAATATCCACTGAGGTTTGACCAGTAATGTTTACATTCATAGCATCAGCAGTTACGTCACCAGCCGGTGCAGAAATAGTTGCGCTACCACTGGCTAAGTTAGCAGTTAAATCGCCGGTAACGTCTAAGTTTACATTACCTTTAACTGTACCATTCAAATCACCAGTGGCATGAATAGTTATGTTTCCAGTTTTTTCATCAATAATAAAAAAGTTTTTTCCGTCGTATAACCCGCGCACGTGCGGGTAGTTCGCTTCAAACGGAGTCCCTTTTAAAGTGTCCTTGCTAATTAATTGCGAAGTGTAAACTGGGTTGGATTTGTCACCACGTTCAAAATTAGCTTGAACGTACTGACCAACACGAGGAATATTAATACCGTTGATAAAACAATCCGGACGTGCCCACGGCAAATCACCATTTTTAATTTCGTCGTGGATAAGAGGGAATCGAAGTTGTAGCATTCCACGTTTGTATGGGTCATTATTATTTACTACAAGTGCGCTGAAAGTAATAAGTGCCAGTTGTTCTGGTTTTAGCGAATTAAAATCAATCATGTTACACCTATCAAGTTCAGGGAATTCTGCGTTATGACATCCGCGTTGAAACCTTGGCGCGTTAACTGTAACTTTTCAAAGTATTGATTAGAGCGTATATAAATTGTTTTTGCCGTGATAACGTAACCCCCAGTTAGAATCCTATTCATTTCTACTTTGTTTGCACTCGCAGCAAAGTCAATGTAGTTAGCTACATCAAATAAATCAGCTTTAGTTTCTTCATCCGTAGCTACTATAAGACCTTTACTGAACGTAGAGAGAATTCGCGTGTTTTGATACAAAGCTTGATTGTAGTTAGGATGCGTATTTCCGTTATCAATAGGGCTGAATATAAACTTGGAGCCTTGCAAGTTTTTATTTATGTCGTCATTAACGTTAATAGTGTTTGATTTTACCGGCACGTCAACAGTAGATACAATTTCCGTACTATCAGTGTTTTGAATAAGCATGTGGGATTTATACGCCGACACGTTATTCTGCAAACCCGAAGACGTGTATTCTTTTCTGTCAGCAATACGCACACTGTTTTTAGTATCTTTATTATTGTAGACCATCAAAACTTTCGGGTTTGAAAAATCTACTGTTTCTAAATTAACAAGGCGTAATTTACCAGATAAGGTTACACCTGACACGTAGGCTGATTTTGTAGAGCTATACGCATACTTAGTAATGTCTTTAATAAACGTTGCGCGCTTGGCACCTAATGGATACCACACTTGCGAATCAGCAGTTGGCGATACTTCGTAAGGCATATTGCAATAGTCTGCAATTTCCATGAATACATCACTAACCCTACCTTTATACGAGGACTTTGAATTTTCATTAACGTATTTAATGTTGGAGAAAATAAGGTAGAAAGTGTAGACGTGTGAGTTACCTTCCTGTACACGCTTTACATCAAAGATTCTAAAAGTACGCGTATTATTTTCTTGAGCTTCATCCATCAATTTCCCAGTGGTGATAGAAATAATATCACCGTCAACAACCGGGTTGTCATTAAAAAAATTAACGTTGTCTGTGAGACGAAGCTGTGCACACGGGAATAAAAAAGGATGCGCAGAATGCATAGTAAGTAAGTCAAGTTTCAACAGTTGTAAAGGTAGCTGGACAGAGTTAACCCAAATATCCAGAAATAACCTGTCTTTTATGCTAATCATGTGCGTACCTTTTACCTAAGCGTTACAGAGGAATTTGAATTAACCTGCTTGGTATTAGCTGCACTTAATGCAGATTCCATATCCGATTTAGAAGGTATGCGTAAAACTTTACCAGTAATAATTTCCGCTATCGGATTTACTATGCCATTATACAGCGCCAAAGGCCACCACAAATCATCACGCTTGTAGTATTTCAGAGAGATTAAATCCAACCGACCTTGTTCAAAATTTTGAACAGTATGTATAGTAAGAGCCGGTAAATTTCTAAGCTTGTTTATATATCTAGCGGATAGTAAATCCGGAGTTTCAAAAGTAGAACCATCGTTTTTGCGAACAACTACAACTGGAATAAAGTCTGCTCTCTTATACATAGTTAGCCTCGTTAAACCAAGTCATCCACATTAAGGAGTTCACCAAATAAATATTTTTGCATATCTTCGGCGGTCGGTATCATGGTGGTAGAAAAAGAAACCGTAAGTACCATACGCATAGGGTTTAAATCATAAGCAACGATAGTATCAAAAGATGGTGCAACACTATCAATAACAATGTTATCAATGGTTAAGAAAGAACCTAGTTGTACCGAATAAAATTTATCGTAACTTAATTGTGAACCTAACGCGTTTCTAGCTTGAACCAGTGTCTTCTCAAAAGCTGCCCCAGCCTGTCGGGCTTTAGACGCTTGCTCGTTCTTTTGTGATTCTGGCGTATTAGTACCAGAAGACGTTTCTTGTTCAGAAGTAAACGCGCTAGTTATAGAATCCCAGTTAAAATCAAAACTCAAAGTAGGGCCGGGCGGCGTCAAGAAAATTTTATCTTCTTTTCTCGATGGAAGCACACGGTTAGCAAACTCGGAAAGAATTTCTTTAGGCGTTTTAACGTAAGGTTGACCCTGTACAAAAATATCGTCAGCTAAATCAAATACGATAGGTAGGGAAAAATTAAGGTAACCAGAAGATTCCCATACCCTAAAAGTCATTTCCTTAGTAACACCAGAAATACCAGCAGTTCGCAAGACACTACCTACTGTGTTACCAGAAAATACGTTTCTGTCGAAAATAGCTGAGTACGTGCTAGATAAATCAAACCCAATATTTTCAGGTAGAAAACCTTTAATGACTTTTATATCTTTGCCAACTTCCTGAAAATAAAAAGTAATCATGTAAGGTGATAGATCAGTACTCTGGTATTCTTTCTCAGCAAGTTGAATAGCTTTAGCTACCTGATTTTTAATACTGGATTCTGTACCGTATTCAATATTTGCAGAACCTGTAGCAGACTTGCCGCCTAGAATGGCGTTAGCTATATTCTTTGCTTTAGCATTATCAGAACTTTCTATTTTCTTTCCTAACGCAGACTTAACTGAGTTAGAAGTTTTTGCAACCACACTTTTTACGCTAGATGGCAATTTCATAAATTAACCTCATGCCAATTGACCCAGTACAATTCCGATTAACGCTTCACTATCTTTCGGGTACATAGGAATTTCATCCATATTTGTAATGCCAGTAACAGGACTTTGAATGGGCATATTAGGCGTAATATTATCCTGTGGTGCCATTATATAAGTGTTTGACGTATTCGAGATTGATCTGCCCGGAGTACTGGTAGTTACAGCAGAACTAGGGTGCGAAGTAGTTACAGAAGCTGGTTTAAAACTTCCTACCTTTTTAAGTTTAGCACCGAACAAAGAAAGAATTTCAGCTACAGTACGGGGCTGATTATTTTCGTTAAAGAAAACATTTTTGTTTGCTCTTGCAGCATCAGGAAAAAGTTTTGCACCACTTTCTGTTGGGTTAGCAGAAAGTAATTTCTTGATACCCGCAGAACCTAAGAAATGAGCACCATAAACAGAAGAATAAGTAACTGGTAACCCAGCAGCTTGTAAACTGTTCATATTATCTTTCATAAATAAAGCACCCATAATTGCAGATGCCTGTGGGTTTTCTCTATCGCCCATACCGATGCCGTATTTAGCACCATACTTGGAAACCATGCTAGCCCAAGTTGAATTTATGAATTGGAACAAACCAGTAGCCGATGACGTAGGCGCTTTTGCTTTTGGATTCAAACTGGATTCTTGAACAGCCGTTGAATACAACCACGATTCAGGAACACCGACAGTTTGTGCCGCGTTTTTAATCATACCTACAATTTGGTCAGTAGAATAATCAAAATTACTTCTAGCGCCGTTCCATGCCCACGAGGCAAAGCCAGATATTTGTGATGCAGCATTAGAAGCAAAGTTAGCTGTTTTTTCAATACCTCCAGATACTTGTGACGCAGTGTTAGAAACAAAGTTAGCTGTTTTTTCTATACCCATTGAAGTCTTGTTAACAGCAGAAGAGTAAGTGTCTTTTGCAAAATTAGCAGTACTTTCAATAGCATTAGAAGTAGCGTTACGCACTTTATCATACTTGTCGGTAATGAATGAGAACGCATCTTTTACTTTATTAACTACCCAGTCAATGCCGTCTAAAATTTCTTCTGAATAATTTTCGTATAGCCATTCACCTAGTTTAAACCCAGCGAAACCAGCAGCGGCTAGAAGAGCAACTGGGTTTAAAACTGTAGATAAAAAACCGGGGAGTGCAGCAACTAAAGAAGGTAGCACTCTAAACAGTAGTGAACTTGCCCCGGATAAAAGAGGACTCAAAATCATGCGGCCTAATGTACCACCGATTCTGGCTAAAAGTTTTCCACCGCCAAAAAGAGTTTTGGTTAACAACATTCCAAAACCGCGAGGCGATAAGTATTTTGCAAAGCCTAAAATTTTTGTTAACTTGCTACCTAGTATTTTCGACATAAAAGAAGAAAGCCAGCTTTTTTGCTCTTTGACTACTTCTTTGCCCTTCCTATCTGCGATTAATTTTTCACGCTTTTCTCGTATAGCTTTTTTGCGGTCTTCCAGTTCTTCTTCTTGTTCTTCTTCTGTAATAAGGGTAATAATTTTTTCTGCTTTTTCTTTTGTTTCTTTAGCGTCTTTAGATGTTTCTTCTACTTGTTCGCGCAGTTGGTCTGCTGCTAAGTCACCTTGGCTTTTTTTCGCTTTCTTCCCAAAAGCTAATTTAGCTACCCCTCTAGTAAGTAGCCTTTCAAATCCACCCGATATATTAAATACATCATCAGCAACTTCACCCAGAGGCCCAAGCAAACCAGTCAGCACAGTTTTAGCGCCAGCCCCTACCGCACCAGAACGTTGGAGAGGGTTTGCGTAGATAGCCTCAAACCTCTCTAACTTCTTTTCCAGTTTTTTCATCTGGTCAGCGTCAACGGTATTTTTCAAAGTAGAAAACAAGTCATCAATTTCTACCAATTTATAATCAGTACTTTCTTGAAGTTCTTTTATTTGCTTTGTTACTTTAGCTAAATTTGCAGTATTACTTAAACCTTTAGCAGACAACGATTGCTTTTTCTTATAATCTTCAGTAACAGCTTGCAGTAAAGTAGCAGAAGCTTTCAATAAGTCTTTCAGTTTTTTATTGCTCTGAATACGAGAATTTTCTAATTCAATATCTTTAGTAAGAGATTTCTTTAACTGTTCATAATTCGGATTAGTTTTTTCCAGCATTTCCAATTTAACTTTCAAACTGGAAATTGCTCTCTCCGATTCCTGAATAGCTAAGTCTACGGTATCCCTAGAAGAGTTACTACGCGCTACACTTCTACGAGTACGCGAAGATAAATCATCCGTGCTATCGAGTAGAGAACTGAATAAATCCGAACCTCTACCGCCACGGCGTATTGTGGGTTTTCTAGCCATAGTAACCTCTAGAGTTAACGTCGCATCATTTTAGCCAGCATTGCATTAAATTGTTCAGATTGTTTCTTTTCGTGTTCAGCTTTATCCTGCAAGTCTTTATCCAACTTTCTAGCTTTAAAGCAGAACTCTTTATACTCAGTCGTATTTTTATCAATGATTATATGCATGTGCATATTCATTAAGTATATTTGGTCTTCAATACTTTCGTTAGTGACTTTAGGAAAGAAAGTCGAGCGCAGAAAAAGCAACATTCGTCGCTAATTCTGCGCTACACACCTCACATACATGCTTAACAGTTTCAGTTACACCGATGTTTTCATCAAGGTATTCAACGTACTCTTGCATTTTTTTCAATGCAGCTTGAGTAAGCCTTTCGTTATTTATTAACGAATTAGTACGCTGCTTTAAGTTATCACCGTGTTTAGGTGACATATAACTAGCAAGCAACGACGTTTTCAAAATTTGATCCATACCTAACAAACCGAGAATTTCTCTTTGAACTTCGGCAGGCACATTTTCTTGGTCCATCTTATCTGCGTTTTCACCGAGCACTTTTTTCTTTACCAACTCAGTACGGTGATCGAGAACTTTGGAATATTCCATCTGTGTTTGAACGGTTTGAATATCCATAGTAATGCCACACATTTCCTCAATGTCAGATTGAAGAAACTGAATGTGCTTGAAAATATCTTCGTCAACGTGTCTTTCGTCAAAAGAAGAGGAAGCTAATTCAACAGTCTGAATAAGAGTTTCCGCTTTTACTATTTTATTTTCTACTTTCTCAATGTGGTCTAGAGACTCACAAATAAAGTCCGCTTGGTAGGATTCCAAGAAAGTAGAATTAATGCGCAGCCAGTAAAGAATACCTTCAAAGTCTTTTTGCGGTAATTTCTTAATGTCTACGTTTTCATAAACAGTGTTAGAGATAACTTCAACAAAAGAATCAAAGTCATCCATCTGAACAGCGTTGGAAATTTTCAGAATATCCGCAATAAATAAAGGACGTAAATGCAGCTTATCCTCAATGCCGTGGGAAAAGATACCAGCCGACCATAAAGGGACTGCAATATAGTTACTGGGAATCCTTTCTTGTTCGGTAGTTACATCGTTAACTTCTGGCGTTTCAATAACACCAGCGTCTTGTTTGTTATCCTCAATAACGTTACCGGAAGTGTCTTTAACTATAGTGCGTTTTTGAATACGTGGGCGAATTTTTGGTTGTGACATAATAACCTCTAGTTGTCGGGTAAAAACCTAATTACACTTTACAGTTTATGGGCGTTCAATGCGTAGTAATTTTTTGGTGATGGACTTTGGATTTTTGAATATAGTGCCCAAGGTAACTTCGTCTTTTGACGCTGTTTCAAAAGGTACATCCACACCAGTACGCGCAGGTTTAGAAAGAGACGTATAAGTACGGTCAGCAGTGTAAACGGGAATTATTCGGTTACAACGAAACTCTTGCATAATCTTTACCGGGTCACTGGAAGTTCCGTTAAATTGTGGAGTAACGCCGCCAACAGGAAAAGAACCCAGCATAATGAAAAACATCGACACGTAGTTTCTGGAATCAATTACAGCAATTGCAATTGGCTTCTTATACACAGAAGGTAAATTATATAAACGAGTTTTGTAATTCATTATTAGTTCGCGCCATGTATCACAGTAACGCGTAGAATTTAAATGATGGTCTTCATACAGAGTTAACGAGAACGCACCATTGTCGGAAAACATTGGGTAAGGTACTTGAAAACCACCACGGAAAACCTGAGTGTCAGTAAACGAAGGCAGCGTAATGTCTACGTTTTCTGAGTAGTAATTAAAGATGCTCTGAAACTCTTGAGTATCTTGCATACCTGTTGCATTTTCTAATGGCGGTAAAAATACTCTGTATGAATAACCTAACTGAGGGTCAGCCCTTTTTCTAAGCTTGGCAAGTAGCGAAGTGTATTCAACATCACCAACAGATAACACAGAAGTTTGTGGCTCTGCGCTATCTTTATTCAGCAAGTCTTTTACTAAAGAGTTTGTGCTAGTACCAAAAATACCGTCAATTGCTTTGGTAGCTAAGTTAGCTACAGAACCTTTAGCTTTTTTACCATAGCGAATAATGTCATCAATATCTTGCGCGTTTTCTTCGCCCACTACACCAGAAACAACGTTACGTGAAGTATTTAAAGTAGCTTCTTCTAATAAAAATTTAGCGTCATCTTTTAGAACGTCAGTTTGTTTAGTAATAAAATCAATACGATCTTCTACGCCGCCTTGCCGAATAATAACATCGGTAGCAGATTCACCGTCGTATCCGTAACCAACATTGGAAACACGTATTGAATTACTTTCAGTTACTGACCTGAGTTTTCTAGTCATAGTCTAAACCTCGAAAAGAAATAAAAAAGGCCAGACGAAACCATTCCGTTCCGCCTAGCCCTTTTCCCTACCGAAAGTATTACAGGTCAACGTGGTAATCAAATGACAAACCAGTTGAATATTCGATAGGGGTGGAATCACCAGAAGTAGTGGGTGAATCCAATTGCTTAAAGAACGCACCGAAATGTCGAACTACACGCACAACATTATTTCGGTCATCATAGAGAATTACGTCAGCAATAAATTCGTAGTTCTCTTTATACTCACCAGTATTAGTTCGTGCGTTACGACAGAATTCCATAAGAGCACGAACATTATCACGTACTGCCATATCACGAGTTTCAAAAAACTGAGCAGGTAAATTACCTTCCCAAATCGGTCGGCCTGCATAACGTAAATCAACACCGTGAGCGTTAATAGTTACGTCTTCCAAACTCATACCAGAAATTTGAGTAGAGCGACAACGCAGTTTAAGTGCGAGGGCATTACCTACAGGTAAATTAGAAAGAATTAAATCAAATTTATAACTTTGAAGCGGGTCAGGCAAACCACGCATATCTTGCAGAGAAGTCTTAGCCATGATTCATTACTCCTATTATGCCGCTTCACTTTGTACGATTTCTTCAAACGACACACCTTCTTTCGTTACATAGGTATGCAGTTCGATTTCTCGCACTGGTATGTTTGGCGTGACAGCAATTTTATATTTGCGGATACCTTGAATTGCAAGGTCTGGAGTATTACCAGCTTCATTACCAACAAATACTTGGTAAGCACTGATCGCACCACGATTCTGCATTAATTGAAGAATTGAATTAATTGCAGCTTCCATATCGCTATCAAGTAATTCATTCGGCAAGTCTTGCAGTTTAGTAATTGCAAAGGCGGCAATAGACAATTCAATTGCGTCAATAAGACGCGATACACTCATATAAGAGAAAGCGGTAAGTGTAGTTTGCAAAGTAAGCTGGTCACGAATAGTCAGACCATAACCACGAATATTTGCAATCGGGTTAAGCTGCGCATTTGCAAACGCATTAAGTTCTTGTGGTGTATAAGTTTGCGTAACACCACGAACACCCGGAATGTCGTTAATAACACCACGCTTAACACCTGCCGTAGCATTATAAATTCCAAAACGGTTATCGTTACGTGCAAGCAAAGCACCAGTAATAATATCAGCAGGTACGTCAAGAATTTCAGAAGAATAACTATCGTAGTATTCAATATGCGGGAAATGAACTTCACCACGACGTGTATTCATACCTAAAAGAAGAGTACGCCAAGTAATTGCTTTTGTACCTTCTTCATATTCTTGCGGCATACCGCCAATAAAGTGTGCGTCATTTCTTGTGGTACACATTGCACCCAACGCTTGTAAAAATGCAATCGTATTACGACCGCCAGACATAAACATAGATACTTCGTATTCATCCGGGTTAGAATATTTATCCAAACCCGCAATAAATGCGGCGTCATCCAAGTTTGCGTAGGACGAACCATCTGCACCGTGCGTGAATTTAACACGCGGGGTAGTGTAGAAATATTTTTGATCGGCAGTAAACGAACCAGCAGCTTTAAAGATACGAATTTGTTGCGAACCTAAAACTTCATCGTTAACAACTTCTTCGATACCTGTTTGCTGATTTTGCGAATCTACGCCTGCGTCGTAAGTAACTACGAAAGATTCAATAGGTTGGCTGTTATTAACACGTGGGTCATAAATTTCCAAAGTAAATTCTTTAGTTTTGGTATAAACACTACCCACACCATTTACATTTAATTTCTGATCGCCAGAATCCAGAATCAACGTAGTTGTGTTGTCTTGTTCATATTGACCAACATCAATAAAGGTAAGTGTCGTTGCAGACGAACCAGCTTGAGGGAGAGTCGTGTACAGTTCGTAAATATCTGGGCCAGTACCCGTAGAAACAGCCGCATTAAATCTGCGGAAAACCATGTAACCAGTAGCGGCTTCAACTTTCGAGAAAGAAAATTGAATTGCGTTATCATTAGGATCACCAGTTAAATCAACTTGCAGTTCATTGGCTTCAACTGCTTTAGTTGCGCCCAAAGCATTTACAGCGAGAACTGCATACTGGTAATAACCGTCAACCAGAATAGAATCAGCATCATTAATAAACGCAGAATTAGTGGTAATAGTTACGTCACGCATATTGCCAGAAACAATACGCATTTCATAATTATTGTAGTCTGCGCCCGGACCAATTCCGTAGGCTAAAAGCATCGGGGTATAACCCGTTGTTAAAGTAGCAGTGCCATCCCAACTTTCAGGATTTTTAACACTGGCAAAAGAAGCGTCTGGTGCGTCACTTAATTTAGTAGCATCAGTAAGATGCTGACCAATTACTGCATTAGCATAACGGTAAGCACCACCAACAATACGCTGAAAATGAACTGGTGTATTTTGTCTAAGAACAAGAGAAGCACCAATACCAGAATATCCGTAAGAGCGATAATCCGGTTTGCCAGTTACTTGTTCAAAATTTTCAACACCTAAAAAGGTCATTGGTTTATCAATACGGCCACGCTTTGACGCACCTACATAAGCATAATAGTTTGCCGTACCAAAAGACGCTACATTAGTTCGGTCATAGGTATAACGGTATACACCGGAACGACGCCTCATTTCTTACCTCCAGAATTTTGATGCTTAGAATCTTTAGTATCAGGTTTAACTAAATCGACAGGTGTTTCCTCTTTTACAGCAATTTCTTGCGAGGCGACTTTTTTCTGTGCAGCTTTTTGTTCAACGATAGTAACAATGCTGGGCTTTGAAATAATTTTCGCAGAGTCTGGAAAATCAGCAGTCTGCCGTGGCGGTATATGGAAATCTTTTTTAGCCCCGTTTACTTGTACAGTAACTATGGCGCTTTTTTTCTTGGAACTGTTATATAGGTTAATCATTAGTTCACCTTTCCAGTAGACTCTGTTTCGGATTTTTTTGTCAAAGAGTGTGGGGATTTTTTATCCTTTACTTTTACTCTAGGGTTACCAAGACCTATTGGCAAAGTTTGCATTAAATTCTCAGTAAACTGCGCACTACATTCTGATACTTCTTTTTTCCACTTTGGGCCTAAATGTTGACTATAAAAATATTCTCTAGCCAACAGAAGAACCAGACCGTGCGTAATAACAGTACCTAAGCCAATAGCGTATTGAAAATCCGCTCCGATAATTTTCACTGCTTGAGAAAAAAATACGATGGACGTGATTACTAACTGTATTTTAATAAAATAGTCACGAAGGGATAACTTAATTCCCTTCGGACTATCATCTATTTTATCTAACGCAATATAAACAATACCTAAGCACTGCATGAAATCGACAATATTAAAAAACATATTCATGGTTTATCTCCATCAATAGATTTTTTGCCGCCAATAACTGCTTGTACTCTTCGCAGAAAAATCGGTATGGTAGTAATGGCGCATAGACCAATCAAAAATGCAATACCGCCACTAGTCTCTGGTGACAGGTCAGTTTTCCAACTGAACTTTATGTACGCAGTAATTAACGGAGTTAAATAACCAGCGCACAATACACCAACGGCAAGTGATGATAATATTTGCAGTTTGGTAAGTTTATTCTCTACCATAAAGATGTATACAACACCGCCAAAGAATCCGGCAATTATTGAACCATATTTAAAACCTAGTAATTCATTCATATTTTTTCCTCAAGATTTCTGTGCGCTTCCAGTGGCTAAGATTCTTTATTCTTTCCACAGAAAATACAGAGAGGTTAAATAAGGTTATTTAGTAGAAATTAAGATAAGACGGCTAACACCTTCCCCAAATAGATATGGTGTGTATTTGTTTATTAAATTAGTGGGGACTAGTGAATCATAAAATGTAAAGTGTTGTACTGTTTTCACTATGCTTTAACTTAAATTAACAGGAGAAATACTTAATGAATAGTTCTATGCAACCAGTGTCAAAATTCAATTTTAGTGAAGCACCTTTTGAAAACCAGTATAAGGCGTTGCTTAATTGGATTATGCAACTAAACTGGTACAAAATTAAAGAACAAGAAACTCGTCAAGACAGAACAGGTACAGGTACTTATTCCGTATTTAATGCCAACAATATTGTGCATGAATTAGTTGACCCGGAAACTGGTAAATATTGGATTCCTTTGTTGTCGAGTAAATACGTCCACCTGCCTGCTATTATTCATGAATTAATTTGGATGCTTTCTGGTAGTGACCGTCTGGAATATTTGAAAGCAAATAACGTTCGTATTTGGGATGAATGGGTATTACCGGGAACAGAAGTTAAAAATGAAAAAGGTGAATTAATTGGCGGTAGCCTTGGCCCCGTTTATGGAAAGCAATGGCGCTTTTGGGGAGAGGAAGAAATCGACCAAGTTGCGAAAATGGAAAATACTCTTCGTAATAATCCTTTTTCTCGTCGAAATATTATTACTGCATGGAATGTTTCTCACATTGAACAAATGGCATTGCCACCGTGTCACACACTTTCGCAATGGTATGTTCGTGAAGAAAACGGTGAGCGGTATCTTGATTGCAAGCTTTATGCGCGTTCGCAAGATTTATTTTTAGGTACGCCATTTAATATGGCCTTTTATTCTATCTGGACAATTGCACTGGCTATTTTGCATGGCATGAAACCGGGTAGGTATATTCATGTATTTGGTGACGCTCATATTTATGCTAACCATATCGAGCAAGTAAAAGAATACTTGAATGATAAAACACCGGCTCAAAAAGTATTTCTTGATCTGGATATTTCTGGTGATAATAAACAACGTTTGTTGGAAATTGCACACGCTGACCACGGTCGCCAATATATTAGTTGTATTGATTTGAGTTATTCAGATTTCAAACTGGAAGGCTGGGATGATTATAAAGGAAAGACCAAACGTATTGCCGCACAGGTTAGTGTGTAAAATGGACACGACGCACGAAGCTAACGTAAAGAAATTTTTTGAAGAAAACCCTGAGTTTGAAAAAGTGGAATTACCGACCAAGTATTTTAGTGCAAGCTTCACACTTAGTAGGGAAGAAGTATTTGTAGCAGAGAAGTTAATGAACGGAATAATCAATGGAGGTAATAAATGAGAACCTTAGAGAATCATTTTGATAACGAAATTCAGATTTTACAAAATAAACGTGAAGAGAACTGCGATGTATTAAGTGAAGAAAATTGTGACACTCTCTATATTTGTAAGAAGTACAGAGAGCATATTTTAAAAATTGCTGAGGACACCTGTACTAAAGGTGGTTACAGTGGATGCGGTATTCAATTTGTGTTTGGTGCGTTGCGGGGACTTACTCTGAAAAAGGTGTTGGAAAAAGACATAGCACCTGACAGTATCCTTCGGGATTGTTTTGATAGTGTTTATGCGCTAGCACAAACTAAGTTTATGAACGAAGATGTATTCAAACATACTATTGAAGTTACCGTTAAAGTTTGTAACCGGAAGCCATTGAGCGAGTTAACTTATGACGACGACGAGTTCTATTTAGCGGAAGTCCAATTTCAAAAGGGGGATTTTGAATATTATATCAATAAAAGAAACTCGCAAGTATTTATGCGAAAGTATCCAGACGGAACTAAGATAGTTAACGTTATCGGACGTTACTTATTTAGAAATCCTGAAGGCTTTGATATTGACAGGTTTTTCTACGTTAACTTTTTGAAAGGCGGGTACTGTCGAGTAGTAGACTACGAAAATAAAGAACAACCGAAAAAGCCCATTACTTTTTTTAACGATTATGTATTACACAGCGGGGAAGAAATATACGCTAGAATTAAAGACATTAATGACGCGTTGTATGACCCAACCGTTAAAGGTGAAGCTAGATCATTATTATTTTTTGAATTGAACGAATTAGAAGATGAATACCAAAAGAACTTTGGTGTACTCTACGACTTAATTGAAAGTCTCGCAGAAAGTGTTAACTATATGCATCACTTGTTTTACCCGGTAAACGAACAAGATGAATATATACCTGTTAAAGATGAAAAGAAGTTAATAGAAGACGGGCGAAAACAATTACAATACATAATTAGTCATTTTCACAGGTTTCATAGAGAACACGGCATTACTAACCAGTAAAGAAAAAGCCCGGTCAGACGTTAATCTGCCGGGCTTTTTTTATTGCTCAGTTTTCATAGTTTCAATCATTTCATCAATTTGACTGTCTAACGTATTTTCAGGCATAACAGGCTCGAAGTCTTCTGCGTCTTCATCGTATTCAAGAATTACCGGGCGTTGTTTGTTGTCTTCCATATTAAGCCACCTGTTTAACCAGTGAATCAAAAATTGCGTTATCAATATAAGTTTTCAAAGCTTCGGATGGATTATTACCTAACTTCTTAGCCGCAGTTTCTGCTGCTCTCTTGATAACAGCTTTGAGTTCTTTTTGATTTTTAGCTTCTGATACATCCACAACTTTCTTTGCCGTATTAGTAGCTACAATAGATCGAATGTCGTGTACCTTATCTCCGCCATAATTTTTCCACGCTTTCCGTATAGTATCTACAGATACGTTAAAGACTTTCTCGTTGTCTTTTTTGTGTTTGAAAAAAGAAGCAATGAGTTTATCTTTAACAACGTGGTGTTGCGGAATTTCTTTTTTACCTAAGAATTTAAATGTAACGGTATCACCGTTAACACTTATGTGTTGCCCTTCTAGAGAAGACGCACCGTAAGTTTTAACTTCACCAGCGCCTTGTTTGTCACCAATGCGAAAACCTGTTTTGGAAATAAGGTATAAAACTTTAGCAGCTTCATCACCGTTAGCAGCGTCTTTCTTCAATTTATTTTGAATCTTCGGAAAGTTAGCAGCCATTTCACGTAGTTTTTCGTGCTTCTCTTTAATCTTCGCATCCCTATGAGCAGCCGTTTCGATACGCTGCTTCCTTCCTTTTGAATCAATACCTGTAGCAATAATACCCGTGTCTTTTTGACCTTCTTTACCGTGGTAAACAATATTAGTCCAAGCTGGCGGAATAGCTACACCATCTTCTTTCGCTTTCATTAAAGTTGCGTAGTCTTCCGGAGTTTTATCTTCTTTCAAAGATTTTATTTTATCTCTGTAGTGACTATTTTTGTGGTTACGCACGTATTCTAACTGTGCTTGTCTAGTTAGAGAATCCCACCAACTTTGTGATTTTTTAGAAACAGCGAGTTCAATAATTGGTTTCATTTTATATTTCCCATTGAATAACTATTTCAATACGGTTGCCATTAGTACCTTCACTAGACGTAAACGTTCTAGACTGACCAACATAAACAGGCACATCAATGTGTTCGTAAATATCAGAACGTTCCAACATAACACCGTAGTTAGGGAAAGTTCCGTTTACCCATCCTTGAACCAGAGAAATTAAACCAGCGCCTGTAAATTCGTACCAAACACCTGTAGCAACGTTAACCCCTAAAGTAGTTACTGCGTTAACATCAATGTCGTCACTACTTCTAGCACCACCAAAAGACCACGCATTCCCACTTGAGTATTGATTCCACGTTGCTTCAAGTGGAATCCAGTTTCTTTTTAAACGGTACAAACCTATGGTATAAGAACTATCTCCATTAGCAGAAGGAGTAGCTGTTCTACCACGTATTTTTACATCAAGAATAGTAGCGCCTGCTGGAATATTTGAAAGGTCAAATTTTAAAAGACCGTTTCCAATATCTCCGGCAGCCCATTTAAAAATACTCAAAGCTACATCAGTAGAATAATTGGCGTTAGGATTATTTTGTTGAATACGTGTATCGAATACACCGTTAAAGTATCTGTCGTATTCGCCAGAATAATTAATGTTAGCTTCTAAACTTTCAGTTATTACGTCTGTAGTTTGAACTGGAATATGTGTTGAATCGTTTGCTGTACCATGGTGAAGTAGCAACATAATTATTTACTCTCAAGCGAAGTCACCGGAAGTAACTACTGTCGTCTCGTCTTCCACATAGAAAGTGCTTACTTTTGAAGAATCATTAGTAACAGTACCTGCACCAATAACATTCATACCTGAATCAGGGAACGGGGCAATAGTAATTTGTGCAATGTTTTTATTTCTACACCCCGCTTCTAAACCCGGAGTAATACCATCTGGAACGTATATAATTGCAGAAGTTTCTTCATTAAATAAAAGGACGTGGCCTGCATTAGCGTTGCTAAGTACGTGTGGTGAAGTAACTGGAGTAATTCCTAAATAACCTTTAGGAATTTCTTCATCTGACGAGTCAGTTACTTCTATAATTAAAAGAAAGTTAGAGGCCGCAGCCTCTAACATTTCTTCTGTAACGGTTTTTAATTCTCTGGTTTGCGCTGGCTGCCAAAAAACTCCATCGAATTCTACAATACCATTAGTTAAATTTGAAACTTTGAATGCCATATTATTTTCCTTTATACAATTGGTTCAGGCATGTGGGAATAACTACCAACCCAACGACCATAAGTTGCAATAAAATCAAGTTCAAAAACAGCGGTTGAATACTGTGTACTCAAAACCACTGGGTTTAAAGGACCAGTGAAAGTAATTTCGTTAGCTGCACCCATCTTAACAATTTTTACGTAACCCGGTTCAAAACCACTGTTATTAACTAGATTAGAGGTAACGTCAAATACAACGTTAACGTTACCAATATTTTCATTTATGTACAGAACTTTTCCTAAGTGCTCTTCTGTAATATTAAGCGTAGTAATGTTACTTATAAACAGCCTGTTGTCAGCGGGTTCAACAGACACACCATGAACATTTATATAACTACCGTATGCAGATATACCGGCAGGCAACCTTTTCTTAAAATTACTAGTAGAAATAAGTTTTCCGAAAGAACTTGTGTAATGAGTACCACGAATAGCGGAATTCCAACTAACCATGTGTAACTGACAAGAAGGTGACATCAAAGCAAGGTTATTCGGTGTTGAGGACGCAACGTGTTTTTGTGATGGAAAAATACCTTTAATTATACATTTAGTATTTGAATAAGCCATGGTAACAAGTGGGTTGCCGTCAGACTTCCATTGCATAGGGTGCGCAGAAGTCGAACAGTCTACAATAACGGTACTATAACCTACATGCACTTGAGCTAGATGAGGAACTGACACGTTATTTTGAGTTTCACGAAAAGCAATAGAGAAAGTTTCGTTAGTAACTGTACCAGAAGTTTTTCCGTAAATCATTAGTGTAAAGTTATCCGGGGCACCCGAACCTGTGTTATCAAAATAAATGTTGTATGCACCAGACCCGTTATACTGGTGTTTAATGCTAAGTATGCCGTCTGTTCTAGTAGAATAAATAGTTTGTGTATTGGTGTTGTTTGCACCTAAGTTAAGTTCTCTATCAGTTTTGATTGTAGAAACGTACACTGTGTTATCAGACCAACCAAAATTAGAATTCGGGTTAGCTGGTTTCTGGTTAGATTCAATAAAACAAAAAGGCATCTGACAACTTAAAATAGTTTCACCAATATTAAAGTCGTTGGTTACTAAAGAAGACCCTATTGTTCCTAGTCCTGTAGTAAATTTAACGTTGCTAGTAGAAAGAAAAGCGTTTGAAACGGTAGACTGGTCAGTAAAAGTTCCTAAAAAGCCACCAAACGAACTTTGAATAATACTGAATAAGTAACCACCATCTAAATTTACGTTACAACCAGTACCTTCTGCTTGAATATATACGTTAGGTAGGTCTTCGCCAAGTATAGAAACTTCGTCAGCACCTGTTAAAGTATGGCCTTCTGAAATAAGGATTATGAATTGAGCCTTGTTTACTGAAATAAATTTTCTTGCTTCATTAAGCGCCATGTTAATATTAGCAAAGTCTTCTGGCACTCTGACTGTTCTACTATTAGTTAAAATATTAGTGGGCAGTTTAAAAAGATTTTCTGGGGAGTTGTCTACATATAGAATAACGTCATTAGTCGCGTAGGTAGCCGTCTTATAAGTTCCACCAGCAGTTACACGGAAAACATCACCAACTACCGCACCTTGAGGTAACACGGTTACATTTACTGCAATAGGGGTCATACCTGTAACATCAATGTTTCCTAAGTTTTGAGTATCAATAGAAATTGCAAATTCAAAAGCACCTGTTCCAGAAGACACCATAAGGGTGCCGCCCGCGTAAATTCTAAAACCTGATATATCAGGAACAGAAGTAATAACAGTAGAAACATTTTGGCCGCCTTGCGTAATAGCCCCGATTGTATTTGTAGTGTTGTCAATATATACAGCAAACCAATCGTTAACATTCATGGGAGCCGACGCTAACAAATTTTGAGTTGTCACGTCTCTAATTTCTAATTGTTGGTTAACCATAGAGTAACCAACAAAAGCACCCACGGGTATAGTATCAAAAGACATTACACCGAAACCAATAAAATCCATACCCGCAACAAAAGTTCCAGACGCGGAATTTACTCTACCAAGCATCCATTTAGGACCACCAAAATTACAGTTGTCTGCAATTTTAGCAAGAGAATAAGATGGTGCTGCATTACCTATAGAAGAATTAGAAATAGTAGAAGGTGTAATAGTAGATGGTGCAGTAGGAATAGGAATTTCGCCAGAGGGAACTTCTGTTAGTACTGGCGGCTGTGGAACTACAGAAGTTTGCATGTTCCAATCAACAATATTTACGCCACCACCTGAACTTGCTTTTGGAAATAAAGTCTCACGTGAAATCATTTTAGTTACCTCTAAAATTCTTAGGCAATAGTTTCCACTACCAAACCCTGAGTTTCACCCGTGTAAATAAATTGTACGGATTCATATTGAGTATTAGACGAATAACCACCTACATCACCATATACTGTTCTAGGTGTGGTGATGAACGTAAATCCATTAACATTGTAGTTACCAGCTAAATCAATAAATGCAATTCTTGTTTCGCCCGCTACTAATTGTACTGCCGGGTCTAACGTAACTTGAACAGGACCGCTAGTAGTGTCAATAAAATATCCAGAAAATTCGGCTAACGAAACAATTGTAGTGTTTGCTGTAATAGGGGTGGGGTTAAAAACAATCCCAGCTCCACCAGAACCACCACCAGCAAAAGAGTTTACTGATACTTTATTTTCAGAAGCGTCATAAACAATAAGAACAGTTAAACCTTTTGTGTTAAACGTAGTTCTAAAAACACCACCGCCAATATCAACAGCACCTTCTAGCGTGTAAGTTGCTAAAGGCGGAATTTCTAATTGGAAATTATAAGTATCCCAGTTATCTGATTGGTCAGTAAACATTACTGACTGTCCGTCAGTGAAAGTTTCCGGAAGTGTACCAATAATTGCAGAAGAAGAATTTACTCGGTAACGTTTAACATTATCTAAAAGAGGGTTAACATTAAAATCCGTTTGAACTTCTTCCCAAGTAAACCCAGTACGCAAATCGTCAATTTGTTGCTGCAATGCATTAATGTCAGAATTGTGGTTAACGGTTAAAACATAAACTGGGTGTGGATTTGCTGCATTTAAATGGTCAGTCATTGAAGCGTCAGCAGCATTAGAACCGGCAAGTCTCCAATCAGTATTTAGCGGGCCTATTTTTTCATAACGAAGTTTTGACGTTGTATTGTAATAAAAAATAGCTTCTGGGGCAGCTACACCCGGTGCTTGAGTTGGGTCTACTGTTCCTTTGAGCAAAATATTACGCAAAGGTAATTCTGCTTCCATTAAGTTGTTCAAAGCTTCTTGGGCTTCTGCTACTTTCTCTAAAGTTGTCATTTTTTTCTCCGAGTATAATTAAGCTAATTCGCCCACAGATAACTGCAAAGTGCCGGATGCGTTTGACTGAGTAATGTTATCGTCAAGATACATAATATGGTCACCATTTACATTAGGTGTCCCGTCTGAATTACAAATACGGTAAAGACCTACAGCAGAATTTGAAGGTGCACTTACTTGATCGTTAACCAAATATTCCAAACCTAAATTTTGTACTCTTACGTTAGCTAACGTAGTTACCGTAAAACCTAACGGAGCAATTCTGGAAAACGCAGCAAAAGGTATTAAACTCATAGGAACTAAATACTCCACCAAGTCAGCAATATCAATGTAGGTAATAGTAAGACGTGCAGAAGCCGTACTATTATTTGTAATCACTACATCTGTTATAGGGCAGGTTAAAACGAAAGTAGCTTGGTCAGGGAATACTGTTTTTTGTGACATGCCATTAATAATACCTTCGATGTAGACAGGCTTATTGGAAGACACCACAAGCATAGTAACTGTGTTTAAATGAGATAAGTCTAAAATACCGCCAACTGGTAAAGTATGTGTATTAGTAGAAAGCGTTTCATTTTCACCGACAGCTTTTGCGTTTCTTACATTATGAATTTGGAAATTCTGGTTACGTACTACTTTATTAAGTTTTAAATCCAAAGCAACAAAGTCACCCATAGTCATTCACCTGTGTCTTCTTCGTAGTCTACAGTTATTGAAAAATCCGGGTACATTACTGTTAACTGACTTCCCGTAATTTCGTTTGCATTACTTACTACATGGCCATCAATTACGATAGACGTTATTCTAGGTTCGGTTATCAAATCATTTTCTGCAAAGGGTTTGGCTGAATATCCATAGACTGCCATACTTATAGGAACTGCAAAAATATTTTGCTGTTCTGGTGAATTATCTTGTTCTGGATATTGTACATTCCCGGTAAGAATAGATACCCGAATGTCTAAAGGAAACAAATTACCAATTCTTACTGTGTAAGATAAAGCACCCGTATGTTTAGCTTCCCTTACTAAAGACACAAAGTCTTTTACTTGATTCAAATCGTCAGAATAAAAAGTCATTGTTACCCTGCACATTTCTGGTAACACTTTCATTTTAATATTTACAGAGTCGGTCTGAGTGATAGTAAATAACTGTCTAGATAAAGTGGAACCAGAATAACCTGCATCCCAATCGTCAGCTTCTTCGTATTTTAAAAATAGATATGGATAAGTAATACCGTCTGACCCGCATAATTCTTGAAAAGCGTTGTCTTTCATAAAGTCGTTAGACCAAATAATTGCGGTCTTTAACTTAACACCCGGCTTGAATTTCTCTAACTGAGAAAAATATTTCTGCACTTTTTTTAATAACGCAGCAGAAATAATATCAGTTAGCCTTTGTAATGGCGCGTATTGGTGAGTCGTCGAGCCAGTCATAAATACACTCGCTGTTGGATAATTCTACTTAAAATTAGTCAAAATTAGTGAAGCTGGAAAAACAAAAAAGCCCAGCGGATTTCTCCAACTGGGCTTTTTTATATACTGATTAAATCAGCCTTTTTTCAGCCTGAGCATATTACGTTCAGCACGAGAAAGTTTAGGGGCAGCAGTTTCCTGCTCTTCCTCACTTTCCTGTTCCTCTTCGCTTTCTGACTCAGTTTCTAATTGAGCAAGAATTTCAGAGTATTTATCTCCGAAACCTGCCGTTTCCAAATCATCTGAATTTTCAGTTTCCATTTCAGATTCTTCGGAATCTTCATCAGTAGCCGCTTTAATTTTATCGCGGGTTTTTTTACTAATCTCAAATTGCTGGTCACTTTCCGACTCAAATTCCTCGGATTCTTCTTCTGCGGCAGTTTCTTCACCATCAGATTCAAAATCCAATTCTTCAATTTCGTCGATAGCAGTTTGAGATAAACCAACATTATCGTCAGCGGTTTCTTCGTCGAAGTCTTCAAATTCAACGTCCATTGACGCATCGTTAGCCATTGCTAAAGTAGCAATTGCAGTATCGAAATCTTCACATTCACTAGCAGCCGTTAAAGCGGTAAGGGCTTTTTTCTTATCACCCTTAGCGGAATAACAGGATGCCATAATGATAAAATCGAGGGATGAAAGCCGCGATTTTCTTTTAGACATTCTGTTTCTCCTCTCTGTTGAAAAATAAGGAGACAACTAAAAGTTGTCTCCCCACTTTACAGTAACCGTGTAATTAAACGCGGCGACCTTTTGCAACAGAGCGGCTGTTACCGATAACAGCAGAGAAGAGTTCAGACAGTACCCAACCACGGCCATTTTTCTGTTCGATAGAAATATCAATCGGAGCAGAAGTAATACCACCACGGTCAGTATAAACACCGTGAGTAACCGGATCGGAAATTACGTAGAATTCACCACGGCTCAGAACTTTATGTTGCGGGTGACGATAAGCATCGGACATTACGGACATGCCGTAAATTACACCGAGTTTACCAGTCATCAGCAATTCGTGCTGAGATACCGGGTCAATTACGTTAGCAACTTGCTGGCTGCTTGCAAATTCTTCACGCAGGTCAGAAGACATGAACAGGTTTTGAGTGTTCAGGTTCCAGCGCGAAACTTGTGAAGCTACAGAAGTAATAGATGCAAGAGTAAATGCACCAGTTACCAAAGTAAGATCGTTGCCGTTGAAAGAACCAATAGTGGCTTCTGCCATCAGACGCCACAGGCGGTCTTCGGCAACCATCATTGCTTCTTGTGCTTCAATAAATTTCTCTTCCAGTACGTCATCAATAGACTGTTGAATTTCACGCTCTTCGATAAACGGACGAGCGATAATATCCATTTCAGACGGGAAGAAAACTTTATCACGTACAATTTGCGTTTCAACTTTCGTCGGCGAACCAGCGGTTACTGCCGTTACGTTTTTGCTACGCAGTTTAACACGCGGAATATTGCCTTGTGCCAGTTCCTGATAACCAAGGAAACGACGGCAAATACCTTCGCGGTTTGCAGCTTGATAAAGTTCGTTGGTAATAGTTGCGCCAAGTTCAACGTGGGCTTCACGGTTATCGAAAGAAGCGATAACTGCTTCACGACGAAGCTTAGTAGCTTGTTCGCGTTTTGCAGCGGTTTCTTCGTTAACAATTTCAGCACCACCTTGTTGCAGGTGCGAAAGAACTTGGTTAACTACATTCCACAGGTCTTTCTTGTCGTTAGCGTTATATTCGCCGTTAGAAGCAATGGCCAGACTACGGCCTTTACCCAAACGAAACTCGGAAGCTAAAATAGGTTGCTTTCTTTTCATGGTGACTTCTCCAGAATTTTAGGAAAGTTAATCGTAATTAAATTACGGATTAGCGTTAATGGAAATTACCAAGAACGGAGAATCACCGTCCGGCAGTTGTTCAATAGTGCCCGGAACAGCAGTACCGTTACCAGAAACAGAGAACAAACCATTTGCACCAGTCTTAACAGCAGACGATGCGGTCCACGCGTCAGCAGCATTAAATTCAGTAGTAGCAACTACGCCGCGAGTAATAACGCCGATTTGGTCAATAGCCAAACAAGCAGCACCACCAGCAGGTTCGTCACCCTGAATTTGTTTTGCTTCTACAGTGGTAGGAACATAACGATAAACAACTTGCAGTGCTTCACCAGCTTGCGCAACGTTAAAAGTAATTGTTGCATCAGTAATAGAATACTCGCCGCTAGCCGGAGCACCAGCAGTAGCAGTAAGAGCAACACCGTTAGCAGTTACCAAAATTTGGCCGCTGATAGGAGTGCGTTTCAGAGTATAGGTTGCACCAATTACTGCACTTTCAAAACCCGGAAAAGCAGTGATGGTAATTTGTTGGCCAACAGAAACGCCAGCAAATACATCAGCAGCAGTACCAGTAGAAGGTTTAACTTTGCGTACACCATCAGTCAGGTCATTAACAAGACATTGACCTTCGGCAGTAATCAAAGAACCCGTTGCAACAGGAAATTGGCGAGAATCGGAATATCTGGTTAAGGTGAAATCAAGCATGATTTTTCTCCACTTAAATTTTGTTAAACAAGCCGCCAAGTTCTTTAGCGCGCTCATTAATTTGCGAGATTTGAGTAACTTTATGGCTAGAAGCTACGGTAGTAGTAGATTTCGCTTTTACGGTTTTGCCGCCGCTAGCAAGACGAGCAGTTACACTGTCATCATCTTGTTCTTCGTCGTCATCAACCATATTAACGTCACCAAGTGCAGCAGCAAGTTCGTTGCGCACTTCGTCTGATTTACCGCAAAGTTCCATAGCTTTTGTCATAATTACTTTTGCGAAGTCTTCACCACAGGATGCGAATACGCGGTTAACAAAAGCACGTGGAGATTGCAGCGAACTAGAAGCGGCTAATTCTGCTACCAGTTCATCCACTAAAGGATTAGACGTACCACGGAAAAAGTTTTTGTTTACACCAGCCAAAGCAATTTGCAGAGACTGAGTTAAACGGTCATTGTAAGATTCTTTGCTGGACGCGAGTTCAGCAGTTTGTTTAGCCAATTCTTTTTCGACACGCGCCTGCACAAGATTGTCAACAGGTACTTTAATTGTACGCATTTTAAATCCGAAAGCATTAAGTGCAGCAGTTTCCGAATTTTGTTTTGCATACTTAATAACACTAGGAACGAAAGCAGCGTTAGCAAAAACCTTTTGATTTTCACCAGCATGTTCACGTTTCAGATCAGCAACCGGGAAGTCGCCTTTGTATGCGGTAATAGTGTCACCGTCATCTGAATACTGGAATTCCAGATTTTCGTCAGCCGGTGCAACGTCCATTACAGGAACGTCGTCATAATTAAATTCCGTAGCATTATCTACAGAACCGTTACCACCACCTTCGGTAGTCGTAACAACTTCTTTAGTTTCACATTCAGAAGTTTCACCTTCCGGAACAGCAGAATTAAATTGAGAACCTTGCGAATTAATTGTGTCCGCAGTTTCTTCGTCCTCAACTTCATCTTCTGTAGTGTCGTCAACGGTAACTTCTTCTTCATCTGCACCAGCAGTTTCTTCTTCCTCTTCCATTTCAGATTCGGTTTCAGATTCTTCGGTAGCAGCAGTTTCTTCGTCAATGTCTTCGACTTCTTCCGACTCTTCTTCCATCGAGTCGTCAATTTCGTCGTCGTCAGTGTCGTCAAGAATTTCGTCTAAATCAAAATCCTCGTCGTCTTCGGTAGCAGCAGTTTCTTCGTCACCTTCATTTTCCTCTTCCATTTCGGATTCGGTATCTTCGGTGGCAGCTTCTTCTGCTTCCATATCAGATTCAGATTCTTCCGCTTCCGGAAATGCTTCTGAATCTTCTTTAATTTCTGCAATAACACTTTCCGGTAATTCATAAGAAAGTGCATTAGCACATGCAGCACAATTAATATGGTTGTCAAATGCTACTGCACCTGCAAGGCTTACCATATTAAAAGAGTTACATTTAGTACATTGGATAGATGCAGTTTCTGTATCTTCCACATTTTCAACGGGAGTATCCAAGGTGTCATCTAATTCAACGTCTTCACTTGCGCATACAACACAGTGCGGCTCAAAATCTTTTGCAGAAGCAAAAGTAGCCTTACAGCTATTGCATTTAAAACCTGCCAGAATTTCTTGTGACGGGCTTTCTTTAATTGCGGAAGCTACAACGTAAAAAAGCGACCCTTGGTTTTTGGACTGCCCGTTAATAAGGCTGGCCTTAACCAAGTGACCTTTTTTCATATTGTGTTACTCCTAATTAGGACTTTTAAGCAATGCTTAACAACAACATTTTAATTGCTGTCGAGATTGAAATTAGGATGCACAAATAAATGGGGTTGCGGGCGCGAAAGCGCCAAATAACATACTATAAAACAAGTGGTTTCAGGAAGGGTTGTTAGGCATAACACAGATATGGGCAAAACGGCGGGAATTGCAGGAAACCGGGAAGGGATTTAAATAGGGTTTAATTCGAGGATTAAATAGTGCACACAGCGCACGAATAAATACGTTAATTAACAGACAGTAAATAAATAGAATTCGGGAATAAATAAATCCATGTACACAACGAAATTAAATAGTGCGCTCTGCGCACTGGGTAATTATTCAGACTGTAATTATTTATCATGGGTATCAGGAAACAGATTCAGGAACGAAAACATAATCAAAGAAAAAGAAACATACATGATTAAAACAAGAACTGATATTTATGAGCGAAGCGAATAAATTCAGTTCGGGAGTGAGCGAAGCGAAACTCCCATACTGTTCCAACGTCAAGTAATTGGACTTGTGGTTACTGCGCTCACTTCGTTCGCTTGTAACTCAACAACTACTCTCGCTTCGCTTCGAGTAGTTGTGATTGTTTTAGTTTGTGTTTATTTCTTTTCTGATTATGATTTTTTAAATTTGAAGTTTTACTATTTGGGTTTTAACCAGTTAGGACATTTATCCAGTAATGGGTTTTAATTCGTATATGGATTATTGTCCAATGGGTTAGATTTTAACAAGTATGGGTAAGAGTGTATTTTTTATCTGTTATATTAATTAAAACCCGTAAAAAATACACGCGGCGTTGATTCATTAAAATCCACGCCTGTTTTTTCACTAGTTTCATACGTTATAGCGTTTCCTGTAAAGTAACGCGTGGATTTTTTTATACTATGTAGGGTCGAAAACTTTGTACACTTTCATGAACACGGGCCATAGTGCAATATCGCGTTTTTTCAAAAGTGCTCTATAAAAAGCCTTATTCTAGAGAGGTCAAAAGTCACTTGCCTACCTTTTTTTCAGTTCTACCACCCGTTTTAGATCAATATCGCGGCTTTCGTCCAAAATTCGACCCGTTATAGTCTGATATGAAGGTCGTTTTTCAAATTTTCATACGTCATAGTGTTTTAGAAAGGTTTTTTCGTTTTCAAACGCAACTTGCCTACCCTTCAACTTGCCTACCTTTTCCTGTACGCATGTACAGTAATTTTGCTTGTTTTCACTGACCAAACGTACAGTAAATAATTAATTCAAAATTGCATTTAATTCAAAAATAAATCCGACTTCGGAGAAATAAAATGTATCGTCTTTATGACATTAAACAGCCGTCGAGTTCTCGTTACTACGCAAGAGATTCTGTTTTCTTTTTTCATAGAGAAACTGAGTCTCCATTGTCCAGATATATTTGTGCTCCTTATACTGACCCAGAGTTAATTTTTAAACCCGCCTTGAATTATATTTCTACGCTACCTTCTGTTGGTAAAACAAAGTGGGCAATTGAAACTATTTTGAATAACTATTCTGAGAAGAAGTTAATTACTATTTTCTGTGCACCCACCAAAAAACTTTTGCAGCAAGTATATAAAGACCTGATAAAAAAAGGTATGCCTCGTTCAAAGGTACATCTAATAATGTCTGCGGATACTCATTCTACGGAAGAGTCTTCTATTTTATCTTTCAGCCTAAGCGAACAATTTACTCAAGAGATTAATGAATCTAAAGACTTGGGTTCTGTCTACCTTATTACACATAAACTTTATATAGAGTCATCTGACATTTTTGAAGAAACTAAATCTCGCTGTATGCTTATTTTTGATGAAGCTAGCGAACTTAATATTTCTCAGTACAATTTGAAAGTAGATAAAAATAATGAAGCCTTCATGAAGGACTACGTGTCCGGTGAACTATTTTTGAGAAAGCAAAAAGAAATAGGCTTCAAGCATCCCGTTCTAAAGCCTAAAGACATTCTTCCTTATATGCGACTTACTGCTAACAAAAAAATTCTAACTGAATACAGAGCAATGGGTGATACTCTTTTCAACTCTAATTTTTATGAGTTGTTGAAAAGGATGTGTGACTCTCGTTACTCTGTGTACATGATGGAGAATGGTTCCCAGTTTAATTTCTTTAACTTCGTTAGCCCTGAATACGCGTTTGATGGTTTCCACGAAGTATATTTGATGTCTGCTTTTTTTGAACACAGTGAGTTATTCCATATTCTGCAAAAGAACTATGAGTTAATAAACCAATCTCATTTGTTCAACCCGAAAAGAAAAAGTAAAGTAATCAAGCAGTATAAACGTCTTCAAATTCACAGTCTGTGTGAAGACAATAGTTATTTGTCTAAGCTACGTTTACTAGGTTCTCAAATTCTTGATCCGGAACTACCTGAAAGCTGCCGCGCAAAAATTATTAAAATTTTGGCACGGGGTTTTGATAAATACAGGAAAGCAGTAGAAAGTAATTCTACTAAAACGTATTCTGTTAATACGTTGTACAGATATTATATAAAAGAATTACACAACCGTGGTCGCACTCCGGGTTCAGGTAAAAAAGTAACTAAAAAAGTTCAAGCAAAAATTACTGCCGTAACAGGTATGCGTTTCGATGAACTTTTTTCTCCACCAATTATTCCTTATTTCAAACACGCAGAAGAATTAGTAAATAAGTTTAGAAAAACTAATTTAACTTCTTCAAATACAACTGATACTTTAATAGTCACTAACAACGTTACTAAAAGTACAGTTGCTAGTTATATCGAGTATAATTACCCAGATGTAAACTCGGGTATGGACTTTATGAGCGTTAAAAGTCATGGTATGAATAATTATTCACACATTCATATTATGATCTTCTTGGCTTCCCTTAATCCACAACCAAGGCTAGCTTCTTTTTTGACTGCTTTCATTCCTGAATTCGATTATCGTAAACAGTGGATTGCTGCGAACATCGCGCAGAGTGTTGCTCGTCTTTCTATTCGAGACATTAATTCCAAGGAACCTTGCCACTTAATAGTGTATTCCTCGAAAGTGGCTGACGTACTTATTGAATTACTGCTCCCTTATATTGGTTATGAAATAAAGTTAAAAAAATGCAATCATAACTATAAGTATACTACTTTTAATTCGTCCTTAAACTGTATAACTGAATATAGTGATGATGAATTAAAAGAGATTTACTATGAGAAGAGCAAAAAGAAAAGAGACTACAAAGATAAAAAGCAAACTACGGACGAGGTATTCAGAACTCATGATGAATATACTAAAGTAGTCAGTAATCTTAATTCTAATGCGAATAAAATACGACGTTTGAAAAAATTAATTACCAAAGAACAGACTAATGTTAAATTGCAAAAAGACCTAGACGTATTAACTCAGTTAAATGCCGAGTTAGCCCTAGAGAAAATAAAGTGCAAGATAAAAATTGCCTACGAAGAGGGCTACGATTATCAACCACAGTTACGCTTCATTAAATCTATTAAAGAAAGCGACCCTAAATTCGCCAAAAAATATATTGGTACTAAATAACCTGTAAAGTGTACTTAATCCAAAGGAGGTAAATAAAATGTCAGAAGTGCTTGATCTTGGCCCCAAAAATTTACATAAAGAAGTATTCTTTTATTTGTACGATGTAATGTTTCCTGCGAACTACCCTAATTTCAAAACGCCTTCTCATACCTTTGTTCCAACGGAAGCTGAATTAAGTGCTAAACTTGAGCGCCGGGAAGATACACGTAACTTACAGCACTTCGTTGTATTTCGGTTTCCAGAACCTTCCGAAGGTGAAGACGCTACTACCTTTCAATTTAAATATGACCCTAAAACAAGTCGTGTCTATATAGACAGGGAAGTATTTGAAGCTGCTCTTTTTAACCATCTTCTTCACACAAGCCAACGTGAGAATGAAACACCAAATAAAAAGCTAAGTATACTGCACGACTTCTTGCAGGATTGTGTCAGAACTGTGCACTTGTTTTTTACCCCAGAAATTCCTGTACGACACATACGGCTTAATTGTGTTATTTCAGATAAAGAATTTTCTGAATCACAGGTAAATGAAAAAGAAAATTCAAAGCCAGAAAATTCTACGGATAAACCAAAAGATTTATTTGGCTGGGAACAGGAATAATTGACTATCCTTTTATTGCCTGAATTAAGGGGTATTTGGCACCCGGCCCAGACCCCGGAAATTGGTCATTTTTTGACCAGTCAATTTCCGGGGTATTTCCGGGCATATTTAAAAAAGGATAAAAATACCCATTAATTCCCCGTAAATAAGGGGTATTGTATTTACTGGAAATGCCCTGTACTATTAAGGCTGGGGGTATTTCGGCCTGCCACCCGGACACCCTGTAAATAGACCTACCGCTACCGGCTACCTTTATAGGCAACTATGGGAACGGACAATGGGCAGAATTACGCCCGGAGAAAAATACCCTAACCTGTAAAGTGTAGTGCAAATAATTAACCTAGATAAAATACCAGAGGATAATTTATGACCCCGTATTAAAATTTGAATTTCCCCAAGTACCGTTACCGTTAGTAGTCTTATTTTATAAACTGTAAAGTTCCTTGTGCTTAATCGCACTGTTTGCAAACAATGAGGATTTTAAAAATGGCTTCAAAGAAAACCGCAAAGAAAAGCAGCAAGAAAGCAGAACCGGCTAAGAAGCGCGGTCGTCCGCCGAAAGCTGCCGCAGCGAAAAAAGCTGCCGCTAAAAAACCGGCAGCTAAAAAGCGTGGTCGTCCTGCTAAAGCAGAAAAGACTACGAAAGCTGCTAAAGCTACTACTGGTCGTCGCGGTCGTCCGCCGAAAGACGCTAAGAAAGTAGCAGAGAAAAAACCGGCTGCTCGCCGTGGTCGTCCGCCGAAAGAGCAAACAAAAACATCATCCAAAAAAGGTAGCACTGCCGTGGCAAAACAAAAGAAATCCAAAGAAGTATCTCTGAATGAATTGCTGGTAGCTATTCAGTCAATGCAGGAAAGTATTGATACGCTGGCCGCCGCTGTTGGTGGTGGTACTGCAAAGAAAGCACCGCCGAAAAAAGCTGCCGCTAAAAAAGCTGGTAAAAAAGCTGCTAGTGAAAGCGAAAGCGAAAGTGAAGAAGAATCAGAAAGTGAAAGCGAATCTGAATCTGGTTCTGAATCCGGTTCTGAGTCTGGTAGCGAAAGTGAAAGCGAAAGCGAATCCGGTTCTGAGTCTGGTAGCGAAAGCGAATCCGGTTCTGAGTCTGGTAGCGAAAGCGAAAGTGAAGAAGAATCAGAAAGCGAAAGCGAATCTGAATCTGAAATGGAATAAACAGAAGTAAGCAGAAAGGCGGAAATTCCGCCTTTCTGTGTTTCTGTTGAAAATTCATAACAATAATCGGGAGCACTACATGAAAACCAAAAATCTTTACAGCCTCGAAAAAAAGAAAACAAAAAAACCTGTAATTATTTTGCGTTCTCAAGTTTCGATGCAAGCTAACCTCGAAACTGCAAAACGTCTTTTCGGCGATTCTAATGACTATACTATTGCGCATAGTTCACAGCGCCGTCGTCGTTTTGCAAAAAGTCAGCGTGGTTATTTTCTTACGCTGGTCCCCGTTTGTTGAAAACCTTGATACGGCTTGTGCGCTTGTTTTAGGCACAAGCCATATTTGTGTTTATGCAGGTAACTAATTATGGCAACTGAAAAATCTAAAACGTCTAAGTCGTCAACCGCTTCCAAAAAAAGAAGCAAAGATGAAAAGCTTCCTGAAGTAGATAACCGGCACAAAATTTTTCTGTATTCTACGGACTGCCTCAATTGTTATTCCTTGTGCAGTCATGCAGATGCAAAAGCTTATACGAAGTGTCACTTTTCAAAAGGCAATGAATACTGCCCTGCAAAACAAGTTTCAATTCGTATTGGCGGCGACTATAAAAGTATCGCCACCAAAATTGTCGAGTCTATGCGCAAGAATGACTTGGCTTCTGTAACTCGTAAAATGAACAGGCTGAAAAGAAAAGAACCCCAAGAACAGAAAGAAATTCTGCGCTTGGTTAATGAAATGCTCAATGAGAATTCAGACTAAATTAAGTCGTAGGTTGTTGCCATGACAATTAAAGAAACTTCGTATTCCAAGTTCAAACAAAATGGGAAATGGGATAAAGAATCTCTTTTACGGGCTTTCAGATTTGTACATGGCAACACTTACGATTATTCCAAGGTAATTTTTTCTGGTGTACGCATACCTGTTACAGTCACATGCCCTCGTCACGGTAACTGGGACATAACTCCGGATAATCATTTACGGGGCAAAGGGTGCAAACAGTGTGCAGCAGAAAACAGAACCAAAATGTCTACAAAGGAATTCGTTAAAAAATGTAGAGAAATCCACGGGGACAACTACGACTATTCTTTAATTCAATACAAAGGACCAAAAGAAAAAATTACTGTGATTTGTCCAGAACACGGTAACTGGGAAACTTTACCTATAAATTTTTACTGGCACAAAAAAGGTTGTAAGGAATGTGGGTACTCAAATAGTAGCACTAAGCAACTAAAGTCTTTAGCTCAAGCTATAAGTGAAGCCAACAGAATTCATAAAAACGCATACGATTACTCACTGTCTGAGTATCTTGGGTGTAAAACAATAACGAAAGCTGTATGCAAGAAAACTGGGAAGACTTTCTACTTTACTTGGGACCATCATATAAACCAACGTACTTCTTGTCCTTGCTGTAACATTATCAAGAACAACAAACTTGAAAAGAAAGTTTATAAATTCTTGAAAAGATTTAATCTTAAAGTCAAACAAAATGTTAGAGGCTTATTAGATGAACCTCGACTAGAAATTGATTTGTATTTGCCAAAACAGAAACTAGGTATAGAACTTCATGGTGAATACTGGCATTCTACAAAGATAAGTAGTAAAAATAAGTATAAACCACGCGCCAAGTTTGAAGCCTGCCAAGACAAAGGTATTTTTTTATTTCAATTCTGGCGGCACGAAGTAATAAATAGACCTAACGCTGTGTTCTCTTTACTTCAATCCAAGTTGCAGTTGAATGTAAAAAAAGTAGGCGCTAGGAACTGTGAAGTAAAAAAAGTAGAAACGAGTAAAGCCCAAAAATTCTTAGATAATTATCATTTAGTTGGAAGAGACGCAGGAACGTCTGTTTACTACGGACTTTATTATAAAGGCAAATTGATTTCTCTCATGTCTTTTTCCAAACGGTTTTCTTCAGAGTGGGAACTAACTCGGTTGTGTTCACGAAAAGGCTACTCAATACAAGGTGGGCCTAGTAAATTATTAAAAATGTTCGAGCGTGAATATACGCCAACTTCTATAAAGACTTACGCAGACTGTAGGTACACTACTGGTGCTGTGTACAAAGTTCTAGGTTTTAATGAGGTAAGAAGAAGCAAACCCTCTTACCTTTGGTCAAAAGCAGGTGTTGTTTACACGAAGTATCAAACAAGGCATAAAAATCTACCAAAAGTTTTAGGTTCAAAGTATGACAAACAAAAAAGCGAGTCTGAAAATATGAAACAAGCTGGTTATGTAAAAAGTTACGATGCTGGTCATATACTATTTAGGAGAGTGTGTAAAAATGACTAAGGTAAAAAGCAAAGATAATACAAAACCACGTAAAAATTATTCTGCAAAGGACGTAAGCTATTTTGCTAACGACATTGCAAAAATTCAAGCTAAACCTACTATGTATATTGGACCTTTGAATAAACAAGGTTTGTTTAACATAGTGCGCGAGGCGTTAGATAACTCGCTTGACGAATCCCGTGCTGGTCGTAACCCATATATCGGTTTTGTTTTTGACTCGAAAAAACAGGAAGCCTTTATTATTGATGAAGGTGTTGGTATTCCTGTTGAAAAACACCCCAAAGCAAAAATCTCTACACTCACTCACATTGTTACCGCTTTGCAGTCTTCCGGTAAAATTAAATCGGATGCGTATAAAAACTCTGGTGGTACTCACGGTGTAGGTATTACTGCGGCAAACGCGCTGTGTTCCGAGTTTGAAGTGTGGACATTCCGTAAAAAAGAAGGTGGCTGGCATCATACCAAGTTTGTTGAAGGTAAAGAAAAATCGCCAGTTAAAAAAGTTAGTTCAAGTAAACTCCCGTTCAAAAGAAAATCGGGTACTATTGTTCGTATGGTTCCGAATTCTTCTTTCTTCAAGAAAGAGAAATTGGACGTTAACCAGATTCATCGTTGGGCTGAATTGTCCTCGTATCTTAACCGAGGAATTAAAATCGGCGTAAGTATTGATGGTTCAGAAGAAAAAATATATCACTCCAAAGAAGGTCTGCCTGAGTATGTAGACAAAAAGGTAAAAGAATTTGAGGCTGAATACTTCCACAAAAAAGTGTTTACGCTTTATTCCGATAACGTAGAAATTTCTATTGCGTTTACCGACGCTAACGGAGATAACATTGAGTACTACACCAATTCAATTGCAAACATTGAAGGTGGTGAGCACCAGAAAGCTTGCGTAAAAGCTTTTAAGGAAGCCATTAAAACGTATGGCAATTCACGGATGAAATATTCCGACAAAGATTTGTTTGATGGTATCGTAGGTATTCTGAACTACAATATTCAGGAACCTGAATTCGATTCGCAAACAAAAGAAAAGCTTGTTGATACGCGTGTTGCTCAAGCTTGTTATGATACGTTGTATGAAGCGTTCCGTGAATTCTTTATGCAGAATCGTTCTTTCACTAAAAACTGGTTGAAGCGCGCAACTGAAATTCACCAGCGCCACCAAGGTTTGTTGAAAGACAAAAAACTTGCCGCCGGTATTAAAAATCAAAAAGCAGTACTCAGTAAAAAACTTGCTGACGTTACTGGCAAGATTGCCCCTGAACACTGTGAACTGTATTTGGTGGAAGGTGATTCTGCTGGTGGTTCTGCTAAGAAAGCCCGCGACATCCATAGACAAGCTGTTTTTCCGTTGAAAGGTAAACCGCTTAACGTAATGGATGCACAACCGGAAAAGATTATTAACAACGTAGAAGTGCAAACAATCCTTGCCGCTATTGGTGTTGATTTATCTTTGGAAGTTCCGACAAGTAATATGCCTTACGGTAAAATCATTATCATGGCTGACGCAGACGTTGATGGAAAACACATTAACACTCTGCTGCAAACTGTGTTTTATAAGTTTGCGCCGGAATTGATTGAACAAGGGCGTATTTTTGTTTTGCGTGGTCCAGAATATTTGGCGCGATACAAAGGCAAGACTGTTTTCGGTTCAAGTAAAAAGTCTGTGCTGAAAAAACTTGGTCTGAAATCAGAAGATAAAAAGCGCGCTGAAATTCGCCACATTAAAGGATGGGGTGAAATGAACCCAGAAGACTTGGCTATTGCTGGTATGGAATCAACGCGTACTTTGTATCAGTTGCAGCCAATGGGTAAAAAAGAAATAAGTAACTTTGAAGCCCTTATGGGTAAAAAGCCTGCTTATCGTAAAAAGCTTTTAGGTGTATCAACCGGAGACACTGAAAATGTCGAGTAAGAAAAAAGATTCTACTGTGAAAAAGAAACGTTCCAAAAAAGAAGCCGTAGTAAAACCGTTGGTGTTAACTGAACAAGATGGTACTGTTATTCCCAAAAAGTTTTTGGGTTTTGCAGAAGGGCAATACTACGATTACGGTGTTGCTGTTAATGAAGACCGTGCTATTCCGTCTATCTTAGATGGTATGAAACCTGTTGAACGTCGTTTGTTGTGGGCTGCACATGTAGCTGGAATTACAACGAAGACTAAAAAGTCTGCGCGTATTGTTGGTGACACTATCGGTAAATATCACCCGCACGGTGATAGTGCTGCGTATGAAGCAATGGTTACTGCAATTAATAAACCGATGCCAACTTTTGAAGGTGAGGGTAACTTCGGTTCATTTAGTGACACACGTGCTGCTGCGCAACGTTATACCAACGCGAAAATTTCCCGTTATGCAATGAAAGTATTTTTCGACCCGTTCTATACACCAATTATTGAAACGGTTCCGAACTACGATGGGGAAGAAGTTGAACCTGTTCTTTTGCCTGCTTTGTTGCCGAATCTTTTGCTTAACGGTACACAAGGTATCGGCGTAGGTTTGAACTCTGTTATTCCTGCATACTCTGCTGATTCTATTTTGAAAGTAGTTAGAGCTATGTTCAACGGAGAAACAGTAGACGCTAAGTTCTGCGTAAAAACCTTGGAATACGTTACTGCGTGGGGCGCGACGTATGACAAGAAAGCAAACAAAGAGCAATCTGCTCAGATTATTAAAACTGGCGGCGGTCGTATTGTTTTCGACGTGGTTATGAAACTTAACGCGAAAGCAAAAAATATTACTGTGGTTGGTTTTCCGCATGACAACATGGAACAGGTTTTGGAAACCCTTTATCCAGAATCTAAAAACATGACTACGGCAGCACAGCGTAATTCTGCTAAG
>JBBAEC010000016.1:0-83389 GCA_041656135.1 Balneolaceae bacterium | reverse complement strand
GAACGCTTCAAATCTCATAATGAATTAGGCAAGAAGGGCTGGACGATAAAATATCGCCCTTGGGAAATAGTGCACACCGAGGAATATGCCACCAAGAAGGAAGCAATGGCTCGTGAGCTAAACATGCTTTAGTAACTCTTTTATTTCGGTATTCATTAGTATTGCTCTCTATAAATGGAGTTGCTCAGTTCCGTTTCATTTAAATATCACCAATTGGTGTTAATGCAAATTGATCAAAGTGAATACACTACATGTAGTAGGTGATACTCATTAATAAAGTTCACTCATATAAGCCCCGGTTTTTAAACTAGCTTAAAAAATGATGTCAGCTCTAGAATTTGGTTGCTGCTGAGTTTATGAACTGTAAAAACCCTCACTGAATGTATATAATTGTAAATAAATATATATAATAATAAACACTATACAGTACATTTAAATTATAGATGTTAATTAGTGTAAAAGTTCGTGTTTAATTGTAAATGTAGATGGGTCATTAGTGTATGAGCGGCCAATAAAAAGATTGATGTGATAAAAGCAAGGTGGTATTAAAATATTGTTAATCAATATTATATAGATGAAGTAACACAATCAGTCTTTGTATTCGTAAGATAAGATATATTAAATATTTATAGATTTTTCGAATTATCTATTATAATTGATATTAAGGTATAATATCATTATCCTTGACACTATTAATTATTGTATTATTAAAATAGATTATAAAATAAAATATAAATTAAAAAAACTCTCAATAAATACGAGGTTACATATGTTGAAAAGGCTACTATTGTTTATGGCATTTGGGCTATTTATAGCTCCTGTCATATACGCGCAAACTAGCGTAATTAAAGGAACGGTTATTGACTCCAGATCTGGCGATGTCATTCCTGGCGCTAACATTTATATATCTGAATTAAGTAGGGGAGCTGCTGCAGATATAAATGGTGAATTTAGTTTACAAAATATCCCCTATGGTAATTACAACTTCCGTGTTTCATTTATCGGCTATGCTGAGATGAACCAGATGGTGGATGTTAATGCCCCTCAAATAACAGTCGATTTTATTCTGAAAGAAGATTTTGTTGGTTTAGAGGAGATAATTGTAACTGGTCAGGGATCAGGTATTAAAAGAGATAGATTATCTACTACTGTGGATGTTGTTTCTGCAAAGAGTTTAGAGCAATTACCTGCAGTACAACTAGATCAACTTCTTCAGGCTAACCTTCCGAACTCGCAAATTAGATTAAGTTCAGGTCAGCCAGGTACCGCTTCCCTTATTAGAGGTCGTGGTGTTACATCTGCTTTAACATCTACAACGCCAGTTATATATATAGATGGTGTTCGTGTTGATAATACAAGTAGTTTTGCAATTGATGCGGGTACTGGCGGTGCTGAAAGTTCAGCAATAGCAGATATCCCAATTGAAAATATTGAAAGAATTGAATTTGTGAAAGGTGGAGCTGCCACTACCCAGTTTGGTTCAGATGCTGCGAATGGTGTAATCCAAATCTTTACAAAAAAAGGTGTTCAAGGTGCGTCACAGTTCTCTTTTCAAAGTACAATTGGATCAACTGTAGGTACAGAAGATTTCCTAAAGTATAAAGAAACTGCTGACATAATGTACAGCCCAGGCTTAATTCAGAAGTACCAATTGACAGGTTCTGGTGGTACAGAGAAGTACACATTTAGTTTCTCAGGATCAATGAACTCAGATGATGGATTTAGAGATGCAAATAGTCAGCTTCGTCATGATTTGAGAGCTGGATTTGCAGCAGATGTTAACGACTATGTTAAATATTCTGGCTCAATGGGCTTTACTAGTTCTGAATTTGAACGTGATTATAACGCTAACACATCAGCTTCTTCTTTTGGAAATTTAGAAACAGGTGCTTTTGGTGATTTAACCACTCTTGATGATGCAACTTTTAAATCTGTGAAAGAAGAAGTTAATCTGATTACAAGCCTTGTAGATATTACTGAGAACGTAAAAAGGTTTCAAACATCGCATCTTTTAAAATTTGGAATTGCAGAAGGGCTAGAAGCTAGCGCATTAGTTGGCCTAGACTATAGAAATAGTGGGCAAAGAATGCGAGACACTAACGCATGGGGTATCGCAATGGGCTTCTATCCTCAAGGAACTACTGATCAGGGTTATTTAAGACAATCTGACCGTAACTTCTTGGGCCTTACATTAGAAGCTACTGCTAGATATGACAAAAGCTTTGGTGATATTTCTACTATTACAAACGTTGGTGCACAATTATTTAGAAATGATGAGTCTTCGTTAGCCGTTACTTCAACAGGTTTACCTGATGGATCATTTAACGCAAATAACGGTAGTGACATCACTGGAACAACTTTTCAAAGAGTTGTAGTAAACTACGGTGCCTACGTACTCGAGAATATTTCTTACAAAGATAAATATGTACTTGAGTTGGGTTTAAGAGTTGATAAAAACTCAGCATTCGGTGAAACTGTGGATGCACAAGTATATCCTAAAGTAGGTTTAGTGTATAATATATCATCAGAAGAGTTTTTTGCAAATGCAGTTTCTTCTGATATTGTATCTACTTTTAGGCTACGAACTAATTATGGTTTTGCGGGTAACTTCCCTACACCATTTTCTAACCAAGTGTTAGCATCTATTGGCTCATATTTAAATGGTAGTGCTGTTGAATTTGGAACACCTGGAGATATTGCTCTTAAACCAGAAAGAACAGAAACCATAGAGATTGGTGCTGATATTTCATTCATCAACGATAGAGCTAACTTTGCATTAACTTATTACACAGCTAAAACAACAAATGCTTTATTTTCTGCGCCATTCCCACCGTCTACTGGTTTAGGAGTAGCTCTTCAGAATTTAGGTGAAATTGAAAATAAAGGTCTTGAGATAGCTGGTAATTTTAGCCTAGTTAGAGGCCGTGATTTAAATCTAAACTTAAATGCGTCTGTAAACACATTGAGTAATAAAGTAATAGACAACGGTAATAGTGCTCCATTCTCTGTTGGTGGTTTCTCATTCTTAGGCTCATTTGTTGATGAGGGTAAGCCAATTGGATTCTTTAGAGGTAATAAACCTACTTTTAATGCAGATGGTACTCTCGCAAGCGTTGAGCCTAATGCTGACTTAGGATCTCCAATTCCAGAATACTTCGGTTCTGTGTCTTTAAATGGTTCATATAAGAACTTGTCATTAACAATAACTTCTGATTACCAAGTAGGTTCACAGGGTGTTAATGTTGACGAAGTACTTAGATTCTTGGGCGGTTTGCCTGATGATAGAGTTCCAGCAGCATCAATGGGAGAAAGCTTTTTTGACCTAGCACAAGTATGGGTAGAAGATACCGACTACTTCAAAATTAGATTAATTGCATTAAACTATAACCTACCAACCTCTATATTAAATAATGCAGTTAGAGGCGTTAGGGTAGGCTTTTCAGTATCTAATCCATTTAACTTCTATTCTTCAAGTTTTGACCCAGAAGTTACAGGAGCTGGTATTTCTAGAGGTCAAGGTGGCCTTGGCGTTGGTGGTTTCGGTTTTGGTACTGAATCTTCACCACGTAATTATTTAGGCACTATTAAAATTGACTTTTAATGAAACTTAAACAGGACTTTTCAATGAAAAAATTATTAACACTACTTATTATAGTTACGGCTTTTTCATTTAGCTGTGACTTGATAGATGGAACAAACGTACAGAATCCAAACCTAACTTTAGATGAGGCAGCCTCACAAGATAATGCTGCTAAATCTTGGGTAAATGGATTGAAGCAAAGAACAGCAATACTCTACAATGATTTAGTAGTAGTAGCAGAATTGACTTCTGATAATTATGTCAATAAAGCTAGTTATTTTAATCAAAATGTTGACAACGGTACATTTAGAGACACAGATACTGACTTTAATGACGTTGCAAGAAACGTAGGGAAATTAAGAGAACAGGCTTTGTTTGGCCTATCAACTATTCTAGAGAATGACACTAATGCTAAAGGAACTGAGCTAGAAGCAGAAATGCATTTCTATAATGGTTGGTCGCATTTAATTGCAGGAGAGTATTTTACTTCTCTCCCAGCAGAAAAAATAGGCGCACCTAAATCACCTAATGACCATTTTCAGTTAGCAATTGATGCTTTTACCAAAGCTAATAGTGTAGTTCCTAATACTAGTTATGATTTGGCTTTAGCCCGTGTGTATTACAACATGGGTAACAAAACACAAGCAGTAAGTTTTGCTAATAAAGTTATAACGGCAGATGATGAGTTTGTTCGTTATGTGGAATATGATGGGATAAATGGTCCTACTAATGAAATGGAGGATGCAGTTTATAGCCGTCAAAGCTTTAACGATTTGCAGCCTTTACCAAGATTAGACTTTTTGGATCCTAAGTATGGCGACCTTGGCGGTACAACAGAATCGCCAATAGCTCTACAGAAAGCTGAAGAAGCATACTTAATTGTTGCAGAAGCACAATTAAAAGATTCACAACTTCCAAATGCAAAAATCACACTTACTAACTTATTAACACTTGTAGATAGCAGACCTAAGCGTGACATTGATGATACTGAAGAAGGTAGAAAAGGAACAGCTGGTGTAGAGGTTCGTCCTAATGCATCTACTTTTATTGTTAGAGTTAGCGCTACTAGACCATTTTTATCCAACTTGGTGCTAGATAGAACAGCAACTACTAATATCCCTACACTTTCAGGCACATCCTTAGATGCAGCCGATATTATTGCTGCACCAAATATGGACGAAACACTAAGGCTAGTTTATTTGCTAAGACAAGAAATCTTTTTTGGTGAAGCTCGTAGAATGGTAGATTTAGGTGTCAGATGGCCAGTATCTGAAATTGAAGCACTTAACAATACAAGTGTTACCGATGCAGATAGAAAACCAGTTATACCTAGTTATATTCCTTCTAACTATGGTGACATGGATGCGTTTACAGTATCTGGAAACGAAGTTACTATTACAGTTGACATGAATGAAGTGTTAGCAACACAGAAGAAGAATCAGTTTGATTAATTAATATTCTAGATAATTAATACTTTATTTAAAAAGACCTAGCACCACACTGGGTCTTTTTTTATTGAGTATAAAAATTGAGCTATACTATTATTTGCGTCATGTATTTAAGCCCTTATAATTAAACATGACATCATTAGATATAATATCACTAATTAGAGTTCTTCTAATTTGTTCTCATCATTAAGTTAATTGAAGATTATAGTAACAGCCCCCTAGAGCTGGAACAAATTTAATCAATATTTTACAATCTGTAGAAATATAGAAATCGGAAATAACGACGGGAGTGTAAAAAATGTTCGTAATATATTTTTTGCTAAACAGGCTATTAATAGAAGTAAATCACCCAAAATGGTGCTTAGAGGCTGATATATGAACTAAATAAGCAAGTTATATATTTAAGTAAAGTAATTATTAATAGATAAAAGTTACATCTAAAAGAGAAGTAGAAAAAAACAAGATAAGGCTTGGTATATTGTGTTAAAATTTTGTAAAGTTAGCGCAAGGTGCTATAAAGTTATTTATCTGCACATTGAAAAATTAAATAAAGCTCAAATACTTAATCAAAATATATTAATGAGGTAATGTATGAACAAAAAGCTACTAATTTTAACTTTAGTAATTTTGAGTATCCCAGTTTTTGCTGTGGCTCAAGGTTCGATAACGGGGGTGGTTACTGATAATGCTACAGGGGAAGTTTTACCTGGTGCAAACGTAATCATAAATGAGTTATCAATGGGTGTGGCCACTAATATTAATGGCGAGTACACATTAAATAATGTACCAAGTGGTACATATAAGCTAACAGTTAGTTTTGTGAGTTTTAAAACACACGAAGTTTCTGTTACTGTAGGAAGCAGTCAACTTGTATTAAATGTTGCACTAATGCCCGATTATTTCGGATTAGATGAACTTGTTGTTACAGGGGTGTCTGATGCAACATCACAAAGAAAACTACCTTTTACTGTTAGTAAGGTTAGTTCAGAGCAATTACAAGCTGTGCCTCCATCTTCGGTTGGTTCTGCTATTCAAGGTAAGGTTGCTGGGGCTAAAGTAACTTCTGCTTCTGGTATGCCAGGTGTTGCTCCTACAATCCGTTTAAGGGGTTCTACTGCTTTAATAGGAAGCCAACAGCCTTTGTTTATTGTTGATGGTGTTATTCTTGATGCATCTCTTCAAGATATCAACATGGATGATGTGGAGTCTATTGAGGTAATTAAAGGTGCTTCTGCAGCTTCTTTATATGGATCTAGAGCTGCTAATGGTGTAGTACAAATCATAACAAAACGTGGTAAGTATCTTAAAGAAGGACAAACACAAATTGTTTTCAGAAATGAATTTGGTTTTTCAACTATTTCAAGAAAACTTGATTTAGCTGAGCATCACCAATACGAAGTAACTTCAGATGGAAAATATGCAGATGCAGGTGGCAACGCATTACCATTTGGTGGCACTAGAGTTCCAAAAGCTAATGACTATGCTGACAACCCTTATTACGGGGCAATGGACATGCAGGATGAGTTTTTCGAGTCAGGTGCATTTTTGAGTAACTATATTTCACTACAAAGAAATACTGGTAACGGTAACTATGGTATATCAGTTACAAACTTTCAATCTGATGGTATCGTTTTTGGAACTAAAGGATATGGTCGTCAAAACGTACGTGCAAATATAGATCAGGAAGTATTTAAAGGATTAACCTTTTCTATGTCTACCTCTTATGGTCAGTCTGATCAGGATTTAGCTAATGCAAACCAAGGTTCAGGTACACCTTTCTGGGATGTATTATTTATGCAGCCAGATGCGGATGTATATGGAGCTAACCCAGACGGATCAAAATACCGTTTAAGAGCAGATCCATATATTCAAGAGCCTAATCCATTATATGAATTAAATAATGTGGAAAGAGATTATAGAAGAATTCGCCTTATTGGTGATTTTCGACTAAACTATAGACCAACCGATTGGGTTACTTTAGAAACTAGCTACGGTCTTGATAGATCAGATAACAAAGGTAGTGTATATACACCACTTGGTTATTTAAGCCTTTCTGCACAAACTCCAGCTAACCCAGAAGGTGTTACTGCAGGTGGTGGTAGTTTAAGTAAATCATACAGTGTAAATACATCTGAGATAATTGTTGGTACAGCTACTTTTAGAAGAGACCTATTACCTAATTTGAATACTAGGCTTCGTGTTTCATATCAGTATGAAAATCGAGCGTATGAAAGTTTCAACGTTGCTGGTAATAATTTCTCAGTAAGTGGTGTTCCTCATCTTGGTATTACTGAGGTATCTGATGGTGCAGCTGATTCTTATAATTCAGTAATTAAAAGTGAAAACATTTTTGGATTATTAGATGTTGATTATAAAGATCGATATATCGCTAGCTTTTTAGTTAGACAAGATGGTTCATCTGAATTCGGCGCTGACTCTAGATATGCTACATACTATAGAGTATCTGGTGCATATCGTTTAACTGAAGATTTCAACATTCCTCATGTTGATGAAATTAAGTTACGTGCATCGTATGGTACTGCTGGTCTGCGACCTGGTTTCTCAGCACAGTATGAAACATATAGTGTAAGTAGTGGTTCTCCAACTCCTGTTACTTTAGGAAACAAAGATTTGAAACCTGCGTTTTCTGAAGAAATTGAAATTGGAGCTGACATAGAGTTTTTAGGTAGATTCTCATTACAAATGAACTATTCTACAAAGACCACTTCAGATCAGATTATTCAAGTTCCACTTCCTTCTCCAGCTGGCTTTAGTAGCCAATGGCGAAATGCTGGTACTTTAGAGTCAGAAAGTTTAGACGCTTCTCTTTCTGCTGCTATCATAAATAAGAAAGACATGAGCTGGACAGCTACCCTATTATGGGATAGAACCCGCCAACGTGTTACTGAAATTAACTTCCCATCTCGCCTTGTTGGACCTACCCAGCAGTCGAACGCTATTTTCTTCTTAACTGAAGGGGAAGATTTTGGGATTATGTATGGTAAAAAATGGGTAAAATCATTTAAAGAATTGCAGGACAACCCTATCTATGCAACTGCAAGTGCAGGTGACTACACTGTTAACTCAGACGGTTATTTGATTGCTACTGGTACAGAAGGAACGTCTCTTGAGAAGCCAATTCGCTATGTATCTATAAATGAAAAAGGACAAACGGTTGAAGATTACAAGATTGGTAATACAAATCCTGATTTTAATATCTCCCTGTCCAATACGTTTTCATGGAAAAATCTATCAGTTTATGCATTATTAGATGCTCAAATTGGTGGAGAAGTTTACAACTTAACTAGACAATGGTTAATCCGTGAGAATAGACATGGTGATGTAGATCAAAGTGGTAAGCCTGATTCTAAAAAGAAAACAACTGCATACTATCAAGGTCTATATGCGGCAGCTACTATTAACGAACACTTTGTGGAAGATGCGTCTTACTTAAAGTTACGTGAAGTGGCTATCAATTATACCATCGACCAGAAGCAGCTTGGTTCTTTAGGGAATTCTTTACAGCGAATTAAGGTTGGTGTAATAGGTCGTAACTTATTGACATTTACAAATTATACTGGATATGACCCTGAAGTAGCGGGTAGAACTGGTGATGCAAGTAACTATAGAATAGATGCTTATATGTACCCGTCGTTTAGAACTATAACAGGCGTTATTGAAATCGCATTTTAATTATAAAGGATAAAAGATTATGAAAATCACAAATAAACTATTACGAATGTCGACAATCGCACTTGTTGCATTGTTCGCTGTAAGTTGTGCTGATTTGGCTGTTGAGAACACCAATGAGCCTGCCACAGAGCAGGTTATTGTAACAGCATCAGATGTTGCAGGCTTAGTGCAAGGTGCTTATGCTACATGGGCACTTTACTCGCAAGCTTATCAGACCGCACCATTATTGGTTCAGGCAGATTGGTATACCGGTACCGTTGGTAACTGGTGGGTTAATTTAGCAGGTAATGAAGTAGGTGATTTGGACGCAATTCAAAATGGAACAAGAAAAAGGACTGAAGCTTTTCCAAATACCCCTACTACATCATACGGTCCAGTAGTTAACTTTCATTGGACGTACTATTATTCAGCACTCTATAATGTCAATACAGCTTTAGCAATTATAAAGGCTGGCGAAATTAATTTAGGAACTGAAGCAGAAGTACAGCAACTAAAAGCAACAGCTAAATTATTACAAGGTATTCTTCATGGATCTGTAGGTTTGATTTTTGATCAAGGCTACATAGTAGATGAAAATACAGATGTATCTACATTAGCTTTATCTCCATATAAAGATGTTGTAGCTGCAGGTATAACTTACCTTGAAGAAGCTATAACTACAGCTACTGCAGCAGCAGCGGCTGGCTCACCAGGTGTAAGCACATCAATAATACCTGAAATAGGTAGTGTTGATTCTAGATTTGCTGGTGCAGGTACTATTGATTGGGTAGAATTCAAAGAAATCGCAAATACATATGCGGCTTCTTTTTCAGCCCAGTACGCTCGAACAGCAACAGAATCAAATGATATTGATTGGACCAAAGTTTATAACTATGCTTCAAAAGGTTTATCATTTGACTTTGCTCCTCATAGTGATGACAATAACTGGATTCCATACTTATACTATTATGGTAACAATGACTGGTGGAGACCAGACATGCGAATAGTTAATAAATTGGATCCGAATCAGCCTAAATATTGGCCTACTACAGATGGACAGAATGGTCAAGGACCAGATGCACCGTCTGTTAATAGTCCAGACCAAAGATTTGGACCAGGTAAAGATTATGAAGAATCTTATGCATGGTCAGTATTTAACCCAACAAGAGGTTACTTCAAAAAAACTCATGTAGTATATAGCAGATATAATTATTTCGTAGGTGGAATTGTTTGGAGTGATCCTATTCCATATATGCTTCGTGCACAGAACAATCTATTGATTGCTGAAGCTGAATTAAACCGTACTGGTGGAAGTCTTGCGAATGCAGTTGCTATGATTAATGATACACGAGTAGGTAGAGGTGGGCTAGCAGCGCTTACAATATTGGATTCCCCAGCTAAAATTCGTGAAGCTCTTGAATATGAGTGGGACATTGAGGTTGCTGTAACTGGTGTATCTAACTTATCTCCTTGGTACAACTCAAGAAGATGGGGTAATATGCTATCAGGCTCAATGCTACATCTACCAGTTCCTGCTGGTGAGTTGGGACTTAGCGGAATTGATTATTATACCTTTGGCGGTGGTGGCGAAGGAAGTGCTCCTAAAATCATAGGCGGCTCAGGTATAGATACCAAAAATAGAAATGCTATAAATATCAATAGATAATTAGTTAGTAAATTTTATTATACAAAAGCCCTAAAGTGCAGACTTTAGGGCTTTTTTTTTAATAATTACTATTAAAATAAGGTCAAATGAAGGTGGATATTAAAATTCTTCGTATTTAAAAGTTAATTATAAGGCTTATAGATAAAATCTCTTATAATTGAATGCGAATATATAAAAAGGTATTTTAAACATAGAAACTGTACTACTATCAGAAGCAGAGTCAAATCAATCAATTTAAATCTATTTATAATTATGAATACCTTAATTATAAGTTTCTGATTCATAAGACAAAAGTGGCGTATATGAAAAAAAATAAAGTGTTATTTAGTGTTATTATTATTGTACTCACCTCTCTATTTAGTTATGGTTGTGCAACGATTGATAAGAATGTTACTTATAAAGAAAAAATATCACGAGGTACAGCCGAAGATGTTAGCCATGTAGTTCAAATGATTTTGCATAGACGCTCCTATACAATCATTCGCTCTGAAGTATCATTGAATCAAATATATTACGAGACTAACTGGAGTTTAAGATTACCGTACGAAAGTGAGCAAAATGAAGGCTTCTCCGATGTAAGAACAAAAATTATTTTAAAGGGAAGGCCTCACATGCGGGTTGAGTATGGGCAAGAAAGGCTTTTTAATATAGAATTTATTGGTGAGACTCAATATAAATTGAAAGGTGAAGATGTTTGGTTAGAGAATCATGATAACACAGAGGCAAGGGGATTTTTAAAAGAAATTGCTTATGAAATGAATACTGAACTTAGTAAAAGACTATATAGTCAATAGATTGGTATAAAGTATTTTGTAACTAATATTATTAACGCTTTTTGACTGGTACCGTTATGTGTTTTGTAAAGTGTGGGCATTATGCCAGATAGAGAGTATTAATAGTAACAGTTATATATCACTGCGCAACCTATAGCTCATTTGCATTAAAATGCTTCACAATCACATCAAAGCTAATATCATCAGTAAATATGGTGATCTATAGTCTAATTAATAAAGCCATTCTCTAAGAGGCTATGTATTTCAAATAAGGTAGCCTGGTTATTGTATTACATATTTCTAGTCAATATTAAGCCAGACAGCCAAAGCTGCATTTGCTGATATTGAATATTGTAATAATAGTTAGTTCTCTTTAGCAGGTAGTTATCGAAAGGAAAGTACTTGTTTTTAATTTTAGGTGTTTTGAAATAGAAGTTTTTTTCTGGGTCTGATAGGTTATAGCTGTAACTCCATCTCATTTCGTCTAAGGTTGTATCAACGTACCAAGGAGGACCGAATAAAATATACATCATACCTAAATCTGTTTTCCACCCTTCTTTAAAACTAGAAAATTGCTTATTTGCCTCTTCAACACGTTCATAGTAAAGAGCGATTACATCACTAGCTGTTTTTGAATTCTTTATGTTCGATAACCAAAATTTATCTATTGCTCTTTTTAAAGAATCAGGGGACTGAATTTTTAATAGTTGTTTATACTCTTTTTCACCCATCAGGTAGGCAAGAGGTTCAGCTAACTCTCTAGGTGTTTTTAAGGAGGGATAGTTTGGACTCTTTATGCTGAAATCACGGGCTTTGTATAGTTTGTTTTCATCGTTAACATCACCCTCAGATTGTACCTCCAATCTATAATTACCTCTTTCTAGGGCAGGGAAAACAAACTCTATCAGTACACTACCAGGATCGGTAAGCGTGCGTCGTGTGCTATTTATCACCTCCTGGCTGTGATAGTCTATACCTTTGTAGGGCATACTCGAGGGGTAATAATTATTATAAGTCATGGGCCATGCAAAACTAGTATCTGACTTAAACTTAATTAGTTCTGCATTTATGGTAATGGGTGAATCTGGTTTATTATTAGTAATCTGAAATACAAATTTAAGAGAGTCAATAGAGCTAGGTATGTCGTATGTAGTTTCAGGAGTAAAAATAGACTGCTTCACATCTTCGGTTTTACTAAGTATCTGTATTTTGGTAATATTTGAAATGTTTTTCTTTGGGTTTGGTATAAATACTTGTTCTTTTCGTGTTGTACTTTTACCTGTACTTTCATCGATAATTGTAATCCCCACTAAATAATTTCCGGGGGTAACCGTGTAGTCTTTTTGAAATAAATAAGTTTCTTGGCTATGAACAACAGAAGGTTCTTCCTTTCTAATATCAAAGTTTAATCGGTCATTTATGGCTTTGGTGTCGTTAACCTCTAAGCTGCTAATTTGAATATCTAATGTGGCATTAGCTGTAAATAAACCATTTTCTTTCTTATAGATAAGGCTCCCATAAACTAGTTCTGAGGAGATCGTTATTATTCCCAAATCATCTTCGTTAATAATTCCTGAAGCAACGGCGCGTAGCTCTGGATAGCCTGATCTATATTGAAAATCTGATCCCCTACTCACATTATCTATCTTTGTTGATGAGCAATTAATGCCAACAAGAATAAAAAGAGAATAAATTAAAAATCTCTTTACTAAATGATATTTTATATTTTTAGTGGTCATATAATATATAAGGCTAAAGGAAGAGGTATATTGTGAATCTAGTAATTAAAATCCATTTAATATGATCTCTAAAACGAAATATCTGACATAATAGTTTAACCCAAATTAAGGTGCAAAAAAATACAGTGCAGTAATTATTCTATTCTTTTAGTAACAGCACAAATTCTATCCGTAGCAAGTTCGCATTAGAGTTATTACCAATTATACATATTAGAACAATTTACCATACAATTAGAGAATGCAAAAGTTGGGTCTGAGTTACTGAATGGGTATATTTGGAGATGTAAATAATATAATAACAGCCATTTATAATTGTAATATGAAGATATAAAGGTGATGGGTAAATATCAAAAAAGAATGCAAATTGATACGGACAATTCATATATCTTTAAAATCTAATATTAGTACATTTTATTCTATAAATACTTATACCAAATGAATTCTGACAGAAGACGTACAAAGATAGTTTGTACAATTGGACCTAGTTGTAATACTCAAGAAGGAATTAATAATCTTTTAAAGCACGGAATGAATGTGGCGCGTGTAAACTTCTCACACGGTACACACGAAGATCATGCTAAAGTAATTGGATTTATTAGAAAGGCAGCTCGGGATTTTAAATACAGTGTTCCTGTACTTATGGATTTACAAGGGCCTAAAATTAGAGTTGGGCAAATGAAGAATGGAGGGCAGATTCTTCAAACTGGAAGTGAAATTAAAATTACTGCCGATAAGGTTGAAGGGACATCAACAGTAATCCCCATCGATTTTAAAAACTTAGTTCTAGAGGCTGCGGTTGGTAATACCATTTTATTAGATGATGGATTACTTGAATTTGAAGTTACACAGAAACACGAAGATCACCTTATGGTAAAAGTAGTGGTGGGTGGGTTGCTACAGTCGCGTAAAGGTGTAAACCTTCCGAATGTTAAAATTACCATTCCTGCACTAACCGATAAAGATATTAAAGATTTAGCGTTTGGAATTACTCAAGATGTGGATTACATAGCTCTTTCATTTGTGCGTTCTGCAAAAGATGTTAGAGATATTATCTCTAGAGTTAGAGCTGCAGGTAGCCAAGCTGCTATAATTGCAAAAATTGAAAAACCAGAAGCCTTAGAGGTTATTGACGAAATAATTGAAGAAGCAGATGGAATAATGGTTGCACGTGGCGATTTAGGAATTGAAATACCTACCGAACAAGTTCCTATTGTTCAAAAAATGATTATTGAGAAATGTAGAATGGCTGGCAAACCCGTAATAACGGCTACTCAGATGCTAGACTCTATGATGAACAATCCGCGCCCAACTAGAGCGGAAAGTTCAGACGTTGCTAATGCGGTACTAGATGGTACCGATGCAGTAATGCTTTCTGGAGAAACAGCTGCTGGTAAATATCCGAACGAAGCGGTAAGTGTTATGGATCGTATTTGTAGATCGGTTGAAGATAACCGCGAACAACTATATTACAGCCTGAAGTACCGTAAGCCAGAATGGAAAGAAAAACAGATTATAGAATCTCTTTCATATTCGTGCGTTACACTTGCAGAAAATGTGGATGCAAAAATTATAGGTACCATTACTCATTCAGGTAGTACCGCACGTAGAATTGCTAAATTTAGACCGAAAGTGCCAATTGTAGCTTTTACAGAAAACCAGAAGGTTCGGCGCCAACTCAATCTAGTTTGGGGCGTTCGTTCAGTTAAAATTAAAGATATTTTAGATACTGATACTAGCGTTAAGCTTATGGAAGATCATTTAAAAGACAACGGTTTTGTGAAAAAAGGAGACCGTGTAATTATAGCTACTGGTATGCCAATTGCGAAACGTGGCCGTACTAATATGATTAAAGTTAGTATAATTGAATAATTAATAGCTGATTGTAGTAAAAATCATTCTATGGTTCGAAAAGTTCTAATTCTTCTTGTAATAACAGCAGTAATTGGTGGGTGTGGGAGTTTAAAGTCTAATTGGGATAACTTTACTGCACACTACAACACCTTTTATAATGCTGACAAAAGTTATGAGGCAGGTTTAGATAAAGTACTTAATGTAAAGGTTGAGTATTCATCAGAAATACCAATACGTATACATGAGGTTCCAGTAAATAGTGGGGCTCAAGATTTTGAGAAAGCAATAAATAAAGGTGCGGATGTATTAAGAAAGCATCCCACCTCAAAATGGGTAGACCCTTCAATACTCATTATCGGAAAGTCGTATTACTTTAGGAAAGAATACTATTCTGCTGAACAGAAGTTCCAAGAACTATACCAGTCTACCAAAGATAATGATTTTGTTCAGCGTGCTGTACTTTGGAAAAGTAGAGTCTATTTAGATATGGGCCTGTTCGACCAAGGTATTCAATACCTGAATGAGCAACTTGTTTTGCTCGAAGATATCTGGACAAAAAAATATATCTTCGAGGTCAAGGCCATGCTAGCACAGTTTTACGTTAGCCAACAAAACTGGGAACTTGCTATTCCATTGCTTGAAGAATCGGTTCCAAATCTTCGCCAAAAGATTTATAGGGAAAGAGGCTTCTTTTTAATGGGACAAGTGTTTGATATGCTAAATGAACCCGATCAAGCTCTTTTAGCATATAAGAAGGTAGAGGACAATTATTACGATTATAATCTTCAGTATCTAGCTAAAAGGAAGAAAGCGGAAAATGCTCGGCAATTAGGAGATTACAAAACCGCCCTTGCTACTTTTAAGGAGATGGTTAGGGATGATAAGAACGTAGAGTTTAAGCCAGAGTTGGAATATGAAATTGGGCGAACTCTGCAAGCCATGAACAGTTTTAAAGAAGCTGAGGCAGTATATAAGGAACTGTTAACTGATAAAATACGCCGACCTAAGCCAGAAACGATGGCAAAAACTTATTATGGATTGGCAGAAATTCAGCGTTACGGATTTTCAAATTTTAGAATGGCAGCTGCCTATTACGATACGGCAGCTAAGCAAAATGTAAATGCTGATAAGCTACCACAAAACTTTATGGCGGGCGAGTTATCTGAATCATTTGGTGCATATTCTAGCATTAAAAATGAAATTCAGCACAAAGATAGTTTGTTGTGGGTTGCAAGTTTACCACAGGCTGAGTTTGATGAATTGATTGTTTCTTTACGCGAGAAAAAATTAAAGCAATTAATTGAAGAACAACGCAAAGCTGAACAGCAACAAAACGTGATGGTTAATCTATCTAACCAGAGGCCATCAACCCCGCAATCGAGTAGTAGTAATGGGTTCTTAAATGTTAGAAGTCCATCACTTATGGCTGAAGGTAAAAATCAATTTAGAGCTATTTGGGGTGATAGAGCATTAGCCGACAATTGGCGTGTTGTAGAATTGCTCAAGAACTCATTAAAAAACAATAATGAGGATGAGGCTTCAGATGCTGCAAACAACAAAGAAGATAATTTTGGGTTTACAAGTGCAGATCTAGAAATAGACATCTCAAACGTGCCTTTTAGCGAGGCTGAGCAAGATTCTATGAAGGAACAGATTGCAACTCTTAAATATGAGCTAGGTAACTTATTCTTTTTGTCGCTAGACATGCCCGACAGTGCAAATCATTATTTCTCGCAAGTTATTACCAATTACCCCAACAGTGCTACAACTCCTGTGTCATATTATTCTATTTCGGAATTAAGTTTTGTGAATGGCGATAGTTTAAAAGCCCGAGATTATGCAGAAACCCTTATTTATCGATACCCAACTTCGAGGTATGCTAAAAGACTAGCAGATAAATTTAAATTGCCTATTGAAGAGGATCTTTTAGTTGAGGAAGCTACATTAACCATTCTTTATGATGAGATAAATGCAGATACTAGTTTAACTATCTCTGAAAAAGCGGCGGCAGGAACCGATTTGGCGGTCAATAATCTTCAAGACCCATCTGCAGCTGTTGTTTTATATAAAAGTACTCAAGAGTATATAAATCTTGCCAAAAATGATGAGGCGTATTCTCAAAATATATCTAGATGGATTAATCAAAAACAAGAATGGAAAGAACAAAGCGATTCTCTCAATAAACATAAGAAAGAGGCCATTGAGCAGTTAAAAGATACTACCTTGGTAGAGGCTCATAGGAAAGAGCTAGAAGAGTTGCGCGACTCTACACTACCCGCTTTAGACTTAAGTTTAAACTTTCCTTATGAAGGAGAATATTGGGACTTAGCTCGTTCTAATTTAGATTTATTTTTGCTCTATTTTAAAAACTCGCCTTTAAGGGGTGAAGTTACCACCCTAAAAACAGAATTACAGAAACCTGTTGTTAAAGAGGTACCGAAAGAAACTCTTGAAACTAACACTGAGCTTGAGGGGAATATCGTGGGAGCTTTTCCTACTTGTAATGAAATAGGAAAAGAAGCGGTAGTTCGAGGTGGAATAGAGAGCTTTATGAACGCTATACAGTTTACTAGTGAAGATGAGCCCCAACCCATTAGTTATTCTTTTGTAATAAATCAACGAGGTATTGTACAATCGTTTGAGGTAATGACAGAAGACTACCCTGAAGAATTGCGCGCTAAAATTGAAGATGCTTTTGAAGGTAATCTTTCTTTTGAGCCCATTATTTTTGAAGGCGAAGCAATTACTGTGCAGTGTACAATTACTTTTCCTTTCGAATATTAAAAGGTCATTTTCTGCCACAGTGAGAAGCTTAACTTCGTGTTAATACAGGTAATTAACAATTATCAATGAACAGGGATCAATTATCAGGAATGAAATTTTCCTCAGAATTCAAAGCTATACAAAGCCCCTCAATTCTTTTTTGATGCGTTTTAAAAGCGCAGGACCTTCGTAAACTAAGCCAGAGTAAAGTTGAATTAGATTAGCTCCAGCATCCAATTTGGCTAGAGCCTGAGCTGGACTATCTATACCACCCACCCCAATAATTGGTTTTTTCCCTTTTAAAGCATCGTAAATCCAAGAAACTACTTCAGTGCTTTTATTCGCAATGGCAGCGCCACTCAAACCACCATTCCCAATAGATTGTAGGGCATCAACAGGAGTTTGTAGACCTGTTCTAGTAGAAGAGGTGTTAGTAGCCACGTAGCCATCTACCCCAAGGTCTTCACAAAGCGCTATAAGCTCCCATAGCGTTTCCTTGTTGGTATCCACCGAAAACTTAACTAGCGTTGGAACAGGCTCATTTTTGAGCGTCAAGGCTTGAAGTAGATCTTTAAGTGCGGCAGGATCTTCAAAGGTTTTCCCTTCACCCGTATTGGGGCACGAAATATTGACCGTAATATAATCAGCCACTGTTTTAGCTAGATTATAGCTTGTTTGGTAATCTAAAATTGCCGCATCCCCATGAATAGTCATATCATTTGTTTTGGCAATATTGATACCTAGCGGAATTTTTGATTGTGAATTTTTTAAACGATTTATAATTACTTCAGCGCCATCGTTATTCAATCCCATTCTATTAATTAGAGAGCGATCTTCAGGTAATCGAAAAACACGTGGTTTAGGATTTCCTTTTGAAGGCACTGCAGTTATACTTCCAACTTCAACAAAACCGAAACCAAGTGCAGCCATTGCATTAATAGTTCGCCCATTTTTGTCGAAACCCGCTGCTAGCCCAATAGGATTTGGGAAAGTAAGTCCCATTAAATTTTGAGCTAAGCCTTTATCAGAGCCACCATAAACTGCATTTGCAAGAAATTGGAGGGTAGAGGATTGATGGGTAGAAGAAGCAGTTTTTAAAGCCCAGTCGTGTGCTTTTTCAGCATTTTGGGCAAATAAAAAAGGTTTAAGTAAGTGTTTATAAATCATTGGAAAATAGGATTGTGTCCTAGTATAAGAAAAGCTTCATTTAAATCATGAAGAAGTCTTATTATCGGCACAGAAAATGAATAAAAAAGATTACATCATATCGCAACTCATCGAGCACTATAAAGATGAACAAAAGGTAATACTTTTAGAGTCACAAATGCTCGACCACCCAGCAAGTAATGTTACGTACTTTGCTACCTGTGCTGCCACTTGGATAAAATCATCTGGCTTTAAAACGGAGATTTTTGATGGTAAAGAGATTGTCGAGTCCCACGGAAATCCATGGGATGAGCTAGTCGCCTATAAAAATAAAAGTCAGAAATGGCTGTTTGGTTATCTAGGATATGAGTTAAAAAACAGCCTCGAAAATATTGAATCAATTAATGATGCCCTCATTGAAGTGCCCGATTTGTTTTTTTTCGAGCCAAGCATTCTACTAGAAATAAATCACGCTGGAGAGATAACTGCTTTAAAAGGTACTGTGCCTAAACAACTTCCAAAAGTTATAGATAAAGCATTTAATGCTAATCTAAAATCAGGAATTAGTAAAACGAATTACATAGATAAAATTGAGCGTGCACAAGAACAAATCTCAGAAGGGGAGTATTATGAAATCAACCTTTCACATGCATTAGAGTTTGATTTTGAGGGCGATGCGTGGGCTTTATATCAAAAAATGAAAGAAGTCGGGCCTGTGCCTTTTGCAGGATTTATGAAATTAGATGAGTTAAGAGTAAGCTGTTCTTCGCCCGAGCGCTTTTTATCTCGAACTGGAAAAAGAATTTGCACTCAACCTATTAAAGGCACCATAAAAAGGGATTCAAAAAATGAAGAGGAAGCCATTCAAGAACTTTTGAACTCCGAAAAGGAGAGGGCGGAGAATCTTATGATAGTAGATTTAGTGAGAAATGATTTAAGCCGAATTGCAACTAAGGGATCTGTTTCGGTGAGTAAACTATTTGAGGTGCAAACGTTTAAAACTGTACATCAGCTAGTTTCTACGGTTATTTGTGAAGTGGAAGATAAATCAGACTCCATAGAAATTTTAAAGGCTTGCTTCCCGATGGGCTCTATGACAGGCGCCCCAAAAATTGCAACTATGCAAGCTATTGATGAACTTGAAAATTACCAAAGAGGGATATACTCGGGTGCTTTGGGTTATATAAAACCAAATGACGATTTTGATTTTAATGTTGTGATTAGAACTGCTCTAATTCAGAACGGAAAGCTATTCTATCCTGTTGGAGGAGCTATAACAAGTGATTCAATTCCAGAAAACGAATGGAAAGAAACATTTGTTAAAGCTAGAGCCCTAACTGAAGCTTTAAAATGATTTTGACATCAGAAATCATTTTTTGAGAAACGATTAATTTAAAATAGACTATGCGCGATTTACATAACCAGATACATACCTTGGCCGAGCTTAAAGCAAGTGGATGGAAATCGGAGACGGTTAAACAAGAATTACGGCGAAATTTAATTCATAAGATTAGAAATAAGGAAGAGTTATTTCCAGGAATTATTGGTTACGATAAAACAGTGATTCCTCAGGTTCAGCATGCGATATTATCGCATCATGACTTGATTTTGTTAGGATTAAGAGGGCAAGCAAAAACTAGGATTATAAGAGGTTTAGTTGACTTTTTAGACGAATTTATGCCCATTGTTGCGGGTTCAGAGATTAATGATGACCCGTATAAGCCGTTGTCAAAATATGCGAGAGATTTAATTGCAGAAAAAGGTGATGAAACCCCAATAAGTTGGGTTCATCGTTCTGAGCGTTATGGCGAAAAACTTGCTACCCCCGACACTACTGTAGCTGATTTGATTGGTGATATTGACCCTATTAAAGCTGCTGCAAATAGGCTGAGTTTAGCTGATGAAAGTGTTATTAACTTTGGATTGATTCCAAGAACAAACAGGGGCCTTTTTGTTATTAATGAGCTGCCCGATTTACAACCAAGAATTCAGGTTGCACTGCTTAATATTATGCAAGAAAGGGATATTCAAATTCGTGGATTTAATATTCGAATTCCTATTGATGTATTTATGGCGTTTTCGGCCAACCCTGAAGATTATACGAGTAGGGGAAATATAATTACTCCTCTAAAAGATCGAATAGATGCACAGGTGATTACTCACTATCCTAAAGCTTTAGAAACGGCAATTCAAATTACCCAGCAGGAAGCTTGGCACAACAGAGAAGATGATATTGTAGTACAGTTTCCTGCCATCTATAGAGAGATTATAGAACGTACTGCTTTTGCAGCACGAGAATCGGAATATGTAGATCAAAAAAGTGGTGTTTCAACTAGAATGACTATTACTGCGATGGAGCAGGTTATATCGTCTGCCGAACGCCGTGCTATTATAAATAATGAAAATAAAACCACAGTTAGAATTTCAGATTTATTCCACATGGTACCTGCACTAACAGGAAAGCTCGAGCTTGTGTACGAAGGAGAGCAAGAAGGCGCGCTGAAAGTGGCAAAGCATATAATTGGGAAAGCTATAAACCAAACATTTAAAAACCATTTCCCAGATCCACAAAGTAAAGATGAGCAGCAGAAAAAAACATACAAAGCTATTACTGATTGGTTCGCAGATGGTAATGAGGTGAACCTACCAGATGTGGTGCCTTGTACAGAATATCAGAAAGAGCTTGCTGCAATACCAAGCTTGGCGAAGCTTGTAGACGAATTTGGAGACGCAAGTAATAAATTTGAAACATTTGCATGGATGGATTTAGTGCTAGAATCGCTACACCAAAACTCTATGCTTAGTAAGCAAGATTTAGATGAACAAAACGTGTATTCAGACATGCTAGGTTCTATGTTTTCGCATTTTACTGGCTTCGGCGAAGGCCCCGAAAATTTTGATGCATAAAACATTGAATTACCGCATATATAATCTTATCTTAAACATCTTTAGAAAAACCGAACACGACCCAAGAATATGAAACAAGGCATCCACCCAGATTATAAAGAACTTACTGTTGTATTAAGCGATGGTACTGAAATTCAGACACGCAGTACGCTTAATGTGAAAGACGGTACGTATAAAAGTGAGATTGATTCTAAAAATCACCCATTTTATACGCAAAGCAACACTTTTGCATCTAAAGCTGGTCGTATTGATCGCTTTAAGCGCATGTACGAAAAGAAATAAAACATTTTTTCTCTAATGCTTTTAAGGATGCTCTTTAACGGGATGCATCCTTTTTTTATGTGACTTATATGGAAATTAAGATTTATGAAGTCGGCCCATTTATGGAGAACACTTACCTATTAATTAATGGGAGAGATGCTCTTTTAATAGACCCAGGATTTGTAAATGAAATGGAGTTCAATTCTTTTAAAAAGAGTCTGAACGACTCAGGTGCATCGTTAAAGGCTATTGTTCTTACTCATGCTCATGTTGATCATGTTATGGGCGTACAACGAACTCTTAAGGAATTTCCAGTTAAAGTATATCTGAACACAGAGGATCTTTTTTTGTGGGAAAACTTTGGTGGGCAGGCTCAAGCCTTTGGTTTAAATCAGGTTGGATTTTCTTTTACTCCCGAAAAATTACCAAGCTCTGGTAATTTTGAAATAGCATCTTTTAAGTTTGAGTGTTTATACACCCCAGGACACGCGCCAGATCATACTTCATTACATTTCAAAAATAAAGGTGTTTTGATATCTGGGGATGCCATCTTTAGAGAGAGTATCGGAAGAACAGATTTGTATAAAGGGGATTTTCATGTACTTGAGAAATCTATCCGAGAAAAAATCTTCACTTTACCTGATAACACTGTTATCTACTCTGGGCATGGCCCATCAACTACTGTAGGCCACGAAAAAAGACACAATCCCTTCGTCAGGCCTGTTGGTTTATCGTAATTCATTCTTGGCATGAGTTTGGTCTTATTTGACGAGTAGATTTGATTCCCAGAATATAAATAGCCCCGAGATTTATCTCGAGCTAAATAGTTAAAAAACAGGTGTTGGTGGGTAGGGTTATGTTATAAAAGATGCTTGCTAATCCACCGAAATTTCAGCAAAATTCATTTTTGAGGCACATTGTGAGATTTCTATTGTTACCAAAGGCAGCTATACACACTTTTGGATGCAGTACCAAAGCCTTCTCTAACTAAGCTTTTTAATCTGTTCGTTGTAGTGGTCTTCTTTATCCGTGTTCAGTTTAATAAGCTGGCGATAGATTTTTATAGCTTCCTTTTTATTACCCTGCATAACATGGATTTTGGCAAGAGTCTCTGACGCTATATCCTCCACATCACTCGCTGTTTCACCTAAATCTGTATCGTTAAAAGGTTCGTCATCGGTAGGAATTCGAATACGTTTCGATTCTACTTCTTCGAGCATAGAAATAAGTGCGTCTAAATCTAAAATAGGTGAGGTTCTGTTAGCTTGAAGTAACTTATTTGAAGAGCTGTAGTGATTATTAGGAATAGTAGCTTCGAATAATTCTGGGTGCACAAGAAAGTAGTGTAAATGTTGCATTAAAGGACTGCCAGAAGCATAAGTTTTTGCTTTTAGCGCTTCTTTTATAGCAAGCTTGTTTTCGTTTGTTAGATGATAAAACCATGCAAGTAGAAAATGACCTACAGCATCTGGCCCTCTTTTTCTCAAATGAGTTTTTAAGCGTGAAATTGCCGCATCTGAATCAGATTCAAATCGTTCTACATAAGAACTTAGTGATTGCGGTATGTTAAATGGTAGTTGGGACATGAAATACAATTTCGATAATAGTACGCTCTCTAAACAACACTGTCAAAAATAATTACCAGTTACTTACAGCATCGTTAAAAATATTATTAGTTATTTGTTTTAATGCTTCACTAGCAGCATTTTGCTCACCATTAATAGGGTCGTTAGTCGGGTCGAAGTTAAAACTTCCGGTAAAAGGCTTACTCCATTCTGGTTTATCATTTGCTGTATATAGAAATGAAGCAGTGATGGTTATTCTAACCTGATTTTGGCTTGCAACTTCATCCCCACTAATACTAAAAGGTCTGTTAGAGTAACTAGTTATTGAGCCATCTAAAATTGCATCAGCATTTTCTTCTGAGCTTGCAAGGCGCAATTTACTTTGATTTATAAAACGATCTACAAGTGCATCATTTAGCCTATCGCTTAAATCTCCTAGTCCACTATTAGAGCGATCTGGGAAAAAGGGGATATAGACGGTATTGACCCCAGCAGGGATTGAAGCACCTGTAAAGCTATATCGTAAACAGCTCGTAGAGGTAATAAGAACAGTGAATAATAATATAGAAAGATATTTATTCAAGGCCGTATTGATCTAGTTTTCTGTATAAAGTACGTTCACTAATACCTAGTTTGTCTGATGCTTTTCTTCTATTACCATCATATTTGGTAAGAGCTTGTTCAATCAGAAATCGTTCAGTGGCTTCAATAGATGGAATATCTTCGCCGCCAAAAAACTTAAGTAAGGCAGATTCATCACTTTCTACCACTTCATTTTCATCGGAATGAGGCACAGATTGCACACCAACCGAATGCTGATTGGGGAAGTCTACAGGTAGATTGGAAATTTCGCCAGTTTTAATTTCATCTCTTATAGCGGGTGGTAATGCTTTAATATCTTTACTCGAAAAAGTAGAGTATATAAAATTAGCCAGCATCTTTTTTACATCACTAATGTCAGTTCTTAGTTCAACTAAAGCCCTATAAACGAGTTCTCGGTCACGGCGACTGAAATCGTTATTTGTGTCTTTTTGAGATTCCTGGCTCTGTGCTAGTATTGGTAAATTATCAGCAGAGCCTTGTTTTTGACGTCCCTTCAAATAATTCTTAAGTCTGTTGGCGTCTATAAATTGTGATTTCTCTAGTACCACCAATTGCTCGGCTACATTCCTAAGCTCACGAATATTTCCAGGCCATCGGTAAGAGAGTAGTAACTCGGTAGCATCATCTGAAAAACCCTTAAAAACGGAATCATATTTCACTGAAAATTCTTTAACAAACTTTCTAAAAATTGGGGCGATATCTTCTGGTCGCTCACGTAAAGCTGGTATGTGAATTTGAACTGTATCGAGGCGGTAATATAAATCCTCTCGAAATTCGTCTTCTTTAACTAACTGCCATAAATCTTTATTAGAAGCAGCTATAACACGAACATCAACTGTTCGAAGTTTACTTGAACCAACTCTAAAATACTCGCCATTTTCTAGAACGCGAAGTAGTTTAACCTGCACATTTTTTGGAGTATCACCAATTTCATCTAAAAAAATTGTTCCTCCATCGGCCTTCTCAAAATAACCTTCTCTTACATCGCTTGCCCCTGTAAAAGCGCCCTTTTCATGGCCAAAAAGCTCACTTTCGATAATGCCTTCGGGTATAGCGCCACAGTTTACAATTACTAAATTACCACGGTTACGGTTACTCATAGCATGAATTGCACGTGCGGTAACATCTTTACCCACACCACTCTCTCCCTGCAAGAGAATAGAAATGTCTGTTTTAGACACCTGCATAATTTTATCAACAACATGCCGCATCTCTGGCGAGGTGCCTAATAGGCCATATTGTTCTTGAAATACTTCGCGATCCATATCTTACTTTTTAGTCTGTCATAATGGCGTAAGTTACGCAATTGATGGTAAGTAAGTAAGTTTTATCTCGGCTTATTGCTTTATTAATTCTACTGCCTGCTCAATTGGTAAAATTCTGGTTTCTTTAAAGGTTGAGAGAACCAGATTAGAACGTGTTTTGTTTACCCCTTTCCAACTTTGGATTCGAGAGAGCAGCTGTTCGAATGAACGGGTATTTTTTGTACGAACTTTAATAAAATGAGAGCCATCGCCAGTTATAGAGTGGCATTCTTGAATTTCGGGTTCCTTTAAAGCTTCATCAACAAAATTTGCATAATGTTCTGAGCCATCTACATGAACATAGATGAAGGCTGTTATATCAAACTGAAAGTCTTTGTTGCTTAAAATTGCGTTATACCCCACAATTAAACCACGTTCTTCAAGTTTTTTCATTCTCTCAGAAACAGAAGGGACCGATAAACCAACTAACTCAGCAATTCTGTTACGTTGCGCCCGTCCGTTACTTTGGAGGTGATTTAAAATAGAAATGTCAATTTCGTCTAATAGATAATTCATACGCTAATTTATAACCTAATAATTGTTGATGTTTTTGAAAATAGCCTAATTATTTTAGGTAGTCAATGCCTCAAACTCATCAATTATTATAGGTTTATTTGCAATTAATAATCACAAAAAAAAGAAAATATAAATAGTAATAGAGCTTATCTTCAGAGTTACTGAATTAAATAATGAATAAGTAGAATGCTCGACATAAACTATATAAAACAGAACGTAGAAAGTGTTAAAACAGGGATGCTCAATAAAGGAGAGAAAGATGCTTCTTTAGTAGATGAGCTTTTAACAAAGGATGAGGAATGGCGTGCACTAGTGCAAAAGGTAGATGCAATACGCACTGAGAGTAACGCCAACGCCAAGAAAATTGGTGTGTTAATGGGGCAGGGAAAGAAAGAAGAGGCACAGGAAATAATTGCAACAACATCTAAAGATAAAGAGCGAGTAAAAGAACTTGAGGAAGATTTAAAGACGCTTCAGATTGAGCGCGAAAATCTACTTTTAAAAATCCCAAACGTGCCACACCCTAGCGTACCTGTTGGGAAAAATGAACAAGACAATGAAGTTTTTGCTACTTGGGGGGAGCCAAATAAAGATGAATGGCGTAAACCCCATTGGGAGCTTATTGAGCGTTACGGCTGGGTTGATTTTGAACGAGGTGTTAAAGTAACAGGCGCGGGATTTCCATTTTATGTAGGGGCGGGGGCACAGTTGCAACGCGCACTCATTAATTATTTTATAAATGAAGGAGTTAATGCAGGCTATACAGAATTACAGGCTCCTTATTTTGTAAATGAAGATTCAGCCCGTGGAACTGGCCAAATACCCGATAAAGAGGATATGATGTACACTATTCCTAGGGATGAGTTTTTTCTGATTCCTACAGCAGAAGTTCCGGTTACTAACTTTCATCGCGATGAGATTTTAACCGAAAAAGAACTGCCTGTTAAATATGTGTGTTACACCCCTTGCTGGCGCCGTGAAGCAGGTTCTTATGGAAAAGATGTTCGAGGATTAAACAGACTTCATCAATTCGACAAAGTGGAACTCGTAAAGATTGTGAAACCTGAGGACTCGTACGAAGAATTGGAAAGCCTAAAAGAGCATGCCGAAAAATTGTTACAGGCTTTGAAGCTACCATACAGAACGCTATTGATGTGTACAGGCGACATGGGTTTTACCCAAACGAAAAAATACGATTTAGAAGTATGGAGTCCGGGCCAAAAGAGATGGTTGGAAGTGAGCTCTTGCTCTAATTTTGAAAGCTTTCAAGCTCGTAGAATGCAACTACGTTATCGCAAAGATGAAAAAGATATTGAGATGGTGCATACACTAAATGGTTCTGGCTTAGCCTTACCACGTGTTGTTGCGGCTATTTTAGAAGCTTACCAAGAAGAAAATGGTAAGGTTCGAGTTCCTGAAGTTCTAAAAGGATTTATAGGAAGAGAGTATTTATAAGGCAATTATAAAATTCTAGAAAGGGAAAGGTAGGCTGTGTTCTTCTTTCCCTTTTTTTATGCTTTAAATACTACTGAATGAGTTGCTATTACTTTTTTGCCATCCACCAGATAAGCCATCCTAAGCCCAAGAGGATGAGAGCCACTCCAAAACCGCCTAGAAAAGACCAAAGTAGGTAGGGAATGATTAGGCTTATCACAATTCCCGTAATTGCTTTAATGGGAGATGCAGCAATGCCAGCGGCACCAACAAAAGATCTTAATACTCTGGCTAATCTTTGTAACATAATATCTAGATGGGTTTGTATTTCCTTTTTAATACGTAGAGGAAGTAAAAAAGGTTCAAAGTTTATTTTTAATGGGTATAGGTATAAAGTTGACTTAAAATTATATTATTTGGTGCAACTTAATGGAATGTCTAACCATAATTAAATTTAGTTAAGATGGGAAAAGGGAATAGAGTATTTGTAGGAACTAATTTGCTTTTTTTGCTGATGGCCTCTGCTTGTGCAACGGTATATGTACCAACTGCTAAGCATACACATTTTATGGAAGAAAAAGGGGAGTTAGATATAGCCCTTTATTCTGGGACAAATGGCATTGATGTACAAGGTGGCTATGCAATAACTAAAGAATTAGGGGTAGTAGCTGCCGTATCTGTTGCAAATAGAGATGGGACATCAAGTCCAGATCATAAACATTTTACTATTGAAGGTGGGGTGGACTACTTCAAAAAGTTGGGTAAATATGGTCGATTCGAAGGTTTAGCAGGGCTTGGGCTTGGAAGTTCAGAATCTGTAGATGTGTTTGATTTTTTTGGTCCGCAGATAGTGACTGCCAAGGGTTCATTTACAAATCTATTCATACAGTCTAACCTCGGTTTAGAAACCAGACTAGCAGATATTGGCTTAGCTTTGAGAATGAACCAAATTATGTTCACAAAATTTGAAACCTCAAACGCCACGCACGATAAAACTGAAGCAGGAACATTCTTTGAGCCCTCTGTATTTGTACGTTTAGGTTGGGAAAGTTTAAAGGCTGAATTCCAAATGGGCTATGCTGCTCCTTTACAAAAAGAACTTAATTTTATTTACGAGCCTTTTATCTTTTCTTTTGGAATTCGATATACCTTTGATTTAGCTAAATAGCTAATCTATTATCCTATGTAAGGGCGAATAGTTCTTCTTCTTTAAAGTTCAGTAGAATCTCAAGAATGGGATCCATTTCGTTGTGTTTCATTAACTCGAGGCGCAATTTCTTTCCATTCCTGATACCCTTGAGGTACTGGCCATAGTGCTTTTTCATAATAATAACACCGTACTTCTCGCCTTGATGATCAACCGACAGCTTTAGCTGATTGGCGCAAACCTGTAGTTTTTCTTGTAGTGTTGGCTCAGGTAGTTTTTCCCCCGTTTCGATGTAGTGGTGCGCTTGTTCAAAAATCCAAGGATTGCCAATGGCACCACGGCCAATCATTACGCCATCAACACCTGTTTCGTCAAACATTTGTTTGGCAAGTTCAGGGGTGTTAACATCACCATTTCCGATAATAGGAATTTCAAGACCGGGGGTGTCTCTAAGTTTTTTAAGCCAATCCCAGCGAGCGTCTCCTTTGTATTTTTGTTGACGAGTACGAGCATGTACACTCAACGCTTTTACGCCCACACTTTGAAGCATTAACGCAACTTCTTGAATGCGAATAGTGTCGTCATCCCAGCCAAGTCTGGTTTTAACAGTAACAGGACGATCGGTAACTGCATCTACTACAATGCCTGCCATACGTTCCATTAAACCCATATCTTTTAAGCATGCAGCACCGGCACCTTTGTTTACAACTTTATAAACAGGGCAGCCAAAATTGATGTCAACTAAATCGGGATTGTTGTTCATTGCAACTTTAGCAGCGCCTTCCATTGCCTCTTCTCTGCCACCAAAGATCTGGATTCCAAAAGGTCTCTCACTCTCAGAAAAGCTCATTTTATGCAAAGCAATTTCGGAGTCGCGAATGAGTGCTTCAGAACTAATGAACTCCGTAAACACTATATCAGCACCTTTTTGACGACATATTTGGCGAAAGGGTGAGTCGGTTACGTCTTCCATGGGGGCAAGGAAAAGCGGTTTTTCTTTAAGCTGTATTGAGTCGATTTTCATGATTCTTCTAAGTTTTACCAAAGATAGTTATTTATAGAAGATGAATGAAGAGCAAAGACCTAATAATCACGATTTCGGCTAGTCATTTCGAGGATTAACCCCTATATTTTTGGTACAATAACAAATTTCAAAAAGGGAAAAATATGTCACTTGGAATAAAGAGTATTGAAGAGCTTCTCGGCGACGAGACTTCATACCTACTTGATCACGTTAGTACAACTATAAGCAAAGACAGACTATCGTTACCATCAGCTACATTTGTGGATGATATCTGGAGCATTTCAGACCGCAATAACAGAGTTTTAGGTAACTTGCAACGTCTATTCGACAACGGTAGACTTGGTGGAACAGGCTATTTATCAATTTTACCTGTTGACCAAGGTATTGAGCACTCAGCAGGCGCATCATTTGCAAAAAATCCGGACTATTTTGATCCTGAGAATATCATAAATTTAGCAATTGAATCTGGTTGTAATGCGGTAGCATCAACGTTTGGTGTACTAGCTACAATGTCGCGTAAGTACGCACATAAAATTCCGTTTGTGGTTAAAATTAATCACAACGAATTGCTTACTTACCCAAATACATACGACCAAATTATGTTTGGTAATATAGAGCAAGCATACAACATGGGAGCTGCGGCAGTTGGAGCAACTATCTATTTTGGTTCAGAAGAATCAAACCGTCAAATTCAAGAAGTAGCAGAAGCATTTGCTTATGCACATGAGCTTGGATTGGCAACTATTCTATGGTGCTACACACGAAATGATGCCTTTAAAGTAAATGGCGTTGATTATCATAGCTCTGCTGATTTAACAGGCCAAGCTAATCACATTGGAACCACTTTAGGCGCTGATATTATCAAGCAAAAATTACCAGAGAATAACGGTGGCTACAAAGCATTAAACGCTGGTGATTCTACTTATGGTAAATTAGATGAAAGAATTTACAGTGAGCTATCAACAAATCACCCAATTGATTTAACAAGATACCAAGTAGCAAATTGCTATATGGGACGCGCAGGTTTAATCAACTCTGGTGGTGCTTCTGGCGATAATGACTTCGCTGATGCTGTAAAAACTGCTATTATTAATAAAAGAGCCGGTGGAATGGGCTTAATTAGTGGTAGAAAAGCATTCCAACGTCCACTCAATGAAGGCATTAAATTGCTGAATATGATTCAGGATGTTTATTTGAATGAAGACATCACGATTGCCTAATTTATTTCGTAGATTTACAAGCCCTAGATTTTCCGCTAGGGCTTTTTTTTATACTACAGTTAAATAAATTTTTATTTGAATAAGCAGGCTACATTTATAGAAGAACCAAAGAGTTTCATATCAAAGAAATATCTTTTTATTTCAATTGGCTTAAGTGTGTTTACTATGGCTGCGGTAATTTGGTACACGTATACGCCTGGGGTTTTAACGCATTTAGCACCTAAAAGATTACCTGGACTTGTAATCGCTTTGGTAGTTTCATTTTTAAGAGTTTGGTTTGGTGCAGCCAAAATTCGGTTCCTTTCAGAACGACAGATTACTTGGATGGGAGCTTTTAGAACCATATTGGTTTGGGATTTTACCTCTGCAGTTACGCCTTCAACAATTGGTGGCGCCCCAATGGCTACTTACGCCATGACCCGTGAAGGATTGAAACTAGGCGAATCTACCGCCATTGTGTTATATGGGGTATTACTTGACCAAATCTGGTTTGCTCTTGCTATTCCAATCTTATTATTTGCAGGAATCTATTACGATGTAGTTCCCTCCGATATTGGCTTTATAGGTGAAGCATCTATGATCTTACTATATATAGGATTGTTAAGCTATGCTGCCTTATTAGCTTATGGGGTGTTAATCAATCCTGCAGCCATTAAAAAAGTTATTAATTTTATTTTCAGGTTACCTTATCTACGAAGATTTCAAGGTAAAATTGAAGAAGAAGCAGAGAATTTAGAAGAATATGCACATCAATTACGCAGAAGACCATTTAGTTTTTTAATAAAAGCTTTTGTACTGTCTACCATGTCTTGGTTATGTAGAGTTGCATTAGCCCCAATCGTAATTTTAAGCTTATTACCAGCCCCAGAAATTCTTTCGGTATTACGTAGCCTTGCGATGAATTTAGCATTTTTGGTAGTTCCTACCCCGGGCGGAAGTGGCGGTGTTGAAGCACTATTTGTGTTATTTCAAGGCCCATTAATTGAAACAACATCATTTATTGGTTTAGCAGTATTTTTGTGGCGTATTATAAGCTACTACTTTAGTATTGCGTTCGGTATGTTTGCAACTACATGGTATATAAATAGAACAGTGGTAGAGCTAACTGAGGATAAATAATTGGCAAAGCTCAGAACACAATTTGAGTGTCAAAACTGTGGCCATATCTCTCCAAAATGGTTGGGGAGTTGCCCGTCGTGTAACGAATGGAATACATTTGTTGAGACAGATAAAGCGACTAAAGAAATTGAACACAAGGCTAAAGTTAGTGGGCTAGTAACAGTCGAAAAGCCACAGCAGCTTGCTGAGGTAGAAACGTCCGAGAAGTCTCGTTTTTTTAGTAATATAAGCGAGCTAGATAGAGTTTTAGGCGGCGGATTTTTACCCGGAGCTTATATATTAATCGGCGGCGAACCAGGTGTTGGTAAAAGCACTTTAACGCTCCAAATTGCTAAATCAAACCCAGAATTAAGCATTCTTTATTGCGCTGGCGAAGAATCGGCTGGGCAGATAAAGCAGCGAGCTGAGCGACTGGGTATAGCTTCATCCAAACTACTTATTTACAACGAGACTCAAGTTGATAAAATAATTCAAGAAGCTCAAAAGACAGAACCCGACTTACTAATTATTGATTCTATCCAAACGGTGTACAGAACAGAGCTTCAGAGTATGCCGGGCAGTATTCAACAGGTGAAAGAATGTGCTGCCATGTTGCAACAACTTGCCAAAAAGAAGAATATAACCACTCTTATTGTAGGTCATGTTACTAAAGAGGGAGACATTGCAGGTCCTCGAGTTTTAGAGCACATGGTTGATACTGTATTGCAATTTGAAGGCGATAAAAACTACACCTATCGCTTACTTCGAAGTCTTAAGAATAGATTTGGTCCAGCTCAAGAGGTGGGAGTATTTGAGATGAATGAACAAGGCTTGAGAGAGGTGACAAATCCTTCTGAATTATTCATTTCTGACCGTACAGAGGGTATAAGCGGAAATGCTATAGTTTGTACCATGGAAGGGACTAGGCCGCTACTGATCGAAGTGCAGGCGCTTGTAACGGGTTCAGCTTATGGTACACCTCAACGCACATCAAATGGTTTCGATCGAAATAGATTAGCGCTACTTCTAGCAGTATTAGAAAAGAGAGCTGGATATAATTTTTCGAATCATGATGTTTATTTAAATATAGCGGGCGGCTTTAGACTAAACGATCCTGCTGGCGATTTGGGAGTGTGTTGTGCACTTGTATCTAGCTTAACAGATAAAGCCATCAATCAGAGTACCGTTTTTATTGGGGAAGTTGGTCTGGGTGGAGAAGTTCGCACAGTTCCACATATTGAACAGCGTAGAAAAGAAGCTGCCAAGCTTGGCTTTAGTAACTCCATTGTGCCCACCTCTAAGAATACAGTAGGAATCAAATACGTTCGAGAGGCTATCAATAAAGCTATTTATGGGTAAGGATTGAGTTCTTCGGGATCAGAATGACCCCTCTGTTGGAATTAAAGGGAGTGATTAGGTTTTTTTGTCCCCGAATTACCAAACATCTATAAGAATGACCAAGTCTTAATGGCTAGCCATAGTTTCAATAGGGCATAAAAAAAGCTCAGCTAATTTTCATTAACTGAGCTTTTAATTAATCTATTGAAAAGGGTTTATTCTACAATAAACTTACCTTGCATTAAGCCGTAATGGCCTGGGAAACTGCATAGGAAAGAATATTCGCCTTTTGCAGGAGCTTTGAACTCTATAGTTGTAGATTCGCCGCCACCAATTAAATCAGTGTGAACAATTACATCCTTAGTATCTTTTGGGATATAATCATTGTCTCTAGCGCTTATTGCACCCATAGCAAAATCTTTGATAACTACATTAGGCTTTAGAAGAACCCAGTTGTGGCCCATTGCTTGTACTGGAAGTTTACCCACATGGTGTAGAGTAAGTTTAACTGTAGTTCCAGCTTTTACTTTAATCTCTTTAAGGTTAAAAGTCATTTGATCTGTGCTCTCAATAACAATCTCTGTGGTATCCGCAAAATTTGTTATTACTGGAGTGTTATTTTTGTCAGCTGTAGGCTGCACAAAAAATAAGATTGATAAAAGTGAAATTAGAATATTCATGATTTAATATGGTTGGTTGATTAGTAATTAATCTTCAACGTATTTATCAAAAATGAAGAATATGTGAAGAGCTCAATATTGTTAATTTTTTAAACAAATTCAGCGGTTGAAAGTTCCCATAAGTTTAGAACAAATTTTAGCTGCAAATAGCATCAACCAAATGGTTGTACTATAAAGTTTAATTTCATAGTATAAGTGACAAACACAAAAGTGAATAGATTATGGCTATGGAAAAGGAAACTGAGGAAAGGATATTTGAGGCTGCTCAGCATGTATTTCAATTAAGAGGGTATGAAGGCGCCCGAATGCAAGAAATAGCAGATGAAGCGGGAATCAATAAATCGATGCTACATTATTACTTCAGAAATAAAAGCGCGCTTTTTCAGGAGGTGTTTAAGAAGAATATTGTTTTATAGAGCACATTATAAATATGATAATATATGAAGGGGTAGCAACTAAATACTGATTAAGGATATTATTGTATTTTTGAAGATAGTTGAAATAATAATAATTATTTATATTTATGTAACATTTTGTACTCTCAATCCTCTTTTAAGTTAGTTACCATGAATATAAACTTATGGAGAGGCCATGAAAAGTATAATAAAACAGATATTTGTATGTGTTGTTAGTGTAATAATAATTAACACTGTTGCTTTTGAAATAACACTAGCTCAGAATAAATATGAAAATAAATCGCAGATAAAAGGGCATGTAAAAGAATTATTTACAGAAAATAGCCGGAAACAATTGAACTCTGCTGAAGAAGTTCTAAGATTGAATGTCATAGAGAAAGCACAAAAAAGTGAAAAAATATCTATAGTTACCTTACCACTAGACTTGTATAAAGAAATGGTTTTGAGTTTTAACTTTGATATTTCGCAAAGAGAAATCAACCTGCAAAAAACTAATAATGCAAAAAAGTTTTGGTAAAAAGGACGAGTATATTCTCTGTTACGGATACTCGTTATGTGTGGAGTGGGGTGCTGATAAGTGAGGAAGACAAATCAGAAGTAGGAGAGGCAACATTTTTGGTTGATGAAAATGGCGAAGTTACTGGCAACATAGAGATAGAAGGGACATTTTATGAACTTCGGTCTTTGGATAAAACAGGTATGCATGCTTTGATTAAGCTAAACTTAGAACATATCAACCAAAATACAAATGATGTGGTAAATATAAAAACCTCTTCTGCCAAAAATGTTGACCCTCAAACAGGAATTATAAACGCACCAATTACGACGCAAAGTGGCCCAAGGTGTAGTCCTGAAATGCAATCAGTTATGGTTTTATACACAGCCGCTGCTGCATACGGCAAAGATATAAACAGTCTCATATATTTGGCAATTCAAGAAATGAACGAGTCATATTCAGAAAGTCAAGTTACCAATCTACGGATGCAATTGGCACATGCCCAGCAGATTAATTTTAGTGAGACAAATGACGTTGAGTTTGATTTAAATAGATTTAGCTCGGATAGTTATGTGCAAAACCTACGGGACCAATACCAAGCTGACTTAGTTATTTTATTAACAGGTTCTTATTATAATAATATTGCAGGAGTGGCCTCTGGTATTTATCCTGGTTCTAATAATGCGTATGCTCTTGTTGTGGCAGATTATGCTACCGCTGGTCATTTCACGCTTGCGCATGAGGTTGGTCATTTGCAAGGTGCTCAGCATCACCCAATGGATCCAATTGATCCAAATGGGCCGTTTGCATATGGTTTTGGACATCGTTTCATGTATCGATCAGGATTCTTAGGTATGGTTAAAAACTATCGTGCTACCATAATGGCATATACTTGGGATGAAACGGGTAATACAAGTTTTAGCAAGGTAAAAAGATTATCAAATCCAAATGTATTCTATCGTGGGAAAGGCACAGGGATTTCAAATGAACGTGAAAATTATAAAGTATTAAAAGAGACGGCAAGCACTATCGCTGATTATCGCAACCCGAATGAGCTTAGAGCAACTGTAAGTATTACGGCATACCCAACTCAATTTTCAAATGTAGTCTTTAATGCAAATGTATGCGGTGGAAGTGGCTCATACTCTTATGCTTGGAAAATAACTCAGGATCCGTTCAATTATGGGAGTATCCAGTCAACTAGTCAAACCTTTTCTCCAGTATTAACCCCAGGTGTTTGGTATACAAAACTTACTGCCAGTACTAGCACAGGACAGCAAGCAGTTGCTTTTTCAGGCGTACATGTGCTTGCAGATTGTGACGACCCACACCAAATATTTTGTGAAGAACCTCTTCTTAAGGTGGAGGCCGCTCATGTAGAAGGTGACAATAGCGAGGTGGGATTATTGGATTCATATCCAAACCCTTTTAATCCAACTACCCAAGTTAGTTTTGCCCTAGTGCAACCAGAGGAGGTAAAGCTCAACGGAATCTCTAATGTCTTCTAGTAGAGAAACTTCTTGAGTGCAACCAGAGGAGGTATAGCTCAACGTGTATGATATGGCAGGGCGGGAGGTTGCGGTTTTAGTTAATGGAAAAAAAGAAAGGGGCACCCACTCGGTAACTTTTGATGCTAGTTATTTGGCCAGTGGTATGTATTTAGTTCACCTGCAGACTGGAAATAATCTTTATACAAAGAAAATTACTTTGTTAAAATAGAGAGAACACAAAATGAAACTACTTAAAATAGTAATGCCAAAAGGATTTATATTGTCAATAAATATCTTGTTTTTAATTCTAATACTCTCAGGTTGCAATGCTCCGAACCAAGCTAGGGAAGAGGAACCCATAGAAGCGTATCTTCGTGCTGAAATTAATGGCGAGTTGGTTGAGTTTGAAGGAGTGCGCGCAACTATTGGAAGTCTAACCCCTAACTGGCTAGGTATTTATGGTTACAATTACAACAATCTCAAACCTCAAATCACACCTTTTTATAGCAGATATATAGGTTTCTATCAAGAATATCTAAAGGATAAGGAGGAATATGATGTAATGGATATTTACCTTAATCAAATCTTTGCTTTTACTGGTTCACGGTTTAGCGAAAAAGATGGGGATGTTGGAATTTCAAGATATAAGCCTATTAAGGATAGCATGAATAGACTTATCATAAAAACCGACACGCTCGATTCAGGTAGCATAATAATTTATGGCACCTTTGCCATGAGAGTAGTAGTAGAGGAGACGGAGAGTGAGTTTTCTAAACTGGCACGTCAATATCCAGATACAATTAGTATTACCAACGGCAAGTTTAGAGCACATTTAGGTGCTTGGGAGGATGTTAAGAATGATCGTTATTAGAAATTAACTTAACTCAATTATCGATCATAATCTAAAAGCTAAGGTTTGTTTGTAGAAGTAAGTTCTAGGTTTATATTTAATGCCTCGACCTTTGTCGGGGCAATAATTTCAAAATCCCATTAGAAACCAGTTATAAGCGTGTGTTGCAACAATCTGCTTTTAGCTCCATTCTCATATTTTAATTTTTATTTCGATCTCGATAGAGAGTTGTCTTCAGCCATCACACAACGTGAAGGCTTTACGTATTCAATGTTTAATATTGGAGACCATTTAGCCAAGAGACATTGAACTGCATCAAAAGCTTCCAATTAACATTTAAAAGAGTCAATAATTCGAAAATTTAAAACACAAAAATATCAACCAAATGGTTGAACCACGCAGTGAAATTTCTTACAATACGGCATAAACTCAAAAGTGAATAGATTATAAACATGGAAAAGGAAACGGAAGAACGAATATTTGAAGCTGCTCAGCATGTATTTCAATTAAGAGGGTATGAAGGCGCCCGAATGCAAGAAATAGCAGATGAAGCGGGAATCAATAAATCGATGCTACATTATTACTTCAGAAATAAGAGTACACTTTTTCAAGAGGTATTTAAACAAGGGGTTAAGAAGATAATGCCAGGTTTAATGGCAATCTTAGCCAGTGATAAACCTCTACGAGCTAAAGTAGAAGACGTAGTAAACTTCTATCACGATGTTTATGCAGAAAATCCGCATCTACCCGCTTTTGTTGTGCACGAGATGAATCAAAACCCAGAAAGATTCCGTGAATTTATGCAAGTGCAACATGTTCAATTTCCAGAGGAGTTTATAGAGCAAATTGAGGAAGGTGTTGCAGTAGGTAAATTTCGAAGAATTGCACCCGATCAGTTTCTAATAAATATAATTAGCATGTGCATGATGCCTATGATTGGCAGAAACATGGTCCAGACTATTTTCCATTTAAGCGATGAAGATTTTAATGATTTTTTAGAAGAGCGCAGAAAGCTAATTCCAGATATAATTTTTAATGGAGTGATTATATGAACACCGCCAAAGCACTTCTATTGACGATATTTTTACTCGGAAGCGTATCCCTAGCCGCACAAAATACAAGCACCACATTTAGTATTCAGGAAGCTTACGAACGAGTGAGAGATCATTATCCCATAGCAGAAAAGTTTGAGATACAGAATAGAATAACCGCTTTTAATCGGCAATTAAACCAAACGGGACGTTATCCAAATTTATTACTGAGTGCTAGTACCAGCTATCAGTCGAAAGTGACAGAAATTCCTTTTGCGGCTCCTGGGACAACATCACCAGCTTTTAGTAAAGATCATTACAGTGTAGGGCTAGATATAAATCAGCCTATTTATGATGGGGGAAAAGTACGTGCTCTTAATAAAATTGAAATCATCAGAGATCAAGTTGAAAATGCTTCTATTGAGCTAGATTTATACAAGATTCGTAGACAAATTGATGAACTGTTTTTCGGGATTATACTTTTGCAAAAGCAATATTCTACGCTAGAGTTAATGTCTGAAGATATTGAAGCCCAGTTGAAATTAGTAGCAGCAAGAGTAAAAAACGGACTGATTTTAAAAGGAAACGAACTAGTTCTACAAGCTGAGGTTATGAAATTAGAACAACAGAAAATTGCTGTTAAATCTTCAATTAATGTTGGCTATGAAACTCTTGGTCTCATTCTAGAATCCAATTTTGAAAGCCAACCTAGTTTGGTATATCCTGAGTTAAGCGAACTAGAGCAAAAAGATACTGAGACTATAAATAGAGCCGAATTAAATTTACTGAAAAACCAAAAGTTGCTGATTAATGAACAGGTTGGTTTGGTAGCAGTAGATAAATTGCCCACTCTTGCTGCCTTTGCAAGAACGGCATATTCAAGGCCAGGGCTCAATGCTTTTGACGATGACATGCAGCTTTATTGGATGGTAGGACTAAAGGCACAATGGGAATTTAGAAGTTGGCGGAATGCATCTAAAAGAACAGAAGTACTAAAGCTTCAACAGAAAAAAATTGATACGGAAGAGGATGCGTTTCTGCGTCAGCTAGAAAGTGGGCTCAGCCAAAATTATATGCAGATTATAGCTTTGAAAGATCAAATTGAGCTTGATAAAAATATTGTTCTTTTAAGGGAAGAAGTTGTGAAAGAAAAGAAAAGCTTGCTCGACAATGGCGCAATAACATCAACCGAATGGTTGACTGAGCTGAATGCCGAGCATAGAGCTCGTTTAGAGCTAGAAGCACGCCAAATTGAATTGATAAAATTGAATATTGAGTATTTAACAAAAAAAGGAATAGCATGGAATTGAGATATAAACTGGGAATGTTGTTGATGGTTTTTGTAGCCATTTCTTGTAGTAGCGAAGATAAATCGGATGCGTACGGTCAGTTTGAAGTAGATGCAACAATCATCTCAAGCGAAGCCGCAGGGAAGCTACTTTCATTTGATGTAGCAGAAGGCAAACGCCTTGCTGCAAGTGAAGTGGTTGGCTTAATTGATACGGTTCAACTTCACTTAAAAAAGAAAGAATTGGAAGCTACTATCCAATCCGTGAAAACAAAAATTGGTACTTTAAATGCCCAATCTAATGTGTATGAATCTCAATTGGTTACAGCAAATAAAGAGCTGGCTAGAATTGAATCCCTAAGAAAAGAGAATGCATCCACTCAGCAACAATTAGATGCTGCAAGTGGACAGGTTGTTACTTTGCAATCACAAGTTCAAGCGGTGGAAATACAGAAAAAATCGGTGAATGCTGAGGTTGAAGTTGCCCATATAAAAATAGCACAGCTTGAAGATCAGTTAAGTCGTGCGGTTATTACAAATCCTATAAAAGGCATTGTTTTAAATAAATTTGTAGAACCTTTTGAGCTTGTTGGTCAAGGCAGACCGCTCTATGAAATCGCAAATTTAGATGAATTAATGCTTCGAGTATATGTGGATGGAGCTCAACTGCCAAATATAAAACTAGGACAAGAAGTAGAAGTACTCATAGATAAAGACGCGAAAATGAACCAGCGCTTAGTTGGTAATGTAATGTGGATTTCATCGGAGGCAGAATTCACCCCCAAAATGATTCAAACAAAAGAAGAGCGAGTTACTCAGGTATATGCGGTTAAGGTAAAAGTTGCAAATCCTGATGGGGTTATAAAAATTGGAATGCCGGGCGAGGTCAATTTTAAATAACTGTTATGTCCGTTGTAGAAATAAAATCCATTTATAAATCTTACACCAAGGTGCAGGCACTTTCAGATATTAATGTTGAAGTGGGAGCTGGCGAATTATTTGGATTTATAGGTCCCGACGGAGCTGGAAAAACTACATTATTTAGAATGTTAGCTACTTTACTCGTTCCTGATTCTGGTACTGCCACCGTTTTAGGTTACGATGTGGTCAAAGATTACAAGCAAATCAGACCTCAGTTGGGTTATATGCCTGGTCGTTTTTCATTATATCAAGATTTGAGCGTCGAAGAGAATTTAAGTTTTTTCGCCTCTGTATTTGGTACCACCATTGAAGAAAATTATGATTTGATAGAACCCATTTATAATCAATTAGAGCCTTTTAAAACTCGTTTAGCAGGAAATCTTTCAGGCGGGATGAAACAGAAGTTAGCACTTAGTTGTGCTCTAATTCATAAACCAACGTTACTTTTATTAGACGAGCCTACCACTGGGGTGGATGCCGTTTCTAGGAAAGAGTTTTGGGAAATGTTAGCTGATTTAAAAAAGCAGAACATCACTATCATTGTTTCTACGCCTTATATGGATGAAGCCAAATTGTGCGATCGTGTGGCTTTAATTCAAGATGGCGAAACATTGCAAATTGACACTCCCGCTAATATTGTAGCTACATTTAGTAAACCACTTTATGCTGTTAAATCGAGCCAAACTTATAATCTACTTTTGGCAATAAAAAGCTTCGAGCATACCCATTCTATTCAGCCATTTGGTGAAAGTCTTCATTACACAGACTTAAGGGATAAACCAGATTTAGATGCTTTGAAAACTTATTTAGCAAATCAAGGAATTGATGATGTGGAAATTAAATCCATCACTCCCAATATAGAAGATAGTTTTATGGCCTTGATGCAGTCGGAGGTAGTGAATGAGTGAGTTGGCATTAAAAGTAGAGGGACTCACCCGGATGTTTGGTGATTTCACCGCCGTAGATAACATTTCGTTTGAAGTTGGGCAAGGAGAGATATTTGGCTTTTTAGGTGCAAATGGCGCAGGCAAAACCACGGCAATGAAAATGCTTACTGGACTTTTAACACCCACCAGTGGAAAAGCTTCTGTTAGTGGATTTGATGTATATACCCAAGCCGATCAGATTAAACAAAGTATTGGCTATATGAGTCAAAAATTCTCGTTGTACGATGATTTGACTGTGCACGAAAATATAGAGTTCTATGGAGGAATTTATGGAATTGATTCGCGCTTGCTTACACAAAAAATTAAAGAAATGATTTCAAATGTCGGGTTGCAGCAGGTAGAAAGATCCCTAGTAAAATCCCTTCCCCTTGGTTGGAAACAGCGATTGGCATTTTCTATAGCCACCTTGCACGACCCTAAAATTGTATTTTTAGATGAGCCAACAGGGGGAGTAGATCCCATTACCCGTCGCCAGTTTTGGGAATCCATTTATGAAGCAGCCAGTAGAGGAATTACCGTTTTTGTAACCACTCATTATATGGATGAAGCGGAGTATTGCGATCGAGTTTCAATTATGGTGGATGGTAGAATAGACGCACTCGATACGCCAGGTGGTTTGAAAAATCAGTTCTCAGCAAAATCTATAGAAGATGTATTTATTCAACTTGCTCGTTCTGCTAAGAGGGGGGAAGATGCGGTCATTTAGAGGATTTGTAGTTAAAGAATTCAAGCAGATTTATAGGGATAAACGTACCATCGTTGTGCTTTTTGGGATGCCTATTATTATGCTCCTCTTATTTGGCTTTGCCATCAGAAATGAAGTGAGCAATGTTGAGATAGGTATTTTAGATGCATCGAAAGATTCTTTTACTAAAGAGTTAATCCAGAAAATAGATGCTTCAGATGCATTTCAGGTAACTTCGTATTTGAACAGTTACGATGAAATAAGTCAAGTTTTTAAAGAGGGGAAAGTTAAAGAAATCATTGTTTTTGAATCCTCCTTCGAAAACAAATTAGAAAGGAAACGGGTAGCTAATATTCAGCTTATAACCGATGCAACTGATCCTAATCTTGCCAATATAGTACAGTCCTATACCTCCAAAATTATTCGCAACTATGTAGTAGAAATGAATGCACAAGAAGGAGGTAATTCAGCTGGAGTACAGCTCAACTTTAAGATGATGTATAATCCAGAGCTTGCCAGTGTGAATCTTTTCGTACCAGGACTTATAGCTATTATATTGATGCTTGTCTCTGCTCTTATGACCTCCATTTCCATCACACGAGAAAAAGAGATGGGAAATATGGAAATATTGTTAGTCTCGCCACTTAAACCCATTCACATCATTTTAGGGAAGGTGTTACCGTATCTAGTACTTTCTGTAATTAACGTGATTGTAATCTTGGTTCTTTCTAAGTTTGTCTTTCAAGTACCCTTTGAAGGTTCGTATGCATTGTTTTTTGCTGAATCTATCCTTTTTATACTTACAGCTCTTTCATTAGGCTTGCTTATTTCATCCATTACAAACAGCCAACAAACTGCGATGATGATAGCCTTAGCAGGTTTATTGTTGCCGACCGTATTATTGTCTGGATTTATTTTCCCGATTGAAAGCATGCCATTTCCCCTACAGATAGTCAGTAATATTATACCCGCAAAATGGTATCTCATTATAGTACGTGGAATTATGTTGAAGGGAACTGGGATACTTTTTCTACTGCAAGAAACAGTTATTCTTTTAGTAACTACGCTGGCTTTAATTATGCTCAGTTTGAGAAATTTTAAGGTGAGGTTAGAATGAGAATACTTCGCTACTTACTCAAAAAAGAATATCTGCAGATTTTTAGAAATAAAGGGATGCTACCCATCTTATTTGCAATGCCCGTGTTCCAATTATTGGTGTTATCATTTGCGGCAACCTATGAGCTGAAACAGGCAGAATTTGCAGTGGTAGATTTTGATCGCTCAATCCTCTCACATGAGTTGGTACAAAAACTACAAGCGTCAGATATATTCAAGTTAAACGCAGTGTATTTTAGCACTGAACACGCACTAGAAGAGATGGAGGCAGGCAATATAAAAATGCTTTTAACCATCGATGCCGGCTTCGAAAAAAATATAAAATCTGGTAAGAGTGCACCCATCCAAATTACAGTGGATGCAGTAGATGGGAGTATTGCAGGGCTAATCCAATCTTATTCAAGTTCTATCATCGCAGAGTTTAATGCCGAAAAATTGGGCAAAGTTAAGATGTCATCGGCGGCAGTGGTCTTACCAAAATCGGTGAATATAATTCCCTCAAACTGGTATAATCCTAATTTAGATTACATCACATTTATGGTGCCAGGCATATTGGTAGTGCTAGTTTCAATGATTGGTATTTTCCTATCTGGGATGAATATTGTACGCGAATATGAAATGGGAACCATTGAGCAACTCAATGTATCGCCCATCAAGAAGTGGCAATTTATGGTTGCAAAACTAGTTCCCTTTTGGACCATTGGAATGTTCGATTTATGCATTGGCCTTGCCCTCGCAAGGTTTGGATTCAATATTCCATTTTTAGGAAGTCTGGTCACTATTTTAACAATCGCAGGAATTTATCTGATAGTCATTCAAGTATTAGGTTTGCTCATTTCAACACTTACAAACACCCAACAGCAAGCCATGTTTATAGCTTGGTTTTTAATGGTCATTTTTATTTTGATGGGAGGATTATTCACCCCCATAGAAAGCATGCCATTGTGGGCACAAAATCTAACCTTGGCAAATCCCGTATCCTACTTCATTAAAATTATGAGGATGGTTTTATTAAAAGGATCTGGCTGGCAAGAAGTTTATAAAATGGTGCTAGTTTTAGTAGGAATGGGTGCTTTATTTTTAGGAATAGCACTAAATAGATTTACTAAAACCAGTGCTTAGTTTTTGGGAAACTACCACTAAAGTCTATATTTTTAGTCTAGAAACATAAATTAGTCATAAACTGTCTCCCGTCGGAGCTAATCCTTATACACATCTTTTGCGATTATAAAGATTGGCAACGTGAATGAGCTGTGGTTAATCCCCAGATGCGATTCTTGCTGTCAATGACGGTTCTGAATTGTCATGTATTGCCTGGAAGTCAATGCCGACCGTAAGGGAGGTTAGGTTGTTACCCAAATGTACTGTCATCCTGAACAAGACGACCGATAGGGAGTCGCAGTGAAGGATCTCGTTCAATTCGCTCATAATTGCAAACGAATAATATTAGGGCTTGTTCATTGCCCTTTATCAGGAGACCCTTCGTTCATTCGTTCCGTATGCACTCCACTCATTCCTCAGGGTGACAGGGCTGTAGTATGTTTACTAATGACACCGCTGGTGTCAATGACGAGTACGTCATACTGTTTAAACAATTTTAAGAAACACAAAAATATGTGTATACGGATTAGCCCGTCGGAGGGAGACCGATATTAAGCTCGCTTAATTTCAGAGGGAGGACTCTTGAGCGTACCAACAACTTATTGTATTGCATTCATAGATGTATTCAGGCAATATCACTTCAGCTAAACCAACAAAAAGATTTCGCTTTATATATTTGATAAACTTGCTACATTCAAGCCTCACTTACACACATAGAAGAATGAAGAAAGAATTAGCTTTGATTAGGGAAAAACTAGACCTAATTGACAAAACTATAGTTAGAGCTTTAGCGGATCGTCAGGATGTAGTTAAAGAAATAGCATCCTTAAAAATTGACCGTTCGGCGGGTATACGAGATTTAGAAAGGGAAGAGCTTTTATTAAATAAGATTCGGGATTTTGCCCAAGAAGTTGGTCTTGATAGATATTATGCAGAACATCTGTTTCGTGAAATTATTACGAACTCAGTACGTTTTCAGACACACTCGTTAGTAGATCATCAAAACAAGAAAAATGGCGAAGGCAGAGTTTCTGTAAGCTATCAGGGTACTGATGGGGCTTTTAGCCATTTAGCTGCTACGCGTCACTTTGGTGAGCGCTATAGCCATGTAGATTGCTATGGTTATGATACTTTTCTAGAGGCTGCACAAGCCGTAAGGGATGGAGTGGTAGACTTTGCTATGCTTCCTATAGAAAATACTACTGCAGGCTCCATAAATGATACTTACGATATATTAGGTCATGGTGGTTTACATATAGTAGGCGAAGAAATTCTAAAAATTGTACACTGCTTATTAGCAGTTGAGCCTGTCGAAGTCTCACAAATTAGACGCATTTTATCGCACCCTAAAGCAATTGAACAATGCACTAATTTCCTTTCTAAGTTGCCGCGCTGCAGAGTTGAATCATATTTAGATACAGCAATTTCAGCTAAAAAAGTGTTAGAAGATGGCGATTTGTCACAAGCTGCTATTGCTGGCGCACATGCTGCCGATTATTATGGGCTTCACATTATTGCCAATAACATTGCAAACCAAGAAGAAAATTATACTCGCTTTGTAGTGGTTTCAACCGAGCCAGTTAAAGTTGACCTTCAAGTGCCATGCAAAACGTCGCTTATGATGGTTACTTCAAATACTGCAGGCTCACTTATAGAAAGCCTAAACGTGTTGTATAGGCATGGAATTAATATGAGTAAACTAGAGTCACGCCCTTTAGCGAACGAGCCTTGGCGTTATTCTTTCTATGTAGATATCACTGCAAACAATAGTAATCCAGCTATTCAAGTAGCTCTTGCTGAACTAAAAGAAGAAGCTGAAGAGCTTAAAATCTTAGGCTGTTATCCAAAAGAAGAGAAGTAGAACTAGATTTTAAATTCTAGTTCACTTTTATTTTCCAAACACATACGTAGCTCGAATAAATGAGCTGTAGTTATTATCTATGCCAGCATTTCTTGAGCTACGAATTTGATAACGAGCGTCCATTTTTAACTTGCTGGTAATAGAAAGGCTGTACCGCAACTCGAATACATCGCTATTTGTAGGATATGGAGCTGTTAGCCAATCACGATCATTTTTAGAAAGTTCGACCATAAGGGTATGACGATTATCCACATCATACACGCCGAATGATGTAGAAAGAACGGAGCCATCTGAAAACTTTGTGGTCAAGTTTTGTCCCAACTCGCCAGTAACTCTAAACGAGCCATCATTTAGAAGTTCCTTTTTTGGGAAATCGAATACAATGCTCGAGCTTATTGATAGATACGAAGTGTATTCGCCATTGTGGAAAAATGCATCAGGTGCCCACATCAGCGCAAAACCTTTTTCAATGATATTATATTGGTCTCTTTGTTTATTTATGACTCCCAAATACCCCATGAAATTGTGTTCGTTTTTACCAAAGTTCAATGGTGGTTTATACGAAAAAGTAAGCTCTCCTCTCTTTTGATATTCAAGAACCAACTCAGAATACCAACCTTCATTCAGCGCTCGCTGGTAAAATAGTCCATCACTCCAATGTATAGAAGTGGATGAGCTTTGATACCTCGTAATCGAATTACCTGTGGCTGTGGGTAACGAAAAGCTTTTTTGGAAACGACCTAGTTTTAACTGCTGCTTCTCGTCTTGGTATTTATAATAAAATTCATCGAAAGAAAAAGTGTCAGGGGCTAAGCCTCTATTTGCAGTGAGGCTAAAATCAGGGCTATTCACATCTCTAGATACGGTGTATGCCATTCGTGCAGCAAAGCTATGATTTGTATTAATATCGAAATTAAGGCCTGCTCGTATCCTTAAAAATGGGGCTCTACCACCTAAACCATGAGCATCGGTGCTCAATCCAGAATAGATCATTCTAATATCCCCATAAGGACTTATTTTGCTAGTAGATTGTGCTGTAACTGCTGAAAAAATGGTTGCTGAAGTGATTATGGAAATTGTTAGAAATGCTTTTAAAAAGCTCATACTGGGGAGATAAATGTTATAAATAGGTGGTGCATTATTTTAAATAAAAAGCGAGTCTAAAATAGCGGTAATTATGGTAAAGTGCTTATTTATCAATAATTAATTTTGAATAAATATGGTGCTGAATCTTGAGGGATGTTTATTTTTATACAGGCAAGAATGCATGAATAAATAGGCTAAATAAACTTCGTCTGGAAGGTTTAAAACCTATAAATACATTCAGAATTTTAACCTAAATCACTCATTAATTCATTAACATTTTCGGCACAGCCCCACGATACGGTATATCCAGCACCACCATGACCATAGTTATGGATTATGGGAAGATTGGTATCTCGTTCTAGACGAACGCTACTACGTCCTGGTCTCAAGCCCACAACAGATAGCATCAACTCTAAATTTTTTAGTTCAGGCACCAATTTAGTTGCTCGATTTAAAATGCGTTGGGTAAGTGCATCATTTGGCATTGTGGAAGATTCATGTTCTTTCGCAGAACCACCAATAACAATACAATCTGCACGAGGAATCATGTAAACGAGCTCATCCAAATATTCATCTATCGGGAATTCAATCGATAATCCATGAATAGAAGGGGAGGACGTTAGTTTAAGAACCTGTCCTTGAATGGGATATAAATCCTCATCATTAAAAAGTTCTTTTGCACCCAAACCCAAGCAATTAATGATAGGGCGATTCACATCCAATTCAGATAAATCAGAAATGGTCTTTTGGATTACTTCGCCTCCCAACCTTGCAAACTCATTCTGCAAATAACGTAAATAAATGGGCGTTTCTACTAGTGGGAAAGGCATAGTGTAGGCAATGCTCTTTTTATCTCCTATGTTCTTAGCTTCTTTCTTAATGTCTACATCATCCGGTAAAGAGCTTAGCCAAAATGGTTCTTCGTCTTCCAATTCAACAATAGTAAAAGGTATCAATGAAACTCCCGAATCCTTTACTTTCGATAGTTCTAGAAATTTATAGTAGGAAGTTTTACTCCAGCTATTAACCTTAACTACTGGACGAGCTTCGTAGGGAAACCAAATTGCAGCCGCTACACCTGATACCGTATTTTGCGCTAATTCTTTGGTAATAATAGTTACTTGGTAGCCTTTTTCAACTAAATAAAGTGCAGTGGTTAAACCAGAAACACCTCCACCTAAAACAGTTGCCGATTTTGTTGCTGCCATATATTTATTTTATGACTGAATTGTGATTTTCTTGTCATCCCACTCTAGCTCGGCAGCACTATCTTTGCTAAAAAGTTCAGCGCTACGAATCCATTTTTCATTTTGCCACACTCGTACAAAACCTTTCTTAAGAGGCTCATTAGGATTTTGCTTGTCGATACGATGCGAGAACTGTACGAGAAGTTCTTTTCGATTCCTAATTTTAGAATCAATTCGGTGTGCTAACTTTTCGTTTAGGGATGTAATGCTAGAACGAGCAGTTTGCATTTTTTGCTGAACGGCTAATAATGCGTGTGATTTACCAAGATAGGTGACACGATCTTTATAAAACTGAACCGCACCTTTGGTGTTTAGCTCCATTCGTCGGTGCAAATCTTCCACATACATTTGAACTTCGTTATAATCGGGTGTGGCTAAAATAACGGCTTGAGTTGGAGTTGCAGCACGTACATCGGCAACAAAATCAGAAATAGAAAAATCAACTTCGTGGCCAACCGCACTAATAAGTGGAATGGGACATGCATAAATTGCTCTCGCCACTGCTTCTTCATTAAAAGGCCAAAGATCTTCTAAAGAACCTCCGCCACGGCCTATTATAATCACATCTACATTTTGTTGAGAAGAGAAATATTCTATACCTCGTACAATTTCTGGTGCTGCATTAACACCTTGCACACTTGCATGGTAGAGTTTAATCTGTGCTAACGGCCATCTTTTTTCTAACGTGGCTCTTATATCTTGGAAAGCGGCTGTGGTGTGGGAGGTTACTACGCCGATAGTTTGGGGGAATTTAGGCAAAGCCTTTTTCCTTGCTTCCTCAAAGAGACCCTCAGCTTGCAATTTGGTTTTTAACTGCTCAAATGCTTGCTGTAGCTTGCCAATTCCTGCTTGTTGTACAAGAGTCACAATCATCTGATAACGACCGTGTGGGGCATATACTTGCACATCGCCACCCACTACAATCTGTTGCCCATCGGTAAGCTGAATGCCGGCCCTTTGTGCTGTATTTCGCCAAATCACACAAGGGAGCTGAGCTCCCGAATCTTTTAAAGTGAAATAGATATGGCCATTTGCACTCTGCTTCACGTTACTAGCTTCTCCTTCCACTAAAATATCCACGAAATTTTGTTCAAGAAGCTGTTTAATTTTTCCAGTTAGTTCTGTTACTGTAGGAATATCAAAAAGGAAGGAAGATTGGTCGGACATTATAACTAACTAAAACTGAATTATTGATCTGTTAATACTGGATGACACTACATTTCATGCCTCGAAGTGGCAGAAGGATGAACTTAAAATAGCACTTTCTATTTTACCAATCCTGCACAAAGAACTCAATCTTTAAAATCAAAAATTTAGAATGCTCAAGCCATGAAAAATACTTTTTGTTTTAAATGCTAAATGATAGCTGTATTTTTGTTTTATGAAAATGTCATTTGAGAATATTAAGCTCCAAAAATATATAGTAAGTATAGCTATACTCCTTTTTATAATTAAAATGGTGGCATGGTATCTTACTAAATCGGTGGCAATTTTTACGGATGGTCTCGAGAGTATAGTTAACGTAATTAGTGGCTTTGTGGGTTTATATAGTCTAAAGCTAGCAGCAGTTCCAAGAGATAATAACCACCCTTATGGGCATGGTAAAGTAGAATTTATCTCATCAGGAATTGAAGGCACGCTAATTATGGCAGCGGGTTTATTTATTATCTACAAAGCAGTACTTAGCTTTTTTACCCCACCAACACTTGCCAAGCTCGACACAGGAATTATCATAATAAGCATATCGGCCGTATTCAATTATGGTTTTGGTTTATGGGCAGTACGAACTGGTCGCAGAAATAACTCGGTTGCACTTGAAGCAAGTGGCAAACACTTACAAGCTGATACCTATACCACATTAGGAATTATAATTGGATTGCTACTCCTTCAATACACAGGTTTTTTATGGATTGATGGCGCAGTTGCCATCATTTTTGCTCTACTCATTATGTACACAGGGTATAAAATATTACGAAGTGCTATTGCTGGTATAATGGATGAGTCTGACGAAGAGCTTTTAAGTGAGATGGTTGATTATCTACAAAAAAATAGAGATACCAATTGGGTAGATCTACATAATCTCCGCATTATTAAATATGGAAGTGTTCTTCATATAGATTGCCACCTCACTTTGCCTTGGTACTTTACAGTAAAACAAGGTCACGATGAAACTGATAAACTTGAAGCTCTTATTTTAGATGAATTTGGAGATCTAATAGAGTTGATGATTCATACTGATTATTGTGAAGACTTCTCCTGTTCACTTTGTGCCATTGAAAATTGCGAAGTCCGCCAAGCTCCATTTCAAAGACAGATTGAATGGACAGTTTCTAAAGTTGTGTCAAAGAAAAAACATCGGTTTTAGAGATGTGTTTTGGATTGAGGGCCTTGTTTTAATTTATGAGGGCGTTTTTGTGCACGATATTTTAAATCTAGGTAACCATTAAAATGGGTTTGGAATGAAACCAAACATGCATTGCGAGCTTTGCGAATTTCTTAGCGCGCTCTGCGTGAACCCGAAGATTTTCACGCGAAGGCCGCAAAGTGTTTTACGCAAAGTACAGCGAAGGGGGATGGGTGGGAATGAAACCAAACATGCATTGCGAGCTTTGCGAATTCCTTAGCGCGCTCTTTGCGTGAACCCGAAGATTTGCACGCGAAGTCCGTAAAGTGTTTTACGCAAAGGAACGTGAAGGTTTTTGAGACCTTATATTCCACCATTTTAAAAGCCTCAAAAATCCTATATTGGAGGTTGAATCAAAATCCAACGCATGAGGAAGTATGCTTCTTAAAAACCTTCGCATAATTAGTAAATCACAAAAAGGGGACAAACCAGTCCATATACGTATTAATAATGGAATTATTGATGCTATTGGAAGTGATCTAACTCCCCAAAAAGAGGAAGTAACTCACGATTTTGAAGGAGCTTATGTAAGTACAGGCTGGATGGATATGCACATTCACCTTAGAGAGCCAGGTTTTGAACATAAAGAAACAATTAAAACAGGATGCGATGCTGCAGCCTTTGGTGGTTTTACTGCCGTGGCTTGTATGCCAAACACCAAGCCGGCTACTCATACGCGTGACGTTGTAGAATACATCATAAAAAAAGCGGAAAGTACACCTGTTGATGTTCATCCCATTGGATGTGTTACAAAAGAAAGAGCTGGCAAATCGATTGCAGAAATGGGAGATATGAAAGACGGAGGAGCGGTTGCTTTTAGCGATGATGGCGATCCTGTTTATGACTCTCAGGTTATGCGAATTGCTTTAGAGTACTCTTCTATGCTAGGTATGCCCATTATTAACCACATGGAAGATCTTGCGCTTTCTCGCCCAGGACACATGCACGAAGGCAGAGTTTCAACCCGTTTAGGTTTAGATGGAACACCATCCGTTGCAGAAGAAACCATGATTGCACGCGATATTCTACTTGCAGAATTTACAGGCGGACATATACACGTAGCTCATATCAGCACAAAAAATGCGGTAGATTTAGTACGCCAAGGCAAGAAAAAAGGAATTAATGTTACTACTGAAGTTTGCCCACATCATTTTGATTTAACGGATGAAGAAATTGAACGCCAGAAGTTTAATACCAACTTCAAAATGCATCCCCCGTTGCGCACTCAAGAAGATGTGGATGCCATGATTGAAGGCCTTGTGGATGGAACTATTGATGCCATTTGCACCGATCACGCTCCCCATTCAATAGAAGAAAAAGAAGTGGAGTTTATTTACGCACCCAATGGAATTATTGGCTTGGAGACAGCTTGGTCATTATCAAATATGCGTTTATTTAAAACCAAAAAATTAAGCTTGCAGCAGTTGGTTGAGAAACTAAGTGACAATCCACGTAAGATTTTGAATCTGGAAGAGCTTAAGATTGAAAAGGGAGCAAAAGCGAATCTCACTTTCTTTAATACAGATGAAGAGTGGACTTTTGATGCCAAAAATGTACGATCTAAATCAAAAAATTCCCCCTACTTAAATACAAAATTAACTGGACGAGCTTTAGGGATCTTTAACAAAGGCAAACTAGTTCTGAATGAACTAAAGTAATTATTAAAGTCGTTTATCAACGGTTTATATCAATACAATTCAAAACCAACTCAAATCATTAGGTTGGCAAAATTAAACAAGGTTACATCTATGAAAATAATGGCATTCCTAAAAACACTGTTTTTGTTGATAGTGGTAAGCGGTGCGGTTCACGGCCAATCAACATCAGAATATACTTTTGTAACCTACAATGTAGAGAACCTTTTTGACGCAGATGAATTTGCTATCTATGACGATTATAAACCATCAGATAAGCAAGGAAATGTGCAATACACCAACATCCATATTTTAAATAAGGTGAAAAATGCGGTTCATCTTTTAAAGCAATATAATGATGGCAAAGGTCCTGATATTATTGCAATGGTTGAGATGGAAAGTGATTATACGCCTACTAAAGGCAAACCACGATGGAGCAATGAAAGTGAGTTTTTAGCACAATATGCAAACACAACCTTGGAGAAGATGCTAGGTGAGGAATTTGACAAGATTATTGCCGATTTGCCATCAGAGTTACTTTTGCTGAAGGGAATGATTGATGGAGGTATGTGGGATTATGAAATTGCAGTAGGTTCTAGCCCAAAAAATGATAAAGGATTGCCAACCACCGTGCAAAAAAATGTGATTTATTCACGTTTCCCTATTCTTAAAGAAAAAACGATAGCACATCCATTACAGCAAGCTAGGCCCATTTTAGAAACATGGATAAAAGTTAATGGCGCAGAGTTAGCCGTATTTACCAATCATTGGAAATCGGGTGCAGGAAGCGATAAAATGGAAGTAATTCGTCTGCAAAACGCAAAAGTATTAAGAGATAGATTAGATGAATTACTCGTTGAAAATCCTAACGTAGATTTTGTACTAGCAGGAGATTTTAACTCAGATTACAATCAAAAGGCTAGATATGATTTCCCTATAACAGCAGTTAATGATGTGCTTAAATCGGTAGGTGACGAGCAAAGTGTTGCCAATGCAGAAACTAACGCGGTATATAATCTCTGGTACGAATATCCTATTGAAAAGCGAGGTTCAGATACGTATAGAGGATATTGGGGAACCTTGATGCAAATTATGATTTCGCCAGGAATGTACGATGGCCAAGGTGTGAGTTATGTAGATAATTCTTTTGAACGTGGCGATTTTGGTTTTAACACTTATAGTACCTCTGGCGAACCAAGACGTTGGAGCTCTACATTTTCAGGAAGTGGATATTCTGATCATTTACCTGTTTCAATGAAGTTTAAACTCTCAACTGGCAAAGAAGTTGAGCTAGTAAATCCAAGTAAGAACGACGATGCTCAATGGGAAGCAATTCCTATTAATTATACTATCCCAACTGATTTTTATACAGCAACTGAATTTACAAGCGCCGACCCAACCGTAAACCCAGATTTCTTTGATGAGTATTTTTATTTAACAGCTACCGTAACTAGTAACTATAAATTTGTAGTTAATGGCACAACTTACGATGTGTACACACCGTCATTTAGATTGAATTCCGTTCTAAAAGAGATTGCTGGCACCGATAAAGAAATCGATTTCTATGGACGTTTTTCTCAGTTCCGTGGGAATTGGCAGTTTGTGGTAGAAGCGCCAAATTTTATTACTATTAAAGAATGATTTTAGCATTCGAAACAGCAACCGATGTATGTTCAGTCGCTTTCCAAGATAAATTGGGCGGTGTGCATGAGAAGCGTATTGAGGGCAGAGGAGTACATTCAGCGAATGTATTTCTGTTCTCCCAAGCACTCATGAAAGAACATCAGTTTAGCATTTCGGATTTAGAAGCAGTTCTTGTTAGTATTGGCCCAGGTTCGTATACAGGTTTACGAATTGGTGTGAGCGCAATTAAAGGATTACTATTTGGATTAAATACCAATTTATATGCGATTAATACCTTAGTCGGTTTCGCACAATCACAGGTTGATAATGCAAAAGGCAATCACATACACAGTATTATAGATGCGAGGAGAACACATCTATACCATCAGAAGTTTAGTGTATTAAACGGCTTGGTTGAAGATTCGGAACCTAGCTTAGTAGAAATTGTAGATTTTGAAAGTGAATTAGATAACGGTGATATAGTTGTAGGAACAGGCCTAAGCAGGCTTGGAAATATGCAGAATAAAGAAGTTACGTTATGTGGATCGGAATATATTTCAGCCACAAATTTGATTCATTTATTTAATGCACAACCTGATGCGCCATTTTTTATTAAAACAAGTTTAGAAGCACTAAATCCTAATTACATCACAAGTAATCAGGTGAATAATTCAACTGCATAATCTTTTTCAGATTTGAGTAGAAGAATCATTATTTTAGTTAAAATATAAAATTGGAATATATGTCCTGGTTTAAAAGAAAAGACGATAATATACAGACCGATAAACGGAAAGAAATGCCAGAAGGTGTTTGGGTTAAAGTGCCAACTACGGGCGAAACCATTCATCGACGTGAGCTAGAAGACAATCTTTGGGTTGATCCGTTAAGTGGCTACCATTTTCAAATTGGCAGTAAAGAATATTTCTCAATCATTTTTGATGATGAGAAATTTCAAGAATTAGGCGCAAATATTATCTCCACCGATCCGCTAGAATTTAGCGATAAAAAGAAATATACCGATCGACTTATAGAATCCAGAAAAAAATCTGGTTTATCTGACGCAGCACGCGTTGGTGTGGGTAAGATGAATGGAATTGATATTGTTGTTGGCTGCATGGATTTTGCATTTATTGGTGGGAGCATGGGCTCGGTTGTTGGCGAACGCCTTAGCATTGCTATTGATACCGCCCGCGAAAGAAAAATTCCACTTATAATCATTTCCCAAACTGGTGGCGCACGTATGATGGAAAGTGTACTAAGTTTGATGCAAATGGCTAAAACCTCCGCAAAATTGGCTCAACTTGAACTCGCAGGCGTTCCTTATATCTCGTATATGACCAATCCAACTACTGGTGGAGTAACGGCAAGCTTTGCAATGCTAGGCGATTTTAACGTGGCAGAACCCGGCGCTTTAATTGCATTTGCAGGTCCACGAGTAGTTCGCCAAACCATTGGCCGCGATTTGCCAGAAGGCTTTCAAACATCTGAATATTTACTCGAGCATGGCTTTCTCGATTTTATAGTGCCAAGAACAAAAATGAAATCGAAGCTAACCAGATTGCTTAAGATTATTCTTAATAAATAACAGCAACAGTTTTGGGAAGGGGAGTCAATTTTGTACTCCCTTTTTTGTTTTTAACAAACTCTGAAGCCTATCAAAATGGGTCCGCTTTATTTAACTCAGAAATAAGTGAGGGTAGGTATCTTTTAGTACATTGCAGTAGTAATGACAATATATATTTCCAAAATTCTGTAGGAAAAGTGAATGCATTAGTTGATAATAATATTCACTTTCAAACTATGTGTTACCTCAATCGAACTCATAGAATTTAGCCTAAAAATAGACTTGAACATTATTTTCATTTGACGAGTATTTTTAACTTCACTAATCTTTAACAACTAGAGCTTAAAAAGCCTTAACTTAGATGCTCAGTAAAAGTCAAAAATTAGAATTTAAAGACAACTAAAGTGCGCTTCGCAGATTACGCCAAAATTTATATTACAGCAGGAAAAGGTGGGGATGGCTCGGCCAGCTTACGTAGAGAGAAATATGTACCTAAAGGTGGCCCAGATGGTGGCGACGGTGGGGCAGGGGGGAATGTAGTTATTAAAGGGAATGCCCAACTAAATACCATTCTAGATTTACGTTATAAAAAATATATTAAAGCAAAGAATGGCGAAAATGGCTCTAAACAACGCTCTACAGGTAAATCAGGCGAGCATTTAATACTGCAAGTGCCACTAGGCACCGTTGCTTACGATGCCGACACACGTGAACTTATAGGCGAAATCTCTGAAGATGAGCAAGAGCTAATTATAGCGCAAGGTGGCCGCGGTGGCCTAGGAAATTGGCATTTTAAAAGCTCTGTAAACCAAACACCTAAATACTCTCAGCCAGGCGAAGAAGGTGAAGAAAGGGTGGTTGAGCTAGAGCTTAAACTTATAGCAGAGGTTGGGTTAGTAGGCTTTCCAAATGCAGGTAAAAGCACTCTCTTGGCATCGTTATCTCAAGCTCGACCAAAAATAGCAGACTATCCCTTTACAACACTAGAACCCAATTTAGGTGTTGTAAAGTTTGCAGATTACCGCAGTTTTGTGATGGCAGACATTCCTGGAATTATAGAAGAAGCTCATCAAGGAAAAGGGCTTGGAATGCAGTTTTTGAGACATATAGAACGGAATAATGTACTCCTATTTATGGTAAGTGCAGAAAGTGATATAGAATATGAGTACAACACCTTAGTAAATGAGCTGAAAGCGTATAGAAAAGACCTACTCGACAAGCCTCGGGTATTAGCTATAACTAAGATGGACTTAAAACAGGACTTTAAGTTAGAGAAAGAATTTCATTTTGATGATGAAATTACCGTAATTCCTATTTCATCAGCTACTGGCTTCGGCATAGATAGCTTGAAAGAGGTGTTATGGGAGAAAATTCAACATGCAAAACAAGAACTCACTTAGAAATATTGTAGCACTTAGCTTAGTTCCTGGCTTAGGTGCGCATAAAATTCGGCAATTTACACGCAGCGCCGAACATATAGAAAAGGTATTCAGCTACAGCAAAAGAAAGCTAAGAACATTTGATAATATCGGAGAAGCTACTGCTCTTGGTATTTTAACTTTCGACGGTTGGAATGAAGTAGATAATATTCTTAATAAAACTGAAAAAGCTGGCGCAAAAATCATAACTATTTGTGATCCAGAATATCCAGAATTATTAAAACAGATCTATTCTCCCCCTGTTTTATTTTGGATGAAGGGAAATCCAGAAGCACTTAATATGCCATCTATAGCTGTGATTGGCACAAGAAATCCGTCACTTTACGGAAAGAAACAAGCTGCTAAACTTAGTGGCGAGTTAGCCACTGAAGGGCTTTGCATAGTAAGTGGCTTGGCTTATGGTATAGATGGAATTGCACACCAAGCAACGCTAGATGCTGGTGGTACAACTGTAGCTGTTTTAGGCTCGGGGATTGATAACATATATCCTCATAAGCATGTGCCCATAGTAAAAGAAATTATTAAATCAGGCGGTGCTGTAATTTCTGAATTTCCGCTAGGAGCAAAGCCCGATGCTGGAAACTTCCCAGTAAGAAATAGAATTGTAAGCGGAATGAGTTTGGGCGTATTAGTAATAGAGTCGGGCATGCAGGGCGGCAGCATGATAACTGCAGAACTTGGGCTCGATCAAAACCGTGAAGTATTTGCTATTCCTCATAACTTAGACAACCTCTCGGGCAGTGGTGGAAATTACCTGATAAAACGAGGTACTGCAAAATTAGTTCAGGTTGTAGATGATGTTTTGGTAGAATTGTCTTTAACACGGCATCAAGAAAATGTAGTGCAAGAAACTGAATTCCCCAAAAAGCAAAAATGGCGTGAATTAGAGTTAGATAAATTAAGCAGTTCCATTTGTGAAGTACTCGAAACTAAATCAATGCAGATTGATGATTTAAGTGACCACCTAAACGTGCCTACAAGTCAACTATTGGTGGCATTATTACAACTAGAAATGGCTGATATTGTACAACAACAAGCAGGCAAAATTTTCGACCTTAAATAATAAAAGGCATTCCTTTTCGTGTTTGATAATTTGTTGGCATAAAGTTCGTACAAATAATAAAACAAGTCATTCTGATCCCGAGACTTCGGGAAGGATGACCCTAATAGTTTTTTTGTGGGTGTTAATAAAAAACTGTCACCGAATTACCCCACATCTACAAGGATGACCCTCATATTGAAGTCTGTCACCGAATCATCTAACATCTACAATTCCAAATACACTATGTTCTGTTAAAATTATTCACTCCTAAATAATGGCTAAAATCAGTATATTCAAAATCCATTTAAAACCTTTTGTAAAATATATATGCAATCACTCGATCCATCTGTTCTAGAAAAAATAAATACTTGGTTAAACGGTAATTACGATGAAGCCACTAAAGCTAGTATAAAAAAAGATCTAGCTGAAAAAAACTACACTGAATTAACCGATGCTTTTTATAAAGACTTAGAGTTTGGAACAGGAGGTTTAAGAGGAATTATGGGTGTTGGCTCAAACCGAGTTAATAAATATACTTTTGGGATTGCAGCACAAGGCTTAAGCAACTTCCTAAAGAAAACTTATCCAGATGAAGAACTAAAGGTAGCTATTGCGCACGATTGCCGAAACAATTCGGATGTACTTGCCCAAACCGTTGCAGATATATTTAGCGCAAATGGTATTAAGGTTTATTTCTTCGAAGGCTTACGACCCACCCCAGAACTCTCTTTTGCAGTACGAGAGCTCGGTTGCCAAAGCGGAGTTGTGCTAACGGCCTCACACAACCCCAAAGAGTACAATGGTTTTAAAGCGTATGCGCCCAATGGTGGGCAATTAGTCGCTCCATACGACAAGATGGTGATGGACGAAGTACTTAGCATCACCAATATTGATGAAGTAAATTATAATGGCGACAGCTCCTTAATTGAAATGATAGGTGAGGAGATTGATAAAAAATATCTCGACGAGCTATTCAAGCTATCTATTTCGAGAGATGCTATCAAACGCCAAAAGGATTTGAGTATCGTATTTTCACCCATTCACGGTACAGCGAGTGTTCTTGCTCCCCCGGCTTTTGCACAGTTTGGTTTTGAAAATGTGACGTATGTAAAAGAGCAAATGGTGGTAGATGGTAATTTCCCAACGGTTGTTTATCCTAATCCAGAAGAAGCGGATGCACTTGCAATGGCCATTGCTAAAGCAAAAGAAATTGATGCTGAATTAGTGATGGGTACCGACCCCGATGCAGATCGAATTGGTATAGCTGCCAAAGACAACAATGGCGAATGGATGTTATTTAACGGAAATATGACCGCTACTTTGTTAATTAACTACATGCTAACTGCTTGGAAAGAAGCAGGTAAACTAACTGGTAAAGAATACATTGTTAAAACCATTGTAACCACCAACGTAATTGATAAAATTGCAGATAAATTTGGCGTAGAATGTTTTAGTACTCTAACTGGCTTTAAATTTATTGGGGAACTAATGACCCAATTAGAAGGCAAAAAGAAATTTATAGTTGGTGGCGAGGAAAGCTACGGCTATTTGGTTGGAGATCATGTTAGAGATAAAGATGCAATTGTGTCGGCAGTGATGATTGCAGAGATGGCTGCTTATTACAAAGATAAAGGTATTAGCCTGTATGAAGCTCTAAAAGATATTTATGCAGAGCACGGACTCTACAGAGAAAAACTGATTTCAGTAACTAAAGAAGGAAAGGTTGGGGCAGAAGCGATTGAAAAGATGATGAAAGATTTCCGTGCCACCCCACCAACAGTTCTTGCTGGCGCAAAAGTAGTTACTATTAAAGATTATTTGAACCAAGAAGAGACAGATCTAGTTTCAGGAACTAAAACGATTATAGATCATCCCAAATCGAATGTTCTTCAGTTCATTACAGATAATGGAGATATAATTTCAGCTAGACCATCGGGTACAGAGCCAAAAATTAAATTCTATTGTAGTGTAAATGACACCCTACGGAATAAAGAAGATTATGAGGCTACTGCTCAGAAGCTAGAAGAGTATGTAGATTCTATAATGAGCGATTTACTCGGATAGAGATCAAAAAAAAGCCCCTTTAACTAAAGGGGCTTTTTACTTTATAAAAGCTAAAATTAATTAATCTCGCCTTTCTCAGCTGCTTTTTTCAGCTTATCGTTAGCCCAAATAGCAATTTCTACGCGGCGATTCTGAGATCTACCTTCAACAGTGCTATTATCAGCAATAGGGTCATTTATTCCGTAGCCAGTAATAGTCATTCTAGTAGGAGCAACACCAACAAATGCAGCATATTCTGCTACTGCTTTAGCTCTTTTTTCAGAAAGCTCTAGGTTATATTCAGCTCTACCAGTGTTATCGGTATAGCCAGCGAACATTACGTTGGTGTCTTCATATTTTTGAAGAATTTTTGCAAGCTTACTGATTTCTTCTTTCGAAGCGTCTTTTAGTTGATATGAGTTAATGTCGAATAGAATGCCTGAGTCGAAAGTAATTTTAATACCTTCACCAACGCGTTCTACTTTTGTACCTTCTAAATCTTTTTCTAATTCACGAGATTGGCGATCCATGTAGTTACCAATAGCAGCACCAGAAACGCCACCCACACCAGCACCTACAATTGCACCAGTAGTAGTGTTACCAGCCATTTTACCAATTACGGCACCAGCTAATGCACCAGCACCTGCCCCAATTGCAGTACCTTTTGCAGTTTTACTGATGTTTTCACAGCCAGCTACAGTTAATGCTGCCATTAAAAGAGTTAGAATTATAAAGTTAAATTTCGTTTTTTTCATCTTGTTAGTTTAGTTAAAGTATCTTTAGGTTACACTGGGTTCAAGTCCAATTGTTCCCAAAATTATGGGGTAAATTATTAGTAAACAACTAGGCGCGAAGCACTTCTAAAGGTGGTTTATTGTGTATACCACGAGTGTTTAGAAGTCCTATTACCAGCACCAATACTACAAGAATGGTCATTTCTACGCCTAAGATTAAAAAGTTAGGAATAAAGGTAATTTCAAAATAGAAATAACTAATAATAAAACTGGCTCCAACAGAGAGCACAAGGCCAGTAATGCCAGCCATAATGCCTAAAAGAGCATATTCAATAACCTGAATTTTGACCACTTGTTTTTTGGAAGCACCTAAAGTTCGTAATAAAACAGTTTCTCTAATACGCTGAAATCTACTTGTGGCAGCCGACCCAGCAAGTACAATTAAGCCTGTTATTATGCTAAACAAACCAATGAATTGGATTACAAAGGTAATCTTATCTACAAAAAGGCGTACAGTCTCTAAAACTTGCCCCACATCTATTGCCGAAATATTGGGATAGGCTAGTACAATATCGCGCTGCAAATCTAAAGACGCACTTCTGCTTGGTGTATTTAATGTAGTTGCGAAAAACTGAGGAGCACTTTCAAGAACCCCTGAAGGGAAAACCACAAAGAAGTTAGGCTGTGGAGTATCCCATTTAATACTGCGTGTACTAGCAATGTAGCTACTTATGGGGAAGCCTTGCACATCCCAAACTAAAGTGTCACCTAGTTGAGCATTTATATCTTCCATTAAATCAGCATCTACAGAAATTGGGACACTTTCATTTAAATCATCAAAATTCCCGATAAAAATACCAGATTCTAAGGTCTCAGTTTCAACTAATGAGTCGCGATAGGTAGAGCGGAACTCTCGTGTAAGAGCCCATCTACGTGCTGTGCTGCTACTATCGGCAAGTATATCTTTCATATCTTTACCGCGAATACTTTGTATACGCATAGTTACAATGGGTACATTCTGAATAATTGAAAATCCGTTATCGTCAATTATTTTATTAACCCCATCGTTTTGGTCGTATTGAATATCAAAAAGAGCAAGGTTTGGCAAGTCATCTTGATCATCAAAATTCAGCGTCCCCAAAAGCATATCCTGAGTTAGATAAAGCGAGCTTATAAGTGTAACTCCCAAACCAAAAGTAAGCAGTAAGGTAGTAGTTTGGTTATTAGGTCGATATAAATTCGCTAAACCCTGCCGCCATTCATAGCTCCAATTGGTAGGAATAATTTTTCGGGCAACTTTGGTAATCAACACAGAAAAGCCGGTTAACAAAGCTAAACAAGCAGTTAAACCGAGAGTAAAGAAAAGTGCTGCCACAATATTCTTCAACATCAGCCATGCGTAAGCTGTAACAAATGCGGCAACTATAAAGAGGAGTAAGCCACGTGTAGTTTTATCGAGTAATTTACTGAGATTTATATCTACCGTCCTCAAAGTAAAAAGTGGGGATATTTTACGCACCGCCAATAATGGAAATAAGGCAAATATTACTGAAATGGTTACGCCTGTTATAATTCCAATAAAAATAGAAGTCCAAGAAACACTTAACGCAATATCAACAGGCAGAAAATCTTGTACTAAAAAAGGCAAATAAATTTGAATGATAGAACCTAGAATCGCCCCTATAATAGAGCCCACCAAACCCATAGACAGTGCTTGGATTACAAAAATTCCCATTGCCTGATTTGAAGAAACACCAACACACCTTAAAATGGCTACGGTATTTATTTTTTCGCGGATGTACACAAAAATAGAACTAGAAACGCCAATGCCACCTAGTAATAAGGCAATAAAGCCAATCAGATTTAAAAAATCGGAGAGATAATTAATTGCATTACCCACTTCTTTTTTACGCTCTGCTACATCATCATATCGAAAATCTGAATCCTTTCTAAGGCTGTCAAGCTCCACTCTAACTTGCTCTGGTTCTATCTCAGGTTTATACTTTATATATGATTTATACTTCACCCGACTGCCTTGAGCTAATAAACCTGTTTTCTCTATATCTGTAGTGGATATGAAAATCCTAGGGCCTACAAACGACGCAGCAATAGGCTGACCAGGCACATCTTGTAATGCGCCCGCAATCATATAAGTCACATTACCAATTTTTACTGAATCACCCGCTTGCAGATTAAACTGGAGTAAAATAGATTCCTCAACAAGTGCAGTATTTGAACTTTGGTAATGAGTAGCTGCTTCAGCAGGATTAGTTTTTAGAACTCCATAAAAAGGGAAGTTTCCATCTAGTGCTGTGATTTGAGAAAGACGTGTATATCCATTTTTTGGAAAAAGCGCCATAGAGCTAAATTCTATAGCGGAGGCTTTTTCTTCACTTATAGTGTCTAAATAGTCGAGTACTACGTTTTGTAGGGTATCATTTCTTTCAACCTCTAAATCGGCACCCAGTAATTCTTTTGCTTGTTCGTTAATGCTAGTATTTAAATTAGCACGAAACGAGGTTATTGCAACTTGTGCAGCCACACCAACAATGATGGCTGACATGTATAAAAATAATTTCTTCCTGTTGGAGCGTGAATCTCTCCACGCCATTTTAAAAAGCCACCTACTATTCATTAACAGCAGCCTCAACTTTAACAGTCATGCTGTCTTCTTCTACACTACCATTTTTAAGTTTTATGATACGCGAGCATTTTTGTGCAAGCTCCATGTCGTGCGTAACCATAATTAGGGTAGTACCTAGGCGTTCATTCAAATCAAAAATAAGATGTTCGATATGAGCACCAGTTTCTGAATCTAAATTTCCTGTAGGCTCATCTGCGAATAATATTTTAGGCTCATTTATGAAAGCCCGTGCAATGGCCACTCGTTGTTGCTCACCACCAGATAGTTGTGATGGATAATGATGAGAGCGTTCGCTTAAACCTACTTCATCTAATAATTCTAGGGCATATTTGCGCACTTCATTGGTTGCATTACCACGTAATTCAAGCGGCACCATTACATTTTCTAGCGCTGTGAGCGTAGGCACTAGCTGGAAAGTTTGAAATATAAAGCCAACGTGTTTATTTCTAACTGCAGCACGTTCATCCTCAGAAAGAGGAGTTAAATCCATGCCATTTAAACGGACATTGCCAGAGCTTGGGTGATCTAAACCTGCACATAAACCAAGTAAGGTGGTTTTACCACTTCCCGAAGGGCCTACAATAGCACAGCTTGTTTTCTCTTGAATGCCAAAATTGATATTATTAACTACGGTTATTGATTTTGAACCACTTTTAAAAATTCGCGTTAAGTTTTTTACCTGTAGTATTTCAGTCACCTAATTGTCCATTTTATTAAACTTGTTACTCAAACCAATTTAAAGGTACTATTCATTCCACAACAAATGGAAGTTATAACGTTAGTATATTTACTTTGTTGGTTATAATTGAAACTGATATTGAAACGAAGCTGTTAGTACCTAAAAAAATATAATGAAGCGATACCTTTTCTCTGTTCTAATTTTATTGTTAAGCATGGCTGTAAATGCCCAAACTAAAAAGAATATTTTAATTTTTGGGGATAGTATTACCGCTGGCTACGGCATTGAGCCACAACAAGCTTTCCCCGCATTGCTTCAAAATAAAATAGACTCCCTTAAATTAAATTACAATGTAATTAATGCAGGATTAAGTGGAGAAACCTCGGCAGGCGGACTTCGCAGAATAGATTGGGTGCTACAACGCGAAGTGGAAGTGATGATTTTAGAGCTCGGTGGAAATGATGCCTTGCGAGGAGTTGATTTAACTTCCACAAAAGAAAATCTTCAGAAAATAATCGATAAGGTTCAATCTAAATATCCTAAGGCTCAAATTATAATTGCAGGTATGCAAGCTCCTCCTAATTTAGGTACGGAATATACCGAGCAGTTTTCGTCTTTATTTACAGCATTAGCAAAAGAAAACGGTCTCCCAATAATTCCATTTATACTTGAAAAAGTAGGGGGCATTGCCGACCTAAATTTACCAGATGGAATCCATCCTACACCAGAGGGACACATCTTAGTTGCAGAGACCGTTTGGGAACATTTGTATCCTCTTCTTAAAAAGAATTAGTCTTCAATTAAAAAGGAGATATGCACGCCAGCAGTTACCGATACTGTTTGGGGGAAGTCGTCTAGTAAGGTAGAGTCTGAACTAACCATTGCTTTCATTTCCATTGCACGGTACCCGGTGTTAATTTGATATTCAGAATAATTTATTTTCTGAATGGCACCTAGTTTTATACCAGAAGTCTGGGCAATAAAATTGGCTTTTTCTTTAGCAGAATTAATAGCCAATTTTAGCGCATCATTCTTACCCTCTTCTAACTTGGTAGAAGAGAAGCTTCCACTAAAAGTATCGAAACCATTCTCTATTAAAGTGAGTTGGATACTTTCATAAATACCAAAATCACTAAACGTAACATTTACCTGTTGTGAGGTTTGTGAATACATGTTCTTGTCATCATTTCGGTACCGTTTGTTAATTTGTACAGGCTGAAACTTTATATTATTGGCGTCAATCTTGAGCTTTTTAAGCAAAGACGCTAAAAGTCGCTCTCTTTCTTTGTGCAAATCAAAAGCCTCTTTTGGGGTAGATCCTTCTGCATTCAAATTAATAGTAAAAATAATAAGGTCGGCAGGTAGCTGAACCGACTTTGACATATCTATTGAAATCTGTGGACCTGTTTGCTGTTGAATTTGTGCTTCTACAGTGCCAATAATGAGGATTGCAAAAGTTAGAAGGAGTGGGATAAGTCTTTTTAGCATAGTGTGATGATTTGTTATGGGTACTATTTATTAACTCATAAAAAGCCAATCTATTATTCGAGCATAAAAAAAGTAGCTATGGGCTTATAATTTATAAATGTCTTTAATATACAGTTAATTAATTGATGGTTTATCTGCGCACAAAAACTAGTGTTTTGGAAAAGTATAATTTCATAATCTATTAAAATGAAAGGCAGAAGTGAGGTATAAAAGGTAGAAAAATTTGAGTATTACTTAAGTGGATATGTACTGCTAAATATGAAGTAAATCTCAATAAATGAGTTTATAAACGCTAATGAGGCTAAATAAAAGGGGATGTAAGGCAATAAATAGTATTTTATTGAAGAAGATGTGAAGCTGAAAAGGTGTGAACTTTAGAATAAAAGACAATAAGTACGCTAGTATTTATCTCAAAAAAATAAATTATAAAAATATTATGAAAGCGCTTGCATTATCTTGAAAACAGGCTTTACTTAGAAATATGGTAAATTCCTCCCCCAAAGATTCAACTCAATGGGGTAGAGGGTACTAAATATATAGGACGGTATAAGGATTTCTATCTACAAAAAAACATTAATAAATGAGAAATAACTATGAGTAAAAAATTTACATATGCTCTTTGTTTGTGTCTATCTATGATGCTTTTAACGACGTATTCATTAAAAGCGAAATCATTAAATCTAGACGCAGAAACACAAATTTCAGGGAAAGTTGTTGACGCACGCGGTGAACCTTTACCCGGTGTAAATGTTACTGTGAAAGGTACCATTGTTGGTACACCCACAAATGGAGATGGTAACTTCTCCTTAAAAGTGAAACAAGATCCACCAATTACACTACAAATATCATTTATTGGTTATCAAACTCAGGAGATAGAAATAACCGACAATAATGTTTCTGATTTGTTAATTGTAATGCAGGAACAAACCTTTTTAGGGCAAGATATCGTAGTTTCTGCATCTCGTGTAGAAGAAAGTGTGTTAGAAGCACCTGTTAGTATTGAAAAAATGGATGTACTTACAGTAAAAAACACAGCTTCTGACGATTACTACAAAGCCATCTCAAATCTAAAAGGCGTTGATATAACTTCTAGTAGTATCAACTTCCAAATTATAAACTCACGTGGATTTAACTCTACTGGTAACACCAGAATGGTTCAGTTAATTGATGGTATGGATACTCAAGCTCCAGCATTAAACTTCCCTATTGGTAACTTAAATGGCCCATCAGAGTTAGATGTAGAAAGTATTGAGTTTATACCTGGGGCATCCTCTGCTCTATATGGTCCAAATGCTTTTAGCGGTATTTTATTAATAAATAGTAAAAACCCATTCCAGTACCAAGGTTTAAGCGTAATGGTTAAATCTGGTGTAAATCATATTGATGGTGACGAAGCTGCTGGTGAGCCGAAAAGCCCAGCGCCTATGTATACTACTTCTATACGTTATGCTAAAGCTTTCAATAACAAAATTGCTTTTAAAGCTAATCTCTCATACATGAAAGCAGACGATTGGAGAGGTAAAAACTATACAGATAAAAATGCTAGCCAACAGGGCGATTTAGATCATAACCCTGCTTTTGATGGCGTGCACATGTTTGGCGATGATGGTGGTATTAACGTTAAATTACTGGGTATTAATCCAGCAACGCGAGCAACTTTAGCTGGTATGATTTCTGCTCAATCAGGTGTGCCAGCTAATATGGTAGAGCCATATGTTGCAGCGCTTCCTAATCAACCAGTAAATCGTACAGGTTACCAAGAGCGATACCTTGCTGACTATGGCGCAGAAAACTTTAAAGTGAACACATCTCTGCATTACCGAATTACGGATATGATTGAGGCTAGTTATAGTTTTAATTACGGATATGGAACTTCGATCTATACTGGAGCTCAACGTTACAGTTTAAAAAACTTTAGTGTTGCTCAGCACAAATTAGAGCTAAAAGGTGATAACTTCATGGTTCGTGCTTATGGTACTTTTGAAGATTCAGGCGACTCATACATTACTGACCTTGTTGGTTTCTCAGTAAACAACCAATCATTAGACAACTCAACATGGTTTGGAACTTACGGAGCAACCTTTGCCGGTGGCTTATTGCAAACAGCTGCCGCAGCTCAAGGTGGCAACCCAACGTACACCCAATCAACAATTGATGCTATTATGGGCAACCCAGCAGCAGTATCGGGTTTACATGCTGCAGCTAGAGCTAATGCAGATGCAGGTCGATATCAGCCAGGTACCCCACAGTTCGACGCAGCAGTTAAAGCTTCACTTGGTAGTACTATTCCAACTGGTGCGCTTTTCGATGATGGTTCAAATTTCTACCATGTTGAAGGTCAGTATGATTTCAAAAATGAAATCACATTTATGGATGTGATTGCTGGTGCTAGTTTAAAGCAGTTCCAGTTACGTTCAAATGGAACTATTTTTGACGATATTGGTGGCGTAGATATTAACGAGTGGGGCGCTTTCTTACAGGGTTCTAAATCGTTATTAAACGACAAGCTTAAATTAACAGGTTCGGTACGTTACGACAAGAACGAAAACTTTGACGGCCAATTTAGCCCGAGAATTTCTGCTGTTGCAACCGTTGCTCAGAACCAAAATATTAGAGCTTCTTACCAAACTGGTTTCAGAAATCCAACTACGCAAGGTCAGTACATTAATCTAAACGTTATTACAGCTCGTTTACTTGGTGGACTTCCTAAGTTTGCAACACAGTATAAAGTGACTGAAAATACCTATACAATGGAATCGGTTGAAAGGTTTACAGAACTTCTTTTACAAGGTAACCCAGCAGCAGCAGCTGAGTTAGTAGCATATACCGACTATAAAGCAGTACGCCCAGAGCAAGTACAAGCTTTTGAAGTTGGTTACAAAGGCCTTATCGGTCAAAATTTATTTGTAGACATGGCTTACTACTACAATATATATGACCACTTTATTACTCAGCATCGTGTAAGAAAAGCTTCAGGTCCATTTACTGGCGCTCCTAGTGATGCCGCAGTTGCAGCTTCTCTACTATCAGGAGATTTCAATAACACTTACCAAATTTACACCAACAATTACGAAACAGTAACTGCACATGGTGCTGTATTTGGTTTGGAATATAGTTTCCCTAAAGGTTATCGCTTTGGTGTTAACTATAACTTCAACAAGTTAATTGACGGCCTAGAAAGCTCTTTCCAAAACGACTTTAACACTCCAGAGCATAAAGTGAATGTGTCGTTTGGCAATAGAAAACTTACCGATCGTTTAGGTTTCAATGTTGCTTACCGCTGGCAAGATGCATTTAGATGGGAATCTTCTTTTGTAAGAGAAGATGTGCCAGAAGTAACTACAGTAGATGCGCAAGTGAGTTATACTATTCCAACTTACAATGCTACACTGAAATTAGGTGGTTCAAACTTACTTAACGATCAATACGTACTAAGTGGCGGTGGCCCAAGCATCGGAGCCATTTATTATGTGTCAATAACCTTCGACCAACTATTTAGATAAATATTAAACAGTTATAAAAAAGCCACTCTGAGTTTCAGGGTGGCTTTTTTTGTTTTATGCAGTAAGAGCGAAACTTTGGCATTAATAAATGAAACTGCCTAATAATGGCATACTATTTGCACTAGCAACTGAAAATTTAAAACCAATTTATTTGTGTTAATGAATAAAAAAAGTAAGAATGAGCAAGCCGAACAGGTTGCAGGACAAGATGAGCATATTGCTGAAAATACGTCTGAAGTAGAAAATAATGAGCAGAATGAATCCCATATTGATGAATTAGGAAAGCTAGAGCAAGAAAATGCGCAGCTTAAAGATTCTTTGTTAAGGAAAGCCGCTGAACTAGATAATGTTAAAAAAAGAGTTCAACGTGAAAGAATTGCATTATTTGAAGACGCAAAGGTTGCCTCAATAGAAGATTTTTTGCCCATTTATGACGATTTGTTACGTGTTATAGATGCTAGCGCCGATACCGATGTTAATACAAGTTTTTTAACTGGTATAAAGTTAGTTACAAATAAATTCAATGACGTTTTTAAAAAATACCACATCGAACCTATCGATAAAATTGATGTTCCTTTTGATGTAGACTTACATGATGCCTTGCTGCGTCAACCTGCTAGTAAAGAAGACACCCCAAGTAATACGGTGATTCAGATCCTAGAAAGGGGATACAAGATGGGAAGCAAAACCATTAGTCACGCAAAAGTAATTGTAAGCGAGTAAATAAGATGTCAAAAAGAGATTATTACGAAGTATTAGGTATAGAAAAAGGGACCGGAGATGCCGAGATTAAAAAGGCATATCGTAAAATGGCTATGAAATACCACCCCGATCGTAATAAGGGAGATGCTGATGCTGAAAAGAAATTTAAAGAAGCAGCAGAAGCTTACGAGATACTTAAAGACCCACAGAAACGTGCGCGTTACGACCAGTTCGGTCATGCTGGCATGAATGGTGGTGCAGGAGGTTTCGGAGGCGGTGGCGTCGATTTTGACGGCATGGGCTTCGAAGATATCTTTAGTAGGTTCGGTGATATTTTTGGAAGTGGATTTTTTGGTGATGAGCAAGGTGGAAGAGGTCGTGGTAGGGGCGCAAGGCAACCAGGTACGCCTGGCTCTGATATGAAAATTAGAATGCCACTAAAGCTAGTCGAAATCGCTTTCGGAACAGAAAAAAAGCTTAAGATAAAAAAGCATACTATTTGTGATAAATGTACTGGTACAGGAGCTGAGACCGATTCTGATTTCGAAACTTGTGGTACTTGTAATGGAATGGGAGAAATACGCCAGGTAACCCGAACCATTCTTGGCCAAATGGTGAATGTTCAGCCTTGTCCTACTTGCCACGGTGAGGGACGAATTATCAAAAAGAAGTGTACAAAATGTACTGGTGAAGGCCGAATTAAAGGCGAAGAGACTGTTAAAATTAGTATTCCTTCTGGGGTATCTAATGGTAATTATATTACTCTACGTGGCCAAGGTAATGCCGGCCGAAGAGGTGGACCTGCAGGTGATTTAATTGTTCTAATTGAAGAAATTGAACACGAACACTTCGAAAGAGATGGAAATAACATCTATTATAATTTGAACCTAAGTATTACAGAAGCTATTCTAGGTGCAGATGTTGAAGTGCCCACTCTTAAAGGTAAAGCAAAATTAAAGATTGAGCCCGGTACTCAACCAGGAAGGTTGCTTCGCATGAAAGGTAAAGGTATCAATGGCCTACATAACTCTGGCCAAGGCGATGAGCTGCTACGTGTAAATGTTTATATGCCACGAACATTGTCTGATACAGAAAAGAAAGCGATTGAATCTTTGAAGGGTGCCGAGAACTTTGACCCAAAAAATCTTAATAAAGATGAGAAGGGATTTTTCTCTAAAATAAAAGATGTTTTTGGAGCTTAAACACTTCTAAGCAATAACAAACCGACCTTACAAAAGTGATTTTCTTATGTGAGGTCGGTTATTTTTTTAAGCATCAATTATTATGCTTAGAACAAATCTTTATCTGCGGTTTATTGTGTGAGTACAGCTGTTCCACTTACAGATACCATAAGCATGCTACCGCTTGCACCAATGGTTTCATAGTCGATATCAATGCCAATTATGGCGGTAGCGCCTACTCGATTCGCTTTATCTTCCATTTCCTGAAAAGCCAACCTACGTGCATTTTGAAGCTCTTTCTCATAAGCAGCTGATCGCCCGCCAACTAGATCTCTTATACCAGCAGCGATATCTTTAAAAAAGTTGGCACCTAAAATAGCCTCACCAGTTACAATGCCTAAATATTTTTTTATTTCCCTTCCGTCAAGTTGATTGGTCGTAGTCATTATCATAGCGCATTCCTTTGTTATGGGTGGTGAATAGTTATAAACCTTATTTTATGAATCGGATAGTACCAAAAATATTAAATAAAGTTGCGGTATTATTTTAAAGCCTAAAAATGATTCTTCACTCGACTGTTTAAGAGATGTTTGTAAAAGCATCATTTGGTATTGAGAGAACATTTCCTATCCTGTAAATCCTTATTCAAATAAACGAAGGCTACTTAAGAACTCCCTTCTATTGGTACCAGAGCCTGCTTGCCGCCAAATGTAGCTCTCTTCAGTAGCATAACAAGGGGTTGAAGCCCCTTCCCCGTGGTGGACTTATAACAGTTAACTCTGCCAGATTCTAGCCAAATCAGTCAACGAAATACTAGACATCTAAAAGGAGGATGACCTACTCTAGATTGCAAGCTAAAATCTAGAACCTCGAATTTTTAGGGTAAGTAACGAACTCAGGTTAAAACCAAACTTGTATATTAAAAGAAGGCTGTATACCCAAATCGTACACATTTACGGGCTGGGAAATTAGTTTGCGCTGGCGGGGTGGGACGGAAGTATCAATGGCTAAATTCAGCTCTCTGTACCACGTATTATTTCTATTTAGCAGATTATATACCGAAGTACTTATCTCGACTCGTGTTCCATTCCAATTTAGCTTGTATTCTAAACTAGCATCAATGCGTTGGTGTGCGTCTAAACGTTTTTCATTTTCTAATTTTAAAAAATAAAGGCGATTGGGAGCTCCAGAGGTAAGGGTATGGCTCAGAAAGGCTGTTAATGAGGGAATAATACGTACTTCAAGTGTGGAATTGGCACTATGTGTTCGATCCCAAACTCCATAAAACTCCTTCCCTTTTAATAAATCTGGATTTTTAAAAGTTGCTTCCGAAAGCGCATAAGAATTGGTAAGTGAGAAATATTTGAAATTATTTTTCAATAGAAATTCGAGCCCTTTTGCTTCTCCATCATTATTGAAGTGCCAAGGGGGAGCATCGAAATTATTAGTAAGCGTTTGGGTGCTTATATCGAAGAGTCGGGCATATTGCAGGGTTTTATAATAGCCTTCCACTTGAAAAAGTGTATGGTCTGAAATTCTGAAATACATGCCTGCAGTATAGTAGTGGGAGGAAGTTGGCGGCTGTTCCTTCGTGCTTATGGTCCAAATATTGGGGCTACTCACGTTGTAGAAAGAAAGGCGATGCGTGAACTGATAGTCACGGCTGTAGCCTGCACTGAATGAAATTGGAGCATCTGTGAAGAACTGAAGCTTTACCCGTGGTGAATTATACAAAGACCGTCTATTAGTGTAATAGTGAAGACGGGAACCGAGATGCACACCCATCACTTCAAATAAATTCATATCAAACTGAGTAAATACATCAGCTAAACTAGATTGGTAGGTGGTTAAGAAACCAGGTCGGTCAAAGGACTCTTCGAAATATTCACCCATAAAGTATTGATATGAAGCTCCGAAGGTCCAGTTGGTATTGGGAAAAGATAAATCAAATACTTGATCTAATTTAAACTCATTAAAAACATTGCGGTTCTGCAATGGGTATGCAAAAACTTCAACTTGTGCTCCATTTTGTTGAATACGATTATACACAAAATCATCTTTACTGAATTCGGCATAATAAATACTTGCAGCGGCTAAGGTACTGCTGTATAATCGGTTAGAAAGTGGGGTTTTGAAAGTGAGGCTTGAGCTAAAATTCCCCCACTGGTTGGAAGTCTCAGCGGATTGTCTCACAAAGCGTTGACCAGGATTGCCAGGCTTATATCCACGAACCAAACGTTCTGATTGTTGTGATACATTGTCTGCACCGTAATAAGCCCCTGCTATTAATCGGCTACCATTCTTAAATTCAAAGTACATTTTTCCGTGAAGGTCTATAAAATGTGCATCATAATCTCCAGGAAATACCAGTTTAGATTCCATACTTACTGCATCTTTCTCGGAAAGATCGTTTGGTCGGTCAATATTCAAACCGTAAGCGATAAGCTTTTCATTTTGAAACCAGTTTAATGCATTCATATAGGAAGTTCTGCCAGAGAATAGCCAACTACCAATTCCAGGAATTAACGGACCTTGTAGAGAGGCATTAAAAGCAGTGTTACTTAAGCCTGCAGAGGCTTCAAACTCATTTAATGAGCCTGTTTTTGTTAGAAGTGAAATTGTGCCACCTGGTGTTGATGAGAATTGTGCAGGCGCTACATCATAATAAAAACCTGCTGTTTGTAACACACTAGGATTAAAACTATCGAGCAAACCAAAAAGATGACTTTGGTTGTAAATGGTTATTCCATCTAACAGGATGTGTGTGGCATCGGCAGAGCTTCCCCGCACATTCACCCCATTATTCAACGCGGCGCCATTACTTACTGAAGGTAGAGCTTGCAGAGCCTTGACAATATTATTTTCGCCAAGAGGATTTAAAACTCCTGCATTCACGAAACTTCTGTAAATACTGTCGGACCCAGCTGGATGATTAAAACCAGTTATAATAATATCATTTCCTTGAACAGCAGAAGGAGTAAGCCGCAGCGTAAGATCACTTATAACGGCGTATTCACTTAGCTCAAGTAAAATTTGCCCAGGTTGATAACCAATGTAGGAATAATGAAGTGTTAAGCTGCCAGGGGTAAAGCTTTCCTCAAAATGAAACACGCCTGAGGAATTACTAGCCACCCCTTTTTTGATTGAGCCTTCATTCCAGTATACAGTAGCAAAAGGGAGTCGTTCTCCCGTTTTGGCATCTACAACCTGTCCAGAAATGGTAACTTGTTGTTTGGAAGTTCTTTTTTGGCGATACAGTACAATTTGTTTGTGAGAAGTATCTGCATTAACAGCAATTTTATGGGATGAAAGCTTGTGTTCTAACTGCTCAATAAAATTAGATGAGGAAGCTTTGAAGCTTAAAGAAATACTGGCAACCTGAGATTCTCTATATAAAAAACGATAACCCTCTTTTTGTTCTAAGGTGTGAATGATTTCGAGTAGTGGAGTTTGCTCAAATTGATATTGAGCTTGTACTTGTTGAACTGAGCACAAAAATAAAATCATCCCGCCAATTAAAGAGAGTTTTTTTTGAATCATTCGCTTTCAGAATTGAATGAGTAGGTGTTAGGGGCAGTTTGGGTAAATGAGCCTTCCAGCACAAGTTCAAGATATTTCAGTATCGAGTTAAGTTCACTAAGTTCAATTGCGCCACTTAGTGTTTTTGAGCGCTCATTTTCTGTTGCATTTATTTGGATGTTGAAATGCTGTTGCAGCTCATCGAAAATGGAACCTACCCGCTTATTGGTGAAAACAAGTTCGTTGTTTAACCAATCTGTATACTCAGTTTCACTACTTTCTGCGACAGTTGGGGCAATCGTCTGCTCGTCAACATAAGAAGATTGTCCAGGAGTTAGTTTCACAGATTCATTATTCTTCAAATTGGTGTACTGCACGCTGCCTTCTTGTAAATATACTTTTGAAATATTACCCCAATCACTAAGTATAAATTTGGTTCCCAAAACCTGTACTTCCGACTGATCGGTTTTTACAGTAAAGATCCGATTTGGGTTTTTGAAAACTTCAAAATAGCCCTCGCCGCTAAGTTGGTAAATTGATTGGTCTTGTTTCTGTTTAATTTCAAAAAGTTTAGAATGTGGACGAAGTGTTACCTGCGAGCCATCAGGCAGAGAAAGGGTTTCAATAGAGGCAAAGCTTTCTGCAATCAGTGTTTGGGAAGGTTTGTTTTGGAAGAAATAAGTTCCTATAAAAGCAAAAAGGAGTATAGCCGCAGCTATCGCATATTTACGAATTCTTGGGGTAAAGGAAAGTATGCGTGCTGAATGTGACGAAGTTGTATTGATGGAGTAATCAATAGCATTCCAGAGTTTATCAGAGTGAATGGGGGTATGAGCTTCTTCTTCAATCAGATTTTGTTTGAACACCAAAAGCTGCTTCAAAAGTGGATCGGAAGATTTTTGTATAGAATGTAAATCAGGCAAAGCATCCCCAATGAGGCGGGCAAGCTGCCTATCAGGATCATTGGGGATGTTTTGTTCTTTGTCTGACATGGTTGGTGTTGTTAAAATTGGGCAGTTCTTTCAGAAAACTACCCAGTGATATTTTATATTATTGGTGTGAATTAATCGTCATCAGCATCAGCGAATTCAAATTCAACCTCATCGGCGAAAAATTCAGAATGGTTTTCGGGATTTATATATCCTTCAATTTCCACAATAATTTCTTTGCCAGATTCCAGTGCTAGAGCAACTTCTTCTAAAGTCTCAAGCCCGTCATCGCCATCAATTTCAGTTCGCTCGGTAAGTATCACTAACAAATCGTCGCTTAATGTAATAGTGTTATTAGCGATATCTACGGCTTTTACGGTGCCTTCAAAGTCATCTTCCTCATCAGAAACAAAACCAGATTTTAAATTCACTTTAAAGAGACGTTCAATTTTCGCAAAACGTAATAGGGCTGAGCCGTCGCCGGTCATTTCTATGGTTCCGTTAACGGTTTTGGAGGTTTCATTTCCATTATTACTTTTGAAAATATTCATTTCGTAAGTCAATGTACCTGTAACTCCTTGCGAAAGTGAGTTATTTACTGCTACAGAATCTTTGTTAATCTGAATATCTAAAAACTGAATATTATTGACGTAAGTGCGTTCAAAAGTATCTCCCATTTTAGTTACGCCGTGGAATGTTCCGTTGCCATAATGGACGCCGTCTAGGCTTAGAATGGTGGAAGCAGCACTTAAACCAGCAATGGCAAAAGTATCAGCTCTGCTGAATTCTGAGTTGCGGAAGCGGTTTATAGTACTACCTGTTTTAGAAGAAGTGAAATCAACAGTTTCAATACGCTCTCTGTTTATACGTGGTGCTACAATAAACTTACCTTCTCCATCCTTGAAAATATAAGTTAGCACAGCAGAAAGGTTTTTCTGGAAATTAGGGCGTTGAATACTTCTATCAAAACTAACGGTATGCATACCATTAACAGGATTGTAGCTATGCTGATAGTTACGCTCATTTCCACGGCCAGAATAATTGTCATTTTCATCGTCATCATCGTCATCGTCCACATCTTTAGAACGAGATTTATTTTCGAAGTTTTCAGAAGAGATATTGGCAAGGGCATCGTTCAGGCTCGAGAACAAGCCATCACTATCGTCAGAAAGAGCCTGACCCATAATTTGGCTAGCAGCTTCAATCTCTTCGTTGGTTAGTTGCTCAGTGTTTATATCATCAGAAAAATCACTTAGCGTACATGCAGAAAATATACTTGCAGAAACAAGTACAAGTAGCAAGAATTTGGGGGTTTTAAATAATAGTGAGTTCATAATTGGGTGTTTATTTTAGGGGGTTCACTATTGTTACACGCATATTTTAGATTTCCCCTAAATGAATGGTAAAACATTTTTTTGAATAGACATAAAAAAACCCTGCTATCGGGAAAAATAGCAGGGTTTGGAAGGGGCACATTAGTACTTAATCATCATCATCATCATCGTCGTTATCGTCATGGTCATTATCGCCATGAGCATCAAAAGAGTTCTTAATATTAGCAGTAATTATTTTGTGATTCATAGGATCGTTAGGATTCAAAGCATTTCCACTTTCATCTAAGAACCAGCTTGAAGGGTCAAAATTAATTGCTACTGCGGCTGTTTGTGTATTGTCATTAATTTCGATTGGTGGATATAAGTCCAGCTCAATTTCAAATTCTTTATCACTTCGGTACATAAACGGCTCGCCGTCATGTATGCCTTTTACCACAATAGAGTACCGTACATCACCTTCATAAAAATCAGGATCGGTTAGATTTTTGCCGTCATTTTCAATTTCCATTTCGAATTCGTCATAAACACCTGCAGGTACTTGTTGGGAGGTCAAAGTAAATGGAGTTCCGTCTAATGGTACATTTACGATTAAATGCTCTACTTCAAAATCGAGTGAATCGTTTTCAACGCTTTCCAGTTCAAGTTCTTCCACCATGAATTTTACTTCGGTGAGCGAATCCACTGAAATGGCTTTCATTTTTAGGGAAGATGATTGAACCTGCATGGTTATGTCTACTTTTTTGGTAGTGCTACTGCCTGAGTTTGCAGTATCGCAGGCATTAAAAGCGAATACGGAAAGTGCTATAATGCTAAGGGACTTGAGGTTAGTTAAATATCTCATGATGTATGTTTTTTTTGTTAACAATTGAATAGTTGATTTGGCTTTGCCAATCTTGGTTCTACTGTTATTACACCCTAATTTTAGATTCCCCCTAAAAAGAATTATAAATAGTTTTCAGCTGTCTCAGAGAGTGAGGCACGCAGATCTTTAAGGGCAAGAGTCATGTGGTTTTCAATGGTTTTAACCGAGACTTCCATAAACTCTGCGGCCTCTTTATAGCTGAATTCTTGCATAAAACACAGCCTAAATACTTGTTGTCTTTTATTAGGCATAGCTTCGATTGCGCTTTTTAGTGCTAGATGCAATTCTTGCTGATTGATATTTCCATCCGGTTCGGTTGAGGCAGGAGATATAGCCATTTCAAAAACATCTACATCTTGGTTGAATTTATCTGTATCACGGAAAAGGTTAAGCATCCGCGTGTAAGCTATTTTAAAAAGATAAGCGCGAAGCGATTTAGATTCATCAATCTTGGCTCGGTGTTCCCAAACATATACAAAAGCTTTTTGAACGAGATCCTCAGCTGCATCTCTGGCTACACCCCGTCGCGATAAGTACCGGAATAATTCTGCGTGATGTGCATCAAAAAACTCTTTAAAAGCTTTAGGGTCACCATTTTTAATTTTTATATAAACCGCATATTCATCAGAATCTCCATCAAGCGAAGCCGCTAACACAAGCAGTAAATGTAGAATATTTAATTCCATAGGTTATTTAAGGCTATAATTTGTCTGGGATATAAATATAAGCGAGTGCGATAAAGTTATGCTTAATAAAGCTGCTACATATAATGGCTGATTAAATAAATTATTGAAGTATATAGAATTGGAACAGAAGATGCGTTGAAAATTTCTGTGGAAAATAATCAGCAACAAACCATTATATTTATAAAATTGACTAGAATAAGCACGCAGGGGAAGTTTTGTATAGATTAGGGTGTAGTAGACTGTTAGGAAATACATCCCAAAAAAAAAGCCATTTCAAATTAAGAAATGGCTTTAAAGAAAATGTTCGGAGATCAATAACGATCGCGACGATTATCATCTCTTCTTGGACGCTCTTCGCGTGGACGAGCTTCGTTTACACGAACTGGTCGACCATCTAGCTCAGCACCATCAAGTTGCTCAATAGCAGCAGTAGCTTGCGTATCGTCAGCCATTTCAACAAACCCAAAACCTTTTGATCGGCCTGAGTATTTGTCAGTAATTACTTTTGCGGAGCTTACTTCTCCGTAAGCCTCAAATACTTCTCGTAAATTGTCATCGGAAACGTCATAACTTAGGTTCCCTACGTAAATGTTCATATCATCTAAATCTGGTTAAAACTTAATTAAGGAAAGCGAAAGAAACCAAGAGCTATAAGTTTAATACCGTAGTCGAGTGTCTATCAACATTCCGATTTAAAAGTACGCTAATTTAACGGTTTAGCAAATTTTTTATTGACTTTTCTAAAATCAGCTAAAACAGGGCGTTTAAACACTTTAATAAGCATATATCCATACTATAAAACATTGGTAATGAGGCTTAATTTCTTACTTATGTCTACTCAATAGACTGTCTAAATGAATGATTCTCTCGATTTATAAATGCTGATAGCTAACGAATTGAGAAACATATATTTATTTAAGGGTTAAACATTTACGTGTAGTTTGGAAATATATAGCGCTGTGTTGTAATTAGGTTGGTGGGTATTTTATTTAGTAATGCCATTTTTAATTAAGTCGTAATTCAAAAAAGATAACATTTAGAGAGAGTTATCTATAAACCTGTTTTCAAGAGTATAAATTAGCTCAGGTTACTTGCTATTTTCTCCTCTTATGCGGGCATATTTTATTTTAAGCTTCTTATATGTTATGTTTTAACCATTTATTAATAAGTTTATGATAAATATAAATATATGGTAATATTGTAAATAGTTTTCTTTTAAAAAAAGTAAAAAATAGTCACAGAAACGCAATTATAAAGGCTTTAACAGGCAATTTAGAAAATACACTAACAAGATCTAGGGAATTAGTACAAAAACGTTATTATTAGCTATCAGTAAATATTAAAGATATTCTTAAATAATAGATTAGTTATGCGTTCATTAAAATATATACTAGGTTTTATTTTTTTACTTTTTGGACTTGGATATTCTACTGGTGTAATTGCTCAAGAAAGATCTACACAATCTCCGGAAATAGAATCTTTCTTTCTAAGTCCTGATTTGAAAGGTGCAGGTCAAAATTCAGTAAATATTTACTCTGGTGATGTAAACTTACCAGTAAGTTTATTATCAATTTCTGGTAGGGGAGGTCTTAATTCTAATGTAACGGCCTTTTATAACAGTAATATCCAAAATCAAAGAGATGTGTGGGCATTGGAAGCGCCAACGAGTATACTTGGGTTAGGCTGGTCTATGGATTATGACCGGATTGTAGTAGATCATAAAAATACAGGTACAGTACATGATGATGATTTTTATTTGATAAGCGGAGGTGCATCTAATAAACTTATAATGACGTCATCCACAGGTGTTAATGGTAATAAAACTTTTGAAACCAAAAACTACCAGTTTTGGAATATAACCTATATTAAATCAGATGAGAGATGGGAAATCACAAAAGAAGACGGTACAATTTTTGTTTTTGGTGGTGGCGTACAAACAGTAAATGGTTTAAAAGAAACTCCTGGTAATGTTGTACAATGGGGTGTAAAATGGGGTAATTGGATTGGAAGTAGTAGTAGGACACAAGGGCAACAACAGCACGCTATAGCCTGGAATCTGTCAAAAGTAAGAAACAAATGGGATGATGAGATCTCTTACAAATATCTTTTAACAGAGGAGGAGGTGGGAAGATTTGGAAATCCAGATTATGTAAATCCAAAAAAGCATACAAAAGCTTCATATTTGCATAAGATAGTTACTCCGGAGGGAAAAGAAGTAGAATTTTTATATCAGGATAAACTCTCGGATGAGTATACAGATCCACATCAGGAACTTACAGAGCCCTATAATCTAATAGTGGGAATTGAGGGGCCTAATAATGTTATAGCGGGGTTAAGTAATACATGGAATGTAGTTGTAGGTGCAGGTACCCCTCCTTATAGTTATCAGTGGGAATACCAATCTGATGGATATGGAGATTGGAGCTCTGGTGGAACGGGCTCATCTTTTTCATATACAACTGGAGCTTCAGAATATGCCTTTAATATAAAGTTGACTGTTACTGATTCAAATAATGAAACTAAAAATGAAGAAATGTATGTATCCGTTTTTCATAACGGGCAATTTAAGTCTTCAGGGTGTGATTTGGATTGTAGTCCAAGTTATAGCATGAATGAAAAAACAATAAATAAATCGGTATCTCATAATGAGCCCGATGCGTACCAAGAAAGGTATGAAGACAAATATTTGAAGAGAATAAATATAAAAAATACTAAAGGCACTATATTATACTATTTAAATTTTGATTACGGTTTTTATGGTACTCAGGGCGACCCCGATTTTAAACGTTTACTAACAGGTATATCTCAGGAATATCCAGGGGGAGAATCATTGCCAGGTTTAGACTTTGAGTATCATAATGCTTCTGACGTTAGCCCTGCTGCTCTTAAAATGGTTGCCTATCCTACAGGTGCTGAAGTTAATTATACTTATTCACAAAAAAATATTGTTAGAGCTAAAAGAGATTACATAATCGATCGACCACTTGGGTATGAAGATCCAAGGGTTTGGATTGGTAATGATTATGTAGTAGTAACTTGGAATCAAGTTGATGATTCAGATTCAGATCCGGATGATGATATAGTTTTGCAAGTTTATACTTGGGATGGTGAGTGGATATTATTTGATCATGGAACAATTTACAATACTGGTTTAAAGTATGATGCAGCAGAAGGAAGTGCCGTAAATATGGTGCAAGATTTTGAGGTTTTTATTGAAGATGATTTTTTCATTCTTGTAAAGAATTATTATCAAAATAAAGATAGTCGAGGGATATATGCATTTAAAAAGGATGATAAAAATAGAGGAGGTTGGCATACTAATTATGAGCTTCTCTCGTATTCTAATTCGAAAACGGATGTAGCAATTGGTAATGATTATTTTGCGTTAGCAGATTTAAAAGATGGGGATGTCACTATATTTGAATGGAATGGTGAGCAATGGAATAAAGGAACAAAATATCATAGTACCATCGGACCTGGTAATAATTTTTTTATGAATGGAAACAAAAATTATTTTGTGACAAATAATCAAGGTGCTTCTACTAATGACGAAATATCAGTTTATTTTCTAGATGAATTACGTAAATGGGGGAAGAAATCAATTACTTCAAATAATATAAATAGTAAAATTGATAGCGATGGCAATAGCGCAAGAAATTATATCAGTACAGGAAACTCAATGTTTGCATTTGCATTCAATGATAATGGCAATGATAATAATGGTTACATTTTTCGTCTTTCTGACACTTATCAACCTATAGGGACCACTTATATTGGTAAGTTAGATAATAGATCATCGCCAATTTACCTTCTAAATGATGAGTTAATTTTTTTTAATCAACTAACTAAATCTAAAGCTTACCGATATAATGGAGTGGGTTGGAATACAGTTTCTAGTTCGTTTTTTGCACAATCTACAGGTACAATGTCAGTAGGTGCAGACTATATTATCCAGCGTCTTTATCCTTATTCTTCAGAAGATGGTTACTATACAACTTATGACCCAAATTCTCTTAGCTGGTCAGAAACAAGTTTTATATATGATAATATCTCAGGTGGTGAATATAGACTTTACCCAGATATTGTAGGTAATATTTCTATTTTTGGAAGGAAAGGCTTTTATAGAATGCCTGATGGAAACTTTGCAAGCTTGATTGATCTTACTGCACCAGCTGGTAGAAAGCTTGAGTATTTATCGGTAAAAACAGGTCTAAATTTTATTGCCTATGAAACTGATTCCGAACGAAGTTTAGTTGAGCCTTTATCACATGTAAAGATTGTTAAAAATGGAACAGATCATTCACTAATTAATCTTAGTTCTGTAAGCCCCAACAGTAAAAGAATATCTACAGGAGGGACCGCATTGGGATATCAAAAGCCTAATTTTATATCACCGTCCGTAATAGTTTCTTATAACACTCTTAACTTCAAGAACGCCACACAAATTGTCTTACATAAGATTCTTGATGGAGAAGTTACGGGCAACATAAAAGATTACCCTGTCACCAAATTAGAAGTAAATAATGGGTACGAAACTTCACGAGTAGAATTATCATACGATGTTTCCACAGCAACTATAGATCCATCCGGTTCAATTGCCCAGTATAATAAAGTTACTGTTGAAAATGGAAATACTGCTGAAGGTCGGACAGAAAATTACTTTTTCAATGGGTTATCAAATAATGCCTTAGTTGAGAGCTACCCTGGAATTGGACCATATTCTAATGCTCATTCAAACCAAAGTCAGGTAAAGGGTTTGCTTTATAAAACTAAATCTTATAATTCGAGTAATAGCTTGGTTTCAGAAACCATCAACTACTGGAATGTCTTTGAAAAATCTATTAGTAGAAAATCTGATAATAAACAGATTGATAGGGCATATTATGTTCGTCAGCGCAAAGTAGAAAATGTGTTGGATGGAGTTTCAACATACTCTATTACACAATACAACTCGGAAAATGGCTTGCCTGAAAAAAGTACAACTTCAAATCACGATATAGACGGGAGGCTGTCCAATAAGTCATTATTAAAAGTTGCGGAAATTCGTGGTTTCGAGACGGGGGCGGAATGCCCCTTCCTATTTACCTTGTCTGGTGTGTTTGTTGTAGG
>JBBAEC010000015.1:0-102293 GCA_041656135.1 Balneolaceae bacterium | reverse complement strand
CTAACGAGCGATTTGACTTCATCGTATATAGGGGTTTTGGGTTTAAGTTTTCACAGCCAAATATACAATTTATTTATTAAAGTTAGCGCCATTACCTCCGACGGGAGACAGGTTTTTTGCCTTAGTTATTACGAATATCCTAGAAACAAATATTTCTCATTGAATTCAATCTGATATTTATGAAGAATTTAGATGTAATCTTCTTTAAATATTTTTCTCTAAAGATGATTTTTTGATTTAAGTCAAAGGATGCCAGTCTAATCATCGGTACCTTGTTGTATTAATAATTAAAGGTATTTACGATGCAATTAAACAAACTAAGACTAAGTGTTCTTTTCTTAGCCTTTATTTGGTTTATTCCTTTGGCTTCTACAGCACAACAGCTAGATCCGATTCTCAAGGAGCTTATAAATAAAGGACTCAATAAAAGTCACACTATAAACATCTATAATTTAGACGCGAAGCAGGCTAAAGTAGACCAGAAATTGGCTAGAACGGTGTTTCTTCCCAAAATTACACTAAGTGGCAGTTACACTAGGCTAGATGATGACATCACATTTGATAACAACACCCAAAGTCTTTTAACTGCTACACAAAAATTGCTTATTAAAGAAGCAGCTGGCATGCCCTTTAATGCTCCCTTCCCTTCTGGTATTCCTTTGGAACCCATCCCAAACCTACAAAACAAAAACATACTTAAATCAGCTATGGATGTGGATTGGGTTTTGTTTAGTGGATTCCAAGCTAGCAATGCACTAAAGGCTAGTAAACATAAAGAAGCTTCATTGAATCATCTTAGTAAGGCTGAAGAGGAAAAAATAGCGTTAAAGATTATTGAGGCTTACGATAAGCTAGCCCTGGTTAACGCTTCAAAACGTGTGCTTACAACCACCGAAAATTATTTAGCTGAACAAGAGCATTACGTTCGGAAAGCTATCGAAAATGGTTTAGCTACACCAATAGGCCGTAAGAAGATTGAGTTAGCTCAGCATCAATTAGCTGGGAAGTTATTGGAGTTTGAACAGAACAGAACCTTATTGATAGAAGTGTTACATCAACTCACTCACGAAAGTAGAGAGAATTTAAGTTTACTTCATCCTGAACTACTTCCATTTCCAATAGATTCAATATCAAATATTGAAATCCGTAGTGAAATAAAAGCTTTAGAAGAAGCTGAGCAAGCCACTTTGTATCAAGCTAAAATGGAGAAAAGTAATTTCATTCCTAAGATTGCTCTAAAAGGTCATTATGAATTTATAGAAGATGATTTATCCTTGCTAGAGCCCAAATGGTATGTGGGTGTGGGCATCAGATGGAATGTATTTAATGGCTTCCAAACCAATTTAAAAAGTGAGAGGGCAAAAATTGAAAGCTTGAAATATAGAGCTCAAAAAGATGATGCTGAAGAAATGATGTCTTTAAGCATTACTAAAGCTAGGCTAGATTTTGAATCTGCTAAACAGAACACCAAAATCGTTCAAAAAGAAATTGAACTGGCAAGCGATACGTATGATATGGTCAATAAACAATTTAAGAATAACCTAGCCTCTATAAATGATGTACTTGATGCTTTAACCGATCTAGAAAAAGCGAATTTTAAACTGCAGGAATCGTATCTCAATCAGCGAAAAGCTGGTGCCGAGTTACTGCATGCAAAAGGAATTCTCAATTACCAATATTAATAATAAGAAATGATGAACATGAAGGTATTTAGAAACATATTTATTGGCGGCATTTTATTAGTCGCCTTTAGTTCTTGTGGAAAGGACAACACCATTACAGAATTTAGAGGGAAAGTTAAATTTGAAACTATAGCCGTTAGCAGCAAAGTTCCAGGAAGAATTAGCACCATTTATGTGCAAGAAGGACAAACTGTACAAAAAGGCGATACACTAGCTGTATTAGACATCCCAGAAGTAAATGCAAAATTGATGCAAGCTGAAGGTGCAGTAAAAGCCGCACAAGGACAATTAAACATGGCCTATAAAGGCGCAACTACTGAGCAACTAACCCAGATGCAAGGTCAAATTGACGCAAGTAAAGCTCAACTAGAATTTGCAACGGGTTCTTATGAGAGATTACAAGCCATGTATGCCGACTCGTTAATTAGCCGCCAACAGTTTGAAGAGGTTAAAATGAAACGTGATATGGCAAAGGCTCAATTGGATGCGCTACAAGCAAAGCAAAGTGAGATAGGTAAAAGTGCGAGAGCTGAGCAGATTGATCAGGCTAAAGGGCAATTAGATAGAGCTTTAGGAGCCAAAGAAGAGGTTCTAGTAGCTTCTAATGAAAGATTTATGATAGCCCCCGCCGATATGAGTATAGAGACTATTAGCTTAAAAGCTGGTGAATTGCTTACGCCTGGATATACCTTATTCAATGGATATAAAAAGGACAGCGTGTATTTTCGTTTCACAGTATCTGAATCTAAAGTAAATGCTTTTGAAGTGGGTAAAGAGCTTGTGCTTGTTAATCCATATACCAAGGAAGAAACGGAGGGTAAAATTGTAGCTATTAAACAACTAGCCCAGTATGCCGATATTACAAGTACGGCTCCGCTATATGATTTATCTGAATCTATTTATGAATTGAAGGTTATCCCTACTTCTGATGTTTCTGATCAGGCGTACTTCTTGAACTCTACTATTTTAATTAAGTAGGTCAGCTATGAATAACTTTTTGGAATTACTTCGAATTGAGTTTAAGCGTATTTTCTCAAATAGCGTATTGCTTGCTATTTTTATTGCGGCTCCTATTTTCTATGGAATATTGTTTGGTTACGTATATCACCAAGCTAAAGTGGTGGATTTACCCATCGTGATTATTGACGAAGATCGCAGCCCAACTTCTGATTTAATTATTGACGCTTTCATTGATAATGAAGTTTTGTTTGTAGAGGATGTCCGCTATATACCTGGAAATATTCAGGCTGAAATGCCCATCAAGCAGTATACCGCTGTGGTCACTTTGCCAAAGAATTTAGAGGCTGATATTCTCCAAAAAAGACATCCAGAAATAAGGATTGATTTGAATATGGCGAACATCTTAAATGCAAATACTGCCAGTAATAACATTCAAACGGTATTGATGACATTGAATGCAGGCTTTGAAATTGAGGGACTTAAAAAGCAGGGCCTCCATCCTACTCAAGCTTTAGCTGGTTTTGAAAGCTTTAAGATTAATTATAATAAGCTCTATAATTCTACGGGGAATTATGTAACCTTTATGCTGCCCGGTTTATTGGCTGCCATCATGCAACAGATTATTTTCTTGGCAATGGCACTTGTTTTTTCAAGGGATTTTGAAGACGGCTACTTTGGAGAACTAATTAAGACAAGTAAATCCTCGCTGTATCATATAGCGCTTAAAGCGGTTCCATTTTTGTTAATGTTGCCAATTATGTGGGCGATTGTAAGTTCGTTTATCCCCTACTTTAAAATTGATGCCGATATATTCAATTTTCCAATGGTGCTTTTAGCCACCTTATTAACACTTGCTGCAATGAGTATAGGAATGCTATTTTCTATTGCCATTCCAAGCCAATTAAAAGCCACAGAGCTCTTGATGGTAATCTCAACGCCTGCTTTTATACTAAGTGGATTTACATGGCCAACACTCGCCTTTCCACCAATAATAGCTAGCATGGCTAAGTTAATTCCATCCACCCACTTTTTGAGTGGCTTCACAAAAATAGCCTACTATGGCGGATCATTTTCTTCTATCAAAGCTGAAATTATTGCATTGGTAGTTATCAGCTTAGTAGCCTTTTTGGCAATGGTAGCTCTGTTGCAACTCAAGATATATTTGTACGATAAAAAGAGTCAAGCAATGAACGAGCTATAGAAGTATATAAGTAATCTAGATTTCGAATAAATCATTAAATCCCTTTCTGCTGAATGCGGAGAGGGGATATTTTTATGTTTTATCAGTCCAATTTTCCTATTCAAATAGAGCTCTGGAAGATGTTTTAATCAGATACTACCTAAGCCCGAAGGGCTGGCATTATTATAGCTAATCAAATCAAGTTTTAAAGAACCCTGAGAGGGTGACATTATTCATCTAGCCATTCAAACAAGTATTTTTCATTATGCTCAATCTGAAATTTATGAAGAAAATCAATGTATTCTTCTTTAAAGGTTTTCTTCTGTTGATGCTTTTTCTGATTGAATATATAGTCATAAATCTGATCTATTTGAGAGTGCCTATAAGAAAAGGCACCGTAACCTTCCTGCCAGGAAAATTTTTCAGCTAAATAATTATTCTTATTAATAAATTTGGCTAAATTATTTTTAATATCCCTTACCAAGTCAGCTACTGCCATAGATGGCTTTAAGCCAACTAACACGTGAATATTATCGGGCATACCATTTATAATTATCGACTTTTGCCCCTTATTTGTAATGATACCAGAAATGTATCTGTACAAATCTTTTTCCCAAGCTGTACTAATTAAATTTTGCCTTCCTTTTACAGCAAATACAATCTGTATATAAATTTGTGAAAATGTTCCAGACATAATTTTAATGCTTGAATCGTATTTTATATCACCCCTATCGGGGTTTTAATAAGGTTTTTATTCTTGATGTTTAAAAACTATAATACTTTCATCCCTTCGGGATTTGTTTATTGCCCTTATTATGCATTTTAGTCTAGCCATCAATCTTTCATATTATAATAGCGCTACGGAAGGTATTTAATCTCGATTCTTCTAAAGCCCGAAGGGCTGGCGTTATTATTGCAATCACATTGTAATTATTACCGAACCCTGAAAGGATGACATTAAACATCTAGCCATCAGCAAGAAATCATCCTAAAACATCTTATACAGCGTCGTAATAATTACCCCTTTATGATCATCTAAGCTAATAGCTAACAACTGCTTTTCTTCTTTTACTTTCATATTAAATGGTGGGACTAATAAATCTAGTCCACTTTGTTTTTTGAGTCTTGTTCCTTGTCCAGAGATAATATCTAAATTCGGCTCAAAATCTCCTTCAGGGATATGCTCTGTTAGAATAACATATTTATAATCAGCTAGCTTACGCACTACCCTTTCTACTTCTACATTCGATAGATGCTGAAGTACTTGTCGTAGTAAAGCACAATCTGCAGAAGGTAAATCATCCACTGCGATATCTAAACAGTGGAATTCTAAATTATCAGCTTTATATGTTTCTTTATTTCGTTCTATAAGGGCAGGAACAATATCTACTGCATCGTAATTACTTGTATGCTTTACCAATTCCTTGCCTACGTTGAAATCACCACATCCCAAATCACATACCGAAATAGGCTTTTTAAAAGCACTCAAAAATGATACTACTGCATCTAAATAAGGCTCTACTATTTCTGGATGATGAGATCCAATCCCTGAATAAAAATCAGTTTCATTACTTCCCCAAAGATTTAATTCATAAATCTGTGCCATAGCATCTTTCGTAGGCCAAGGCTTCTTTATTCTTTTAGATCCATTTTCTTTCTTGTTCATAAATACTTGGTGATTCAACACATTTTATAAAAGTAATATTGTAAGTATAAAACTAAATCTGGTAAATCATATAAACCAAAGCCATTCTTCAATCAGAAAAGGATTACCTTCCAATGATTCTATAAATTATGAGAGTTATTATATGATTTTTTTTAGAATTCACTTTGTGTAATAATAATGCACTTCTTATTTATACTATAGTTACCTCACCCGGAGAAACTATTAATTAAAAAATATTTTAAAATTTGATCTAATGAATGAAAAAGAAACAAATTTTGCCTATTTCCTACAGGAATGGATAGTAAATAGTTTTGGAGTAGACCAGCAACAAGCTCAGATGCTAAAAATGCTAATCTTGATTACCATTACAGGGCTTGTAGCATTAATTATTTGGAAAATATCTAAGCTTGTAATCAATAAGTTTATTAATCGAATACTACTTCGTAAAACTTCCGATTTTACTAAATTATTATTAGAGAGCACGTTTACCAAAATCACCTCTATTAATCTAGCTATTTATATTACTGGAACTTTACCATTAGTATTTTCTGATTATCCTGCATGGATTCCCATCATCGAAACTCTTACTAATGCATACATCCTAATAGTAATCATGCTGATTATTCTTTCAGCTATTTCTGCTATCAATACATTTCTGAGTACAAATGTTAAATTCAAAGACAAACCCGTAGCTAGTTTTACTCAATTAGCTAAAATCATTGTTTGGGCTATCGGTTCTTTGTATTTAATTTCTATTCTAATCGATCGTAATCCATTAGCGCTCTTTGGTGCACTTGGAGCCATTTCTGCCGTATTACTTTTAATTTTTAAAGATACTATTCTTGGTTTTATTGCAAGTATCCAACTTACCATTAATGATATGGTTCGAATTGGCGATTGGGTGTCGCTACCAAACTATGGGGCAGATGGAGATGTGATTGGGATTTATCTTACCACAATTAAGGTAAGTAATTGGGATAAAACCATATCTACAATACCTACTTATGCTTTTGTGAGCGATAGTTTTAAAAACTGGCGTGGCATGCAAGAAAGTGGTGGACGAAGGATAAAGCGTGCAATCAACTTTAAGATATCTTCAGTGCAATTTTGTGATGATGAGATGCTTGAGAGATACTCCAAAATTGAACTTGTAAGGGATCACATTAAAAGTCGTTCAGAGGAGATTATGGCTTTTAATGCCGAGCATAATGTGGATACAGAGGCATCAATTGTCAATGGTCGTAGAATGACTAATCTTGGTATATTTCGCACCTATATAGTAAACTCGTTGATTAAAAATCCTAATATTAATCTAGAAATGAGTCACATGGTTAGGCAACTAGAGCCTACAGAAAACGGTATACCTTTAGAAATCTATTGTTTTTCTCGAGTTAAGAGTTGGATTCAATACGAAGATATCCAATCTGACATTTTTGACCATATTATGGCAACTGCAAAACACTTTGATTTGGAAATCTTTGAAAATCCAGCTAGTTCAGATTTTCAAAAGCTCGTTAAAGTTCGTGCTACAGAGGCGAACACTACTGAAGATTCATAAGTATTCAGAATACTAGCACTTCCTACTGCTATAAGGCAACTCCTTAATGGGGTATAGTTACCCAATCATGTAACTATATCCCATACCTTTCGTCTAAGGATAAAAAATTGATAAAATCACTCTATGATGAAGCATAAAAAATATGTTCTTCTCATCGTTTTTGTGTCCTTTGGGGTTTACTTTGTTCTTGACGAGATGTACTTCAAAGTTATAAGAACATGGTTCTATGAATTGACCTACCAGCTCGGAGTTAGTCATATATTAACTTATACCCTCTCTGGCATCCCTCTATTTGTGGGAACTTATTTCATCAGCCATAAAACATCATTATTTGAAAGTCTTGGGCTAAATAAGTCTTTAATTAATGGACTTCTGTTTTCTATAATCTGTACCCTGCCCATGTTTATAGGCTTTACTGTGGTTTTCGATTTTAATCCCAGCATACCAATAGATACAATTTTAATTTCTATAGTGGCAGCTGGTTTTTTCGAAGAGTTATTTTTCAGAGGATTTTTATTTGGCCAAATATTTAAAAATACTCAACTGGGATTTATCCAATCCGTATTCTTTGGAGCTCTTTATTTTGGGCTCATACATTTGTACCAAAGCAATGAATTAATGGAGTTAGTTGGCATCTTTTCAATTACCTTTTTAGGAGGTATTTTATTTGCGTGGGTGTATACGGAATGGAAATATAATCTATGGGTGCCCATTTTCTTACATGCATTGATGAATCTGTCCTGGGAACTCTTTTCTGTTAGTGATAATGCCCTTGGAGGGCTCTATTCAAATGTATTCAGATTGATTACTATAGGTTTAGTCATCGGATTAACGGTGTGGTACAAGAAGAAAAATGGAATGAAGTTGGAAGTAAATAAAAACACAATTTGGATTAATAAATTCTCTGTAACTTCTTAACTATCAATTTCTAGCAAGTTCCTGAATAAGAACTTGAACATCTTTAAGAAAACACATTTATGATTCACCTTATAGTCGGTAATACAGGCTCTGGAAAAACCACTTATTCCAATAAATTGAAAAGTGAAACCAATGGAATTATTTTTTCAATCGATAAATGGAATAGCACTTTATTTCTAGCCGACAAAACTCCATCAGACGGACTAGAATGGTTCCTCGAAAGAATAGACCGAGCCGAAAAATTAATGCTAGATTTAGTTAATCAATTAGAAGCCTCAAAAGTTGATTCCATACTCGATTTGGGGTTATCAAAATTTGAACATCGCGAAAAGTTTAGAAGGTTTGCACATTCAAACGGATATGAGCTAAAAATTCATTATTTGGACATCCCAAAAGACACCCGAAGGAATAGAGTGTTGAAAAGAAATGAAGACAAAGGCGATACTTTTGAGTTTGAAGTAAGTAAAGAGGATTTTGACTTTATGGAAGACTGGTTCGAGTCACCAACCGAACATGAGATGATTGGTGGTATCATAATTACCGAGTAATTTGGGATTACTTTATCCTAGTTCAAACAAGCTATTCTAGATACTTTCTAAATAGCTTTAGATTCATACAAAATACACAATAAATCAGTATTTTAATCTTATATAAAAGATAACCGAATTGGAATGGATAAGTGATATGGCAAATAACACTGAGAATGTTGAAACATCAGAAGAATTGGACTTAAATAGCCACCAATCAAATAATGGCGAGGAACAGTCTAACGAGGGTCATCACTCCGTTAATCTCAATTTTTTAGGAGAGAACACCGAACTCTATTTTGCAACTCTTAGTGGTATATTTTGGATACTGGGCGTTATTTTTTCTTTCATAACCGGCGTTCCAGATAGCACTGCCACCGTCCTTTTTATAATTGGTGCCCTTTTTGGGGGAGTTTTTACATTCTTTTCGGCAGGCGAAGCTTTACTTAAGGGAAAGTTTGAAATTGATTTCCTTATGCTCTTTGCGGCCATTGGTGCTGCTATTTTAGGGAAATGGGGAGAAGCTGCCTTACTACTTTTCCTATTTAGTTTAGGTCACGCTCTAGAACATTATGCTATGAATCGTGCCAGAAAATCCATTTCTGCACTTTCCGATCTGGCTCCTCCTGTCGCCTTGATTAAACGTAATGGCGAATTGGTAGAAATACATATCGAAAAGCTTAAAGTGGGCGATATAATTGTAGTGAGACCTAACTCAACTATCGCTGCCGATGGTGTGGTAATAAAAGGCAGCAGCCCTGTAGACCAAGCTGCCATTACCGGTGAAAGTATTCCAGTTCATAAAGAGCCTTATGAACATTGGCAGGGCGATATTGAGATAAATAAACTTTCTGCTGAATACCGAGCTTTTGCTGGTACAATAAATGGCAGCGGAGCTCTAGAAATCAAAGTTTTGCGGGAAGCACAGGATAGTACGCTTGCCCGACTTATTAAATTGGTACAAGAAGCCGAAGCACAAAAATCACCTACTCAGCAGTTTACCGATAAATTTGAGAAATATTATGTTCCTGCTGTTATCATTGCAGTTTTCATTTTGATGCTGGCTTTCCTTGTCATTGATGAAGCTTTCCAAGATAGTTTTTATAGAGCAATGTCGGTTCTAATTGCGGCCTCCCCTTGTGCCTTGGCCATTTCAACACCAAGTGCGGTACTAGCAGGAATTGCACGAGCAGCGCGACAAGGTGTATTAATTAAAGGCGGAAGACCTTTAGAAGATTTAGGTGGACTAAAAGCCATCGCTTTCGATAAAACAGGAACGCTCACTGAAGGTAGACCAACTTTAACTCATGCCATCCCCTTTGGCGATACAACCAAATCACATCTATTAAAAATAGCTGTTGCGGTAGAAGCTTTGAGTGATCATCCATTGGCCGCAGCTATAGTTGATGGAGGGAAAAAAGAACTGGGAGATATTGATATCCCGTCAGCTGAAAACCTACAATCTTTAACTGCGAGAGGCATTAAAGCCAATTGGGAAGGAACATTGGTTCATATTGGTAACCGAAGACTTTTTGAAGAGTTGACTGGAAAAGACGTTCCTGAAGAAATCAATCTACAAATGGCGAAACTAGAATCAGATGGGCATACAACAATGATTATCCATCAGGATGATAAATATCTAGGCATTATTGCGGCAATGGATATTGCCCGTCCTGAAGCTGCCTCCACCCTAGCGGCCTTGAAGAAAATAGGCATCAAACGCATGGTTATGCTTACGGGCGATAATCAAAAAGTAGCAAACGCCATTGCAAAAATTATTGGAATTACTGATCCATTGGGAAATTTACTTCCTGAGGATAAAGTAAACGCCATAAAACAACTTAAACAAGAAGTTGGAAATGTAGCCATGGTTGGTGATGGTGTAAACGATGCCCCTGCCATGGCAGTAAGTACCGTAGGCATTGCAATGGGCGCTGCAGGCTCCGATGTTGCTTTAGAAACAGCAGATATAGCCTTGATGGCAGATAAGCTAGATAATCTCCCCTTTGCTATTGGATTGAGTAGAAAAGCGAATCAAATAATAAAACAAAACTTAGTTATCAGTTTGGGGATGGTAATTCTTTTAGTTCCATTAACCATCACAGGAACCATAGAAATTGGCCCAGCTGTAGTCGGCCATGAAGGTTCTACCATTTTAGTAGTATTTAATGCTTTGCGATTATTGAGATATAAATTCTAGGATGCAGGATTAATTATTTAAACTCATCCAAAAAAACAATCATAATGATACCAAAAAATGGAATTGATTAGCGATCCAAGAGTTAAAGACGTTTTTGACCTATATCCAACATCAGTAAAAGTTCAATTATCGAACTTAAGAAGACTGCTTTTAGATACAGCATCGGAAATTGCTGGACTTGATAAACTTGAAGAAACATTAAAATGGGGCGAGCCTAGCTACTTGACTAAACACGGAAGCACTGTAAGAATGGATTGGAAAATTAAAAGTCCCGAGCAGTTTGCAATCTACTTCAAATGCACATCTAAATTAGTTTAGACTTTTAAAGCTATTTATGGCGATACATTTGAGTTTGAGGGTGACAGAGCTATTATTTTTCAACTGAATGCTAAAATTCCTGAGAAAGAATTAAAACACTGCATTTCGTTAGCTTTGACCTATCACAAAGTAAAACATCTTCCATTATTAGGTGCTTAGTTTAAATAAATAAGCTATAATTGTTGTTATATCTTATCTATACAGTGCACTATAAATCACCAAATTATGAAAGATAGAAAACTAGAGTTTATTATTCCTATATCGTACTTGTTGTTACTCATAGTTTATATAATAATTGTAATCTTAGTAATTGATAATAATACACAAGGACATAGTGAAATTTATGGCTTAATTTATAGCATAAGCTTTTTTGTCACCCACCCATTTTATTCCTTTTTGCTTGGATTTCTAATAATTATCCCTTTACCATTGTTGGTCATTGCAATAGTGAAAAAAAGAAAAGATCTAATTACTGGTTTCTCCATCTCAACAATCATTAGCGTTGTATTATTGATTATTATAACTACTACCTAATGATTTGAGCTGATGTGGTACTATCCCAAAAAGTGTGTATGTAGACTACAGGATTTAGTGTTATCAATTTATAAAATTATGAATCTGTAGTACGCTCAAGAGTCCTCCCTCTGGAATCAAGCTAGCATGATTCCTGTCTTCCTCCAAAAGGGAGACACTTTTGTGGAACTGATTATTTCAGCCTTATCATTAATTAAAACAATAATATAGCACCTGTCCCTCTTCGGAGAGGGACAGATTTTCCGTCAACGGAAAATCAGGGAGAGGACGCATGGGCAGTAAATTTGAATGTCTCCAAAAGTCAAATTTATGCCGAAGGGGTTTGTTAAAATGATGCAAGCGTTAAATATTCCCATAATTCTATTAATGCTTAAACCTTTAAAACAAAGACGGAGTATCGTTTTGGGCAGGCTCTACGATGTAGGGCTTGTTGGTATCCACTTCTCGCCTATATAAATCCTTACTGACTGGATGAGCTTTAAATTCTTTCTCAGTAAATCCATGAATCATTAATTCTTCTAAACTTTGTTTACTGACACCTTCATCTAGCCAATTTGCATACAAATCTTCAGAAAGAATAAAAGGCATTCTTTTTTTACGATTATGAATTTCTGCGAAAAACTCGTTCGCTTCCATAGTTATAATGGTGGTCGAAAATTTATTATCGCCTAATTCGGTATAAAGTCCGCCAAAGAGGAATAAATCACCTTCTGGATAATTATTTGACGGCTGATAAATAAAATGAGGTATGGAAACACCAAACTTATGGTGAGGCTCAAAAAATCCATCAGCTAAAATAAGGCATCTTTTTGTTGAAGCGCTTTCTCTAAAAGTGCTTCTTTTGAAGAGAGATTCACTACGAGCATTTAAAGTATTTGTAGTTTTTAAAAAGGATTCAGAATCTTCCTTTGCCCATTCTGGTACTAATCCCCAACTAGCTGGATAAATGACATCGGGCTCATCCATCTTTATAATGTATAAATTGCCATGGGTAAAGCCATTTAAATGATAATACTCTTGATAACCTAAAGGCGCACTAATCTTTGTATCGAATACATTTTCTAAAATGCTTTCTATTTCTACTTTACCTTTGCGCAGGGATGCTGAAAAACACATATTTTAAAATTTATATTCTAGTTCGGTGTATTAATGTAATAACAAAAAACTATAACCAAGGCTATTTAGTTTAACAATTTAGCCTGTTAAATTGATGAGAGAAATTATTTAATATCATTCTGAGGAACTTTTGAACACGATTCGAAATTAAACAATTTAAATAACCCGGAACTTATAATTGTATTTTTTTGGCGGATTTTGTAAATAATACAGCTATAGATGATCTAAACCTTAAAATAAATTTATTGCCATGGTAAAAATATTTATGATTGATAAAAATCAAAGATTAAAACTCATCTTGATTACCATAGCGCTCATATTGCTTGCACCTTTAGTAGCAATGCAATTCACTGACGAAGTAAATTGGAACGTATTTGATTTTATTGTTGCAGCAATACTTCTTGGCAGTGCTGGACTAGTATTTGAATTTATACAAAGATCAATTAAGAAAAGTAAGTATAGAATTATTTTATCTGCAACTATTCTGATTGTTCTATTACTTACTTGGATAGAACTCGCAGTTGGAATATTTGGTACGCCCTTCGCTGGAAATTAAATACGAACTCAAAGTAGCTTTAAACTGAATTATTATTAAAATGCAGAATTAACTCTTGGTTAGTTCAACGCAATCAAAACTCCCATTGCTATAAAAACTAGGCCCCCTACTTTATTAAACCAAATATTAGCTTTTAGATTACTAGTGATTTTCAGTGAAAACATACTTGTAAAAGAGACTAATATTAATAGCCAAACTATACTAATCAGAGCATAGGCAATCCCTAAAAATAAAAATGGAATTGGATTTTCTATATGTGCTGGATTAATAAACTGAGGGAAAAAGGCTAGAAAGAATAATGCAACTTTCGGATTTAAAGTGTTTGTTACTAATCCTGACCAGTAATCATTTTTAGATTTAGATTGATTTAAACTTTGAGTGTCAAATGATACAATATCACTACTATTCTTTATTGCCATCACTCCCAAATAAACCAAATATGCAACACCAGCATATTTTATAAAGCTAAAGGCAATTGTTGATTTCGCAATTAAAACAGAAAAACCCAAAGCCGCAAATATTGTATGTACAAGTACACCAGTGCAAATTCCTAGACTTGCATATACTCCAGACTTCTTGCCTTGAACAATAGATTTATTTAGTACAAACACAGTATCCATACCTGGTGTCATTGCAAAAAACAGAGTGGAAATTAAAAAAGTGATGAAATTTTCTATCCCAACCATTTAACTTACTTTTTGGATTAAATAAGAACTCAAATTCAAAGAAACGAGTTTGATACACAATTTAAAATACATATTTTTGATTAACTGATGCACAAATCGCATTAAACATGACTATACAGCAAATAGAATACTTTTTAATTCTGTCCAATGAATTACACTTTTGGAAAACGGCCGAGAAAGTATCTATATCTCAATCTTCACTAAGTAGACAAATTCAATCTTTAGAAGATGAGTTAGGTTTTAAGCTTTTTGAAAGAGACAAAAGGAATGTAAAGCTTACCGATGCAGGCAAGTTTCTTCAAGTACAATGGGATTCTATAATAAGTGAACTTGACCAGATTCAACGACAAGCTAAAAAAATTGATGAGGGAGCCTCTGGAACTGTTTCAATTAGCTATCCTGGATCTATTGCATTTAGTTTTCTACCTGAAATTTTGAGGGTTCTAAATTCTAATCTACCCGACTTAAAAATAGAACTGATAGAGCCAACTGATGAAAATCATGAAAAACTATTACTCAATTATAAAATCGATATTGCATTTAGTAGAGATGGGATTCCACATTCAAAAATAGAGTCATTAAAATTATACTCTGAGCCTATATGCTTAGTTGTGCCCAATAATCATTGGTTAAACAAAGACTCTTTAAACAATCTAAATGAACTTGAAGAGGAGAAATTTATCATCTCAGGGCTTCAACGTAAAACCTTCTATGCAACTCTATTGAGAGGTTTATTCAACCATCATGGTTTTGAGCCAAAAACAATCATTGAGTCTGATTTTGGTGGTATGATTTTAAACTTAGTCTCCAAAGAAATTGGAATATCCATTCTCCCCTACTCATTCAAATTTGCTAATACTGAAAATGTACGATTTATAGAATTAGACGAACAGATAGATCTATTCATCAACTGGAGAAAAAGCGAACTCAATAAAGCGGTGGGTAGAATTGTAGGATATGCAGAGCAGTTGGGGAAAGAATACGATTAGAATATTAGCACAAACTTATAAATTCTAAGTCATTTTAGATTTTACGGTAGGAATGTTGTCTTTGAAAATTAGCTCCACCAATCTATACTAAGAATAGTTTTAATTCTCTTATCAAATTGTGTGAAATCAAGTATAAACTAACTTTTCAGACAAGTATTTACTAGATTTAGGCTTTGAAGTTTATTCCATAATATTCATATTTATGATATTCTTGTAACTTGTCGTACGCCGAGAATGATGAGGGTATATTTGTTATTCTGAAATTTTATATAAAAACAATGAAGTAATAAGATGGGCACTTATAAAACATTTAATACTGAAAGGCTAATTATAAGACCGACTTCAGTACAAGATGCTGATTTTATTTTAGAGCTGTTTAATACCCCCAAATGGATTAAAAATATCGGAGATAGAAATGTCCATTCTATTGAAATGGCAAAAGATTATATCTTAAATAAAATGCAGCCACAGTTAGAAAGGCTAGGATATTCAAGTTATACTATTATTCGAAAAAGTAATAAGATTAAAATTGGAATATGTGGTTTATATGATAGAGAAGGTTTAAATGGTATTGATATTGGTTTTGCTGTTTTGCCTGAATATGAAGGAAAAGGGTTCACATTCGAAGCCGCAAATAAAATAAAAGGCGCAGCTTTTAATGATTTTGGATTAAAAATTATTTAAGCTATAACCATAAAAAACAATATTTCTTCTCAAAAACTCTTAGATAAACTTGGCTTAGAATTAGTTGGAATCACAAAACTTCCAAATGAAAATAAAGAATTACTTTTGTATAAAATTGAAAAGTAAAAACTGATTACAGCAATGTAGAAATATACTAGTTTAATAATATATAAAATTATGAGAGCCGCAATCTTTGAGAAATTTCAAGGTTCAATAACAATTCAAAATGTACCAGAACCAACTCCAAATAATCATGGGGCTATTATTAAAGTTAAAGCCACAGGTTTATGTCGTAGCGATTGGCATGGTTGGATGGGGCACGACAAAGACATAAAACTGCCTCATGTTCCAGGGCATGAGTTAGCTGGGGTTGTTGAGGCAGTTGGTAAAGATGTTCAACACTTTAAAGTTGGAGATAGAGTAACCTCCCCATTTGTATGTGGCTGTGGTACTTGTCCCCAGTGTATTTCTGGAAATCATCAGGTATGTGACAATCAATCCCAACCTGGTTTTACTCACTGGGGATCTTTTGCAGAATATGTAAGTTTAGATTTCGCCGATACTAATCTGGTAAAAATTCCAGAGGATATTAGCTATGTTACAGCCGCTTCTTTGGGTTGCCGATTTATAACTTCTTTTAGAGCTGTAGTTGCACAGGCTCAAGTTACTGGTGGACAATATGTAGTTATTCATGGATGTGGTGGAGTAGGTCTATCGGCAATTATGATAGCCAATGCCCTTGGAGCACAAGTAATAGCGGTGGATATCAATGATCAAGCATTAGAGTTGGCGAAGGAAGTAGGGGCATTTGCAACTATAAATGGTACAAATAACTCGAGCCTTGTGGATGAAATATTACATCTTACAAAAGGCGGAGCTCATGTCTCTCTTGATGCATTAGGAAGTCAGGTAACATGTTTCAATTCTATTTCTAATCTTAGAAAAAGAGGGAAACATATTCAAATCGGCTTAATGACTGGTGATCATCAATACCCAAAAATACCAATGGATAAAGTGCTTGCTAACGAGTTGGAAATAATTGGAAGCCACGGAATGCAAGCTTATATATTTCCAGAAATGTTCGAAATGATTAAAAACGGTAAGCTACAGCCAGAAAAACTTATTGGAAAAACAATCTCACTTGATGAAGTAACCAGCTTTTTACCAAATATGAATAAATTTGAAAACCAAGGTATTACAGTGATTGATTCATTTTGAAGCATATAACATTCACAACACACTAAATCGATAATAATTCGTGGAATATAAAGACTATTACAAAACACTGGAAGTCAGTAAAAGTGCCACTGCAGAGCAGATTAAAAAGGCATATAGAAAACTGGCTCGCAAACATCATCCTGATGTAAGTAAAGATCCTGATGCGGAGAAGAATTTCAAGGAAATTGGTGAAGCCTACGAAGTTCTTAAAGATCCAGAGAAAAGGAAATTATATGATCAATATGGATCTGATTGGGAAACAGGTAAACAGCGGGCTGAGTACCAAAAACAATATCAGCAACAATACCAAGGTGGCAGCCAAGGAAGCGGTTTTGGTTTTGATGGAAACTTTGGTGGCGGAGGATATAGTGATTTCTTTGAAACCCTATTTGGCGGAGCTCGACGACAAGGTGGATTCCGACAGCAAGATATTCGCAGAAAAGGTGAGGATATTCAGGCATCCATAAAAATACCTCTCAAGGATGCTTTTAATGGTTCTACACGGCGGATTAGCTTTACCATACAATCTGTAGAAAGTAATGGTAGAGTGGTTAATAAACCAAAAAAACTGAATGTGAATATCCCAAAGGGTATAAGTGATGGGCAAAGTATACGCCTTGCAGGCCAAGGGTCGCCCGGTGTAAATGGTGGAGAAAACGGAGATCTATTCATCAAAATTGAATACGAAAAAGACTCCGTTTATTCAGTTCAGGGAGCCGATATTTATATGAATTTACCTGTGGCTCCGTGGGAAGCAGCCCTTGGAACTTCCATCACCGTGCCCCTACCCGGTGGAAGCATAAAACTAAAGATTCCTGCTAATTCATCTCACGGAAATAAATTACGATTGAAAGGCAAAGGAATTCCCACTAAAACTTCTGGAGACCTTTATGTGATTATTAACATAGCACTGCCACCAGCCGACAATGAGGAAGCAAAAAAAGTGTATGAACAAATGAAGGGCCTTAATTTTAATCCACGTATAAATTTAGGAGGATAGAACTATGAACAGACAATCAGAAAAGGTTTACGAAGGCGTGATTGTTACTGAAAATGAATATATCAGCCTTATTTATTTGTGCCAAAACTGCAATCATTCTGAAGATGAAATTATTGAATTGGTGGAAGAAGGAATTCTAGAACCCATCGGTGATGCTGAACATGAATGGAGATTTCATTATGAAGCTATCTCGCGCATTAAAAAAGTGCGCCGTTTGCAAAGAGACTTTGAACTAGACCTCAGTGCCACCGGATTAATCATTCACTTGTTAGATCGAATTGAGGAACTAGAGTCTAAATTTTGATGAACTAGATTCCCGAGTTTGAGATTAGCATTCAACTCTAACCGCTTCCATACTATTTCGGCATAATGACCAATAATAATTAATTCATGAACTACTATTAAAACAAGTTATAATAGTATTCTGCCCTATATTCCCCATTAAATATTTTCTACGATAGTACATGTCTAAGTTACCAAATGAGCATAAATTTATTGACCTTTCCGACTACGGTAGACCAGTAGCTAGGGTTATTGCAAACTCATTAAAGAATACCTCTTTCACTCCTATTCACGTTACTATTTCCTTCATAATATCTGGACTCATTGCCATATATTTTATTCTTAACGGCCAATATTGGTGGGCTACTTTCTTCTTACTTCTTAAATCTACCTTAGATGCTGCGGACGGAGAGTTAGCTCGCGTAAAACAAACGCCTTCCTATACAGGACGTTTTCTAGATTCCATTGCAGACATTATTTTAAACGCCATCATTTTTATTGCGATTTGGCGTATTAGCACCACCTCTATCTGGGTAACCATATTAGCCTTTCTAGGCTTACAATTACAAGGCACTCTTTACAATTACTACTATGTTATTCTGAGAAATAAATTTGAAGGCGATACTACCAGTCGTGTTTTTGAAACCGATACACCCATTGCACTTAAAGGCGAAAAGCAGAAACATGTAAACATTCTTTTTGCCATGTATAAACTACTTTATGGCGGTTTTGATAAAGTCATTTACGCCCTAGATCATAATGCTAGCCAAGGCAAGGCATTACCAAAATGGTTAATGACAGCTGTTTCTACTTTTGGCCTAGGCTTCCAATTACTCATAATTGGAGTCATGCTTATTTTAGGATTAAAAGATATTATTCTGCCATTCTTTTTAGTTTATACCCTCATGGTTTTCGTTTTTATAGGTATTAGAAAGGTTTTTTATAGATAGTTAAACCAAGTGTTTAAAGGGATTGTTTATTGAATTATTTGGTTTTTAAACTAGTTAAAAGAATGTGACATTATAGGCACTTTGCCTTAATCAGAGAACAATAGTTATGAATGAAGTTTTAGACAACCTCTCTATCATTAAGGATAGAATTCAAGATGCTTGCTTGAAAAGTGGAAGAAATAGCAGTGATGTAAAGCTATTATTGGCAACAAAAACCGTCTCCGCCGATAAAATAAAAATAGCTCTTGAAGCTGGCGAAACTTTGATTGGCGAGAATAAAGTTCAAGAATTAGAAAGTAAGTTTGAAGACCTTAAAGCCATTCCACATCAAACCCATTTTATTGGACATCTACAGACCAACAAAATAAAAAACGTGATTAAGCATGCTGATTGCATTCAATCTTTAGACAGAATGAAACTCGCCGAAAAGCTTCAGCGTCGGTTAGAATTTGAAGACAAAACTATGGATGTATTCATACAAGTCAACACATCCTATGAAGATAGTAAATTCGGTATGGCTCCAGATAAGGCAGTAGAATTTGCATTGAAAGTGAATCAGTTTGATAGAATAAACATCAAAGGTTTAATGACCATTGGACTTTTTTCTGCAGATACAGAAAAGGTTCGCAAGTGCTTTCAATTACTTAAAAAGTTACAACTCCAAATGCTGGAAAAGGATATCCCTGTCCATGATCTTTCGATGGGCATGAGTGGCGACCTCGAAACCGCCATCGAAGAAGGCTCAACCATCATTAGAGTAGGAACCGCCATTTTTGGAAAAAGGCCCTACCCCGATAGCTACTATTGGCCTGAAGGTAGATAATTTGGTGGGAAGCCCCTAACAAATCTAATATCACCTACCTCTGGAAATCAAATGCTACTGTCCCAAAGTCCAATTATTCTCTTAAGTCTTTGATTTAAGAGCGCTAGCTTTGCAAGTTTGCATGAGCATCCATAGCCCAAGGTTTAAACCGTGGGCTATGATTAGAAATATTAGCAAGGGAACCAGAGGTTCCTGTCATGCATTCCGAACGAGACGTTCGGCACGAGAATAAAAGTGTCTCACTTTGGAGGGAGACCGAAATCTGACTTGTCAGATTTCAGAGGGAGGACTCGTGAGTGACCAATTTGCTCATAATTTATTGAACCCACTTGCAAACTTAAAAGAGCTTTGGGTTATAAATATAGTATTAAAGATGATTGACAATACCTTGTCCAAATGTTCTCTTAAGCCTGTGACTTAAGAGCACTAGCCTAGCAAGTTTGTAACTTGCATTACGAGCAATAATTTTTATTATGTGGTATGACTTTCAAAATCCATAATCATCAACAAGCTCATTTTATTACATTTGCTGTAGTAGATTGGATAGATGTGTTTACTAGGCCAGTATATAAGCAGGTTATTGTTGAAAGTTTAGAATATTGCAGAAATGAAAAGGGACTTCAAATACATGGATGGTGCTTAATGACCAATCACATTCATTTAGTAGTAAGTGCAAAAGAAGGTTTTAGTCTTTCAGACATACTAAGAGATTTAAAAAAACATACTGCTAAAATAATTTTAGCAGATTTAGAGATTAATAACAAAGAAAGTCGAAGAAGTTGGATGCTTTGGATGTTTAGAAGAGCAGGAAACCAAAATCCAAATAATCAGAAGTATCAGTTTTGGAGACAAGATAATCGACCAATAGAAATAACCAGCAATAAGTTTTTTAATCAGAAAATGGAATACATCCATTATAATCCGGTAAAAGAAGGCTTTTGTAGCCAAGAAACAGAATATCCATACAGTAGTGCACTTTGGTACAAAGAAAAGAAAGGACTCCTGAAAATTGATGAAATATTGATATGATATTTGGGTCGGATGGAAGTCGCAGACTTCCTTTGCTAGAACTTTTAAGTTACAAACTTAAAAGAGCTTTACGAATCACCTACCATCTACCCCTGGGAATCAAATCCTTTTAGTCCAAAGCCAACCCACTATCCAATTCAAACTTGATAAATTCAACAAAAATAACTATATTGAGTGGTTATAGGCCATTGTTTATCATTAAGTGCTGGGGGATAATCTCCCATAGAAATAATTCTTAAAGCATAAGTTTATATGCTTTTATAAGGTGCTCAAATGTTCATAATGGTTCGGGCTTTTGATTGAGTCTAATTACGAATTCATAGTTAGATACAAACCTAAATAGTAGGTTTCATTCTGCAAGGCGGCAAGCAAGTAAAGATACTCCATCGTTGTTTGAGGATTTTGATCAGCTACTTCAAGTAGTTATCAGAAAACAGCATTACAGGGGGCTGCTGACATTGTTTATTCAATAATCAGAAATTATTGCTACTGCAGGTTTCTTCACTTTTATAGAAGAGATTATATTTGGAGGTACTCCTCATTTATTTCTCCCACTGTATTTTATTCACTTCAATCTTATAGCTGTTTTGCATCAATCGTGCTAATCAGTTTACATATAGTGCTGACTTAAATGAGTTCACACTTATATGTCAACACTATAATTAGCTACACCAGAAATAATTATTCGGGAATGAACGATGCATCCCGTAGAGATTTTTAAAAGCGATTTTAATTTTTCGAGACCCCGCTTTCAATTTTTGGCTCTCGTAATAACTTTAAATACATATTAGATGAGTAATAAACGTCTTATTAAAAATAAGCGAATTGGAATAATTGGTGCAGGTCCTAGTGGCTTACGCAAATTCGTGCATTCGAAGCATTAGAAGACCAAGGTCACGCTATGCCTGAGATAGTCTGTTTTGAGAAGCAAAGCAACTGGGGCGGAATGTGGAACTACTCTTGGCGAACTGGAGTAGGAAAATACGGCGAACCTATCCACGGAAGTATGTACAAATACCTATGGTCGAACGGCCCGAAAGAATGCTTAGAATTTTCAGATTACTCCTTCGACGAGCATTTCAAAAAACCCATCTCCTCCTACCCTCCCCGTCCTGTGCTTTTCGACTACATCCAAGGTAGAATCAAAAAGAGTAAAGCCAAAGATTATATTCGTTTCGATACCTCCGCTCGTTGGATTAGTTATGATAAAGACACAAAGAAATTTACTTTGGTGCTCGACGATCTGAAAATCGATAAAACTTATAGTGAAGAATTCGATTATTTAGTGGTAGCATCAGGACATTTTTCAACACCAAACATGCCTTATTTTAAAGGAATTGAAAACTTTCCAGGCTCGGTCATTCATGCGCACAACTTTAGAGGTGCCGATCAGTTTAAAGATCAAAATCTTTTATTGATAGGAAGTAGTTATTCTGCCGAAGATATTGGCGTACAATGCTATAAACATGGTTCAAAGTCTGTAACTTTGAGTTATAGAAGTAATGCTATTGGTTTAGATTGGCCAGAAGGTATTAAAGAGCTGCCACTAGTTACCCATTTTAAGGGCGATACCGCATACTTTAAAGATGGTACTTCCGAGAAATACGATGCCGTAATTATGTGTACAGGCTATCAACATAAATTTCCATTTTTGCCTGATGAGTTACGTTTGAAAACAAAGAACAATCTCTATCCAGACCATCTGTACAAAGGGATATTTTTCAATGATCTGCCCCAGTTAATTTATTTAGGGATGCAAGATCAATATTACACCTTCAATATGTTTGATGCTCAGGCTTGGCTAGCTCGCGACTTTATGATGGATCGTTTTAAACTTCCATCCGAAAAAGAAAGACGAGTTGATATCGACAAGTGGTTAGATAAAGAGGACTCTTGAGCACACTATATACCCAAAATCATAATAATTAGCTGTGCCAAATCCCTGAAATTCCACAGCCTCAACACACACTTTTGGGACAGTACCAATACTAACATCTCATTTTGAGTATTTAGTGAATAAATAACCTGAACTATTTTTTAAAATATTCGTTTACTTATCCAACAAATTGGAGACAAAATGAATACAAAGATTTTAATGATGGCTAGCTCCGTCTTTTATGGAGTCATTGGATTTGGATTAACCTTTCTACCTGAGGAGTTTTTTGGATATGTGAGTGCAGATATAAATCCATTTTCTATAGTAACTTTACAAATACTTGGTGCGGCTTATTTGGGATTTGCCATGCTGAATTGGATCACTAGAAGGAATCCGATAGGTGGTATTTATGGCAAGCCTTTGCTGATTGCAAATTTAGTTAGTTTTCTAGTGAGTTCACTTACTCTGATTAAGATGATCGGAAATATTGAAAATCATTTTAATATTTTTCTCGCTCTAACCATTATCTATTCTGCATTTACACTAGCATTTATTTGGGCATTTAAAACTAATCCCAAACTAAAACCGGAAAATTAAAAGAATTGTGATGTAGTTTTCCTTCGTCTAGTCGGCACAACGTAACGAGAATGAAAGTGTCTTCATGACTTTAGAGTGCTAGCCCTGCAGGCCGACCTGAGACATTCATAGCCCACGGTTTAAACCGTGGGTTATGATTAGAAATAAAACAATTGAAATGGTTTAAACCATTTGTATTTGGGCGAAATGGAAGTCGCAGACTTCCTAGGCTGAAACTTTTAAGTTGCAAACTTAAAAGAGCATTGGGACTTTTTGGACAGCCTCAGCATTGGGCCTTGCATTCCTTACAGAACATAATCGATATAATTGGAAGCAGAGCTTCCAACGTGACTCAAATTTCCTGCCTCACCGTCCTCTCCCTGATTTCGCACAGGTGCGAAATCTGTCCCTCCCCAAGGCGGGACAGGCTCTAGGCTATTGTTTTAATTTAGGATGAGATTTATTATTTCTAGCCTATACTAAATACTAATTTCTAATTACTATTTCCTAACATCTTACTCCATCAACTTCACTACTTCGGCTATGCCATTGGAGTAACGCGTAATTGCCGCTGCGGTTTGGGTGACTTGTTGTGAGACTTCTTCCCAGTTACGTTGTTCAACAGCTTCACGAACACCGGGGATGGTCTTTACGCCGTATCCTGTATAATAACCAGGTGCATAAATTTGGTGCCTAAACCATGGTCTGCGTGGAAGTCCTTCTGGATTTGTTAAATTCTGTTCCATGGATATCAAGAGCGTATTTATCTTTTTCATCTGAGCTGAAGTCACTTTGGAATTGTCTCCCAACCCGGCTTTCAATGCCTTATCATATTTGCTTGTAATCTCGGCAAGTTGAGCCACTGCATTCTCTAGTGGTGTAAAATTGATGAATGGAACCGTCGTTTGTGGCGTGGGCGCGTGATAAGTTTGTGTTGGATCAGCGGCAAGATTAAATGCATTCATCCTATGGAGAGATTGCTCAAACTGGGTTTGGCCGCGCATTTCCTCCGTCATCTTTTTCACTTCATCCAAGTAGGTTTTGATATTTTCAGCCATATCGGAATAGTGATGTGGCATAATGCTGGCGTTGGCAAAACGGAGCACTGTACGACCTGCTGTTTTACTTAGTGCAACTCCATATTCAAAACCAGGATCACCAAATCGGCGATAATGATCGTAAGAATCATATCTAGAATGATAAGCTCCACCTCTACCCTCTCCACCGTAGGATATATTCAGAGATGAAATTCCTAGATGTTGTAGAAAAGGTGAATAATCAGATCCAGAACCAAGCGGATAAATAGATAAATCTCCTCCCTCAGCTAAGCTCTTATTCCCAGCTACCAATTGTCGAGCTCGAGACCGTTCATTCACCGTGACTCCTGTCTGCGGATCTATAACTTGATCTCCCACTTCATTTACCATACGCTGTAAACTGTGGGAACCACCTACACCCAAAAATCCACGAGAATTACCATCTGTGTTGATATAAATCACTGCTTTCTCTCGCAATTCTTTCGCATTATCCTCAACCCACTCGGTAGAACCTAACAGGCCTTGCTCCTCTCCATCCCAACTTGCATACTTAATGGTACGTTTTGGGCGCCAGCCAGATTTAGCCAATTGTCCCAAAGCATACGCTTCTTCCATCATAGCAGAATTTCCACTCAATGGATCGGCAGCTCCAAATACCCAACCATCCATGTGATTTCCGCGAAGCACCCACTGGTCAGGATATTCCGTTCCCTTCATGGTTGCCACTACATTATAAAGAGGAACCAAATCCCAGTTGAAAGTAACTTTTAGTCGCACTTTAGCGGTTCCTGGACCCATGTGATACGTAATTGGAAGAGCTCCTCGCCAAGAAGGAGGCGCTACAGGCCCATCCATTGCTTCTAACAACGGCAAAGCATCTGCATACGAGATAGGAAGCACAGGAATTTTGAGAATCGTTTCACTGTCTTCAATTGAAAGTCGTTTGGCGTCTTTTGTAGCCCCACGCATAGGTGTTAATGGGTCACCAGGACGAACAGGCATATCCATAACTGAGCCACGTTGAACGCCATCTTCTGGTCGCCACGAACCCTCTGGATAAGTATCTCCTTGCCCATATCCATCATCTATAGGATCGGAATAAATGATACAGCCGACTGCTCCATGTTCGTAGGCAAGCTTCGGTTTAATACCTCGCCAAGAACCACCGTAGCGAGCAATCACAATCTTTCCTTTCACAGAGATTCCTCTCTTTTCCAGCTCCTCATAATCTGCGGGCACGCCCTGATTAACGTAAACCAACTCTGCTGTTACATCGCCCTCGCCAGAGTAAGCAACATAAGGAGGCAGTGAACCCTCACGTATAGAAGAAGTTGCGTCTTCTGCCAAAGTTGGCTCAGATAGTTTCGCTTTAAATCGAGTTGGGGAAACCATTTCTAGCACTCGTTCTTTTGGAGTGGGTAGCAGCACTTTATATTCTACAATTTGGGAATCAAATCCCCATGCTGTAAACAGTGAATCTATATAAAGAGCATTTTTATGCTGATATGGAGATCCCAGATTATTGGGCTCGGCTGACATTCGTTTTATCCGATTTCCAATTCTATCTGCCGATAAAAAAGTATCAAATCTCTTCTCCAATTCGAGTTGCTGCCTACTTTCTGCAGGTGTGAAGCCCGTAATTGTGGTAGCGGGTGGCGTAGTTGGATTAGTAATAAAAGAGAATAAAAGAAATAAAGAAAGGAATGGAATGTTAAAAATCGAATATATTGATTTCATATCAAATCTGGTTTGGTGAAAGAAAAGACCGTAGTTATATTAAAGTATTATATAAAGGTTTAAAGTCCAAACATCGGAAAAGCTACTAGGCTTAATCCCAGTGAGATAGGTTGATATTTTGTTTTGTGTGATGCTTTTCATTTTGGAGAATCCTTATAGATACTAGATAATTCGCTGCCAATTAAAAATACAAATTCCGCTCCGTAGGTGCGGTAGATTTGTAAAACCTAGAGTACACCGAACACACTGCGCCGTAGGTGCAGTACATTGCTGTGCCTAATAAGAATTTATAGGTGAACTCGAATCAAGTACTGCCCCGAATGGGGCAGTTGGTGGTGGTCGCTATTTGGGCTACAAACATAACGTCCCGATGGGACGTGTACTGCTCCATAGCAATCCTTAGCATGTAAACACCACTTCTAAACATTCTGCTTTGGGATTGCAAATTTTGTCAACGAATTATCTAATATCCCCAAGAATGCCCCTACTCTATGTTAGTGAGAATAATTCGACGTATTGCCCAAGAAACATCTAGTTGAACAAATTATATTGAAACATATTTGCGAGAATCACGATATAGCAGACTTAAGCAAGATGGAAATGATTAAGCCAAAAATTAACAACTGGTAATGAGTATTAAATCATTTATATTTTGAAATAATAAGCCCACATCAAATTGGAAGTAACATGAAAAGAAATATTTTAGCATTCTTACTCATTGGATTTTTAAGTCCACTCATCTTTGCTCAAGACATTGACAGAGCAAAGTTAGATAATTACTTCAATGCACTTGAAGAGAATAACAAATTTATGGGCAGTGTAGCAGTCTCGCAAAATGGGGATATAATCTACACAAACTCTGTAGGCTATGCTGACTTCGAAAATAAGGTCAAAGCCAATGAGGAGACTAAATATCGGATAGGTTCCATTTCCAAAACTTTTACTGCGGTATTGGTTTTAAAAGCAGTGGAAGAAAATAAATTAGAACTCGACCAGACCATTGAAAAATTCTTTCCAACCATAAAAAACGCCAAAAAAATAACCATAGAAAACTTACTAAGGCACAGAAGCGGAATCCATAATTTCACCAATGACGAGGACTATTTAACCTGGAATACTCAAGCCAAAACCGAAAAGGAAATGGTAGAAATAATCATCGACGCAGGAAGTGATTTCGAACCTAGCACCAAAGCCGAGTATAGTAATTCCAACTATGTACTGCTTACGTACATTCTAGAAAAAACTTACAATGCGTCTTTTGCAGAGCTTTTGACAAAATACATTACCAAACCCATCGGCTTAACAAATACCTATTTTGGCTCGAAAATAGATTCGAAAAAAAATGAGGCAAAATCATATAGATACTTAGGTGACTGGAAAGTTGAACCAGAAACTGACACTTCTATACCACTAGGTGCTGGTGGAATTGTTTCTACTCCAAGCGATTTAGTTACTTTTAGCGATGCTCTTTTTAGCGGAAAGCTCTTAAAGGCAGAAAGTCTTGAACAAATGAAAACAGTCAAAGATCAATTTGGCTTAGGTCTTTTTACGATTCCATTTTCTGATAAAACGGGATATGGCCACACTGGAGGAATTGATGGATTTGCCTCCATCTTTACTCATTTTTCTGACGGCAACATTTCTTATGCCATGACCACGAATGGGGCAAACTCCAACACAAACGATATATCCATAGCCGTGTTAAGCGCGGCGTACAATATTCCATTTACTACTCCAGATTTTAAATCCTATGAGGTGACGGCAGAAGAATTAGAACAATATGTAGGAACTTATTCCTCCACTCAAATACCGTTGCAAATAACAGTGACCAAAGAAAACAACTCGTTATTTGCACAAGCAACAGGACAATCCCCCTTCCCTCTTGAAGCCACTGAAAAGGATACATTCAAATTCGATTTAGCAGGTGTGGTTATGGAATTTAATCCTGCCGAAAACACCATGATTTTAAAACAAGCCGGCGGAGTGTATGCTTTCACAAAAGATTAGAAGGTGATTATGAAATCAGTTCTACAAATCTAAAGATATTAAGCGGAATGGGGTTTGTGTTTTGTCGCTATTTCCGCTTTATTCATTTGTATGATATTCTTGTATTTAACATGATTGCAATTTGCTAAGCATGTATTAATAAATAATGAATGGAACTCAGGGCATCAAGTTGTTAGATTCAGACTTAATTTAAATGTACTTGCTTTAAGTAAATTGACGAAACACATATGAAAAAAATAGAAGTAGCTGCTGCTATTCTAACACATGGCGATGAAATTTTTTGCGTGCAAAGAGCAGAAAACAAATTAGATTATATTTCTAAAAAATTTGAATTCCCAGGTGGTAAAATTGAACCTGGCGAAACTAAAAAAGAAGCATTAAAAAGAGAGTTAGAAGAAGAATTAAATATTAATCCTCAGATAAATGACTTATTTATCACGGTAGTTCATCAATATCCAGATTTTGAATTAACAATGCATACTTTCCTGTGTGATGCCGATAGTAAAGAGATTAAATTAAATGAGCATATATCATCAAAATGGCTATTAAAAGATGAGTTATTAACTTTAGACTGGGCTGCAGCTGATATCCCAATTGTAAATGAATATATAAAGTTATGAATCAAGGAATTTACGAGGAGTTAATTACACAATTAGTATCTCAGAAAATCGATGCGTTAGATAAAGATACTTTTTACATCAATACTTCATCAATCGATAGAGCGGAAGCATCAAAACTTCTAGCTCAACATCTTTACGGTACTATAAAAAATGCTTTAAATTCTATAGAAGGAAAAAAGCAAATCGAACAACAAATTCAGGTTGCTAATAAGATAATTCTTCTTTTAAAGGACGAGTTAAATAAGGAGGATTTTGAAGAGGACCTGATAACAGTTGAAGGAGAGATTCTTAATGCTGTATTCTCAAAAGTAGATAATCACTTTACTGACTTCAATCTACGTTTAAAGGAAATAACCCCTTACACTCGGTTAACCCACAGTGAACTTTTTACTGGAGGCAATGTAGGCTTGTCTTTAGATAGTGAATTAAAAAAGGAGATTTTATCTGCTGATAGAGTTGATTTACTAGTTTCCTTTATAAAATGGAAAGCTATAGTAATTTTAAGAGAGGCATTTACAGAGTTTACTGAAAGAGGTGGAAAGTTAAGAGTGATTACCACAACGTATATGGGAGCTACAGAAGCTAAGGCTATTGAAGAGTTAAGCAAGCTTCGTAATACACAGATTAAAATTTCTTATAATAACTCCAATGAACGATTACATGCGAAAGCATATTTGTTTTATCGCAATACTGGATTTCATACTGGCTACATAGGCTCCTCAAATTTCTCACGTTCTGCACTTACAGATGGTTTAGAGTGGAATGTTAAGGTTACAACTAAAGAAATACCTCAAATAATAGATAAGTTCAAAAAAACTTTCGAGAGCTATTGGAATAATCCTGAATTTGAGCTGTATGATTCTTCTAAGCTTGAGGATTTAGGCAAATCATTATTACAAAGTAACCCCGGTAAGTCTACTCAAGAAATAGTGAATTTCTTTGACCTAAAACCTTACCACTATCAGTCTGAAATACTTGAGAAGTTAAAGGTAGAACGTGAAGTTCATGATTTTTGGAGAAATTTAATAGTCGCTGCTACTGGGACTGGCAAGACAATGATTTCTGCTTTTGATTTTAAAAATTATAAGAAGAACAACCCTAAAGCGAAGTTCTTATTTATAGCACATCGTATAGAGATTTTACGCCAGTCGTTACATACTTTTAGAAATGTATTGAAAGACCAGAACTTCGGTGAGTTGTATGGCAATGGATACATCCCATCACAAAAGAACGCTGTTTTTGCAACCATTCAAACTTTAACCAATCAAATTGAAGGTTTTTCATCTCCTGACTATTATGATTATATCATTTTAGATGAGGTGCATCATTCAGCAGCTCAAACATATCAGAAAGTAATCGATTATTACCAGCCCAAAGTCTTGCTAGGTTTAACTGCAACGCCTGAGCGAATGGATGGACAAGATATTTTAAAAGACTTTAATTATCGTACAGCAGCAGAGATACGTCTGCCAGATGCACTTAATAATAAACTGCTTTGCCCTTTTCAATATTTTGGAATCTCTGATTCCATTGATTACTCTAGAATTAAATGGAATAATGGGAGGTATGATGTTGAGGAGTTGACTAAGGTTTTAACTGCGAATGATATAAGAGTAGGTAATATTATTAACAATCTAAATAGTTATACAAGAGATATCAATGAGGTTAGCGCTATAGGTTTCTGTGCAAGTATTGCACATGCTAATTATATGAATCGAAAATTTAATAAAGCAAATTTAAAAGCGGAATCCCTAACAACAGAAAATTCAAAAGACCGTGTAGATATCATCCACAAATTTAAATCGAAAGTAATAAACTATTTATTTGTTGTAGATATTTTTAATGAAGGTGTAGATATCCCTGAAATAGATACGGTCTTGTTCCTGCGACCAACTGAGAGTTTGACTATTTTTCTTCAACAATTAGGTCGTGGTTTGAGACTTCATGAGGGTAAAGACGTACTCACGGTTTTAGACTTTGTAGGACATGCAAGGAAAGAGTACGATTTTGAAAATAAGTTTAGAGCTTTAATTGGGAGGACTAATACAACGGTACAAAATGAAATTGAAAAGGACTTTCCAAACCTACCTTTAGGGAGTTCTATAATATTAGAAAAACAAGCGAAAAGTCACATCTTGGAAAATATTCGTCAGGCTACGGATATGAATAAAAGAAAGCTTATAAGATTGTTACAGAACTTTAAGAATCATACAAACCTTCCACTAACCCTCCAGAATTTTTTAAAGATATATAACCTAAAGCTAAAGCATATATATAAACATCACACCTTCCATTCTTTAAAAAGTGAAGCTTTCGAGGAGCGTTTTAATGAACTCAATTTCGGAAATTATAAAACTATGCTTGGTAGAAAATGGATAGTAACGGAGTCCATAAGCTACTTCAAGTTTATATTAGATTTAATTGACGTAGAATTTGAGCTAAGCAAACTTTCGTATCATGCAGACAATTATTTAATGGCCTTAATGCTCTATTATGACTTCCATCAAGATGCTATTCAAGGTTTAACACTTGAAGATGGACTAAAACAAATAGGAAAGAACAAAGATCTAGTTGATGAGATGCGATCCTATTTATCTATAAAAATCAATGCGATCGGCTTTGAAGAAATACCATTTGTTGAACTAGAAGGTTCATTCCCATTAATGATTCACTCTCGCTACACAAGAGATCAAATATTAGTTGCTTTAGGTTTAAGCACTATAAATAAAATGAGTCATAATAGGGAAGGAGTAGCTCAAAATAGAGAGCTAAATGTTGAGGCGCTTTTTATTAATTTAAAAAAATCAGAAGAAGATTTTTCCCCTACCACCATGTATGATGATTATGCTATAAATGAGATGCTATTCCATTGGCAATCACAAAATCAAACTTCATCTGAAAGTCCTAAGGGATTGTCATACATAAATCAAGAAGAAAAAGGAAAGACGATTTTACTATTTGTACGTGAAGCTAGACAAGATGCTGATGGATTTACACAGGGTTATGTGTTTATTGGTCCGGCAAGATATGTTGAGCATGAAGGCTCTAGACCAATGAGTATTAAATGGGAATTAAAAGAACCAATGCCGCATTATTTATGGAAAGATGCAGCGAAGTTATTAGTGGGATAATCTATGGTCTTAATAAACGATAATTAAAACCCACGATATGCCACCCCATCGGGATTATAAAATTTGTCTTATTCCCTTTTCTATAATAATACCATCCCTTCGGGATTTTATAATATGTTTGTCCTTGTTGCTGAATTACGAATCGTACTTATTTTTTTTATTTCAAACACATTCATCCCCAAAAAACCACATTCGTAAAAACCCGATACAATTCTTATACTCTTCTTGCTCAAAATAAATAGACGCATGAAAGAAACCATCCCAAACAAACTAATATTCTCGAATTCGAATCCTAAAAGGCGCAAACGGGCTTTAGTATTGGTTGGCTTTTTGGTTGTATTCCAACTTTGTTTGATTTGGCCTATCTACCCCATTTTTGGTAATGCCGAACCCTTTATTTTTGGCTTCCCCTTATCTTTTGCTTGGGTGATTTTAATTCTTGTCCTTTCATTTCTGGCATTGCTTTTATTTTTCAAATCTGAAACTAAAGAAGAGGAATAACTGAATTGGAAAACTGGGTAGTTATTCTTGGTATCTGTGGTATTTATTTACTCATCACCTTGGCGATGGGCATTATTCCAGGGCTTAAAGTTAGCGGTAGCACAGCGGGTTATGTAGCGGGCGATCGCTCCATGAATGTGTTTGTACTCTATTTTGTGCTGGGCGCTTCTATATTTTCTTCCTTCGCTTTTCTCGGCGGACCTGGTTGGGCATATTCTCGAGGAATGGCTGCGTTGTATATCATTGCTTATGGCGCAATGGGCATGGTTCCGCTTTATTTCTTTGGTCCCAAAGCACGACGTTTGGGCGAGAAATATGGTTTTGTAACTCAAGCCGAAATATTAGAAGATCGTTTTAATAGTAAGTTTCTTTCCGGCTTACTTGCCGTACTTACGGTGGTGGTGCTTATCCCCTACCTCACTTTGCAAATGAAAGGCGCGGGTTTGGTTTTAAATACCATTAGTGATGGGGTAATCCCTTTTTGGTTAGGCGCTGCCATTGCCTACATCGTCGTTTTAATTTATGTGTATTTTAGCGGTGTGATGGGCGTTGGCTGGACCAATGCTTTCCAAGGTATTTTTATGCTGATTATTGCTTGGTTTTTGGGAATCTATCTTCCGTATAAATTATATGGTGGAGTGGGCGCCATGTTCGAGCAATTGCTGGCTTCAGATTTCAAAGAAGCACTTATTGCCCCTGGTTTGGACGCCGACGGGCAACCTTGGAATTGGTGGGGCTTCAGTTCTGCGGTACTTGTTTCAGCTATTGGATTTTCGATGTGGCCTCAGTTTTTTATGAAAGCCTTTGCTGCAAAAAGTGATAGAGCTATAAAATTAACCGTAGTGCTCTACCCAACTTTTCAGGTATTTTTAGTTCCCATTCTACTTATCGGTTTTTCGGCAGTGTTAGCATTTCCTGGAGTTTCCCCAGCCGATACCATTCTACCTTATTCTTTACTACAGATGGACTTGCCCATTGTGTTGATTGGATTAGTCTGTGCAGGCACGCTGGCAGCGTCGATGTCGTCTGGTGACGCCATTGTTCATGCTGCGGCATCCGTGGGCGTTAGAGATGGAATTACTAAAATTCCAGCCGCCAAAAAGTGGCTTAACACGGGAGCTAACGAACGTAAACTCATCCGAATTTTTGTAGTGTTGATTAGTTTCATTGCCTACTACTTTGCCGTAATCTCCGATACGGATATCGTTTCGCTACTCCTTGCAGCCTATGGTGGAATCGCCCAAATGTTTCCTCTTATTTTTGCAATGTTCTACTGGCCACGTGCAACAGGGAAAGGTGCTCTTGCTGGATTAATCGGTGGAATTATTGTTACCGTGTTCTTCTTTAATTTCCCCGACCTCCGTCCCGTCCCCATCCACGAAGGCGCCTTCGGATTGATAGCCAATATTATTCTATTGATTGCTGTTAGTTTAGCTACAAAGCCTGAAAGCATTGAAAGAGTTAAGAGGTACACTTCTTTTTAGCAGTGAGTTTTGAGCTTTGAGGAGTGAGGGGCTAGGAATTAGAAATTAGAAATTAGTATTTAGTACTTAGTACTTAGTATAGAATATTTCATCTCGTTGCGTCGCTCCGCCGCGCAATGCTCATTGGAAGCCTGTCTGCCGACAAAGGAAGGCTCCGCTTCCAATTATAACGATTATGTTCTATAAAGAATGCAAGTCCAAAAGGGTTCCACAATTGCTATATATTTTGGAAATTGTGGGCAAATTGTGGGCCCATGAGTCCTCCCTCTGAAATAAAGTGAGCTTAATTTCAGTCTCCCACCAAAGGGAGACAATTCATGTCTCGATACCTCGGAAATAGTACTGTATCAAATTCAAAGTGAGAATTTTGGATGATTTACCGTTGTGTACCTTCAGGGAATTTAACTTTATCTGGTTCAGCATTTAGCATTGGTAAGGCATATTTCAAAATACGATTTCGTCGTCCGGTGGTGTCTTTGGGCTCAACAGGATATGTAACTACAGCCTCCATCCAAGCAAAAGTATTTATCCTAAAATAGACGGCTGGCCCCCACTCTTTATTCTTTTGTTCGGTAATCTCAGGGTAACATTCTTTAAAATCTCTGTTGGTAGCTTCCAGTAAACAATCTTCTACAAATTGTAGATCGCTAGTGTATGCTACTTGAATCGGGATTTCATTCCAAATAAAAGGAACTTCAGGTCCCGAATAATTAGTGATTTCCTCTTTCAAAATTAAACTATTCGGAAACCGGATTATCCTCCCACTTTTAATATCGTTGCCTAGATAATCTCCACTACATTCTAAAATGGTAGTGTCCAAATAACTTATATCTACTACATCCCCACGGAAGCCTTTTACTTGAATACGATCTCCTACCAAATACGACCGTTTGAAAATTAAGTACACCCAAGCTATAAAGGACGCGATGGGTGCCTGCAAGGCAAATCCTAAAACCAAAGAAATTAAACCAAAACTGACTGCTGCCGCATATAAGTTTTGAAATAGAAAGGAAGTTACTACAATAAGACTCAGAATAATGGCAAGAAACCGTATAATTCGAACTAGATTATATAAATCTCCCTCGGTATGGGTTTGCTTGCTAATTATTCTAATAAGAACTTTACTTATAAGAAATATTAAGATAATTAGGAATAAACTTAGAGTAAGTTTTTGTAAGAATGGGATATAATTCTCCCACGGCTCAAGAATTTTTAAATTTAATAAATAATGAATAGCGATTATCAATACCGCTATTATGCTGTAAATTTTTATCCCTCTTTTAGTTTCGTGTATTTCCATAAATCTTCAAATCTTCGGTTCTATTTTGATGCGCAGACATAATACATCTGTTTTAATTAATAGTACTCTTTTAAACTGAATGCATTATGAGATCATTCTATATTGCTTTGCTTGAATCGAAAGTAAGAAGGTTATGGGGTTCTACCAAAAGATTAGAGTTTGATGAACTTTAATGCTGGAATGAGGTATTGGGTGACTCTGAATGTTTAATCCTTCCTAAAATAATTTTTGCTGAAATTTCGATGGATTTGTACGCATCTTTTATAAAACAAGCCTAGCCACCGAGGCATATATTTTAAGCTGTTTACACCGAGATAGCTTTTCTTTGAATGTGCTACCATCCTCGTTGCGAACGTCCCGTTCGTAATGCCTGGCTGAACCTCTGGTTCCAGTACGGTTTAACTAGCATGTATGCCTTTGTTTGTAGGTATAAAATTCATAAACTTTTAAAGGATTTTTCAAGAATAATCGCTACAGTACGGGCGCAAATAAAAAGAGCTCACTATCCCCTGTTTTCACTCATTTCTACATGATACTTATAGACCAACCGTACGTTTCAGATTTTCTGATTAGAACTATTAAAGAGAATAATTTTGAAATAATTGCTACTGAAGAAGCCCTGTCGATGATTAATGAGGACACTTTGAATTGGGTTTCTGAAGTGGATGCGAGGAATAGAATTCTAAACAACCCAAATCCTTTGGTGTATACCAACTCCGAGAATGCATTAGCATGGGTGTTTAAGAATCTAGAAGAAACAAGTCTACCAAATCAAATAAGTCTATTTAAAGACAAGTTTAAGTTCAGAGAGCTCACTAAAGATCTATTCCCTGATTACTTGTTTAGAAAAGTGAAGATGGAGGATATTCAATCCTTAGATCTGGATGAATTAAAACTACCCTTTGTTATTAAGCCCTCGTTAGGATTTTTCAGTATTGGAGTGCATATAGTGCATACCAAAGCTGATTGGGAGTCGGCGAAAAAGGAATTAAACTATGAGAATCTAAAAAGCATTTATCCCAAAGAGGTTATGGATGCCTCCACCTTTATTATAGAAGAATATATAGAGGGAGAAGAATTTGCCATCGATGCCTATTTCAATAAGGATGGGGAAGCAGTTATTCTAAATATTCTGCATCATAGATTTGCATCGGGCAATGATGTAAGCGACCGAGTTTATTCCACCTCTCAAAGTATTATTCGAACCTATAAAGAACCAATTGAAGCATTTCTAAAACCCATTGGGGAAAAAGCAGGTTTGAAAAACTTCCCTTTACACATTGAGGTTAGGATTGATAAAAATGGAGTGATAAAACCCATAGAAATAAACCCACTTCGCTTTGGTGGCTGGTGTACCACACCCGATCTTGCTTGGTATGCATTTAAGATTAATTCTTACGAATACTTCTTCCAAAATAAGAAACCAGATTGGGAAGAGATTTTTAAAACCAAGAAAGATGAAATTACTAGCATCATTTTATTGAACAATAATTCGGGCATTAATCCTTCCGATATATATCACTTTGATTTTGAAGTGCTTAGCCAATATTTGGAAAATATATTAGTAATCAGGGAATTAGATTTTAATAAATACCCCGCATTTGGAATCATTTTTACGGAAACAAGCGAAGGAAATAAACAAGAACTCTCTGAAATACTAATCTCTGATTTGAGTGAATATATTAGGGTAAAACAATAGCTAGGATGACTAAAACCCTCTTCGGTGTAGATCAGTTTTGTGCCTTGGCTGATGATTACAAGGATATTCGTATTGGGTTGGTGACGAATGATGTTGCTAGGAATGCTTTTGGTGAGAAAACACGAGTGGCTTTAATTGAGTCGGGCTTCAAAATCGTAAAGTTGTTTTCGCCTGAACACGGTCTGACTGCTAGTGCCGCTGATGGAGCTTGGGTTCCAAACATAAGGGATGAACTAACCCATTTACCCGTTGTCAGTTTGTATGCCGATAAACTACGTCCCACAGCAGAAGATTTACAGGAAATTGACGCTATCGTTTTTGATATACCTGATGTAGGTTGCCGATTCTATACCTATTTATGGACCATGACCCACATTATGGAAGCCTGCGCCGAGCATCACAAACAATTCATCGTATTGGATAGAGCCAATCCTTTGAGTGGAGATTTGGCAAAAGCTGAAGGTCCAATGTTAGACGCTGCCTGTTCTTCTTTTTTAGGTAGATGGAATATTCCTCTGCGACATAGTTGCACGCTGGGAGAGCTAGCAAAATATTTTACTGCAAACCACATTCCCAACCTCGATATTCAGATTATCAAAATTCAGAATTGGAATAGAAATGATTTCCCAAATAAAGGGAATTGGGATTTCGTGCCCACCTCCCCCGCCATAAAAGATGCAGAAACTGCACTACTCTATCCTGGGCTAGGTTTGCTGGAAGGCATCAATGTAAACGAAGGCAGAGGCACTGAAACAGATTTCAAAGTCTTAGGCGCACCGTGGATTGATTCTGCTGCTTTAAAAAGCTATCTCGATAGATTAAATTTATCTGGTATTGCTTTTTCTACCACTCAATACATTCCAGAATGGGGATTGTATCAGAACGAATTTTGTAACGGAGTATCATTGCGAATAACCGATGAACAAATTATTCGGCCTGTTTCTTTGGGAATAGAAATCCTGAAGTATTTGATTCAAAACTATCCCAACGACTGCACAGAACGACTTTATAAAACTAATGCCAATCCTACTGGCGGCGGACATTTAGATAAATTACTTGGTGTCCAACATTCCTTTAATTCCATAAAGAATAACATCCCCATACAAACTAAACTCCACAAAGAACAGTGGCAAGATTTGATAGAGCCATATCTCCTGTATTAAATTGGGGATTTAGGAATTGAGAGACTGGGGGATTAAGGGACTAAGTGATTGGGGAATTTAAAGTGGGAAGGATTATTTTATAAAAGATGCGTACAATTCCACCGAAAATTAGACAAATTTCTTTTAGGAGCACATCTTCGGAATTCCGTTCTATGATTAATCCGCTTTAGTTTCTTCTACCAATATAGGTTATTCAGGTAATGACAATCCTTATGTTTTACTATATACATTGTAAATCTATCTCCACACCCTTCTCTGCTCACAGTCTCTTTACACACTTTTGTGGGCAGAACCTTCTTTATTATGCTGAAACATAACTTTAACAGAGTGAGAATACTTCTCCAATATCGGAACATAGGCCTCTTAATAGAGTTTACTAAGACTAGATGTTAAGTTTAATCACCATTAAAAAAAGAAGTCATGAGAAACATAATTAAGATTTTAATACCTGCAATAATAGTTCTAACACTTGTGGTTGGCTGTAGTAGTGCTAATGAATCAGAAGGTAAAGGGCAGTTACAAGTTCTAATGACCGACGCACCCGCAAATTTCACTGAAGTGAATGTAAATATTGTTGAGGTTTTAGCTCATTATACTGGTAACGGCGATACAAAAGACGGATGGATTCAGTTAAATGCGAATGCAGGTTTTTATGATTTATTAAAACTACAAAATGGTTTAACTGAAGTAATCGCAGACTCCACTACAATTCCTGTAGGTAAAATCACTCAAATGAGATTAATACTTGGTGATGATAATTATGCCGTAGAAATTGTTGATTCAGTTGCTGTAGAGCATCCTTTGTTACTTTCTAGCCAAGATGAGACTGGACTTAAAATAAACCTAAATTCTGATATTTTAGATAATCAAACATCTGTTATTACATTAGATTTTGATGCTGGAGAATCCATTATTGAATTAGGAACTGGAGAGTATAAATTAAAACCAGTTATAAAAGTGAAAAGCGTAGTTCAGAATCCTTAGATAATAGACGATTTCTGTCACTTCTAGCGTGGTGGCAGAAATCGCTATTTATAACCTCCCTACCTTCTATTTTAAAATCCAATCGTGGTTATTTTCATTCTCGATAATGGATTTTAGTCGAATTACAAAATCGACACCCTACCGTCCTCTCCCTTATTTTCTGCAGGAAGAAATTCTGTCCCACCCTTAGGCTTATCCTTATATACATCTTTTGAGTTTCTAAAAACTGTTCAAACAATATGACGTACTCGTCATTGACGCCAGCAGCGGCATTTGGAGGTAACAACCCAGCCCTGTCACCCTGAGGAATGAGCGGACTTCGACGAAAGTCGGAGGAAGCGAATGAGCGAAGGGTCTCCTGGTAGCAGCTTACTAGCCCTAACAACGCTTCATCGTTTAGGATCCCAAATAATTATTTGGAGATCCTTCACTCACTCCGCTAGCCAGCGGATACGTTCAGGATGACAGGGCTGTTGGGTAATACTCTAACCTCCCTGCGGTCGACCATTGTCTATTATAATGTAGTAATTCCAATTTCAGAGGGAGGATTCCTTGTCGTACTTATGAGCAGTTTTATCTATATAAAGCTTAAAGAATAATTCTTACCATATTTTGAATTTAACACTCTTTTATTCACCTTAATCTGTTATTAAAACCAATAAGAATAATGTACATACCCAATCATTTTAAGAACGAAAACTTGGAGGAAGTAAAAGGCTTCCTCATAAAAAATAGCTTCGGGATTTTGATAAATCAGACTAAGGGAAAACTTACTGGAACGCATATTCCCATGGAGCTAGATAAGGATAAACAAGGCAATGATGTACTGGTAGGTCATATTTCGAAAGCGAATCCTCAATGGGAAGGATTTAGGAATAATGAAGAAATACTAGCCATCTTTAATGGACCTCACTCCTATGTCTCCTCTTCTTGGTACGAAACGGAAGAAGTGCCAACGTGGAATTATATTGCCGTACATATTTATGGGAAAATCAAAATCATTGAAGGTGAGGAATTATTAGACTCGCTAAAGAAATTAGTAGATAAATACGAAGTGAATTCTGAGCATCCTGTTTCTATGGAAACAATGTCTAGCAAAGTGCTTAAGCAAGTAAATGGGATTGTTGGCTTCAGTATTAAAATAAACGAGATTCAAGCTGCCTATAAACTATCGCAAAACAGAAGCGAATCTGATTATCATAACATCGTTGATAAACTTGAAAAGATGGGAGCTTCCAATCCCAAAGAAGTTGCCAAAGAAATGATGAGAAGGAAGGGATAATTGGGTGTAGTGTAATGGGCGGCAACAATCGGGGCAATGGGTTGCAACCCGTTGTTATGGATCCTGAAGAGATAAATGTTTATCGAGCTTAACTTATAAATTCGGAAGCAGAGCCTGCCTTTGTCGGCAGACAGGCTTCCCACTAGCATTGCGCGGCGGAGCGACGCAACGAGAAGAACAGAACGAATCAACGAATCCCTATTCCGCCTTTATAGTGAATAAAACTTGCTTTAGTTAATACTAATACCTTCATTAATTCACCTAAATTCGTAGTTATTGAACTTTAGATGCCCTTATTAATATCAAAAAACATACATGCCAGAAAGAGTCTTCAATAAAATTACATTAAATAAAGGAATAACTGTTCCCAGTATAATATTCATTGTTTTAACCAGTTTCGTAGCGGCTCTATTTCCCGAACAAACAAGTGCAGTTCTAGATGTCATTAAGAATTTTATCTTCGTTAACCTCAACTGGGTTTATGTTTGGTCTGTAACCATTTTCGTATTCTTTATGCTGTATTTACTATTAAGCAAATACGGGAATATTCGCCTCGGCAGTAATGACAGTAAACCTCAACATTCCTATTTCTCATGGATTGCAATGCTCTTTGCCGCCGGAATGGGAATTGGTCTTATGTATTTTAGTGTTGCCGAACCCATGCAACATTACAGCTCCCCTATTTTTGCAGATGGTGATTCAATAACTAGAGCCAAAAATGCACAATTATATACTTTTTTCCATTGGGGCGTTCACGCTTGGGCTATTTATGGCATAGTGGGTTTGTCCATGTCTTATTTCACTTATAGATATAAATTACCACTTTCACTGCGAAGCTGTTTCTACCCATTACTTAAAGACCGAATAAACGGTGCTTGGGGCAATGTTATTGATGTATTTGCACTCTGTAGTACGGTATTTGGTATTACAACAACTTTAGGATTTGGCGTTGTACAAATTAATTCTGGGTTGGTAAATATGAATATTTTCCCAGATACTAGCTTTGCATATCAAATTATTATTGTGTGCATTTTGGTTGGTATTGCCATCCTTTCTGCTGTTACTGGCGTTAGCAAAGGGATAAAAATATTGAGCAGTATAAATATTGTGGCTGTTATCTTGTTATTACTTTTTGTAGTTGCTGTTGGCCCTACTACCCATTTATTAGGAAGTTTCACAGAGGGTATTGGTAACTATATAAGTAGTTTTGTATCACTTTCCTTTAACACCCATTCATACAATACAGATGAATTGCCTTGGTTTTATGATTGGACCATTTTGTATTGGGCATGGTGGATTTCTTGGGCTCCTTATGTTGGTTTATTTATCGCAAAAATTTCTAAAGGTCGTACCATTAGAGGTTTTGTTGCGGCAGTTCTAATTATACCTACTACCTTCAATTTTATCTGGATGACTGTTTTCGGAAATAGTGCCATGTGGATAGATAACGCCATAGCAGACGGTGCATTAAGTAGCATAGCGGGGAATCCTGATGTGCTGATGTTTCGATTCTTAGAATATCTTCCATTTTCTGGGCTAACTAGCTTAGTTGTTATACTCATCATAATCATATTCTTCGTTACCTCAGCCGATTCTGGTATAGTTGTTATGGACAGCATTGCAACAAAGAACTCGACTGAATCCTCTAAACTACAAATTGTACTTTGGGGCGTATTATTGGCTGTAATTTCACTTGTGTTATTAAATGCAGGTGGATTGGTTGCATTACAAAGTATGACGCTGATAACCGCCTTGCCCTTCTCCATTATTATGTTACTGTTTATTGTCAGTTTGGTGAAAGCCTTGCGTATAGATTATAAATATTACCAAAGTGACTTTTCGGCAACAACCGATTCATGGTCTTCTGATTCGTGGAAAGATAAATTAAAGCAAATCGTTACTTTTAAAAATAGGTCTTCTGTTGATAATTTCATCCATACTATAGTAAAAGATGCCTTTGAGGAAATGCAACAGATGCTATCGGAATACGAGATCACTTCTAAAATAAATACGCATCAAAAGCCTACCAGAATAGAAATAGAGATTCAATATGACGTTTTAAATAATTTCATATACGGGGTGAAAAATGAATCCAGAGATCTACCCGATTACTTTGTAAATGAGGAGAATTTGCCGGATGCGGATAGTGATGAATCCTTTTATCCACTTTCATATTTCGGCGATACAAGAGAAGGTTACAGTGTGCTTTACTTTACAAAAAACGAACTAATAACGGATGTATTAAAACATTACGAAAGGTTTTTGGAGTTAACATCTGAAGAGAAAAACGTGATGTTTATAAGTAGTAATAGTCATCACAAAAAATTTAAAAAAATAAAACGAAAGCATAAAGAGAGTTAAAATTAGCTAGGAAAACATAGATATATGAAAGCAGCAATTTTAGAGCAACTAGGGGAATCACCGAAGTATAAAGATTTTCCCAATCCAGAAATTCAAAATGATGACCAGCTACTGCTAGAAGTGAAAGCGGCAGCGGTTAAGAATTTGGACAAATTACGAGCTAGTGGAAAACATTATGCTAGTCATACAGAATTGCCAGCTGTTGTGGGAATGGACGGAGTTGGGCTTTTAGAAGATGGTACTAGAGTTTATGCACAGGGAATTACAGGGATGATTGCCGAGAAAGCAATTATTCATAAAGACAGATATACTGTAATTCCTGATAATCTAGACTTTTATACCGCCGCCGCCCTACCAAATGCCGTGCTGGGAGCTGCTATGGCTATTAAGGTAAGGGGTGAAATAAAACCTGGGCAGAATGTTTTAATAAATGGCGCAACCGGAGTCACTGGCCTAATGGCTGTTCAGATTGCGAAACATTATGGCGCAAATACAATTATTGCAACAGGTAGAAATCTTGATAATCTAGAAAAAGCCATGGATTTTGGAGCGGATAAAGTAGTATCCTTAAATCAAAATGATGAAGCTATTGTTCAGCAATTAAAAAATATTCATTCCGAAACTCCAATCGATTTAGTAATTGATTATTTATGGGGGAATCCTATTGAGTTGATTATACAATCAGTACAAGGTGGCGGTTTGAATAATTTCACTAAAAAGGTTCGTATTGTAACCGTTGGCTCCATGGCAGGCGAAACTATTAGTTTGGGATCTGGAACCTTAAGAAGTTCTGCAATAGAACTTATGGGGTCAGGATTCGGGAGTCTTTCCTCAGAGGACCTTCACCATTTTAGCCAAGTTATACTTCCTGAGATGTTCCAGCTGGCAGCAGACGGACATCTAAAGATTGAATTGGTGGTAGATACTATCAAAAATATTGAACGTTTATGGGAGCAAAACATAGCTCCTGGTAAAAGGTTGGTTATTTCAATTAAATAGGGGTTACCTGTCAGTAACTCTTTGCGAACTCTGCGCATTCTTAGCACTCTTTGTGTGCACCCAAAGAATTTCACGCGAAGGTCGCAAATGTTTTTTACGCAAAGGAACGCAAAGAGGAATGGAATGAAGCCCTACCTACTTTGCGAGCTTAGCGACTTTCTTAGCGCTCTTTGCGAGACACCGAATTAATTTCACGCGAAGACCGCGAAGTGTTTTACTCAGAGAAACGCAAAGAGGAATGGAATGAAGCCCTACCTACTTTGCGAGCTTAGCGACTTTCTTAGCGCTCTTTGCGAGACACCGAAGAATTTCACGCGAAGGTCGCGAAGGTTTTAACGCAGAGATACTCAAAGGATTTTGAGAGTCTAGACGATAAATTAGGAAGAAGATCCTCCTAATGGTATTGCAAAATTATGAGCTCGAAACGAGGTGATTGGATAATTTTCATGTTTTGATATTCTGTCTGATTTATTCATATTACCCTCGTTATTGTATGAATAACATGCAAATGCATAAGGTTGATATGTTCGGATTACGTGTAATGCCATTATTAGCAATAAGCTAATATTTTCGTACTGAATTTAACCGTTAATGTATAACTTGAAATGTCATTATAACTTGACAAAATCATTAATGTTATGAAAACGATAGAAATCAAAAAAAATTAATCGACGAAATTAATCTATCTGAAAACAAGAGTTTACTTGAGGAGTTATATCGTTTTATTAATCTTGAAAATGAAATTCAAGAGACCTATAAATTGAACTCGGAACAGAAATCTGCGATTGCGGAAGCTCGAGAATAAATAAAACATGGTGATTGCTTAACAAACGAACAGGCCGATCAAGAAATTGACGAATGGCTAAACAAATAATTTGGTCGAGAAGTGCACAGGCTGATAGAAAAACAATCAGCATCCGTCGTAAAAATTGTCTTCATATCAAAAATTTGGTAGATTAATTATATGACTATTGAACAGAAAAAAATATCTCTCATCAACTGGATAACGAATTTAGAGGATGAAGCCGTAAGCAACGAAATCGAAAGTTTCCGTAATACAAGTCTGAGTGAGCTTCCAAAAGAAATTATAGAGTTAATTCAGGTTTCTGATTCTGCAAATGAATATGATTGCATTGAACACACTAACTCTAAGAATATCCTTAACGAGCGTTGAAGAAGGTTCTTTGGACTCCTCTTGCTAAGGATTCACTCGTAGAAACCGCCAAATTTATCTCTGAACTTTGGAATGAACAAGTCGTAGATGACTTTCTTAGTCGACTTGACTACAAAATCGAGCAAATCCAGGATCACCCCGAACTAGGTCCATCTTTTAAAAACAGTCCGTACCGTCAACTATTAATTCACGAATCTGTGACTCTGTTTTATAGGAACTACCCCGAGTACCTGAAACTCTTACTAATTTGGGATAACAGACAAAACCCAGCACTATTGTTCGAAAAGTTAACTGGAGCCAATAAACGTTAAATTGAACCCGAAGAATTTCACGCGAAGGTCGCAAAGGTTTTTTACGCAGATAAACACAAAGAGGAATGGAATGAAGCCCTACCTACTTTGCGAGCTTAGCGACTTTCTTAGCGCTCTTTGCGAGACACCGAATTACTTTCACGCGAAGGTCGCAAATGTTTTTTACGCAAAGAAACGTAAAGGGGGATGGAATGAAGCACTACCTACTTTGCGAACTTAGCGAATTCCTTAGCGCTCTTTGCGAGACACCGAATTACTTTCACGCGAAGACCGCGAAGTGTTTTACGCAGAGAAACGCAAAAGGGGCGAAAGCCAAGGCAAAACAGTACTTCCTATTGGCATAGCCGCGCAACGAGGCAAGCTATTCACTGATAACCATTAACTTCCTCTTCTATTCCGGATAAACGCTTTTCTTAGCAGCGAGGAGAGTGTTTTTCATGAGCATGGCTACAGTCATGGGACCAACACCACCTGGGACGGGGGTAATCCAACTGGCTTTTTTTCTAACCGATTCATAATCCACATCGCCCACAAGTTTATAGCCTTTCGCGCTTGTTTCGTCGGCAATTCTATTTATGCCCACATCAACAACAACCGCCCCTTCTTTAATCATTTCAGCCTTTATCAAATTTGGCTGCCCTGCTGCTGCAATAAGTATATCCGCATTTATGGTGTGAATGGTTAGATCTTTGGTGTATTTATGACAAATAGTGGTTGTGGCTTTACCCGAAGCGTTTTCTCTCGATAACATAATGGCCATTGGGGAACCAACTATATTGCTAGCACCCACAACAACGGCATGTTTCGCTTTTACAGGGATACTATAATATTTAAATAGCTCCATTACACCTGATGGAGTGCAGCTTTTAAAACAAGGCTGATCGAGTGCTAAACGTCCCACATTCATAGGGTGAAACCCATCTACATCTTTGCGATGATCTATAGTTTCGATTACATCGTACGCCGATAAATGCGATGGCAGCGGTAACTGGACTAATATCCCATCTACACTGTTATCCTCATTCAGGGCTTTAATTACACCTTTGAGTTCTTTTGCAGAAATAGTGTCTTGCAAAACCATGGTATTTGTTTTTATACCAACATCTTCGCACGCTTTAGTTTTGGCACCGGTATAAACGAGAGATGCAGGGTCGTCGCCAACCAAAACAACTTGAAGGAAAGGAGTTCTATTCCCTTTTTTAGTCCAATCTTGAACGTCTTCGGCTACACGTTCGCGAACTAGGCTAGCTACTTTTTTACCATCAATTATTTCTGCACTCATATTACCGTTCTATATTATATTTTTTCATTTTTGTGTACACATGACTTCTTTGAAGCCCAATAGCATCCGCCGTTTGTGAGATATTCCAATCGTTCTTTTTAAGCTGATTCACCAAAAATACACGTTCTGCTTTATCTTTAAAATCCTGGAAATTATCTATTTTATAACCCAGCTCTTCTAAATCGGTGGACTCTGATTTTGTTTCTAAGATATCGTTAACTGCTTCACTATCAATTATTCCGTTTTTCGATAAGATACTTAGTCGCTCTATGGCGTTTTGCAGTTCACGCACATTACCCGTCCACGATCGCTTTTGAAGGGCTTTAAGACCTGATTCCTCGAATTTAATCCCAGAAAAACTAATATCTGTTATCTGAAGTTTTTGCAAACATGCTTCCGCAATTAATGGAATATCTTCTTTTCGTTCGGCTAGTGCAGGTACATGAATGGGAATTACACTAATGCGATGAAATAAATCTTCACGAAAATTGCCTTCTTTAATCTCTTTTTCTAAATCTTTATTTGTAGCTGCCAAAATACGAACATCAACACTAATACTTTCATTACCGCCTACTCGGGTAATGGTATTTTCTTGTAGCACTCGCAATACTTTTGCCTGAGCCTCTAGGGGCATATCCCCAATTTCATCTAAGAAAAGTGTTCCTTTATTGGCTTGTTCAAATTTACCAATTCGTTGCTGATCGGCTCCTGTAAAAGCACCTTTTTCGTGGCCAAACAATTCACTTTCTAATAATTCGGCTGGGATGGCTGCACAGTTAACTTCTACAAATGTTTCGTTTACTCTGGTGCTTTTCTCGTGTATCCATTTTGCAACTAGTTCCTTCCCTGTTCCATTACTACCTGTAATTAAAACACGCGATTGCGTTGGAGCAACTTTCTCGATCATAGATTTAACTTGAGAAATCGCATTACTCCCGCCAATAATTTCTTGAATTTTAGGGAGCTTTCGGCGTATCTGTTTTACTTCTTTGGCAAGGCTGTTTTGAGAAAGCGCATTCCGAATGGTTAGCAGTAATCGATTTAAATCTGGTGGCTTTTCAAGAAAATCGTACGCCCCCATTTTTGTTGCCTCTACTGCTATTTCTATAGAACCATGACCTGAAATCATAATTACGGGCATCTCAAAACCAGCGGTCCTTAATTGCCTAAGGGTTTCAATTCCATCTATCCCCTTCATCTTAATGTCGAGAAACATTAAATCGAAGTTATTTTTTGAAATTAATTCTAGAGCTTCACTCCCACTTTCTGCAGTGGTAACGGTATAATTCTCGAACTCTAGAATTTCTTTAAGGGTATTTCTAATTCCCCTTTCATCGTCGGTAACTAAAATATGTGGTTTCTGATTTGGCATGCCCTAAGCTAATCAATATTTAGCATACAGGTATTCAAGTATTTGCTGATGAGCTGCATCCAAAACACTAACTTTACCTTTAAAATGATTGGTTGCTAAACTGAAGTTTATCTTCTTGCCCGATTTTGTCACCAAATAACCGGATATGGTTCTCACCCCTCTTACATACCCAGTTTTAGCGCGTAAATTACTAGCTAGTGGCGTATTTTTAAATCTATAGGCTAAAGAGCCATCTATTGCAGCGATGGGTAAACTGGCATAGAACGCTTTATATTCTTTATGCTTTTGCATACTAGTAAGCAGTTGCGACATATTACTTGTAGTGGTGAAATTACCGTCAGCTAGCCCAGAACCATCGTTCATAAGTACAAAGTTAGTATCTAGCTTTTGCTCGGCTAAGAAGCTTCGCACCTCTGTAATACCATTATCAAAAGTACCGGGGATACCTTGCTTTTCGGCAGCCAAGGTTTTTATAAGCATTTCGGTATAGAAATTATCGCTGTCTTTATTAATCCTTCTAACAAGATCAGATAAGGGCTTGGAAGTATGGCTGGCAAGTATTTTATAGCTTGAATAGTCGTTTGGTTCAAACTCTGATTCAAACTCATTCTGCAACCTTGTTCGTGCATTATTTCGAACTAAGAAATTTTCGAATGTCTCTAGAAAAAAGAAATCTGCGCCATCTATTGAGAGCGCTTCTGTTTCGTAATAACCTTGAGGCAGATCGCTAGCAAGTTCAAATTGATTGTACCCCATTCGTCTTCTGTAAAACTCATCGTATTTTCTTTCGGGCTCTACAACAGTTTGGTTATTGGTAATTTCAATACTAGCAATTTTTGGATACCAATCTATACGTGGTGTACCTCCAACTTCCCCTTCAGCAAAAACTTCTAAATCGAAGGCATTGTTGTTAAATGATAATGGATTTATTTGAACGGCGTAGTAGAAGCTCATGTCGTACCAATCCCATCCTTTGGGGTAAACTTCGTTATCGAAATAGCTTACTTCTGCGAGTAAATCTCCATCGATAGTACCAATGCCCTTTTCTCTAAATTGCTTTAAAAAGCTTTTGAATACGAATTCTCTGTCATCATTGTAGAGCGTACCGCTGATGGTAGGATCACCTGAGCCGCGAAAAATTAAATCTCCCGTCCATGTAGAATCGTTCAAATTACCTTGGCTATATACATTGGTGGTATAGGTGAAATCACCGCCAAGGCGATCGAGTACAGCTGCTGTTGTATATAATTTTTGGTTAGATGCAGGAACTATAAGTTTATTGGGGTTTAAACTTTCTAGTATAGAACCATCTTCTGCGCGTACAGTCAAGCTCCAAAAGGCTTCTTGGTTGGGCAGCTTTTCTAATACTTCGGTTAACGATTGGGCGGCTATTGGAGCCGTATTACACAATAGAATTATTGAAAATATAACAGCGCGTATTTGTACTTTCATAGTTTAATTAACAAAATATTTTTCTTCTTCTGATTTAAAAGCAGCTAAAATTTCTTCTGGACTTTCGCAGCCTAAAACCTGCTCTCTAAATTGTCCGCTATTCATTAATCTCGAAATCCTGCTCAATAGTTTAATATGCAGGCTATTCTTGGTATCTGGACCCACAAGAAGGAATACCAATCGAACAGGTTCCTCATCAATAGAATCATATTCAAGAGGCTCTGCTAGTAATGCAAATGCAGCGTAATTTTCGTCAACTGCTTTTGTTTTGCAATGTGGAATTCCTAGACCTTTACCAACCCCAGTTGACATCACTTTCTCTCGTTCGAGTACAGCTTCTCTAACTTCATCAATTCGTTCAGAACCTATTTTTGGTTCCAAAACATCGACTAAACTAGATATAAGCTCTTTTTTACTCTTTACTTTAAGTTGTGATAGAATGGTTGTTGTGTCTAAAAGTGAGTGTAAGTTCATAGGCCTATGATATAAAAAAGAGTGAATTATATGGGTGCAATATATGAATGTGTTAGCTACTCAATCAAAGTTTAATTTGACTGAATATTGTGTACTCGATTTGGGATGATTTATATGTTTGGTTGGCAGTTAGTTAGGTGGAGGTGTTTCAATTTCTTCTTGGTGCCTATTTCGTGTATTAGCTTTTCCAAAGCTAAATCAAATCATGTTTATGAGATAGATGGCAGTTTAACTTTGGAAAAGTTAGACAATGGACTTAGTACGAAGTTACTATCTCACCTTGGAGGGCATTCATGTAGATGCCAAAATAAAATCACCTCTCTTATGTCTTGTATCTTAAATCCATTCCACACATCCTTTTTGCATTATTTAAGTATAAAAATCTATTTACTGTTACTTCTTCATCGTGTAAATGCTTAAACTTGGGCATGCAATGGATAGCTTGTACTCTCACTATTTTAAAGAAAGATTTAAAGATTGAACTCCGCACTAAGTATGCCTTAAATATGGTATTAGCCTTTGTTGTGGCTTCATTATTACTCATCATGTTTACACTTAAAGTGCAGGATATGAATCCAACTCCCAAAAGTGGTTTGATCTGGATTATCATTCTATTTTCTGCGCTTTCTTCTTTAGGGCGTAGTTTCATTTTAGAAACGGATAAAAACACCTACAACATCTTAAGAATTTATGCCAATTCGACTTCTGTTTTTGTAGGTAAAATGGCTTACAACATGCTTTTTACGTTAGCCATTAACCTTTTAACGTTCACTCTATATATTTTTCTTGCCAACATTATCATAGTTTCTTGGTGGGCGTTTGTGCTTATTCTTTTTATGGGAACGGCGGGTTTATCTAGCGTTTCTACCATGATTGCAGCTATCGTTTCGCAAGCCGACCGTAAAGGTGCTATTTTTTCGGTGCTTACAATTCCACTATTTATTCCGTTTATTTTGTTACTTACAAAACTGACTAAAGCAGCTTTTGTTGATGGAATGAATGCAGGAATTACGAATGACGTTACCGCCCTTATAGGTTTTATTGGCGTAACTATTACAGCTGGCATTATACTTTTTGATTATATCTGGGAGGAGTAATTTTGAATATCGAATTTGGAAAAAAACGGTTAATAGGCCAAGAACGGGCCAAAAAGCAAGTTGAACGAATATTTTCGTCGGGACGGGTTAGCCATGCGTATTTACTATCGGGACCTAGTGGCGTTGGTAAAACCGCTTTTGCTTTGGCTTTTGCTGAAGTTGTAAACGGAATTAATAATCTAAGTGATTTAGGCGATCAAGCTACTTCAAGAAAATCATCTTGGTTTACACATCCCGATATTCATGTATTTATTCCCAAGCCTACCACGGCTGATGTATCTGAAATTCGAACTAGGCTAGAGCTTTTAGCTAAAGATCCTTACGAAGTCATCAATTTTTCGCATCGCCCAACGGTCAGTGATGAAAGTACATCTAAAAACCGACAAGCCTTCTATCCTATCGATTATTTTAGAGATACTATTCGTCCAGTAGCCAAATTAAAGCCTAACGAGGGAGCACGAGTTGTTGTTATTTTAACACAAGTAGAAACAATGCGTAAAGAGGCTGCCAATGCATTTCTTAAATTGCTCGAAGAACCTTCCAATCGCCTCATGTTTATTCTTACTACTGAGAGTTATGAGAGCCTACTCCCTACTATCACTTCACGCTGTCAACACATTCCTTTAGCAACACTTACACCTGCCGATGTAGAAAAGGGTTTGATAGAAATTGACGGCATGAATCCTGATGATGCTAAATATTTAGCTCGTGTTTCTGGTGGAAATTATGCGAGTACTCGCTTTTTCGATATCACAAAGTTGCGCCAAACTCGCCAAGAAATTATATCCTACCTGAGATACGCTTTTAGCCAAGATGCTACCAATTTATCAAAATTGACTCAAGACTGGCAAAGTAATAACAATATTGAGGGAATGGTTGCTATTACTGATTTGATGGAAATGTACATTCGGGATATTATGGTTTTTAAAGCCACTAAAAACCCAAAACTTATTACCAATATAGATCAGTTAGACTCTATTGAGAAATTTGTTGCTGCGTTAAAGGATGCCAGGCTTGAGGAGATGATAGTACATCTTAATGAATGCCGACCTTTACTTCGCCAGAATGTGTCTCCTAAATTACTATTCACAGTACTATCATTTCGCTTTTCTAGTTTAATGCGAGGCCAAGATCCATTCATCCCATTAACCGAAAACTGGAAACATCTACCTGCATTCGTAAACTAATGGCTACTATTTCTTTTACAAAAATGGAAGGTGCTGGCAACGATTTTATCGTTATCGATAATAGAGCTGGTTTATTTACACTCGCTGAGATTATTGAGTTTACACCAAAGCTTTGTCACCGTAAGTTCGGTATTGGTGCAGACGGCATTCTTGTTCTAGATAATGCTCAGCTTCCAGAAGTAGATTACACCATGACCTACCGAAATGCCGATGGTAGCGATGCCGGCATGTGTGGCAATGGTAGTAGGTGTTTAGCGCTTTATGCCTTCGTTAAAGGCTTTAACGCAAAACAGCTATTTAATGTGCATGACAAAATATATAGTGCTTTAGTGAATGAAGCTGAAAGTACTGTTAAAGTTAGCTTCCCAGCTGTTAAAGCTCCCAAATCACTTTCAATTTTAGCTCAAAATTATACTCAGGTTTATACTGGCACCGAACATCTAGTTCAGTTTGTTGAAAAAGATATTCTAGAAAACGAAAAGCTTTTATTTGAACGAGGACATTCATTGCGTTGGCACCCAGAATTGAATCCCCCTGGTACGAACGTAAATTTTGTATGGGCTACAAGTGATAGCCATATACACCTTGAAACTTATGAGCGAGGTGTAGAAAATCTAACGCTTGCCTGTGGAACGGGTGCAATTGCTTCTGCCATTGCTACCCATCATAATAAGAATCTTGCAGGAGGTTGGTTTGATTTTCAAATATCTGTAAAAGGCGGCGATCTTAAAGTATCTTTTGAATATGATGCTTCTAGTAGCGAATATAATAATGTTAGCTTAGGTGGCCCTGCCCATTTTGTGTTTGAAGGTACCATTGATGTTTAAAAATCTTGTTCTTGTTTATTTCGCTATTCTTTTAGTTTCATGCTCTAGTTCACATTTTGTAAATCAACAATCCAATAATTATGTAACGCCAAATTATAGCTTGTACAGCCCGTTATTGGTGAACACTCAACTTCCTGCGCCTCAATCAATTAAGAGCATTGAGTTGTATAGAAAAGGCAACTCAGAGAATCCCCCAATCATAAAGTTAGGTTCGTCAGAACGACTGGTACTCGAATTTGATGAACTAACATCATTGGGCGGTCAATATTCCATCCGCTTTACTCACCATAACCAAGATTGGAGCCCTAGTAATATTCCAGAAATTTGGTATTTAGAGGGAATAAATGATTTAGTTGTGCAAAATGGAGATGCTAACGAGCTTTCTAAACCCAACTATTTTCGCTATAAAACGGAGTTCCCGAATCGTCAACTTAAATTTCTAGCAAGCGGTAATTACCTTCTGCATGTGTACGATTTCTCTTCGAATGTGGAATTATTTAGTCTTCCATTTTTTGTTTCGGAGGAAGTTGGAACTATAACAACTAGCACAGAAAGGGTATATAACAACAGCGGAAATCATTCTACAATAGACCAGCTTTTTTCGATGTATGATTATCCTAAAGAAGTGATGTTTCCACAGTTTGATATGTCGTTCTCGTATGTTCAAAATCGCTTTTGGGGAAACGCTATTGAACCATCTCAAAAAGATATCGCCACTCCTGGAAAGATTCGTTTCTATACATCCAGAAATAATTCCTTTTCCCCAGTTTTTGATTTCATCCCCCTAGATCTTTCCGACCTTAATATCGACAATAGGCGAATCATAGATTGGCAACCTGAGTTTATTCCTCCACGAATTATTCTGAGAGAAGATGTACTGAATTTTTCAGCAAGCCCTACCCCACAATATACTTCAAACTTTGGGCGACCTTCTCGCAGTAGCAGCTCGCGTTATGCTAGCGTAAAGTTTAGCCTAGAACCTGGAGATGTGGCCGACGCAAATACAGAACTTTACGTTTCTGGGGATTTCAATCAGTGGCGCATTGATAAGCAGAATCTTCTTCAGCAAAATCCAGAAACGGGTTTATGGGAAACCAATGTGCTTATTAAACAGGGCAAATATCGATATAAATACTTCCTAAAAAATGATTACACCGAAGCAGATTTTATCCCTCTAAACGACGCTATCACAACGGTAGCTCAAGAATATATAGGTTTTGTATACTACCTCGACCCTGATTATAACTATCAACGCCTTCTCATCACCACCACCTTTGGTTCTGGCTTTTAAGGGTTTAGCTAATGTGGATTATTGGCTTTATTGGTAGTTTCCCAAAAAGTGTTTAAAACACAAAATTGTTATATTTGAGATATGTTTAAGAATTAAGTAGTAAGAACGACCGCAGCATTTCTGAATACAATTACCATTCCTAAAATTGGAATATATAGCTCCACAGAATTGGTTATCCGGGATAGCATAAAATCCATCTTAAAAATCGACGCCAATGGTGAAGTAATGGGTTGCTTTGGGTTTGAAGCCAGTACGATCGTAAGCCCAGCCAATATCGTAGCCGAAGGGTAAACCAAATACAATGGTTCGCAAGCCAAATCCACCACCAATAAGAATGTCACCATCTATGTATGGAACTTCAATGGGTGGCCCAGTTTGAACAGGGGCATAACCAATACGCTCTTTACCTACAGTGAAATCTAACTTGGATCCTTTTACTATTGGAATTCCATTTTCATCTAATAACCCGTAGTTAATTTCTTGTCCCCAGGCAGTTCCTACATCTAAAAATGCAAGTCCTGTCATATTATAAAGTGGCAAAATAGGGATTGCACCCGGTATAACAGCTGCAAATAATGGGAATCTGAACTCTGCATTTATAAGACTAAAATTACTACCTGTAATTGAGTTGTACTTATAACCACGTAGCGGTAAAGCGGGCACCGTGAAGAAAGAATCGGCTAGCCGATCGAGTGAGATTCCATTATCCGCCCATCTTTGATTTATCCAGCCAAGCTTCCCTCCCATAAAATAATTCTGGGCATCTTTACCAAGCGAAATACCGCCAGAGAATCTTAATGCAATAGAATAATTTCTACCTAGACCTATATACTTTCTAAAATCGCCCAGTAAGGATATAAATTCTGGTGATTCTGAACTTATTGCGGGGCTACCACTTAGTCCAATTGCGAATCTACTTCCACCTGATGGAGTTATAAAACCAGGCTTTGAGCGATCATTGGTATAAACTATTTCTGGATTTATAAATCTACTCTTCTCACTAGGATCGCTGCTAGCATTTAGCGGCTGATTATTTGGGCTGAATATGCCGTACACCCTATTATAATCTAAAGCCACACCCATCATCGATAAGTTGAAGTCGAAGCGTTTAAACTTGTCTATAGGGTACTGCAGCGACAATCCTGCTCCATAGGTGCGGTAACGAATCAACTCGCCGTAATACGTTTGATAATTTCGTGCCGTATGGAAGTAGCTTACAAAATAGTTGGTGCGATGTTTAAAATTCCCATATTGAACACTATAATCGCTATCACGTAAATCGAACACAAAATTAGTTCCAAACGCCATCTGATGATCGCCTAGTAAATCGCTCACTAAAAATTGAGCAATAGCTGATGAGCCGTAGGTTGACGCTACAAGCGTTGGGCTGTAGGCAATATCAAGATCGAATTTGAGCCTATACTCTTCTGGAATATATCTACCATCTTCAGAAATATTATCTTGTACATCGAAAGTAACAATGTCTTTGAGAACTAAGGTTGTGTCATTTATCACTTCCTCAGCAAATACATAATTTCTGAAATCTATAACATCCGTTTCTACTTTCTTCTCATCTTGTGCTATAGCTTTTTCTTCTTTCTGTAATTTCTCTATTGCAGCTACCGATTTTAATCCCTCACCAAACATTTGGCGAGCATAGGTTGTAGCAGGTACGCGCTGACCTTCGGTTTCTGCGGCTCTTCTTTTGGCCCAATAATTTGGTGTTAGCTCAGTAGTCTTCTTTCTGTTAAAAGGACTTTTAAGCAAAAATACATCCAGGTACCCTTCATTAATTGAGGCAAAGGCAATTCTGCTACCATCAGCACTAATTGAAAGTTGTGAAACACCAGATTGCAAATCAGTTAAGGGTGCAGATGTTCTGGTATCTTGGTCTAGCTCATAGATATTTTGAATTCCATTTTCATCTGATATAAATACGATTCTGCCATCACGAGTTGCACTAGGTTGTGTCTCGTTCCATCCTGGAGTATTAGTTAGGCGTATTGCTTTTTTTGAATTTAATTCTACTTGGTAGATATCAGTTTGATATAAACTTTCTTCTATAAGTAAATTTTCTTTAGCTGTAAAAACACCTAGATCGGTTTTCCCACCTCTATCCGATACAAAGTAAATGCTTTTGGAATCGCTAGCCCAAGATGGTTCTCGATCTGAAAATAAATCTTGGGTAATATCTGTAAGTGTGGCCGTTTCTATTTCATAAACAAAGATGTCTTGGAATGGCCCTACGTTACCATCAAAGGCAATATATTTTCCATCGGGCGACCACGCCACTGAGCCAATAGCATCAAGTTCTGGAAGTTTTAATTTTTGGATCACTCCAGTCTCATAATCTATAAAGGCAATGTCGTGACTTCCTTTCGATTTTGTAGAAAGAACTACACGCCGTCCATCGGGCGACCACGTTAAATTCGGCTTCAGAATATTAAGTTCCTCAAATTCAGGATTATCCTCACCTTGAATCAGAGTTTTTAGTTTTCTGCCATCAATTGTGCTTACCACCACCACATCAAAATAACCACGCTTATTTGTTATTAAAGCAACTTTATCGCCTTGTGGTGAAATTGCAGGGCTCGTATTATAAGTACCAAAAGCGCCTCTTTTTGTTAGTAATGTTGCAATGTTTTTAGAGCTTTCGCGCTCGGCTACTTCTGGATAATATCGTTTTTTAAGTGCTTCTTCCCACTTATCCGATAACTCTTCTAAATTATATCCCAACGAGGCAGACAAACCATATTCTACACTTCTACTCGTTTTAATTCGCTGTAAAATTTCAGCGATCTTTTCACGGCCATATTCTTCAACAATAAAATTCCAGAGTGATTGTCCACCACGGTAAGAATAGTAACCACTTAAATATGGAATGGGCGGCAAGTAATTATTAATAACAGCATCCCTAATAAACATATCTGTGTTGGTATCCCAACCAAGTGCACTGTACTCGGCAAGGCCCTCTTCAAACCAAAGCGGAAATACCAATTGGATGTTGTTTTGTAATATAGACTGGATGGTTCCACCATAAAACATATCGTTGAAAACGGCATGCACTAACTCGTGATGAAGTGTTCGTCTAAAATCGTTGTAATCCCCTAAAAATGGGACAGTCATCCTATTTTTAAGCTTATCAGTAACCCCACCAATTCCCTCAGCGCTGGTAGGTAATGCAACCACATTGGTTTGGGAGAAATCGTTGTGCGAATCGTACACTATTAACGAGATACGATCAGATATCTCGTGGTCAAAGTCTTCTGAAATTTGCTTATAAGCACTTTCAATGCTCATTGTGGCAAATTCGGCTAGCTTATAATTTTGCTCAGAATAGTAATAAATATCGAAGTGTTTCGACTTTATAACACGCCATTCGAACTCATCGTATTGAACACGGTTTTTACCAAAAGGAAAATACTGCGCATTTGTAATGTTGGTCAGCATCAATCCAATAACAAAAGCTAATATAAGCCTCAACTTCATAGTTTCTCCCAATAGAAATTAAGCGGGTGTAAAATCAATCTGTCTTTTTTGCAAGTTAGTACTTTGCACTTTCACTTTAATTGCATCGCCTAGTTGGAAAGTTTTGCCTGACTTTTTGCCAACTAGCCCATGTCTTTGTTGATTATAAATATAGTAATCGCCTTTTAGATCAGCAATTCTAACCATTCCTTCACAATGTATATCATTTAGATTTACAAATATTCCACGATCGGTTACGCCACTTATAACGCCGTCAAATACTTCGCCAATTCTATCACTTAGAAACTCTACTTGTTTCAATTTAACTGAATCGCGCTCAGCATCTACCGCAACACGTTCGCGTTCGCTACAGTGTTCACCGTCTTTTGCTAGGGCAGTAAATGTGTACGGAATAGTACCTGCTGCGTATCCTTTTAACAAACGATGTACAATGATGTCGGGGTAACGTCGAATTGGGCTTGTAAAGTGTGAGTAATGATTAAAACCTAAACCAAAGTGACCGATATTAGCTGGCGAATACTCTGCTTTTGCCATAGCACGTAGCATTAAACCGGTTACAATGGTTTCTACCGAAGTATCTTTTACTTTTTTAAGCAGCTCGTTTATCTGCTTAGGTGATATGCTTTCACCTACTTCAAACTTGATGTTTAATGGGCTTACTTGCTCTGCAATTCCTGCTAATTTATCTTTGTCTGGCTTGTCGTGAATTCTATAAAAGAATGGGAATAGGTCTTTTGTTTTTTTCTTACCTGATTGCTTTCTAAGATTATCGACATGAGTGGCAACTGTTTTATTTGCCATCAACATACATTCTTCAATTAAGCGATGCGCAAAAAGTCTCTTTTTGAGAACTACTTCCAATGGTTTCCCATTTTCATCAAGTACAAACCGCGGCTCTGGCGTATCAAAATCTATGGCCCCTTCGCTGTATCTTTTATCGATTAGAATTTTAGCAAGACCTTCAAGAGTTTTAAGTTCTTTTTTGAGTTTGTGGTTTTTGCCGTCTAATATTTCTTGAGCTTCTTCGTAGCTAAACTTTTGATTAGAATGGATAGCCGTTTCTTCAATAGAATAGTCCACTAAATTTCCTTTAGTATCTAGTTCCATAAAACAACTGTACGTCAGTTTATCTTCATTTGGTCGTAAACTACATACGCCATTACTCAAACGTTCTGGTAGCATTGGAATCACTCGATCAACTAGATAAACCGTTGCACCACGGCTATAGCCTTCAACATCAAGCGGGGTATCTGGCCTAACATAATGCGTTACATCAGCAATATGTACGCCTAAATAGTAATTCCCGTTTGGCAACATTTTAATACTAAGTGCATCATCATAATCTTTGGCATCTGCCGGATCAATAGTAAATACAACCTCGTTTCGCATGTCGTTACGACGCTTGAACTCTTCGGCTGGAATTTCTAAAGGTATCTGGTTTGCGAAAGCATCCACTTCTGGTGGGAAGTCGGATATAAGTTCGTTTTCAGCTAGTATGGAAAGTATATTGGCATCGTTAGTACCAACTTTACCTAATCTTGAAAGTATTTCTGCTTCAGGCAGTGCAAGTGGATGCACCCAGTTTTTTAAATTGAAGGTTACTTTTTCTTGATCTTTGGCTCCATGTAAAAATTCCTTCAGTACAAAAAAGTCGGTATGTGCAGACTTTTGATCTGATTCAATAAGAAAAGTTCCTGCGTCGGTTTCTTTTAAAGTACCTACATAAAACTTTTTTCCACGTTTTATAATATCAACAACTTTACCTTTTGGTTGGCCACTTCTTTTATTACCTACAATTTTAACAGCCACTGTATCGCCTGGTAATGCAATTCCTGTATCGTGACGTGATATCATAATATCTTCGTCTAGGTTTTCAACTATTACAAAACCTGTTCCTCTTGGGGTAATTTCTATCCTACCTTCAATTAAGCTGCGATCGGCCTTTTTCTGCTTTGGCTGGGCTTTATAATGAATCATATTCCCTTGCCGTAGCAGTATTTTCTTGCCCACTAAACGCGTGATACTTTTCTTTAACTGCTTTTTTTCTTTCGCATTTTTTAATGCCAATGCATTCTCTAATACTTCTAACGACAATTGCTTGTCTAGACTATTCTTTATTAAGTCTATAACTATTTCTTCTAAACTACTCAGTCTCGAGTTTCTACTCATTAATTCCTTATTATTTTAACTTACTGGCTCTTCTGTCTGGTCTGTATTTGTTTCTACATCATCCCTAATCCCGAAAATCCTCTTAAATGGTATAGCCAATTTCCTGAAAAAATCATTCCATGAGTCGAAACCATACACAGCCTCTATACCTAAACCATTAATATCTTGAGCCTGTTGTGTTTGTTGGCCTTGTTCTATTCCACTAAATGTTGGGTCTTGCCTGTGAAATGCCGAAACCGAAAATACTCTATTTATCCTATATGTGGCACCAAGGTCACCAATATTAGATTGCGCGCCGGTAATTTGTCCATCACGCCTTAGTATAATTTTGTCGTTATATAGCCTTAATGCCACGCCCAAATCAATTTGATTGTATGTATTTAAACTGAAATCCACATCTAAGGTACTTAAATCGCTTCTTAACAAAGAATTTATTTGATTAGATAGCAGAGGACTTATTACTTGGCTAGATATAAGTGGATTTAAAACGGCAGCACCTGCATTTGTAGAGAGATTATCGGTTAAAGTTCCCGCCCCACCAAGCGAGGCTTTCGATGGAATGAAATTCTCGAGTAACAGAAAGCTTGTAGCCTGTAGAAGTTTTTCTTCTTCATTCTGATTTAGCGCATTTATCTGCGTAGCAAGTGTAGTGCTTTGTAGAGATTCGAATGTATTTGGTAATCGGAAATAAAAATCGTTTTGTATGCTCGAGAAATTACCGTTTATATTTAACACTAAATCTACGGGTACACGCTGTGCCGTATTTGGATCTCTATCAGCTCGCGTTGTTGTTAGTGTCTGAATATCAGGCCTAGCCGAGAATACCGCATTCAGGTTTATCCTTGCGTTGGCGGGGTCACCTTCCCAAACAATACTCCCCCCCGATTCTAGAGAGAATCTACGGGTAAAAATATCGCCACTTACAAATTGATAGGAACCGCCTGTAATATCAAATCGACCAAAAATACTCAAATCTTGATCTTGAAGTCTAATTCTAAGCCGCCCCGTTCCATCACTTTTAATAATATCGCCTGTAACTGGGTCAAAAATTAAACGAACGGTCATCGGGTCGTTTGCAATAAATTGTAAGTCTAATGTAAATCGCTCAACAAAGGTTAATGTTGAGGCATCTACTACTTTATTATTACTAAATACGGAATTTGTTCTACTAGATGTAGAATCGGTTGTTGGGCTGTCGAAAGAATCTACAAAACGGATAAATTTATTATCGGTGTCAAATTCTGTTTCTTCCAATAATGGCAGCCCAATATCAGAAAAGCTAGATAGTACAACTGGTGTTGAGGTTTCTATTGTTGGATTGATACTTGTACCAAACATCCTTATTAAACCTGTTCCATAAGCTTTCCCATAAAAAGGAGATTCAGAATCGAATGTACTGTTTAATAGCTGAAAGTCTTTTGTATTGAGCCTGATATCCATGCTATCTACGCCAGAGAAATCGTTGAAGTTGTAATAACCGTCTAAAACGGCTGTACCACCAGAGGGATCTATGAGAAAGATATCATCGAAAACGAGGCCTTTTTTACGCGAGAATGTTACAGGGCCCTGCGCATAATAATACGTCTCTAAGAAGTTGGGTTTTATATACACAGCATCGTCTAAACCAATCCCAAAATTAAGAAAGAAATCATAGGTTTCTAAATTCCCCCAAAGCTTGCCTGTCCCTTTAGCTTTACCTTCCATAGCATGGAATACACTTGGCGTTAGATATGGAATAAACCATAGATCGAGAGAGTGCATCCCAACATCAAAATTAAACAGGGTATCTTCAGCTGAGAAACCACCTTCTTCGGGTGCAAGTATGTAGCCATCAATTTCAATATCCTGCCCTTTGCGATCATTGTTCACATAATAATCTGGGAATATTTTAGGATCCGTTTGAATTGAGATATTTGTATCAAAACGATTTAGTGGTTGATTGAAGTTACTCGCCACTTGTAAATTGCCTACAATATTATTGCTGATTGCAAAATCTTTTAGATCAATAACTCCCTCAAAACTAGGGATAGAGGATAGTGTTCTAGTTATAAAAGTACCATTTAAATTCCCTGAAAATGGAATATCTCCCTTAATGAGATCTGATATTTTACCTAAATCTACTCCGCGTATTCTATAATTCATAGAATCGGTTAAGTTCTCGCTATACACCCCATCAACACTTACAAACTGTTGCTCACTTTCGAAGGTTAAATCTTCAACAATCCATTGCTTGGCATTGGTATATATTACTGTTGGAACCCTTCGGTTAACCCAATTATAAATATCGCTACCCAACTTAAATTCATCTATACGCATGGTTATAGCTTTATCTTCTAAATGAATGTTCCCTTCCATATTGTAGGTTACATCGGTACCAATACGGTCAATTTTTTGGGTTACATGAATAGAATCACGGTTTAGCGATGCAATTAACTCGAACCCTTCTGCATTTAAGTGTTTTGTTTCTAACCGTTTGGCATTGGCTTTTAACTCAAATACCGAGAAGTCTTTAATCCTTTCATTGTGCCTAAAGCTTCCAGTGATTTGCGCCCTTACTGTATCTGCTTCATTATCTTCAAACACTACGTGATTATCGTACCAATCTAAATTAAACAATAACCGATCTTTATTTGCCGAGATGCTTGAAGTGATGCGAGCGGTACTAACTATACTTGGTAACTCTGGCAAATAGCTCTTTACGATGTCATAATTTTTTATTTGCGCAGTGAGGTCAAACTCTTGGTTTACAAATGTAGCTGCCTTATCTAATGTGGCAAATGGTGCTTCAAAGGTGATTTCTGTACTCAGCCTATTTGCAAAAAACTCTCGCCAATATTGTGTTATTTCTCCTAATTGCGAGGTATAATAATCACCATCAAGTGTTACATCGAGTGCTGTTGATGTAAACCTAAATATTTTACCACCATTGGGCTTATTAGATAGATCTGCATAAAAAAGATGTGGTGCTAAAGTATCTCCTTCAATTACTGTACGTGGAAATTCTACACTTATTTTGCCGAAAGCATCATCAAGTGTAGATGCTGAAATGTCTGCCTCATATTCTATATCGGCAAATGCAGCCGCTAGTTGATCCATTTGTGTTAGCTGTTTCAGATCAACATTTGAACCCGAGCCACTAATTTTAAATCGTTTTATATCATCTCTAAGATCAATTGATCCATTCCCATTAATTGACGAGCCATTTGCAATTAAGGTGAATATCGGATAAAGGACATCGTTTTTTGAAGAAGCATTCAGATTAAAAATATCAATTTTGCTCTCATTCAAACTGCTTTTACGCACAATTATATTCATCTCCTCTACGGTATCTAAATGATTGTAGTCATTTAGCTTTATACTTCCCGTTGAGGTTATGCTAGAAGTGCTCACATTACCAGCAAATAATCCGCCAATATCTAGCGAATCAGTTTTAAAATTGATGTCTAATCGATTCGATTCTTTTAGTCCCAATTCTCCATTGATGCTTATACCACCTCGATCACTAAAGCTATTCAGCTCGCCCGCAATCTTTTTTAATGTACCCGATATGTTTGCATCAATAACTAATGAGGTTATCGTATTAAGTTGAGCTTCGCTACTATTCTCGAATAACGGCTCGAGGTCATTTCTATCTAATGTCGTTTCTTTTAAAGCTAGTTTATAGCTGAACTTTTCTGAATTAAGTAAATCTCTGAAATTGCCTGAAGCTCTGAAACCTGAGTTCCCATATTGGAATGTTAGGTCGTCTAAGTAAAGTAAATCGAGTGTTCCTTCAATAGTTAAGGCTGCTAAGATTGGCTTTTCTAAAGTAATGAGTTCAGGGTAGAATTGCCGTACCCTTTCTGGTGATACAATAGCTTCTTCTATGTCGAGGCTAAGGGTTGCTGCCTTTAATTGCTTTGATATATTTTCTTTAAATAAATCTACTCCATCAGCCCTACCACTTAATTTTAATAAGGCATCGTTTGTATTAAAATTGAATGAATTAAATTCTAAAAAGCGATCGTTATTATATACCTGCCCATACATCTGCGCATTATCAATGTCTAGCTCTGGAATACTCATTGTTAAATTGTCTATATCTAAAAAGCGTTGCACTGCTTTATATTCAAAAAACATCGCCAAATTAATGTCTTTAAATGTCAAGCTATCACTACTAGTAAAAGCTTGAGGTTTATCGAATACATTTCTTAGTATAACAGTGCCTGAGCGAACGGTAACACTAGGCGCTAGTATTTCAAAAAATGGTGCGTCTATCTCATCTGGCTCTTCTATTAATATCTGTTCCTTTTTGGTGATGGCAGCCAAAAACTCCGTTCTATTTTCACTATCAATAATAATAGTTGGAGTATTCAGGTTCAGCCCTGTAACAATGAACTCTTGGCGGAGAAGTGCGAATAGATCTAAACTTGCTGAAAGATTTTCTGCATGAAATACCGGCTTCACGCTACTAGAGTCGGGATAGAGGTTCACCTCTTCTAAATCAAAACTCATAGGCATAATACCCGAAAGCTTGCCAATGGTTAACACCCCTTTATACTTTGAGTTGAAGTTCTGCTCTATACGTGTTGCAATATATGTTTTGGTGGCTTTTAGCTGTAGAATTCCAAAACCCAATAAGCCGATAATGAATACAGTTAGCCCAAGAATCCCAAAAGAGATCCAAAATACATTCCAACTTTTATGTATCCAACGTAATAAGGGCATTTAGTTAAATTCCTCTATAATAGAATCCCAAGCTTTCTCAATAATTGCGGTATGTTCAAATTTTTGTGTAATTGGGTATTCTAGATCTTTTAAAAGTACCAAGCGGATGGTTGAGTTTGCCACTTTCTTATCGTGTAGCATCAGCGCAGTAAGTTCTTTACACTCTAACGCACTATTTAGCTTCAAATTATACAAATATTTATAACGCAATAAAATATCTGTATTTATTGTAGCGCCCAGTTCATTCGAAACAAGTACTGCAGCTACCATTCCCATATAAACAGCCTCGCCATGGGTAAACATCTTGTAGTCCCCTTGCCGCTCAATAACATGCGCAAAAGTATGCCCAAAGTTTAGATATTCTCTAATCCCAGCCTCTTTAACATCTTTAGAAACAATATCTACTTTTATGGCGGCACTTTTAGTAATAACATGTTGCCAAGCTTTAGCAGCAGCAAATTCATTCTCTATAATTAATTCGTCTAGCTCTTCAAAAATTAGGCTGTCGCTGATAAACCCATATTTCAAAATTTCACTAAGTCCACTAATCCATTCTTGTTTGGGCAGTGTTTCTAAATACTTTAAATCTGAGAAAACTGCTTTTGGTTGATAAAATGCGCCCACTAGGTTTTTACCCACTGCGTTATTTATCCCAGTTTTGCCACCAATTGAACTATCAACCATTGCTAACAGCGTAGTTGGCATTTGGATGAGAGGAATTCCACGTAATACTGAGGCTGCCACAAATCCTGCCAAATCCCCAGTTACGCCACCGCCAATAGCTAGTAATGGAGTTCGGCGCTCTATACCTGATTTTAAAATCACATCCACTATTTGTGCAAACTGCTCAATACTTTTGCTTTGTTCGCCAGCAGGTACCACATATTTGATAATGGTTTTGAACGAGTTATCTAAACTCCCAAAAATCATATCTCCATGAATCTTTTGCACATTCTCGTCGATAACCACAATCAATTTTTGAGCTGAATATTGTTCGGTTATAAACGATGTTACTTGATCCAATAAATTATAGCCTACGGTAACATCGTAGGTGTCAGAAAATGAGGTGGAAATGTTAATTTTTTCAGACATACAGCTTTAATTTCTCAATAATTCTATTCGCCATTTTTTCATGACAGTCACTTCCATCACTTTCGATATGAATTTGAGCTTGGTTATAATAGATTTTTCGGTTGGAATATAGCATTTTCAGCTCACTAAGAAGTGTTTCTCTCGTCTTTATTTTACCTTGTTTATCTAGCGCAATTGGTCGGTTTTTATTGCGCATTATGCGTTCTATTATAATTTCGATAGGCGTTTCTATGTATACAAGCACTCCACGTTCTTTTAATCTATCTACAATTGCTTGGTTTTGAAGCGATCCACCGCCTAGAGCTAACACTCCTTTAAACGATGATGAGAGTTCTTCGAGGTATTCTCTTTCTTTTTTGCGGAAGTACTCTTCCCCTTTATCTGCAAATAATTTGGGTATGGTAGTTCTTTCTTTGCGTTCTAAATATCTGTCTAAATCTTGAAAGGGTAGCTCTAACTTTTGTGAAAGCACGCTACCAATACTGCTTTTACCCGTTGCCATAAAGCCGCAAATATATAGGCAGTCTATAGCTTCTTTTATGGACGATTTACTCATTTATCTGGATTTTTTGGAGTAATAAATTCTACTTCTTCGCGCTCCACCATTACCGCACCGGGTGCAGCTTTTTTGGGTTTACGCACATATTTCTTTTTTGTATAAATAACGGGTACTATCTCAGCACCTTTAGCTTTAGAGTTGAACGCTGCATAAGAAGCAGCCTCCTCAATAACACTTTTAGGTGGCATATCTTTGTTATTTGCCATTCTTATAAGAACGTGAGAGCCAGCCACACCACGAGCATGTAACCATATATCTTCTTTATGCCCCATCTGCACCAAAAGATCATTGTTTTTAGCACTTTTACCAATCCAAATGGTATAGCCCTCTACTTCATACGTATGAAATAGAGTTTGGTTATCCTGCTCCTTTTTGGGATTTATTATACCGTGGCTTAATAGAGCACTATTATTCGCTTTCTCCCATTCACTCAGCTCATAGTATTGTTCTATTTCATCTAACGAGTCTTTCATTTGTAGAAGATCGCTTTTCCTTTGTTCAAGCTCAGGTATCCGAACCAATGATTGTTTGTACGATTTAGTAGCATTTTTTGATTTGGTATAATAACGCTCAGCATTTTCGGCAATACTCAACTGTTCATCTATTTTAATGGATAGCTCTTTACCCACATCATACAAATCTTCAACTATTATTTCTGCCTCACCCGTATGCTTCCTGTGAGCGTTTGCCATTAATAGGTGCCCATATTTCTCATACTCTTCAGCACGTTCCAAACCTACATGAGCCGCACCTAAATTTCGTAGGCTAGACGCCGTTCGCTTAATTTGCCTATTTATTTGTTTTAGAAACTTGCTCTTCCCCTGCCTTAAGCGTTGAGTATGCGAATAATTTTTATATCGATATAAAATTAGATCATTTATCGATTCAAAACTTTTTGTGGTTTCTAACGGAAGTATTTCTTCGTTAAAGAGCGTAGTTGTGCCATCTTTTAAAAGTCTATAGCTAGGACTTTCCAGTAAGGTGCTATTCAGATTTTGCGCAAAAGTAACTAGGCTAGCAGCATCCAACTCATCTAAATTATGAAACTCAATCAACTCCTTTAAATGTCCTCTTGGCAACTGTGGATTTATTGCTAACAGCTGTTGGCTAGTTGACAAATTGATGGGTGGCAATGCAATCTCTTTTTGCATTTTGGGGATAGGAACTTCTGTATCACCACTTTTAAAAGCTTCAATCACCCTCCCATTTTGCGTTAAAAATACATTTGCCTTATTACTAAATACTTTGAAGACAAGCTTATAATTATCAGCTAAGTTAATCTTTAATATCCTATCATTCTCTACTAACTCAACATCTATAATATCAAGGTTATAAACAGTTTCGAAAAATGTAAGTTTGTTTTTACGTTTTGTTGATATATGTTTACTCAAGTACAGAGCAATATTACCTGGCGAGGTACTAAATGTAAGTTTAAGTTGTTCTATGTTAGTACTAACAAAAATATCTACTACATTTTTATAGGGTGTAGTAACAAGAGTAATACGAGAACCTTTCAATGTGTTATTTAAGGTTTTCTTTAAATATATTAGCTCGTAATAGTTCATTATATAAAGTGAGAGATAAAAGGAAAATATGCATTACCCAATATTTAGTTCTATAGTAAACACTATAGACACTCAACTTGAGAAACGTGGAATATCGGCTGCAACATTCAGTACTTGGGAAAACAGTAAAATTAATGCTACTGGTTTAGAGTTAGAAATTAACCTTTCTAAGGTATCAAAATATATGAAAACGCTCTCAATCAATTTTGATTGGGATGGCTTTAGAGAACACTCTTTGGCAAAACAACTTGAGGGAATGGAATCTCATCCCTTTCTTAAAATTGACAAGTTAAATGAGAGCAAAATTACACCCACTATAGATGTGGAAATGTCTTGGTTATTTGATGTTAACTTATGCCAGCCAGAACATCCCGATCTTTCTGGTAATTACCGTGTAGAAAAAGCTAGTGAGTGGATGGACTCTGTAAACCGACAAGTGAACCAACTGCTAATAAACGACGATATTATAACCCGTTGGCACATTGAGATTGAAGGGGATGAACAAGGGAGATATCTATCTGCAATAAATCTTATTTCTTACTTTCAGTATCAATTAACATCACCACAAAGTTTGAATGAAGTAACGCATTTTGTGAGCCGACGTTTGCATGATCTTTTACTCAAAGCTAATAAAGTAATTTTTATATCAGATGAGATTTTAGCTGAATCAGTTGCAGCATAACAAGAGAATCTATATCTCAGTAATATATAAATCTACTTCAAACTCCATCTTTTGAGCATAAAACAAGAACTAGATTCAATCTAGATTTAATTGCTTATGCTCGGATATGGCTACGAGTTAACTCCCCTTCCCTTTAAAATTGTAAGCTGTAGTAAGTAGTTTTTTCCTTTAAAATACCAACATGTTATTGGTGCTAAGAGAACCCCAACAACTACCAATTCTAAGGCAAAAGCTAGGTTAAAAGCCAAAAAAAAGGCTCCGATAACTATCGAAGCCTGAAAATCTACTTTTTCTTCTTATGCCTGTTTTTTCTCAGACGCTTTTTACGCTTGTGTTTTGCGATTTTTGCGCGCTTTCTTTTTTTACCACTTGGCATTTATAATCACCAAAAATTACTAGTTATTATTGTTTGTTCGAACATCTCAAAAGTAAGAACTTTTTGTGAGGATTTCTAAATCAATTTTCAATCATCATTTTTATATTCACTGATTCTTTAAATTCCTTAGACATCTTAAGCACTGGCACATACTGTTCAGGTACTATAACTTCCTCGTTGGTTTTCGGATTTCTAGCTACGCGTTGAGCTCTTTTTACAACTTTGAAACTTCCAAAGCCTCTTAATTCTATAGATTCTCCACGCTTCATTGCTTCAATTACTGTTTCAAGAAAGCCATTAACTACGGCCTCTGTCTCTACTTTTGTAAGACCCACTGATGCTGAAATAATATCAACCATGTCTGCTTTAGTCATTATAGGGCAGTTTTTTAGAGTTTACTTTAAAATATATTTTAGTTGTACAATATATGTAACACGAATATTATAAAATCGTTCCACACCCCTAAATGTACCAATATTTCAACAACTTTAAATGATGCACATATTTATTGCCAATTCTTTTCTACTTTCACTATCATAACTGCAATATTTAAATAAATAATTAAATAAATCTACTCAACGTATGGAAATCTTTGAAAACGCTGTATCATGGTTAAACGATGTAGTTTGGTCGCAACCATCAAAATTCCCCTTCATGGTGGCCTTACTTCTAAGTTTTGGAATTTTTATAACCATACGGCTTGGTTTTATTCAATTACGGAAATTTAAGCATGGTGTGTTTTCTGTAATGGGTAAATATGATGATCCTACTGCAATTGGCGACGTTAATCACTTTCAAGCCCTTACTACTGCTCTTTCAGCTACCGTTGGTATTGGTAACATTGCAGGTGTAGCTATTGCAATTCATTATGGCGGACCTGGTGCATTATTTTGGATGTGGGTTACCGCTTTTTTTGGGATGGCAATTAAATTTACAGAGTGTACTTTAGCAGTAAAGTATAGAGTTCAAAATACAGATGGCTCCGTTTCTGGTGGACCTATGTATTACATTGAAAAGGGTCTTGGGCCAAACTGGAAATGGTTGGCTGTTTTCTTTGCTGCTATGGCGGTAATTTGTTCTTTCCTTACTGGGAATGCTGTTCAAGCAAACACAGTATCTGATACAATGTATAGCTCTTTTGGAATACCATTTTGGATTACTGGTTTAGTAACTGCTACGTTAGTTGGTGTTGTAATAATTGGTGGAATTAAAAGAATTGGTAACGTAACTGCTCGTTTAATGCCAGTTATGGCACTTATTTATGTATTAGGTGCATTAATTATTCTACTCATAAATTTCCAAGAAGTAATTCCTGGATTAAAGTTAATTGTAACTAGCGCATTCACCCCAAAAGCTGGAATTTATGGCGTTGTAACTGGTACTTTCTTAACTACTTTAGTTTGGGGTATTAAACGTGGTCTATTCTCAAATGAAGCGGGTCAAGGATCTGCACCAATTGCCCACGGCGCTGCTAGAACAAAGGAGCCGGTACGCGAAGGTGTAGTTGCTCTGCTCGAGCCTTTTATTGATACTCTAGTTGTGTGTACAATGACCGGCCTTGTAATTATAAGTACTGGCGCTTATGAACAACGAAACGACTCTCCTTTCGATATAAATGGAAAAGAAGTTAACTATGTAGTAGAAAGTGGTAACACATTATTTATTGAAGAAGGTGTACCACTTAATGGCCAAATTATAGTAAATGAGGCTACTACAGGTGATTTATTCATTGGTGATAACACATCTACCAAAAAATTTACTGGTACTATTGAAGTCATAGCTGGAAATAACATAGTAAAAACAACGGATGGTACTATAATCACAAGTGTTCATGCCGATATTGTTGAGAATGGGGCTACATTAACCTCCTTTGCTTTCGAGAAAGGCTTGGCTCCTTTATTCCCAGGTGGTAAATACTTAGTGACAATATGTGTATTCCTATTTGCTGTTTCAACTGCCATAAGTTGGAGTTATTACGGCGACAGAGCCATTCAATATTTAGCGGGTGATAAATCAATCATCTACTATAAGTTTGTATATGTTGTAATGCACTTTGTGGGGGCCATTCTTACCTTAGAAACGGTCTGGGCCATTGGGGATATTGCACTCGGGCTTATGACATTCCCTAATATTATTGCATTATTTGCATTATCTGGCGTAGTTGCTACTTCTACAAAAGCATACTTCAAGAAAATGGATACAGAAACTAGATAAGGCCATGAAAAATGTACAGGTAGTTGATCACCCCGTAGTTCACCGATATTTAACAGTTTTACGTGATAAGAACACGAATACTGCTGCATTTAGGCGAGCTATGGCCACTATCGGTAATATTCTTGCCTATCATGCACTCAGCGATTTGCCCTTGCAAGAATACGAGGTAGAAACCCCCATTCAAGCAACTAAAGGTTATAAACCTGCTACCGACGTAATAGTTGTACCTATTTTAAGAGCTGGACTTAGCCTTGTTGATGGAATAATTAACTTCATCCCCGAGGCTAAAGTTGGGCACGTTGGAGTTTATAGAGACGAGGTTACTCTAGAACCTGTAAACTACTATGATAATTTACCCAACGGAATTGATACTGGGTATACACTTGTTGTAGATCCTATGCTTGCAACGGGTGGTAGTGCTTCACATGCCATTAAATATTTAAAGGAAGCTGGAGCAACTAATATCCGGTTTGTTTGCTTAATTTCGGCGCCCGAAGGAATTAAACGGCTACAATATGACCACCCCGATGTTCCTATAATAACCGCGGCTATAGATGAAAAGCTGAACGAACAAGCGTTTATCGTACCTGGGTTGGGAGATGCAGGAGATCGCTACTTTGGTACGCAATAGTCTCATAGCCCTTATTATTTTTGTCAGTTTTGTATCTTGTACAAAACTTTCAGACTTCGATAATGAACGTATAAAAGAAGTTTTGGGAGACTCCCTCTTTTCAAGTTCACTAAGTTGGCAAATAGATATGGATATTATAGAAGATGGGTATTTAAAGTTGAATCTAATAAGCTCAAAAGCCACTTCATACACTGTTGAGGGCTATAAATTCACATCCCTAAGTGGACCCGTTCATATTTCTGTATTTGAAAAAGATACTTTGCAAACAGAAGTCTATTCCGATAGCGCTCTTTATAAGCCAACAACTTCAAGTTTTGAGCTTTTTGGTAATGTTAAGGTATTCACCAATTCGGGAAGACGACTTCGGTCAGAATATCTTAAATGGGAGCGTAATTCTGACATTGTAAGCACCGAGCAAAACGTAACCATTGTAACCGAAACCGATAGTATTAACGCCAAAGGCTTTATTGGTAATTCTGATTTAACCAACTATACGCTTAATGAAGTAACTGGCCAAACGGTTATACATTGATACGTCTCACAAATATAAAACAACTGTACCTCTTCATTGCGGTTTTACTATGCACTAGCGGCTTGTCTACCGCACAAAATGTAGTAACCATAGAGTATTCCAAAACCATTAAAAATGCGATCATAGGTGGCGAATCAATCCGTAAACTCTATGATGCAAAGTTGAGCGCCGGCATGATGACGTTGGTTTGCGATAGTGCTTGGCAATTTGTTGATAGAAATGAAATTCGGGCATTTGGTAATATCCAAATAGATACTAATACCGAAAATATATGGACTGATACCCTGTATTATTTTACCGATAAGGAATTTAGTGAGTTAAGAGGTAGAGTAATTATTAAACAGGATAGCACCTTACTTTTTGGGAATAGCGTAGACTATAACTTCCTAACTAAAGAAGCCCAATTCCGCGACAACATTCGTTTAGAAGATACTGATGGAGTTTTATCTGCTCTTACTGGTACTTACTTTCAACAATTAGATAGTGCCGAATTTCGAGGGAATGTCCAATTAGCCGATTCGGGGAAATATGCTGAAAGCGATAGCCTTTTCACGAATAGATTAACCAAAAGTGCACGATTATTTAGCAACATTTTTGTTGTAGACAGCACTAATAATGCCATTTTAGAGGGCGATTATTTAGAAGCTGACTCTACTGGTAGACGCTATATTAAAGATAATGCCTACCTGCGAAAAATAGATAGCGATACAACAGATACCACTCATATTTTCGCAAACGAGATCCTACTTCATAAAGAAGATTCTACTACTTTTATAGACGCCTACAAAAACGTAAAAGTATGGAGCCCAAAATTTTCATCCGTTTCTGATACTCTACTATATAATTCAACTGACGAAGTATTTAATCTAAGCTCAAATCCCAAAGCTTGGCATAAATCTATTCAATTAACGGGACCATATATTTTTGTGCAGCTAGATAGTAATAGAGTGGAGAAATTAACTTCTTTCACAAAACCAATTGCTGTACAAGAAGACTCTACCACAGGCAGACTAAATCAGATTAAAGGCGATACGTTAATTGCTAATTTTTTGGATGGCGATATATCTGAAATTATGGTTTACCCCAATAGCCAGATTTTGTATCACACAAAAAATAGCGACGACGAACCTGATGGCGCCATTGAAAGCACATCCCCAAAGACAATACTTAGTTTTGAAAAGGGAGAACTTATACAAGCATGGATGGGCAAAAACCAAGGCCTCTTTTTGCCAGAATACACCGATTTAGCTACTAGAAGGATTGAAGGCTTTGTATGGACGCCTGAACTTAGACCTACACGCCCCTCGATAAACCCAGAGGCAAAACTCCCTCCTATTCCTAGTGAGCGTCCTTTCCCTCTGCCCAAGCGCTTTATTGAGTTTCTAAGTAAACAGCTATAAATCACTACTTTTTACAGAATATCTACAAGCATTTTTGCAACTTATACATCATTCAAAATAATCTACTAGATCTTGTAACATGAAAAAATTAATCTCTCTTACAGTTCTCCTCCTTTCATTATGCATAAACAGTTATGCCCAAGATGGAAAGCTAACATTCCCAATCGACTCATCTTCCAAAACCGATCATGAAGTGGTTATTGGCGGCAAGAAGATTGCCTACACCGCAACCGTTGGCACACAACCCGTTTGGGATAATAGCGGGAAAGCTACTGCCACCTTGTTTTATACTTATTATGAAAGAAAAGGAGTTTCTGATAAAGACACTCGTCCTTTACTTATCTCATTTAATGGCGGCCCAGGTTCAGCCTCAGTGTGGATGCACATTGCCTACACCGGTCCTAAAGTTTTAAAAATCGACGACGAAGGTTTCCCTATACAACCTTATGGCGTTAAAGATAATCCTCATTCTGTGCTTGATGTGGCTGATATTGTTTATGTGAATCCTGTAAATACAGGCTATTCTAGACTTATTGGTGATGATGCAAAACGAAGTGATTTTTTCGGAGTTAATGCAGATATAAAATATTTATCAGAATGGATTAATACATTTGTAACTCGTGTTAACAGATGGAACTCCCCGAAATATCTTATTGGCGAAAGTTACGGTACAACTCGAGTTTCAGGGTTGGCACTTGCTTTACAAGGCCAACAGTGGATGTATTTAAATGGTGTAATTTTAGTTTCGCCAACCGATTTAGGTATCAAAAGAGATGGACCTGTTGATCAGGCTAATCGTTTGCCCTACTACACTGCTGCCGCTTGGTATCACGAAAAATTACCTCCAGCCCTACAAAATAAAGATTTAGATGAAGTTCTGGCTGAATCTGAAGACTATACTCAGAATCATTTACTCCCTGTTATTGCAAAAGGCGCTTGGGCTACCGATGCCGAAAGACTTGAAGCAATTAAGAACTTCAGTTATTACTCTGGCTTGAGTGAGCTTGTTATTCGTCAGCATAATTTAGATGTCCCTACCTCCTTTTTCTGGAAGGAGTTACTACGTGACGAAGGCTATACTGTTGGGCGCTTAGATTCTAGATACAAGGGTATAGATCGCATGGAGGCGGGCGTTCGTCCCGATTACAATGCAGAGCTTGACTCTTGGCTACATTCCTTTACACCGGCAATTAACTCTTATTTCAGAAATGATTTAAATTACAAAACTGATATTAAGTATAATATGTTTGGCCCAGTTCATCCGTGGGATAGAACTAGAGATAGAACGGGAGAGAATCTCCGCCAAGCCATGGCTCAGAATCCATACCTGCACACTTTAATTCAAAGTGGTTACTACGATGGTGCAACAACCTATTATGATGCAAAGTATTCTATGTGGCACCTAGACCCAAGCGGTCGCCTAAAAGACAGGCTTAGCTTCAAAGGGTATAGAAGCGGGCACATGATGTACTTAAGAGCTGAGGACTTAAAAAATGCTAATGATGATATAAGAGATTTCATCAAAAATACATTACCAGCACCAGGTACTCCCGCCAGGTATTAATAAGTCTGAAATTTATTTACACTAGATATTTAATCATTGAAAAGCCCTTGCTTTAAGAGCATGGGCTTTTTTTTGTTTATAGCTGATTCTTTAGAGCGACTAGTATTTAGTTGATAGAAGATAGGTACGGGGTACTGTCACAAATGTGTGTAAAGAAGCGGTGATATAGTACTAGTCAAACCAACAGGCAAGGGGTTGCAACCCCTTGCCCCGTTGGTGGACTTATACTTGACGAAACTGTTTTTTCAAGCCCATTCTGTCTATGAATCACCTAGCATCTACAATAATGCACAACCTATTTTATCAAGGTTAGTTTTTTAGTTTGGGTAAAGGAACCAGCATCCAAGCGATAGAAATAAACCCCACTCGCTAGGTTTTCTGCATTCCAGCTTTTGGTATAGGTACCTACAGCCATATTCTCGGAAAGAACTTTAGCAACTTCTCGCCCTGTTATGTCATAAACTTTCAAGCTAACAAATGATTGCTCAGCTAAACTGAACTCAAAGTTGGTAGTTGGGTTAAATGGATTTGGATAATTTTGCTTTAAATTAAAAGCACTTGGAACCTGTGCCGATGTCACCTCATTAGAAGTAGCTATTTCGGATAATGGACGCCGTATTACACCGATTTCATATGTCCCAGCAAATAAATAGCCATCGTGTTTTATTAAAGCTCGAATACCATTACCAATTTCACTTTCAAGGCCTTCATTCTGAGATTGCCAGCTTAACCCGTTATTTGTGGAGGAATACATCCCCACATAGGTGCCTGCAAAAAGATAGTTGTCGTGTTCGGCAAATGCATAAACCCATAAATTATTACCTGTACCATATCTTGGTATTCCGTAACTAGAGCTTATCCAAGATTCTCCATTATTGGCACTAGCATATATACCACTTCCAGTTGTTCCAGCAAACAGATAATTACCCTTTTTAATTAAATCGTTAACAGGTATTATACCGATTTGGGACAACTTCTCAACATTTTCCCAATTGGTGCCATTGTCAATACTGCGATATACACCAGTGCTTGCACCACCCGCAAAAAGATAATCATCAAAGCCTTTTATCACCGTCACTTCAACAGGGTATTGACCAAAGCCAGCGTTGGCATCTTCCCATGTATCTCCATGGTCATTACTGCGATATACCCCATATTTTGTACCCGCAAACAAATAGTTTTGCCAAATTGTTAAAGTATGAATGTAGCTACTTGACGTATAGGAGCCTTCGTATACTTTATTCCATGTTGTACCATCGTCGCTGCTACGATATATTCCGCTTTTCGATCCAGCAAAAATATCATTCCCCCAAACAGCCAAACTTAAAACATAGGTGGAATCTTCTCCAGTACCTTCATACATAGATGTCCAATTATTCCCATTATCAGTACTACTGTAAACGCCATAGTCAGTGCCAGCGAGTAAGTAATTATCTTTTACTTCTAGCGCATTTACTATTAGATATCTTTTTACGTCAACTACTTCCCAGTTTTCCCCGTTATCGCTAGTGCGATAGAACCCACCCTCGGTTCCCGCAAATAAATAATCATCGGAAGCAATTAAAGCCTGAAAGTATATTGATTTTTCATTCACTTTCTCAATTCCTGGCTCCCAAGTTTCTCCATAATCACTACTTCGAAACAGTCCATATTCTGTACCTGTATAAATATTATTACCATGAACCGCTAAAGATAGAATATCTACGCCATATTGATTTGAATTAGGTCCAAATTTACCATTAATTCTTTTCCAATTTTCCCCATAATTATCACTTCGGTACACCCCATTTGTAGGACTGTAACCCCCACTAGTTGGATCATATACCAAGGAGCTGGTTGCTGCAAATAAATATCCATCTTGAAATACAAGAGACTTAACATGCTCTACCTTTCCACCTTCTTCTTCTCCTTCTTTGTCAGTTTCTTTATTTATTGTTATCCAACTCTCACCATTATCATTACTCCGATATATCCCGCTAAAGGTGCCAACAAAAAGAGTGTCTTCGATAGCAATTATTGACGTAACAGTTTTGGCGTAGCCATTAAATACATCACCAACAGCCGCATAATTATCTCCATTATCGTTGCTACGATATAGCCCCTTATTAGTGCCTGCAAATAAATATCCATCTTTTATAAATAATGCATTTATACGTTTTGCATCACCTTCTAGCCCTTTAACCACTACATCGTTAGTCTTATTTTGTAAGGGAAGTGGGTAACGATAAATTCCAAATCGATGTCCCACAAATAGGTATTGTTGATTAATGGCAAATGAGGAAATCGCAGGATCTGCCAGGCCATAGGGTTTAATTTGCTTCCAATTTTCACCTTTATCGCCGCTATAATAAATTCCCCGTTCCGTTCCAGCAAATATAGAGTCACCTTTAGCAAATAAGGTAAATGTATCGACTAGAGTTTTTGGGAGAGCTGTTTTCTCCCATTGTGCATTAATGTTACTTGTGTTAAAAATGATCGAAATTATTAGTAACGAAAATGAATATTTGAATCTTCTCATGACATATATCTCCTGGCTATTATGGTTTTAATTGAAATTGACAAAGAAATGTCAAATAGAAACCCTTAAATAACCTGGCTTAAAATTTTAATAATAAATGAATTACATACTTAATATATATTTTATAAATAAACAACCATTATTTGTATCACATTCACTTTAAAACTCTAATCCTATTTTACTTGAAAAGATTTTTCTTCGGAGATATTTAATAAGAGTACAGGTATAATAATTAAATAAACCCGTACTCATATAAATTCAAAGTTTAGCTTTCCTCAACCTCAATATTTTCTTTCATTACCCGCTCTTGCACCTCGTGAGGAGCTGGTGCGTAGTGAGAAAACTCGCGAGAATAAGTAGCACTTCCCTGTGTCATAGATTTTAATCGCGTTGAGTACTGATCTAGTTCTTGTAAAGGAATATTAGCTCGTATTTTTTGAAGAGCTCCTTCAGCATCCATGCCTTGAATCTGACCTCTTCGTGTGCCTAAATCGCCCATTACATCGCCCATAAAGTCTGCAGGCACAATCACCTCTACATTATATACTGGCTCAAGTAGTTGGGGTGAAGCTTTCAAAAACCCATCCCTAAACGCCATTCGAGCTGCTGTTTTAAAAGCCGCTTCATTTGAGTCAACCGCATGCATAGAGCCATCATAAACAGAGATACGAATGTCACGTGCACAACAACCACTCATGGGTCCATTCTCCATTTTCTCCATCACGCCTTTTAAAATAGCTGGCATAAATCGGTTATCAATTACGCCACCTACAATACAGTTATTAAAAACTAACTTCCCGCCCCATGGTAACTCATGGGTTTCTGAGTTTCGTACTTTCATATCTGCAGGATCGGGCATTCCCTCTGAATAAGGTTCCATCAACATCTGAACTTCTGCATATTGCCCCGCTCCACCCGATTGTTTTTTGTGTTTATAAGTAGTTTTTACGGCTTTAGTTATAGTTTCTCTATATGGAATTTTAGGTGCTATAAATTCAATGTTTAACTTATAACGGTTACGCAAAAGGTGTGCTATTTCACTTAGGTGCTCTTCGCCTTGTGCATGAATAATAACCTGATGTAACTCTTGGCTGTGTTCAATAGATACAGAAGGATCTTCGCGCTGTATCTGATTAAGTGCATTTCCGAGTTTGTCTTCATCCCCTTCAACCACAAGTTTTACAGCTGTTCGAATAGTTGTTGATGGGAAAGTAGTTCCTTCGAGCGATATTTCTTCTCCTTTTTCGGAGAGAGTATCGTTTATTGCACCATCTTTAAGTTTAACTACTGCGCCAATATCTCCCGTTCTAATTTCATTAATTTCGATACGTTTACGGCCTTCGGTTAAAAACAAACTTCCTAAGCGCACCGTATTTGAAGTGGTATTATTTACTAAATCCATGCCTGGCTTGGCAGAACCTCCATACACTTTAAAGTAAACTAACTCCCCTAAATGCGACTCAGACTGCGTTTTGAAGAGAAATAAAATGGTTTTTCCATCCGGTTGAAGAATTAACTCATTCCCAGTTGTGTCTTTAGGCGGTTTTACTTCCAATGCACTTGGTACCACATTATCAATAAAGCCCATTACACGTCCAGTACCCATATTTCTTGCAGCAGAAACACAGAATAATGGAAATATTTGGCGATTTACTAACGATAAATGTAGTCCATTTTGCATTTGTTCTTCGTCCAATTCCCCATGTTCAAAATAAATATCCATGAGCGATTCGTCATTCTCTGCAATAATTTCTACAAGTTCCTGATGAAGTTTATTCGCACGATCTTTAAGGGAATCTGGGATGGGTAGTTTATCTGGTTTCCCTCCACCTTCGGGGAACTCATACATCGTCATTCTAAGCACATCAACAATTGCATGAAAATCGTCGCCTTCGCTATACGGGAACTGTATTACTGTCACATTTCGCCCAAAACGATCTTTAGCTTCTTCAACTGTTTTCCAAAAATCTGAACGTTCAGTATCTAATTTATTAACCACAAACATCGAGGGAATACTAAATTTCTCAGCATATTTCCACAAAGCGTCCGTTCCTACTTCTACTCCATTTTCTGCATTCAAAGTAAATAAAGCAGTATCTGCTACACGGAGTGAGCCCACTACTTCCCCTATATAATCAGAGGTGCCGGGCGTATCGATAAGATTAATCTTGTGCCCTCTCCAATCTAAATTCATAAACGTTGAGTAAACAGACTTGCCCCGCTCTTGCTCAAAGGCGTCATAATCCGAAACAGTATTTTTCTCCTCTATACTCCCTCTTCTGTTAATAGCTCCGGCTTCGAACAACATAGTTTCGGCGAGTGTTGTTTTACCAGAGCCCGAATGCCCCAACAAAACGACATTACGAATTTGATCAGAATTATATACTTTCATGATGTATCTCCTTGTTTGAGTAAACTAGAAAATGGCTTACTTCAAATACATTGAAGTACTTCCACTTTTGCGCTTATATTTGTCAATGAACTTGGGATTGTTTCGTGAAAACAATGTGAAGAAATAATTTAAGCTACTATAGTTAATAATCAACATGAAAAACATACTTCTTATTCAGACTGGCGGAACCATCGCCATGAGTGCAAAAGGTGATGGTGTTGAGCTAGATCCTAACTCATGGGCAACCTTATTGTATAAGCAAATTCCTGAGTTAACACAGTTGGCCGAAATTGATACCTACCCCTTATTTTTCGAAGACAGTTCTGATTTAAACGCCGAACACTGGGTAAATTTGGCGAATTGTATCGAAAGTAATTATTCTAAGTACGACGGCTTTGTTGTACTTCACGGTACCGATACCATGGCTTATACAGCCTCAGCACTTTCATTCGGGCTCCAAAATTTATCAAAGCCAGTGATTTTTACGGGAAGCCAAGTACCCATGAGCAACATTAGAAGTGATGCAAAACGTAATCTTATTAATTCTATAGAGATGGCAACACTGCCTTTGCAAGAAGTTGCTATCTGCTTTAACGACCACGTTTTTAGGGCAAACCGTTCCACCAAAATGAGCATCGGTGACTTTGACGCTTTTGCATCTCCCAACTTTGCACCCATTGCTCAAATTGGTTTAGATATAACTTTAAACGTTCAGCCTGAGGAGCTTTTAGAGCTCTTTCATAACAATGCTGCCTACTCAAATGAGGTATTTATACTCACTGTGCATCCTTCAATGAATCCAGAGTTTCTAGATTATATAGATCTAGCAAAGGTTAGAGCCGTCATTGTCCGCAGTTTTGGAAGTGGAAATTTCCCCATAAAAGGTCCATTCAATCTTCTTCCATTTTTTGAAAAATGCAGAGATAATGATGTTGTGGTAGCACTCATTTCTCAAGCTGATTTTGATGCTGTTAATTTAACAAAATACCCAGCTGGACGGGAAGCCAAAAAAGTGGGCGCCATTTCATGCAGGGATATGACTCTAGAAGCAGCTCTCACAAAAATGATGTACTTGCTGGCTCACTATACTTCTAAAAAACAAATCGAAGAACAATTCCAAAAATCACTCGCGGGAGAAGTTGGTTAGGCGTGAGGAAGAAGAAGTAAGATTTAGGACATAAGATTTAAAAGAGATTTCTAGAGTTTAAAAAATAATGTCCGGCTGTAGGGTTTTAAGCTTTAAATCAACTCCCCAATTCCTGAATTCCTATTTTCCATTAACCATAACTATTTCCTGTTCATTGCTAATTGTTAATTGTTAATTGATCACTGAATACTCAATTCCCTATTTCCGATTCACTAATTTATGCTTTTCTGCCTCTATTTAACTATTATCAGTTTCACACATCCTAAGCTAAATAAGAACACATGTATTTTATTTTTGATATCGAGACAATCCCTGATTTCGAATTTGTTCGTAGAGTGTTAAATAATTACGATGCCGATGATGAGAGTTTACTCGAACTCGCTAGCGAAGAACTAGCCAAAAATAAAGCAGGTTTTCTCCCTCCTATGTATCACAGAATGGTTTCGTGGGTGGGTTTATGGATTGAAAACACAGGCCAACCACGCCAAAAACTATCATGGAATGGCGAGGATGAAAAGGAAGGACTGACCCAATTATTTAATGCTCTAGGTGCATTTAAAGACTTCGGGCTTATACATCACAACGGGAAGGGATTTGATTTGCCCGTGTTGCTTTATCGTGCGATGAAGCACGGTTTACAGATGCCATTACGAATGAATACTCATGATATTCGGTATCGTTTTAGTAAGCATAATGTCGATTTAGTGGATGAATTCAGTAATTATGGCGCTAGTTCTTGGCCCAAACTAAAACATCTAGGTCAACTCATTGGCATTCCATTTAAACAAACAGGTGAAGGCAACGAAGTGCTTGCAATGTTTAATCGCAAGGAGTTGGATCTTATTGAGCACTATTGCTACGAAGATGTTATGGCTACTTACATAGTTTGGTTATATCAACAGTACACCGTGGGTGCAATTAATGATGATTTATTTGCAAATTTAAAAGAGCGAGCACTTACTAAACTTGAAGAAATTCAGAGTAAGTAATATTGCAAATTTGAATAGCTTTGAGGTGTGAGGAAAACTTCCAGATAATTGATCCCTGTTTATTGTTAACTGCTAACTGCCCCAAGTTTTGAACTATGAGTTCTGACTCCTGAGTTCCCAAACCCTCCAAGATTTCAACATATCTAAATTATCGCTCATTTTATCATTCTAAACCTTGGAGGATCTTTTCATATTCTGCTTCCTTAATCCCTAGTCCCTCAATCTCTTATTCCCCAATTACTATTTCCCCAATATCAGATAATATCAATTGGTTCTACAATAAAAATCCTGTTTTATTGCCTTGTAATACTTTGCAATAATCGAACATGTTATATACATATTTGCCGTGCGTAATTTATATTAGTAGGGTAAATATTTATATGCGCCAATTAAAAAAACATATCACAACCTTCCTCGCAGTAATTTCTGTGCTTGGTTTAATTATGTCTACTTTGCACACTCATAGCGAAACTCTAAAATGTTTAGAGCATCCTAATGAAGTGCATTATTCTATCGATTTAGATATATGTGAAATTTGTTTCAGAGTAGTGCAAACTAATTTTATCTCCCCTATCTCTTCTAGCGTACAGCTTGTTGTTGTAGAAACTCTTGTTACTATAAATCAAATATTACATTCAGATTTCTACACTTATCAAGAATCTGGCCGATCCCCACCCTATTCGGCTTAGGCACCCAATTTTCTTATTCAGTTACTATTTCAACATTAAAATAATTTTCATTTACTATGAAAACAATATTTCCTTTATGGGTAAGGTCTTCCCTTTTTATATTTCTTGCATCACTTGTACTTTTTACTGCTTGCCTACCCGCTACAGGCGATGAGCATGACCATGATCACGAACATGAACACGAAGCAATCGGCTTAAGAGTGTACACAGTTAACTTGGCAGGTCTAAAAGATCAACTTGTTGCGGAGCAAACACTTAAAGGTGTTACAAGCAGTATTACAATCTCAGGCGAAACTAGCCTATTCACCATCGTTTTTATTGATGATGATGCCCACGAGTTTACACCTGATTTATCTGAACATTCCATCGACGTTGAAGCTGCCGAAGATGCTGATAATTTATTAATAACTCGCCCAAATGAAAGCGATAATAATATCACTTTTGCTCTTAAAGGCTTGAAAGGCACTTCTGCTAAAATCAACATCATTTTAAAACATCAAGGTGCTAAAGAGTTTGTTTCTAAGCCCCTTCATGTTACTATAAACTTGTAATTATTTTACGATGACTAAAAGATTATTCAATTTAATTTTTCTGATTACATTCATTTTCACTATCCCTTCAATGGGTCAGTCTAGTTCATATTCAATTAAGGGAACTGTTTTTGATGCCGAAACTGGAGAATCAGCTCCCTTTGTTTACATTCATCTTGAGGAAATAAATCGAACCACAGTTTCTACTGTTGATGGTGATTTTGAACTCAAAAATATTCCTCTAGGCACCTATACGTTTACTGCTCATCGCATTGGATACAGAACTCAATCCCAAAAAGTCACAATTTCTGATAGTGACTTAACGCTTACAATTAAATTAAAAACATCCGTATTTACATCCGATGCCGTTGAGGTTATTGGAGCACGTTCGGGTGTAAGTGGTTCCAATTTAGAACACGCTTCAAAAACAATTTCTGGGGCAGATTTACGACGTTCTCTCAGCAGCACCCTGTCTCAAACGCTAAGTTCTATTCCTGGCTTTGATCAACGGACACAAGGCGCTGCCCCAGGTAGACCTGTAATACGTGGTTTAGGTGGTGAGAGGGTGGTTATTCTTCAGGATGGAATTAGCTCAGGTGACATCTCTGCTCAATCTTCCGATCATGCAGTAACAATAGATCCAGGAACTGCCGAAGAAATTGAGATTGCACGTGGTCCTGCAGCTTTAGCTTTTGGCGCCAATGCTATAGGTGGAGTTATTAATGTGGTTAAAAATCAAATTCCCACAAGTGTTCCAAGTAAGATTAATGGTAGTTTTACGCTTAGTGGGCAGTCTGTAAACTCTGGCGTGTCTGGGGCTCTTAGTACGGCAATTCCACTCGGTAATTTTGCGGTTCAGGCCGATTTAAGTGGTCTACTTTCGGGCGATACACAAACACCTCTCGGTAAAATCGCGAATTCCTCCTACAAAACTACTAACGATGCTATTGGCATAAGTTACTCTCGCCCGTGGGGATATTCAGGAGTTTCAGCTTCCATCTACTCTAGCCATTATGGTATCCCACCAGATCCAAACGGACATGTTGGCGGTGTAGATATTGAAATGATGAAAATTCAGTACGATTCAAAATCTGAAATTATTATAAATCGGAATTTTTTGAAGCTGCTAGAAATCGACGTTTCCTTTAAAGACTATGAGCATAAAGAAATTGAAGGCAAAGACGCAGATGGACATGCCGTTATTGGTACACTTTTTAACCTCCGAACCTCAAATGCTGATGTGCGCTTGAAGCATAATCCAGTAGGTATTATAAAGGATGGTTCATTAGGTATTTCAGCTCAATTTGAAGATTACGCTGTTGAAGGAACCGGTACACCACCAGCTAGTAACTTAGGCTTTGGTACCTACTTAATTGAAGAAACAGATTTGGGTAATATGCATTTGGAGATGGGTTTACGTTTCGATGTAGTTCAAGCCATGACTAACTCTACCGATACATTCTATCCTATTGGTGTGCAAACTGGCGCCGTTGATTCGACCTCGTACAAAGACAGAACTTTTAGTGCACTCTCGGGTTCAGTAGCAGCAATTTACGCTTTTGGCGATGGGTTTTCGGCTGGAGCTAGTATACTCCGTTCCTTTAGAGCCCCTTCTATGGAAGAATTATATTCAGAAGGTCCGCATCTAGCCTCATACTCTTACGAAATTGGAAATCCTGATTTAGATCCTGAACGTGCATGGGCTAAGGAGATATTTGTAGGCTACAAAACCAATAGTTTCAATGTTGAAGCAGCCGTTTTTCATAATAGTTTTGATAATTATCTATATGCAAGAAACACTGGGCGTGCAAACGCACTAAGAGCCGATCTACTTGACTATCAATTTACAGGTACCAAAGCTTGGCTGTATGGTTTTGAACTATCGGGTGAGGCAAAGTTGACTAAGAGATTTGTAGGGCAATTTTCTATAAGTCAAACTACGGCAGAACAAGAAGTAATGGAGCCTTCCGGTTCAACTATAAAAAAACCTTTGCCACAAGTACCCCCACTAAAAGCACAAGCTTCTTTAAAATATACGCACAACTTTTTTGAGGTTGGCACTCAACTAAAACACGCTATTAAACAAGATCGAATTGGTGAGTTTGAAACTACTACCGATGCTTACAGCACTGTAGATATTTTTAGCCAATACAGATTTGAAAGTAATAAGCTACTTCATTCCATTTCGTTCAATATAAACAACCTACTTAATACGGCGTATTATAATCATCTATCTAGGATTAAGGATTTAGTGCCAGAGCCAGGAAGGAACTTTAATCTGCTTTATCGCGTATATTTCTAAGACAAAAAAAAACCTCGAAATTTTCAGTTTTGAGGCATTTATTTTATATAGCTTAAGGAGTAACTCTTTTTAGACGACACTAAACTGAATCGAATAAAAATCTCTCTCACATATTTTAATAAAGAGGAGTTGGAACTACTTTTGTTACAAAATAAATTAATTATTTTATATATCCATTATACACACCTATTTAATAAGCACTTACATGAGTCATAGAAAACTAAAAATAAGCTCACTTTTAATTTTTTTAGTAGCAATATCTTTTAGCTGCGCCACCCTTCAAGACATGGCTAAAACTCAAAAGCCAACTGTTTCGATAGTAGATTTTAACCTTACTAATTTCAGTTTACAAGATGTTGAACTCACTTTTGATATGGAAGTAGATAACCCAAACCCATTTGCGGTTACACTTGCAAATTATGATTACGACTTACAGTTCAATTCGCTCTCATTTATTAAAGGTGAGCAAACCACGAATTCTAGTGTAAAAGCAAATTCAAAAAGTATAGTACAAATCCCCGTTAGCTTTGGCTTTCAAGAACTGTATGAATTGTTTGGTTCGCTAAAAGATAAAGATGATACGGAGTTCACATTCGCAGCAAATGCGGGAGTGGAAGCCCCAATTTTAGGTCTTATTTCCATCCCTTTTAGTAAAACAGGAACATTGCCCGTAGTTAAATTACCTAGCATTAAAGTAGGCGGTTTAAAATTGGCTAACCTATCTTTTACCAAAGCTGAATTTGAAATTGAGCTGGATATTGAAAATCCGAATGGATTTAACTTAAACTTTAATGAGCTTAGCTACGACCTCGCCTTTAATGGCCTACCTGCAATAACAGGTAAATCTAGTAGTGGTATAGAAGTTGCAAAAAAATCTACTTCAAGTATAAAGCTACCATTAAGTGTGAGCCTGTTTCAACTAGGTGCTAGTGCAAAAAAAGCAATTATAGATGGCGAAGCATTTAGTTATAGCCTAACTGGTAAAACTGATGTAGGTTCATCGCTCCCTTTTTTCAAAACCTCTACTTTTAATTTTGATAGAGATGGGGTTGTTCCTATTCTAAAGTAAAATTAAATAAGCCTATTTTGACCTACGTAAGTTATTTTGAATCACCCATCGGCTTTATAAGAATTTTATCGAATGGCATGGGCATTACAGAAATAAAGTTCATCGATTATGATGGACCCGATGACCCTGATGTCCATACCGAGTCGGCTAAAACACAACTGCGCGAATATTTCGAAAGTCGCCGCGATGAGTTTAGCCTTACTCTTTTGCCAGATGGAACTAATTTTGAACAAAAAGTTTGGAAAGAATTACTGCATATTTCTGTTGGTTCTACAATCAGCTATGGCAGTATTGCTAAAAATTTAGGTGATAAGAATTTTGCACAAGCAGTAGGCCACGCCAATGGTAAAAATCCCATCGCCATTGTAATTCCATGTCATCGCGTTATTGGTGCAGATAACAAATTAGTGGGTTATGCTGGTGGAATGGATAAGAAGGAATGGCTGCTAAAGCATGAAGGCGCTCTGCTTTTATAAGCATGATATAACCTAATTTTACGCTTCACAATCTAAATTTTGTTTAGATTAGAATGCGCGATATTGATTGCAAAATTTGCATTTATTAATTTCGATGCCTTGTAATAACGATATATTTATTACAACTTTTAGATGTGCTAAACAGAGAGTAATGCACTTAATATAATTGATAAAATAAAAATTAACTTATAGGTAGAATTATGAATATAAAAAGAGTTTTGACCACTATATTTTTCGTAGCAATTGCAGTTTCTGCAAATGCCCAAAGCCAAGGTTTTGCAGTCGGCGCTAATTTATTTAGTCCTGCAGGTGTCTCAGCTAAATATACACTTTCAGAATCTTCAGCAATTACTGGAGTTGTAGGATTCTCATTAAACGACTTTAACAATAGCTTTACCCTTCAAGCTAACTATATTATGAACGGCGATAGAGATCAGTTCACCTTAGAATCAGGTTTACTTCGTAGCTATTACGGAGCTGGGTTAAATCTTTCATTCCAAGAATGGGGCGATACTGGTGTTGGAATTCGTATACCACTAGGTGTAGAGTATGGAATAGTTGACCAGCCGCTTGAGATTTATATGGACCTCGCGCCAACTATTAATATCCAGCCAAATACTTCATTTTTCTTTAGTAGCTCAATGGGCGTCCGTTATTTCTTCTAAATATTTGCAGATCATAATATAAATGGCTTGGCATTCAAGGCGAGATTCTCGCAAAATTCATCGTTGGGGAGGCATTATCATTGCTCTCCCCTTTTTAGTTGTACTTATCACTGGTTTAATTCTTCAAGTAAAAAAAGAATTCTCTTGGATTCAGCCAAAATCTCAACGTGGGGTTGCTATAAACCCATCTATAAGTTTTGATGAAATCTTAGCTGTATCTATTACAGTTCCAGAAGCTGAAATAAATAGTTGGGATGATATTCATCTCCTAGATGTGCGGCCAAGTAGAGGAATTGTTAAAGTACGAGCCGAAAATCAATGGGAAATTCAGATTGATACCAAAACGGCGGAAGTACTACAAGTTGAGTTCCGAAGATCTGATATTATTGAAACCCTCCACGATGGTTCATGGTTTCATGAAGCCGCCAAGCTTTGGGTTTTCTTACCCGCAAACCTAGTGGTTTTAGTTTTGTGGATTACCGGTATTTATTTATTCCTAATCCCCTACCTCTCCAAACGAAAAAACAAAAAGCGACTAGAAGAACTTAAAAGCGCCGCTGAAAAGTAAGGCTTGAGCCACGCTATTGTTGATTTTAGATTTGTGACAGCATTATAATTATATAGTTAGCTAGTGTCATGTTTGTAGATGCCAAGTTATTCAGTGACTGATTTATGCTTTTAAGCCAGGCAGGGTCACTCTGATCCCGACTGTCGGGAGGTAGTATCCCAAAAAGTGTGTATTTGTTATTTTTATAGCATGATTAGATCTGAGTTGTAAACAATGCTCCTGAATCCGTTATGGTTTATAGGAACCAGAGAGAAAGGAATTTATATAATTCTAGTAATATTCAACGTATGCATCATTTTATCAATAACTCTCATTATTATGTTTTCCAAAACAAACATAGCCCCGAGATTTATCTCGGGGTAAACAGATTAAATATAGGCATCGGTGGGTAGGGTTATTTTATAAAAGATGCGTACGAATCCACCGAAATTTTTGCAAAATTTATTTTAGAGTCACATTGTGAGATTTCTATTGTTGCCAATGACTCTTTACACATTTTTTGGGATAGTGCCGTTCGGGATCAGAATGACCTATTCTTACTATTTATGTGAACAAATAGTATTTTTTAACAAATTATATGACTTCCACAAGGATGATCCAGCTTATTTTTGATAGACCAAGGCTCTCAACGAATTCCTTAGCATCTACAAGCACTTTCCATAAAGAGAAACTATCACCCCATCTTTTTTCAGTAATTATATTATTCTTGTATTCATCCAATACTAATTACAATTCCACCATAATTAGCCGTAAATTGGGAATATGTCTACAGTCTCTATAAAAAATCAAAAAAGTATTCTTGCCAAGCTGGGAATTGAACAGCTCAATACCATGCAAGAAGAAGCAAAATACGCTATACATTCTAACTCGGAAGTTATTTTACTTTCCCCAACGGGTACAGGTAAAACCTTAGCATTTATGCTGCCAACCATTGCAGAATTGGATGTGAACTGCACCGAAGTTCAAGCTCTTATTCTAGTTCCATCTAGAGAGTTAGCCATTCAAATTGAGCAGGTTACCCGCGAAATGGGCACTGGTTATAAAGTGAATGCACTTTATGGCGGTAGAGCAATGACAAAGGACAAAGAGGATTTAAATCATCTACCTGCAATTCTAGTAGGTACACCAGGACGTATTGCCGACCATTTACGTCGTGAATCTTTTGGTGTAGTGCATATCAAAACACTTATTTTGGATGAGTTTGATAAATCGCTAGAAGTTGGCTTTGAAGTTGATATGGATGAGATCATTTCTGCATTAACTAGCGTTGAAAAGAAGATTTTAACTTCAGCAACTAGTAGAATCGAGATTCCTGAATTTGTTGGACTTCAAGACCCTACTACAGTAGATTTTAGCGATGTTGGTATTCCTAAAATTGGAATAAAAACAGCCATCTCTCCCACTAAAGATAAACTCGAGACTTTAGGTAAATTATTAAAACACATAGGCAACCAGCCGGGTATTGTGTTTTGTAATTTCAAAGATTCTATAGAACGTGTTAGTGAATATTTAAATGAACAAGGCATAAGTCATGCTACTTTTCATGGTGGCTTAGAGCAAAATGATCGCGAAAATGCACTCATAAAGTTCAGAAATGGAACTCATCATGTTTTACTTGCAACCGATTTAGCCGCTCGTGGTATTGATGTTCCAGAAATTGGTTTTATCATTCATTACCATCTTCCCCTAAAAAAGGAAGAGTTTACTCATAGAAATGGTAGAACAGCCAGAATGAATGCCGGTGGAACTGCCTACCTATTAAAATGGCAAGACGAGAAACTCCCTGATTTTATTCATCCCGACGAAGAGCTTGTTGAATTAGAAGAAAGTGAGAATAAACTAGGTACACAGTGGAGAACACTTTATATATCTGGTGGCCGTAAGGATAAAATTTCGAAGGGTGATGTTGCTGGTTTGTTTTTTAAACAAGGCAAGCTAAACAAAGACCAACTCGGTGTTATTGAGTTAAAACAAGACTGTGCTTTTGTTGCGGTTCACTCCTCACAAGTTGAGGCTGTTATAAAGTTAACCGACCAAACACGCCTCAAGAAGAAAAAAGTTCGAGTACACGAAATTTAAAGTGTTCGCTTTATTTATTCGCTCAGATTTTTCCCATTTCTGAAATCACATTTCGTATATTTGATTATTGAATTTAGCTCTCCCTTAACAAATTATACCCTATCTCTATTATTAAGCCATGCAAGAAATTGAAAACATTGAATTAACCTACTTAAATCTAAGCGACTATAAAGAGTTTAAAACGGCAATGATTGCCTCCTACTCTGCTATGCCTGACTCCTACTGGCGAGAGAAGAGTATCGCATTTTTGATAGATCAATTTCCCGAAGGTCAAGTTGTTATAAAAATAAACGGGGAACTTGCAGGATGTGCGCTTTCAATTTTAGTTGACTACGATAATTTTGAAGATCACCATACCTACAGCGAAATAACTGGTGATTACACGTTTGATACACACACAGCAGACGGTGATGTTTTATATGGTATTGATGTATTTATAAAGCCAGAGTTTAGGGGATTACGTTTGGCTCGTAGACTTTATGAATACCGTAAAGAGTTATGTGAGAAATTGAATTTACGCGGCATTGCTTTTGGTGGACGTATTCCAAATTACCACAATTACATGGATACGCTAACACCTAAAGAATATATTGATAAAGTAAAACGTAAAGAGATTCATGACTCCGTTTTAGACTTTCAAATATCCAACGATTTTCATCCCACTAAAATACTAAAAGGATATTTAGAGGGTGATAAAGAATCGGGTGAATATGCGGTTCTTCTTGAGTGGAATAATATCTATTACGAAAAGCCAAGTAAGAAAGCCACTACTATAAAAAAAGTAGTTCGCCTTGGATTAATTCAATGGCAAATGCGTCCCTATAAAAACTTGGATGATCTGATGCAACAAGTTGAATTTTTTGTGGATGCAGTTTCAGGTTATAGAGCTGATTTCGCCCTTTTCCCTGAGTTTTTTAATGCTCCGTTGATGGCAGAAAACAACCATCTTTCAGAACCTGACGCAATTCGTGAACTTGCAAAACATACTGATGCCATTGTACAGAAATTTTCTGAACTGGCTATCTCCTACAACATCAATATTATTACAGGGAGTATGCCAGAAATTAAAAATGACAGGCTCTATAATGTTGGATATTTGTGTAGACGTGATGGTAGTACCGAGCGATACGAAAAGATTCATGTAACGCCCGATGAAGCTAAAGTTTGGGGAATGCAAGGTGGAAGTGAGCTCAAAACTTTTGAAACTGATTGTGGTAAAATCGGAATTTTAATCTGCTACGATTCTGAGTTTCCTGAATTGAGTAGAATTTTAGCGGATGAAGGCATGGATATTTTATTCGTTCCTTTCCTAACCGATACCCAAAACGGATATTCTCGCGTTCGCCATTGCTCGCAAGCAAGAGCTATTGAGAACGAATGCTACGTTGCCATTGCAGGAAGTGTCGGTAACCTTCCAAAAGTGCACAACATGGACATACAGTATGCACAGTCGGTAGTATTCACGCCTTGCGACTTTGCCTTCCCTACAAACGGAATTAAGGCGGAAGCTACTCCAAATACCGAAATGATTTTAATTGCTGATGTAGATATCGATTTACTTCGAGAGCTGCATGAGATGGGAAGTGTACGCAACCTTAAAGATCGCAGAACAGATATTTTCGAACTCAAGAAAAAGTAATATAGTGCTATCCTTATGGATTTCGGATAATTCGTTGATGGATTTAAAAAGGAATAACCAATTAGGGTCATCCTGAGGATACTTCCGAAGGACCTTTAGATTTCTTAAAACGCTAACGCTACGAAAATCATCTATTACTCATGTATTTAGTTACAGCTTTATGGGAGTTGGTGTTTTACCTACACATAAACTCACTTATTAAATCTGTTTTTAAAGAATGTAATGATCCTAAACAAAAATAAGCCGGATAAAGGATTACATCTGCAGGTCCTTCTCCCGAGCATTCGGGATCAGGATGACTTGTATTATTATTTATGTCTTCCAATAAGAAGTAGAGTAGATACAACCAGAAAAAAGATTCATATAAAACAAATAACTCGGTCAGGATTTTAAACCCCGACAGAGTTAGAGTATCTCAACGTAATAATTTCAAACTCAGATTAATAGCCTGGAAGTTGCATTACGGCATTTTGCAGCAACCTAGATGGACCTACCCAAAACATTCTATACTGAGTGTTATCGAGTAAATGCACCACTTTACCTCTTCCCATATTTTGGACAGCGGCAAAAGCCATCCCTTCTGCATTTTTCTGATTTTCTTGAGAAGCATAGCCCGAAGCTAGAACCGATTCTCCATCTTTTGCATAATAACCGACTGTGTGAAAACTAGCATCAGGTTTTATACCATTTGTGCTAAATTTTAGCGAATACAACTTGTCGGGCATACCAAATGCTAACGGATGTGTATTGTCAATTATGGCTTTAAAAGCAGATCCTGGTATACGTTTTAAACCAGATGAATCCGTTCTGTTGGCATAGGTAGTGTAAGCATTAGGCTTAATTGAATCGGATTTCTCATCCTCTTTAGGCTTGAAGATTTCTGCGTTAGAAAATCCAGCTTCATCTTTGGCTAACCATGCACCAGCCGATTCAGCACCAATGATAACGCCTCCATTTCTTACCCAATCCTTAAGGTTATTTCGGGCAGATTCATTAAATACGCCATTCAAACCAAAGCCACCAGGTAGAATAATTACGTCGTAGGAATTCAAATCCATTCTGTTAAAACTGCCAGAACGAATTCTTGAAATCCCTAACTCTGTCCATTGGTCAAATAGGAACCACATCTGCCCTGCAGTGTAGGAACTGAAGCCCGAATCAATCATTAAGGCTACTTTAGGCTTATTTATAGGTCTGCTATCACGTGAACCAAAATCGATTCCAGCATCCATCCTTCCTGTGTTAAAACCAATAACTTTTACTTCAGCCTCATCAGCCACCTTCATGAAATCGGCACGCATTTGGTTTTTCTTATCCATATTGCGTCCAGCCAAAACAATTAAACTACCTTCACTGTATTCAGTACCGTCTTTGGTAAATCTTTTACCTGCACTGCGCACGTTGTAGCCCATATCCCAAATCATAGACAGTGCTTTAGGTGCATTTTTCTGTGCCCAATCTACCACAAAGGCGTAATCAGCATTTGGGTTTACAACATTATTTGGCTGTGCAATATCTGCAGTAACTTTTTCGGTTGATGCGGATACTTTATCAGTACTCCAAGTTGCATCCAAATTATAAGCTAACGGAATTGACCATGTAGCCATATCGTACATCACAGAATCACCAATTTCCATTTGTCGGCGGAATAATGTGTTGATTAGCAAATGTGCGGGCTGATCGGTTTTTATAATAAAATCGCCTTTTTTGTAGTTTTTAGAAGAGGCTTTACCATCCCAATAGCTATATGCATTTTTTACTGTGAAATCTGATGTCGCACGCTCTACCGACACCCCATGTTTGTTCATTAAGTTTACAACTTGGTAGGTGTAGTCATTTGGATTGTCTGGAAGGATATACGCTTTAGTATTTCCCTTTTGTGTAGACTGAGATCTTGCATTTTTGAAATAAGTAAGCAATTCCGTTCTGTTTTTAACAGAGGTGGCAACAATTGAAATTCCATTCTTATAGTGATCAAAAATACGTTGGCGTAATGTGAGCACGTAATCATCGTCTGTAGTAACTGCTCTACCGCCTCTACTGTGACCACCTTGTTCAGCAAGCATTGCAATCCCACCCATAATACTTGGGTAAGACGATCCATAACCTGGATAAAAGAAATCGAAAGCTTCGCGAGTTGCATAGTTTACTTTCGCTTTATCAAACTCGGCAATGGCACCTCTTCCAAATACATCGGCCCATTTCTGATACTCTGTTGGCAATTCTAAGTTGTATGGTGTAGTGCCCGGCATGGTAAAATAGTTGTTATTATAACCTTGCTCGTGGAAATCGTTATGAACTTGTGGCATCCATTCTTGGTACACGTTAATTCTTCCTCTTGATGCAGGATGTACTAACCAAACCCAATCCCGATTTAAATCGAACCAGTAGTGATTTGTTCTACCACCTGGCCATATTTCATCGTGTTCTAAATCGGCAACATCCGTATTTAAAATATTAGCTTGCGAAGATTTGTACCAATAAACGTAACGATCACGACCATCCACATTAATAATTGGATCGATAATAATTACCGCATTTTCTAGCCAATTTTTAGTTTCCGCATCGGTTGCAGCTACTAATCTATACGCTGTTTGCATAGCTGACTCACTACTCGAAGGCTCATTTCCGTGCACATTATAGCTTAACCATACAACAACAGGCTGGTCGGCTATTTTTGCTTTTTCAGGATTGTTAGCAATCTCAAGATTCGCTGCCATAATCTCATCTAGGCGGGCATGATTACTCGCAGAAGTGATGACGGCGTAAGTTAAATCACGTCCCTCATAACTTCTGGCGTATTGCTGATAAGTCATTTTATCAGACACTTTAGCTAGTTCCCGGAAATAGCCTGTAATTTGATGATGGAAGGTGTATTCCATTCCCAACTCGTAGCCAAGGTATTCTTTTGGGGAAGGAATATTGGAATCGAAACTTATATTCGTTTCAAATTGGAAGCGTTCAATTGCCTCTTCTATTTGGGCAGATGCAGTAAGGGAGCCCAGTCCTATTAATAAAAATAGTAGTATTAGTTTTTTCATGATAGTAGTTAGTTAGTTACAAGCTCCACAGTACAAAAAACTGCTGTAAATTAGAGTTAAAGTTTCCAACTTGACTTCAGATTTATGTATTGTATACAGAACGTTTTAATACAGGGCTTTAACGATGAAAAAAGGATTTATTTACGGCATACTTATTCTCTGCGTCCTCTTTTTATTAGCTAGTTTATTGGTGCCTAATTATTTGGAAAGCAAGCTAAAACCTGCTTTAGAAGCTCAAGTCATAACACAAACTGACAGCAGTTATGCAATGGACTTTAAGCAGCTTAATATCTCATTTTGGAGTAAAAAGGTATCTGCAGATTCTATTTCAATTCTTCCAAACAAAGAAAATGAAGCCATCAAAAGTGTTCTTATAAAAAACCTCGAAATACAAGGTATTAATTGGTTGAGTTTACTTACCGATGATTTCCCAAATTTTAAGAAGGTTGTAGTAGAATACCCAGAAATAGAAGTTTATTCCCGACCAGTAACCTCCACTACTTTTGGCAATGGAAGTTCATCCAAGATTACTTCTAGCGACTCCTTATTCTCTGATTTTGACATAGAAATAAGAGGTGGTAAAGCACTAATTATAGATCCAGCCGGACGCATGAAAGCAATGATTGGGCATTTCAGTTTAAGTGCTACCAAGATTAATGTAAACCAATTGTTAGATGGCACAAGGCTTCCTTTTTTAGACGACTTAACAGTATCGGGTAGTGATTTAACATGGCAAATAGATAATAAATTCTACCGCCTAGAAATTGGGTCTTTTGAATTTGACAGAGCTGATGGGCTGGCTTACGTAAAAGACATTGCTCTCATCCCAGAATTACCTCGCTATAGATTTACAGAGATAAAAGGATATTCGGTTGACCGCTATGAATTGAATATTGATAAAATAAATCTACAAGGTGTTGACCTAGATTCTTTATTCGTCTCAAAAATAAAAATTAGAACTGCGGCAATAGAACAAGGTGAGCTTTCGGTTTTTAAGGATAAAACTATTCCTCCTAAATCGACTATTGCCTACAAGCCTCTTTTGAGTGAGGTTGTTCGTAAAGCAAGCAACTTTAAATATGGCATTGATGAAGTGCTGATAAATAACTTTGATGTCACTTACACTGAACATAAAGAAGGCGCAAAAGTACCTGGTGCAGTCTCTTTTCAAAATATAACAGGTTCCATTCAGAATATAGCCACTCCTGGTATCTCTGGTTTTTTAACGGATTCATTGCTTTTCGACGTTACCACTCTTTTTATGGGTGTTTCTAAATTAGATGTTCATTCACGATATGCCCTTTTTGATGAAAGTGAAAACCACCGTGTTTGGGGAAGTTTAGGCGCTATAGAAACGTCATCCATAAATCCTACCCTCATCCATTTAGCAAATATGGAAGCTAAAAGCGGGAAGGTAAATTCTCTAGATTTCAATTTCAATGTAAATAGAGAAGGCGCAAAAGGAATCATTAATCTAGATTATGAAAACCTAGATGTTTCTCTTCTATCAGATTTTGATACCACTAACACTTCTGAAGGAAAGCAAATTGCTACTTTCATCACTAATACCTTTATAGTGAAATCGAACAACACAGGTGCTGATTTTAAATCCGCCGAAATTGATTACGAATGGGGCAAAACAAGAAGCATTTTCGGCTACTGGTGGCACTCTTTACTTTCGGGAATAAAGAATAGCATTAAGTAATGTAGACTTAGGATGTAAGAATTAAGATGCGTGATAGATTTTCATATTCAGTAGTTAACAATAGCACAAAATAATGGGCTCTAGGCCAATCTCGAACTTTCTCTATCTACTCTCATCCAATGATCTCTTAAGTCTGTGACTTAAGAGCTGTAGCTTAGCAAGTTTGTAACTTGCATTACTAGCAATGGATTTAGAATAATAGTGTCAAGCAACGCTCACCATCATATAGTAGTAATTGATTCGAGATGGATGGAATGGAAGTCAGAGACTTCCTATGCTAGGGCTTTTAAGTTGTAAACTTAAAAGAACTTTTCTCTTTTCCGACAGACAGAATATAGCTTAACTCTGTCAGGGTTTAAAACCCTGACAGAGTTGTGTTTTTGCTATGCTCTATAGATAAAATCCAATTATCTAATATATAAAAGTATGGGTGTATTTAACCAGTATGGAACGGTTTTGGATGAGTGGTAAACGAGGGCGACCAAATTGAATCGGATCTCTATCCATGTACTGTTGCTCGTTTAGAACAACCCAGAAATCTCTACCTTCGCTAAAGTTGTATCTGAATCTAAAATTAGCTCCAGCCAATTCAGAAATATTACTGTATTGAACAAAAGCACTGGCAGATAGTTGTTTATTCAACGCATATTGACCACGTAGCTGTGCTAGGTGTGCAGTAAAATCCTCGGTAGTTCTACCCGGAGCTGACGGGAAATCAAGTTGAGTGATTTTATAACTACCACTTAATTCAAAATGAATATTTGCAACCCATGTCGGCTCTACTTCAAACTGAGTTCTGTAACCATCAAAGAGTTGACCAAATTCGAAAGAAAAGCTGCTTTTTAGGCTCCTATTATTTGGGGTTCTATAGCGCATCGATGCTTCTATAAAATCATAGTCATCAACAGGGATGAAAATATTGTTTACTAGATCAAAACTTTCGAAGGCAAGCAAGTGCTCTTGGTTGTATTTTATTTCTGCACTAAACTCACCTGCACTTTTAAACTCCGACTCCCATTCTGCTGCTATAAAACGGCTACGAACATCAAAACTTTCGTTCTCTAAAATATTATAGCTTGAGAGTTGGAAAGAATTCTTCTTAAACGCTGATTGCTCAGGTGCTAAAATTCCATAACCCAAACTATAGTAATAATCAGAGGTATTTACTGCGCGGTAGAAACCTATACCTGGATTAAAATCTGCACCTGTTCTGTTTACAAAAAATCTATAGTACAACCCAACAGTAGCACGTCGCTGCCAGGTAACTCGGAAAATACTATTCTCAGCAAAATCGAACCTCCTAGCCTCTGGTACTCGATTGTCCATGGTTTGGCTCACTTTCGCTTCAATATAATCATCTCCAAAAATGTTGAAGTCCCCATCAACCCCGAGCACAAGATTTGTATTCCCCTCCACATCAATACGGCTAGTAAGTAAACCACCTATGTAGGAGTTTTGATTAATCGCTTTTTGCTTAAATCGTAGAACAGTAAAATTCTCTGAATTAAGATTATCGTTGCCGGCAGTTTGTAGGTTTATAAAACCAACATCTAAATCCCCAATACGTCCCGTTAATCGAGCACCACCATAAATACGAACTGGATTCCCTTGATTATCGAGGCCTATTTTACGGCTATAAAATAATTTTGTGTTTCCATAACTGAAATCGAACAACCCAGAACGTTGCTGAAAAAACTGTCTTTTTTCGGGGAAGGATAACGAGAATCTAGAAAGATTTAGCTGTTGATCATCTGCCTCAACTTGAGCAAAATCGGTGTTTGCTGTTATATCAAGGGTAAGGTTTGAAGTTATATTATATTTTAAATCAAAACCCAGCTCAGCTTTGGCATCATCGTCATATTCATACTTATTATCTATAGCATTAAACTGATTATTACGAGAAAAACCTGTAAGTGCATAAGGAGTGAAATAAATTGGTTTCTTTGACTCTACGCCTGTTAAAATAACATCTTGTGCTTGCGAAGGTTTAATATTTCCTTGCGACCAATTTGGTGGAATTGCAGGATAAACATGACGCTCGTTATGATGTGTAAGCCAACGATACACTATCAATCCCATTTCGGCTACGCCATCCACACTTTGGAAACCTATACTTGAAAATGGAATTCTCATTTCGGCAAACCACCCTTCTTCCGTTTGGGTAGTAGCCACATCCCAGTAAGTATTCCAGCTACCATTAACGGCATCAAAACCGCCCGTAGAATTTGCATCGTTTGCTATAGATTGATCGAATCGCACGCCAGCCGGTGTGGTAAAGAATCGAAGTCCATTTTTATTATCGTTGAATGGATCTAATACCACTGCAAAAACATCATCCGAACTATAACTATCTCTATACAAGCTGTTTGCAGTAATTGTAGAAGGATCTTTGGTAAACATTTTTGCCGATGCATATAAAAACTCATCATCGTAGCCCACACGTATTTCAGATCTCTCTTTCATAGTCCCCATAAAAACGGGTTCGTATTGTACCATTTCAAAAGGAGCAATTTCTTCCCAAGCTGGTTCATCAATAACCCCATCTAGTATAATGGGGGAAGATATTCGAGATAATTTTATTGGATTTTGTGCATTTACATGAAGTGCAAATAGCAAGCTGATAGCGAAAATGAGAGAAGTTTTTAACAATATTCCGGTCTAGTTTTTTTTAAAATTCAGTTGCTACGTAATCAAATATTAAACTAAAACATTTTAGTTTAATTAGTTATTATGAAACCAATGTTTAGCATTTCTTTTCAACTTGAATACGCTTTTAATGACATTTATCAGCCTCTAAACCCCTAAAGCATTTATTCTTTTTTTCATAATTATACATAATAATGAGATCTACATTAACGCCTCCTTCCCTTTTAGAAATTGAAAAAGCAAACTCGCTAATCTCCAATTATGCCCATAATACACCCGTTTTTACGTCAATGAGTTTCAATGAGCGTACTAACGCTTCTGTTTATTTTAAGTGCGAGAATTTTCAAAGAGTGGGTGCATTTAAATTTCGTGGAGCATGTAATGCGGTAATGAGTTTGACTGAGGAGGATGCCAAATTTGGAGTTGCCACACACTCTTCAGGGAATCACGCCCAAGCCCTTGCGCTTTCTGCCAAATTACGAGGCATCAAAGCTTATGTGGTAATGCCAGAAAATGCACCTAAAGTTAAAGTGGCTGCAGTTAAAGGATACAGCGCCGAAGTTACTTTTTGTGAATCGACCTTAGCGGCTAGAGAAAGCACTTTGCAAGAAGTTGTTTCGAGAACTCAGGCTACCATTATCCATCCCTATAACGATGCGCGAATAGTTGCTGGACAAGGAACTGCCGCATTAGAGTTACTACGTTCACATCCAGATTTGGATGTTATTATGACGCCTGTTGGTGGAGGTGGCTTGTTGAGTGGAACCGCCATTGCAGCCAAAGCACTAAAGCCATCTATTCAAGTAATTGGCGCAGAACCTGCTAATGTAGATGATGCATATCGTTCATTTTATGCGAAAAAGCTCATTCCAGTCACCAGGACCGATACCATAGCCGATGGGCTCAGAACTTCACTAGGAGAACTCCCCTTCTCAATCATCCTAAATCAAGTAGATGACATAATAACCACCACCGAAAAAGAAATTGTTGAAGCCATGCGATTTATTTGGGAACGCATGAATATAATTATTGAACCCTCATCAGCCGTACCTGCAGCAGTCATTTTAAACAACCCAAGCCTATTCAAAAATAAAAAAGTCGGCGTTATTGTCAGTGGCGGCAATGTAGATTTAGGCAATCTGCCCTGGTAAGATTTGGGGGATTAGTTTGTAGGTGCAAAATATTTGGGTGCAAAATATTTTATTTACTTCCTATAATATTAAAATAAGGTCATTTTGAGGATACCTCCGAAGAACCTATAAATTCTTTAAGAAGTAACATTTCTGAAGATTATTTATTAATTCTGCATTAGCAACAGGCACGTATAGATTAGTTCTTTTTACCGATAAACTCACTTGGTAAGGCTGAGTTTCTAAAAACCATATTGAGCATAAACTAAATTTAGGCAGTCAAATAACTACAACTACAGGTCCTTCAGAAGTATCTTCAGGATGACCCTTAAAAGGAAATTCGTCGTTGAATTAATTAGCTATTCAAAGATATAATTATATCCTATACCGATGCAAAATGCAGTGACGTTATCCCAACTTACCTATCTTGATTTGAGTAAATCAAAGTGTAATAATCGTTCTTCTCGGATTACATGGATAATATAAATTATATCCTGTTCGGGGCGGTAGAATATCCGACAAGGGGGCAAAACTATTTCTCTATATCCCGAGTTATCTATCTCATCAACCAATTTTCCGCTTTTAGGATGATCGGCTAAAAGGCCAATTCTCTCGAAAACTGAACGGACTAATGTTTTTGCAGCGTTGGGATTGTCTAAAGAAATATAATCGGCTATTTCGTCTAATTCACTTAGAGCTGGTTCAGTCCAGATTATTCGAGCCATCTTGCCATGCGTTTTTTAGCCTCGGCATGGGGTACAATGCGATCTTCAAGAATAGCTTTTTCACCTCGAGCTATTCCTTCAAGAAGGGATAGTTTCTTTTGAATTTGTTCAAAATGATCCACATCAACAAGGTAAGCAGAAGGTTTACCATGCTCGGTTATTAGCACTGGTTCTTTATCCTCGCGTAACTCTTTGAGAATCTTGGTTGCCTGCCGCTTAAGTGTAGTGACTAATTCTGTTTTCATAGTATCACTAAAGTATCACTTAATTGAAAGACAGGCAAACTGGAGCGGCAAGTTTAGTTTAAACTCTTGAACAACTTCACGTATAAACAGGTTGTTTAAAAAAATGAAGATTCCAACTCCAACGGAGTTGAATGTGAATAACCTACGGTAAAACCGTAGGTAGAACGACAACCCGACAACCGGTATTCGACAGCTGGCAAATTCAACTCTCTTTCCAAAACCATTTTGCTGAATCATCTATACCCGCTTCAGCAAATACCTTCTTTAAGGCAATTTGTAGAACCCGCTTCGGGGTTCCGAGTGTCATAGATTTATTTCCTATGGTTCCGCCTTCTTGCGGAAGTCTTCACCATAGGTTATTCACATATAACACCTTCGGTGTTGGGTTAGGACTGGATTTAGAATTTACGTATGCCAATTTATCGTGAAATCTTTGCCAGAAGTGTCTCCCTTTGGATGGAAAATGAGACTTAAGATGTAAGTGTTAAGACACAAGAATTAATTGTATTACAACTCAAATTCTAGAATCCAAATGTACTTCCCTGATTGGGGTTGACCGTTATTAGTTATTTTCCGTTGTCAAAAATTGTGATCTTTTTCCTTTGTTCGGGCTCTAACATAAGAAAATCGTTGATAAATTTTGCAGGGGTTCTCCTTT
>JBBAEC010000014.1:0-102758 GCA_041656135.1 Balneolaceae bacterium | reverse complement strand
CATAAATGGTTTTAGAACTGTCTGTTACTTTAAATGAAAAGTCATTTAAATACACTTCTAATTCTTGAGCTTCAAAAAGTGCCATTTCATATTCTGCTCCGCCAATTTTTTGGTATTTAATTCCGTCAATCATTAGGTCATACAAAGTCCGTTTAATGGCTTGTGTGGTTAAGTCTAAAAACAATTGAGGATTGATTAAAATATCTCCAATTCTGTCGGATTTACTTAATATCTCTTGAATGGTCGAACGTGTTAATTCTGTTTTACTCTGAATGTAACCTAAAACGTCTGGAATTTTCCAAGAATAGTTGTCGTAAGATTCTACTTTGTCTCCTGCGTACATTGTTTCAACTCCTTCGTCTGTCATACCGATATTGACTTTGGTAGAACGAATAGAAGGGGCTTTAATCTTTGGTAAATCTTTAACCGCTTTTGAAGCTAATGTGATTAACTCATCTGTTTTATAGTCAACTCGATAAGTCGTTTTCTTTTTGAGGTTTTCCCAAATCTCCAAGAATTTTGGGTCAGCTTCAAATCCTTTTCTATATTTAATTGCGGTACGTTCTCTCTTGTTCTTAATTCTGCCTTTAAATTCAACTCCACAATCATCTTCAATTTCTTTTTGCAGAGTCTTTGCGAAATCGTCATAAGATTCGTTGGCGATAACTGTCAAACGATTTATATTTTGGTCATAAGTTCTTTCCAACTTACCATCATCTGTTTTTCTAACTGCTAAACGTAATCCTCTTCCAATTTCTTGACGTTTTTTAATGTCAGATTTGGTTTCGTTTAGTGTGCAAATCTGAAAAACGTTTGGATTGTCCCAACCTTCCCGAAGTGCTGAATGTGAGAATATGAAACGAAGTGAGTTGTCTATATCCAACAACTTTTCTTTGTCTTTCATTATTAAGCTGTAAGTGTCGTCATCTGCTTTTGTAACGCCTGAAGTATCTTTGAATTTTCCTTTTTTGTCTTGTGAGAAATAGCCATTGTGAACTGCATTGACAGGAAACCTGTCCAATTCCTTAAAAGCAGGTTTTGAAATGTATTCCTGGTAGATTTCTTCAAACCATTCTGCAAATTTCCCTTTGTTTGGATTTCCTGCTGAATCATAATGACGGTAATTGGCAACTTTGTCAATGAAGAAAAGCGAAAGCACTTTAATTCCTAATTTGTTGAGGCGTTTTTCCTTTTTCAAATGTTCTTCAACTGTTTTACGGATTTGAAATTTCATTACTTCATCATTCAATCCGCCTTGACTGTCGCCTTTGTATAAGATATTGCCATTTGAAATTGAAATACAATTGTTCGTTGCATCTATTTCTTCAATGATATAGCCATCTGCATAAATTTCTCGTTCGTTGGAAAGTTTGTATAAATCATCTCCAACTTTAACGGAAACAGATTTCTTTTTTACGCCTCCTTTGTCGTTTACGTTGATTGAAACTTTTGCGGTAACTTTTGTCTTTGTTGCCTTAATAGAATCAACCTGAACAAAAGCATCATTAAACGCATTTTCTTCTACGATAGAATCTACTTCAATCTGTTTTACCAAGCCTAAATCGTAGGCTTTAACAGGATTTAAACTATACGTAAGATTATATTGATTTCTGTGTGTTGCAGAATAACGAAGTGTACAAAGTCCTTTTAAGTTTTCAATAGCCGAAATACGTTTTTCGGTTTCCATATTTTGTGGCTCGTCCACAATAACAATTGGATTTACCGACTGAATAAACTCAATGGGTTTTCTTCCATTGGCTCTGTAATGCGGTTGATTGATTATGTTTTGGTCTTTGGCAAATGAATCTATATTAATTACCAAAACTTCAATGTTGTTGTTCGTTGCAAAACCTCTTAAAGTTGAAACTTTTGAACTGTCATACACTTGAAAATTCAATGGATTATTGTCGTACAAGTTTTGAAAATGCTCGTGTGTAATTTCCAAGTTTTTCAAAACACCCTCTCGAATGGCAACAGAGGGTACTACTATGACAAACTTTTTAAAACCGTAGGCTTTGTTTAGCTCGTAAATGCTACGCAAGTACACATAAGTTTTTCCTGTTCCTGTTTCCATTTCTATAGAAAAGTGCATTCCGTCTAATTCCTTGCTTTGCTCAATCTCGTTTTGCTCTTGAACCGATTGCAAGTTTTTTAGGATTTGTTCCTCTGAAAGTATTAGGTTGTTGCCAACGCCATTGATTAAATCTAACGTGCCTTGTTCCTTTAGGTTAAATTCCATAATAGATTCCTCTAAAGGTTGTCCTTCAAACAAGTCCGTTATGGACTTTATGGCGTCTTGCTGATATTGTAGGTTAGAATCAAACGTTAACTTCATTCCTTTACTTTTTCAATTAATGTTGCTACCCAATTACTGAATCTTAAACATCTTTCCAAAATAGGATTTATTGTATTAACCTCTGCTATTATTCCACCATAAAATGGCTTGTTTTTGTCAAATCCAGATATTAATTGTTCCAATCTTTTTGATGGTGCTGTTAACTCACCGTCATTCAATTCTTCAGGATTTTCTTTTTCGTTTACTGCTTCTAATAAATCTCTTAAGCTAGCTTGTTTTAAGTCAGGTAAAAATTCAAACCCATCTTTAGCAGCAAATAATAATCCTTCAAACTCGTGTAATTGGATATAAGGTATAAACCGAGAATTGTCTATAACCTTTGCTAATTCTTGTTCTAAAAAATCAACTCTTTGTAATTTATTCTGAATAGCTTGTGCTTCTTCAAATTTAGGAAAATCACTGACTAGCCTAAAAAAATCAATAAATGTAGTTACTAAAATACCTGTTTCTCTCTTTAGTAACTTATCAATGTTGTGTTTCAGCCTATCGTATTTAACATCACCTCCTTTATGTCCTTTGCTGGTGGTCATTAATATAGGACGCACATCATAAATTTGATGAAGGTTGAAATAGGGCCTTAAAATACCATTTACAAACTCTTCTTCTGTTTGGCCTTCGCAGATTATATATATTGCTCTCATCATAATCTACCTCCTATTACATTTTTCTCCCACAATTCGCCAATTGAATAAACGTCTAGCCAAGATTTTAGCGATTCTTCCGACTGTCTCTTATACACAGTTTGGTTATCTTCCCTGTTAGCAACTATAATATCATCAGCAGAAAATTCATTAACAAGATTTACAGATTGAGTAGCTATTATAACTTGCGAAGTTACAGATGCCTTTTTTATCAAACCAGCTAGTTTAGATATGGCAAACGGATGTAAACCTAATTCAGGTTCATCAATAATAATTGTTTTGGGTAAATTAGGTTGTAAAAACAATGTAGCTAGTGCTATAAAACGTAAAGTGCCATCAGATAAATGCCTAGAATAAAAAGGATGTTCAGGATGTTCTTTCTCAAACCATTCCAATTCAATTGTATTTTCATCTAAAAAGAAAGGTGCTAATTCAAACCTATCAAAGAAGGGAAAGACTGATTGAATTACCATTTCAATTATTTTGAAATGTTTTGGGTGTTTTTCTTGCAAATAGTACAAAAAAGCAGGAAGGTTGTCGCCTTCTGCTCTAAGTAGCCTATTATCATTTATGTTTGCGCTTTTTCTAAGAGGTGCAGCACTACTGGTATCGTGAAAATGATATATTTTATAGCTTTCAAGATGTTCACTTAGGTATTTGTTTCTTTGAGTTGACGAGCCTTTTATCTGACTTTCTTTGATATTTTCATCATAAAAAGTCTTACTATATTGCGTTTGATAATTCAAAAGACTATCCTCTCTACCAATAAAAAAAGCACCTTCATCTGTTGGTAATAAATTGAATTCATAAGCATTATTGCCAAAATTTAAATAGCCCTTTATCTCATTTGTGTTTTTTCTGCCATAATGTAGCAAGTTGTCCACACCACTTTTTAATGAGTATTGCTGAAGTCTTTGCTCGTAAATGTTATTGACCAACTTGAAAAAAGAAATGAAATTGGATTTACCAACGCCATTTGAACCTATCAAAATATTTATTGGACTTAGTTTTAAATCCATTTTTTTGATAGACTTATATCCTTCTATTTTAATATTTTGAAGCATAGCTATATTGTTTTAAATTCTATACCTGCATCTTTCATTTGTAAAGACGCATTGGTTTTCAATTGGTCGTTGCCTTTAAAAAGCTTATCTAAGGCAATTACCTTTTGTGGCTTGCTGGCAATTACTGCATCAATGATTTCTTGATTGGCTTTTTCTAAAACCAATATGAGTTCGGTTTCATTTATAGCATAAAAACCCTCGGGCGTTGAGCTTGTCGAAACGTGCGAAATGGTACTGTTTAAGTCTTTACCACTTTTTAGCAAAAGTTCGTAAACCATATTTTCGGTAGTAGCGTTTTTTGCAACTGGATCAACAAATAATTTCATTTGCTCTTCTAAAGCCTGTTTGTCTTTACCTGTAATTTGTTGCCATTGCTTAAAGTTGCTGTCTGAGAGTTTTAGCACTTTGAATCCTAAATCCCCTTTGAAATTAGGATACTCTGATTTTAATTTTTTACTAACCTTTTTTATTCGCTCTTTAGAGACATCAGCAATAGTTTTAAAACCTGCTTTGTATGCTTCACTTTTCTCATCGCATTTCTCTGGTAGCTGAACAGATACAAACTTTCTTGAAGTAGAATCTTCAACGTTTAATTGAAATATTGCATCAGACATTGTACCTGAACCTGCAAAAAAATCAAGAAAAACATCTCCTTCATCATACTGGACTGATTTAATAAGAAGTTTTGCTAAAGATGTAGGCTTTGGGTATGAAAAATAACTCTTTCCTTCGAACAACTTTTCTACTTCAATTCCACCATCACTTTTTAAGGAAATGATTGACCTGAGTAATAAATTATTTACTTCATCCAAATAGTTAATAGAACTTGGTTGTGTATTTTCATCTTTATCAAACCAAATTCTTCCACATAAAAATGAACCATCGTGTAATTCATTAACACTTTGAAATTTTCCATCAACTATTTTAGCGGCTTCATTAAAGGAATCTTCCTTCCAACGCCATCCTCTATCTGGAATTTTTACTGGCTTGCCTGTTTTTGGATGAGGCACAATATATCTTGGTCCAAAAGTGTTTGCATTTGGCCAACTCATATTGATTTTACCCCAAAGTCTATAATCTTCATTCAGAGAATTATATAAGGTAATACCTCTATCATAACCTTTTTTCTTGTACAACTTACGTATCTCGGTTTCTCCTTCAGGTAGCGGAATTTTTTTCTTTTTAATTTTTAATAGAAGGTCATTTATTTCTTCTAAACCTTCTTTAGCCATTAAAAATTCGTGCTTATATGAATTGTCTTTAACATAAATCAAAATGTATTCGTGAATACTTCCAATTCCTTTATCATTTTTAGGTACTCTTTTATTCCAATTAATGCATTCAACAAAGTTTTCTTCTCCGAATATTTCATTTAAAAGCATTCGTAAATTGTGTACTTCATTATTGTCGATATGAATAAAAAATACACCATCTTGTTTGAGTAGGTTTTTAGCCAAATAGAGGCGTGGCATCATCATATTCAACCAATTGCTGTGGTATTGTCCGTTTTCTTTGCTGTTCTTTTTGAACATACCGTCTTTGGTCATATAGCCTTCTTCGTCTTTGTCGCCAACACGTTTTTCATAGTCGCTTTTGGTTTCAGAGAATTTATCAGGATAAATAAACGAGTCGTTTCCCGTGTTGTAAGGTGGGTCTATGTAAATCATTTTCACCTTACCGAAATAGCTTTTTTGAAGGACTTTTAATACTTCTAAGTTTTCGCCCTCAATAAAAATATGTTCGGTATCGTCAAAGTTTACGCTTTCGTCTTTCGCTGGTACAAGTGTTTTGGTGGTTGGTGTTTGCAACACTTTAAAGGCTTCACTTTTTCCCGCCCAATTCAGCACATAGCGTTCGTTTGAGAAGTTGATATCTTCTCCAAGCGTAGCTTTTAGTTTTTCCCAATCTACTTTGCCTTCGGCAAATACCTCAGGTAACACTTGTTTTAAAGCGTTCAGTTTTTCCTTTTCTGGTGTTAGACTTGCTCCGTCCATATATTTATAATTCTTTTCTGTCAGTTAGTAATTCTTTGGCTTCCACGTTTAAGATTTCCGCAATCTTGTATAAGTCCTCTAAACTTGGTTGTCGCCTGTTTTGGGCATAAGAGTTTACCATATTGTAGCTCTTTCCAAGTTGTTCAGCCAACCATTTTTGCTTAATTCCCTTTTCTTCTAAAACCTCTTTTATTCGGTTCATTTTTTGAATTGTCTAATTCAGTCCACTAAAGTAAGCACAATTATTTAATATCTCACTAAATGAGCATTAAAATCACCATTCAGTTTGGGTGGCGGTGGGGCAGTGAAAGCTCTTTTTATTTTGTGAGGTACGAGCAAAATGAAATGTGCTTGAACGTGCGGTGGCTCTTTTTTCAGCTTGCGTACAACGTTTTGGCTATGCGTAGTGCGGCATTAAAATGCACTTTCCTTTCAGTTTAGCAATATGTTTATTAATATTCAAATGTTTTTAATTAAGCATAAAACCCGCATTACGTATAGCCGTTGTTGTATGCAGGGCTCTATTCTTTTCTAAGTTCATCTATAAGCCAAATCAATTTCTGGCGAGCTACACTAATTAAATCGACATAAGTTCTATACAAAACGTCTCCACGTTCATTGTGAGAACTAATAATTCCCTTTACCTTACCTCCTAGAAGTATGATTTCAATTTTTTGATTGTGAAAATATACATTTAGTTCGTCACGATATTTTAGTGCTTGTGATTCAGTATCTCGGTTTAATGTAAAGCTTGGTCTTTTAAATTCAATTAAGATTAATGACCTAGTGATATTTCTTCCGAAAAGAATATCTGGTCTATCATCAGGTTTTTCTCCTTTATATGTTTTTTTAATTACTTTCTCTATTGATGTTTTTAAGCCCTGGTCAGAAAATATAACAGAATAATCATCTCCAAAAAGCCAAGTGTTTTTTTCAAAAGCTTTGTGAACGGTAGATTCGAGAGTTTGCGGGTTTTCAATTAAGACATTTAGTTCATCTAGAAATCTTAATCTATTAATTGCTTGGCTAGAAATTATACTCATTTCTAAAAACCCAAACTCGGAAAGTGCTTCTGCAAACTTCTCTACGTCACCTGACCTTGTGTCTTCAATGTTTTGGACAATATCCCAATAGTGGTCTTTTTCCATTGCAGAAACCATTACTGAAATTACAGTATTTATTCTTTCTTCTGTTTCTCCATAAAATTTCTCAAGAACTTTATAAAGTGCTTTTTTAGCAAACGGTTGTTTGAAATCTGGTAACTTCTCTAATTCCTTATTTATCTTTCTTTGGTATCGAGCTTTTGCCATTTTCATATCCGTGGCAAAAACTTCTTCAACGGATCTTCGTAATTGTTCAGTTGTGTTTTTTGTGAGGGTTTGGTATAGCTTACTATTATCTATTACCGCACCAAAATCTGCTGTTAAATCGTCTTCTAAATCATCACAGATAATTTCTCCATAAACTCTACTTTGTAACTTTTTAGGTATTATTTCCTCATCAGATAGGAAGTTTTGAGGTCTGCCAATTATTTTATTATTTACTCGAATTGCTATTCCCGCTTGTTTAATTGGCTTTTCGGTAATAGTATAATTTAAAGTGGCCATTTTTCCATTTGGCAATTCAATTTTTTCAGAGTATGATTTTCCTTGAAGGTCAAGCACACCAATGTTTTCACCATTTATTGTTATATCAAAATCCATTTCGCGACCGTAATCACGAATTAAAATTTCCTTTAATCTGTCCGGGTTCGGAAAACTGAAATTTTGATTTATTCCTTCAAGCGTTATTCTTGTTCCGTGTTTTGTTTTATCGCAGTCAGTAACATTAATAGGTAGCGGTACTTTTTGTAAATCATATCCTGCTTTTGCTAAATCGTCTTTATTTATCGTTAAGGAAGTCATTTTGCCACTTGCAAAGGTTTCAATCGTCATTTGGCTAGCAATCATTAATCCAGAAAACTTACCTATTCCTTTTCGTCCCTTTACCTTTCTCTTTTTTAAAAATGTAATATTGCCTTTTCTTGAAGTTCTGCTATTTGCAATATTTAGATACTCATTACGAACCTCACTTTCTTTCATTCCTGAACCATCATCTTCAATAATAATTTTGGGGTCAGGTGTTAATTCGTTTGGTAGTTGAATTTTGACATTTCCAGAATCAGCATCATAAGCGTTATCAATTAACTCTTTAGTAGCCTCCTCTACAGAACGATAGGTTTCACCAAGTAATTCGGCTAATTTCGGGTCAACTTTAAAGTGTGCTGATTTTGTCATATTGTTCTATGTTCTGAAGTTTGTCTTGCCTTGCATACAACGGGAAAAGGCTTTATGCAGTGCCGAAATAAACTGCTGTAACTTTTAAATTGTTATAATATGACAAAGAAAGAAAAAACTCTAAACCAAGTCGATAACTCGGCATTGCACAAAACCGCTGTTATGCGAAGTGTTTATGCTGTTTATCCAGATGCCGAAAGATTAGATATAGGTCAAAACAGACTATCTGCCATATTCAGGTATAAAGACCACGCTGAAGAGTTTGCAAAATCTAAATGGGGTCAATATTATATTATTGAGGAAATGTCGTCTGAACATTTCGCATAACATAAGCATATGACGAACTGGGTTCATCATATCCCCGCTTACTGGTTAGGTTTTATTCATCTTATACTTATTAATATCTAGGATAAGATGAATAAAATGGATTTAATATCAAAGTACGAATATCATCTTATTCTAAATGATTATAGCGGAAATGTTATTCGCTCCAATAATTCAATTTCATGTAATAGAAGTAACCGAACTCGACGAAACAGAAAGGGGAGAAGATAGTTTTGGGTTTAGTTTTTAGGGATTGGGAAATAATTATTGGGGAATTCAGAACTGGGTTTATCCTAACGAGAAAAGACAGGTCTGGGAGGACAGGCTATTATTATGCTTCCCTGCTTTTTATTTAAAACGGATTGAGATATCCAAATGTCCACCTAATCCTTCATTAATAATCTTTTGTAATGTAGAAAAGCGAATATCTTTTAAATTTCTTTCCAATTTTGAAATGTAAGATTTGTTAGTTCCTGCTAATTCTGCTAATTCTGCTAATTGTTCTTGAGTTAGGCCTTGATCTTCTCTTGCTTGCTTAATTAAAACACCGAGTTTGAAAGCGTCATATTCTGTTTCAAACTTCTCACGCTTTTCGGTTCCTCGTTGTCCAATTTTCTCATCAATAAATTGGTCAAGGCTTTTAAGGTTTTTATTCTTTGTTTTCATAATAGTCCCTTTTTATTTGCTCTGCTTTCTCAATTTGTTGTTTAGGAGTCTTTTGTGTTTTCTTTTGAAATCCATGACCAACAACAATAATGTTGTCTATGTCGAAAAACAGAAAATCCTAAAAATGTTATTACCAACTTGAACTCTAATTTCATAAAGTCCTGTCGTATTTTTCAAATGTTTTAAATAAGTTTCGGGAATTATATCAATCTCCTCAATAACCTTTAATGTCCAAACTATTTTCTTCTTAACCCGGTCAGCTTGGTCTTCATAAAAGTCCTCAAAGTAATTCTTGAAGAAGTATAATTCCCGCTTTTTACTCATACTTAAATATATACAAAGTAGTCCAATTAGACAACTAATACTTTTCCTGCATTAAGTTGAATGTCTAGTATGACAAAGATGATGGTTGTTCCTAGGATTGGTTACTAGGGGATTGGGTTAGCCTTGGGGGAGTTAAGAAAGCTGAAATATTTACCTTTTGATAAGATTATGTATTCTCAAATTTAATTTTACCTATTAAGTCCTTGAAATATTCAGGGCTCCAAATTTTTAAAACGTCATCATTTGGGATAAACCTAACGATATCCTCTTTAATACTTTTAAAAGAAACCGATGTAATTTTGGCATCCAATAGCTCGATAATTTGTTCATTAGAAATGTTATCATCTAGCCAATCATTTGTATCTTTTGCCCTGGTTAAGAAATGATTTACATTCAAAGGAATCCCCTTTTTGATATACCACTCTAAGTCATACCAATCCCTTCCTTTAACTCTGTTTTTCCATTTTCTAAATAGTAGGGCATGCATTTTACCTGCAAATAAAGATGGTTTCGTGAAGCATTTCACATAAAAAGAAAATGGACGGAGTACTAATTTCTCTTCGGTAGTGAAATTTAATGGTGGCAGTCGATCAATTTCTATTTTTATCGTCAATGACCTGTTAGAACGCACCCCAGTTTCTTTGATAATGTCTTCTAGTACAATTTCTTTCCATATTGTTTCAGCTTTTAGAAAAGCAGACTCAATAGCCGAGTGTTCTGTTTTTCTCTTTTCTTTAATACTAACAGTTAGTCCCAATGACTTAAATTCATCTATTATGGCATTGAAATAAGGCTCAATTAAAAAATCAGGATCAGCTTTAAGCAAAGAAAAGTCCAAATCTTCTGAATATCTATCCAATTTATAAAATATCCGGAGAGCCGTTCCTCCGTAAAAAGCTGCTTTCTCAAAAAAATTAGTTCTAGATAAGCCGGCTAAAGTAATTTCTTGCATTATTTCTCTTAGTGCAGAAAGTATTTCTTCTTCATTCCGAGGATTATATTCTTCTATCCACTCTTTTATCATGATTCTGTAAGCGTTTTAATTAGCATTTTTAAGCTGCTATTCTTAGGAGCATTTTCAATCCATAAATTCATAATCTCCGTATCTAATGTGCTTAATACTTCATTATCTATACGAAGATCTTCCTTTAAAAATTCTCGCGTTTGCTTTATGCTTCTTAGATTTATTTTGGGTGTTAGCACAATTTTGTCACACAATGCTTTTTCAGGCGAGGCAACTAGCACTGTTTGCTTAGGCGAGTATTCTATACTCCTTATTCCATAAGAATAATAAGGAGTCTTTAATTGATGGTAGCTAAACCGGCCGACAGGAGTTTTATATACTGTTGAAGTTTTTATGGTTACCGAACTTATTTCATAAGCTCTTTCAGGTATCATATTCCAATAAGATAGTGCGGATTCTAATGACACATAGCTCGGACCTCTAAGGTGATTCGCTATTAAAAACGGATTTGGTGATGGTAAGTCTAGTTTAGGCCCAGCTATATATAGCCCTCTTCTAATAGAAATAAGTTCTTTACTTTTAATTAGCTCACTAATTTTATCATTTGGACTCTGATATTCCTTTAGTAATCCTAAAATTAAATTTCTAGAAATAGGAGCTTCAGCATATTCCTTTATTTTCGTTCTAAAATGCATAATGTAAATATTAACGCAGATAATCGGATTTATTCCGATTATCTAGTATAAATTTAACAATATAATATAAAGAAGCAAACGCATCATCAGAAATATTCCGAATAGGTGTTTAAATAATTACAGTGCTATTGGTGATATTTATTAAATCACCTTGGTTATTAGAGAGTAGGGGATTGGTGGAGGTTTGAGTGGGCTACAAGCATTTATGAATTGTACTTGCTAGCCATTATTTATATAAATGCACATCCTACTGATCAATTATATTAAATATTGCTCAATAGGATGTGCAATCTGTTTTTTGCTTGGTGTGGGGACTATGGGCTGGCGGAAGTAGCTTTGTACTGCCCAAACCAGGTCCACATCCCCGAATCCGAATTAATCTTTATCTACTTCAGGGAGATTGAAATCCACATTCGTTCGGTAATCGCCGAGGAGGTGTTCCGCAAAGTAATACCAAGTCATTCTATCGAAGTAAGGTTGGGAGGGGCCAAAACCGTGCCTTCTGCCTGGTAACATCATCATATCGAAACGTTTCCCTGCTTTAATAAGTGCATCCGCTAATCTAAGCGTGTTGGCTGGGTGGACGTTATTATCCATATCGCCATGCACCAGTAGTAGCTTTCCTTGTAAGTTTTTAGCAAGAGCCATATTGGCTTCAACCGGAGCTTCAAAAGTGATTTTCTCTTCTTTCACTTCTACGCTATCGCTATCCATTTTGGTAATGGTTTTGCGCTTTTCTTTCACGCCATTATGCACCTCACCCCACCAAATATTGTACACGCTGTTATCGTGATTTCCTGCCGAAGAAACCGCTACTTTATAAAACTCTGGATAGGTAAGAAGTGCCGCAGTACTCATAAAGCCACCGCCAGAATGTCCATAAATGCCCACTTTATTTGCATCAATAAAAGGATGGCGGGCGGCAAGTTGCTCTAGCCCATATTTATTGTCGGCCAGGGGATAGTCACGCATATTGCCATATCCATAATTATGATAGTATTTATTACGAAGTGGACTACCGCCACGTTGCCCCATTGCAACCACAATAAAACCCACTTGAGCCAGTGAGGTAGTTCTAGCTCGCGAACCTGAAACGGTGAACTCAGAAGGGAAGGGCTCCGTCTGTGGCCCAGGATATACATACGAAATGATAGGATAGGTTTTGGTCGAATCGAAATCGTGCGGTTTCCACATTACGCCATATAAATCGGTGGCGCCATCGGCCGCTTTAACGCTGAACGTTTCGGGCGCTTTCCAACCTTTCTCTACCATCAGCGAAATATCTGTTTGTTGTAGATTAGCAATCACTTTCCCAGTTCCATCACGCAATACGGAGGTTGTAGGCATGTCCACTCGAGAATAATTGTCTACAAAGTAGTTGCCATTTTTGGATGCACTAATGGAATGGTCGGCATCTTCTTCGGTAAGATGTTTGAAATTACTTCCATCAAATTTTACTGAATAGAGATTAGAATAATAAGGATTCTGTCCCTTTTCGCGACCATAAGCCGTGAAATGAATGATTTGTGCAGCCGTATCAATTCGAGCAATATCGCCCACTACATAAGAGCCAGAGGTGATGGCATTTTTCAATTTCCCGTTGCTATCGTAGCGATAAAGCTGTCCCCAGCCCGTACGTTCGCTCCACCAAAGATATTCTTTGCCTTCGTTTATAATGGCAAGATCCATAAAACGGGTATTATGATAAGGTTTGCTTTCTTCAGAGAATAGAACTTCAACGGCACCTGTGGTAGTGTTTGCTTTGAGAACGTCGATTTTACTCCAAGTACGGTCGCGACGTAAAATATATAGGAAATCAGATTTGTCGGTTTCAAAGATTCCGCCTTTGTTGAAATATGCCCCGCCCAGCGACTGGTCTTTCCATTTATCGGTATCTAGCAAAACGCCTTCTTTGGTAGCAGGATCAAAAATCCGAATTTCGTCTATATAAACATGCTCTTCGCCCGGCATTGGGTATTTATAAGTTTCCAACTCAGGACGTTTTTTCAAAGAATTGATAACCCATAATTCAGGAACTTTGCGTTTGTCTTCCCGCTTAATCCAGAATTTCTTGGAGTCTTCGAACCAATTTGCACGAGTTCGTAGCCTTTTGTTGGATGTGGTATCTGAGTCGTCGGCTTGGTAGCTATACCAAATTTCGCCGTCTTCGGTAAGTTGAATTTCGGTACTATCGGGATCGTTCGCTGCCATCACATACAGGTTGTGATTTTTAGCAAAGGCAATCCATGAGCTATCGGGGGAGAAATTAGCCCACTTTTCATCCTCTTCCTTTTTAAGGGAATCGCCCTTCACTAGTTTATTTCCATTCAGATTATAAGTGAATTTTATGCTATCCACATGAAAGGTGAATAAGTTTTTATCGGTATCGTACTCAAAACTTTTAAGTGGGAGGTCTTTGGCGTTAAATGGTTTTGAGAACATCTCAGAAAGTTGTCCGGCCATTTCCTCTTGATCAAATAATAGGCGTTGATTTGCTTTTTTAGCATCAACGAAATACCAATTCTTGCCCGAAGGATTTTCGTAGGTGTACCAGAATTGATTGGTGTTTTTAATCCATTTAGGATTCACACTTGTGGAGCCCACCATCTTGCTCATTTGTTCGGTGGTAAAGCGTTCGGCAGTTTCAAAGTTAGCCTGTTGTTGTTGAGCGGATGCGGCTTGTGCCACAAATAGTAATGTTAAGCCCGCAAATAGCAGGTTGAGAGATCGTTTTGTCATAATAGTAGTAGCTTTTTGTTTGAACTATTAATAAACCACTTTTAGATGTAAAAGACTTAAAAACAATATGAGGGAGTCAATTAACAATTAGCAGTTTACAATGAACAGTAAGCAGAGAGGAGTTATTAGGAATTAGAAAATGGAGAAAGGGGGAGGAGCGAAATTTTCGACTTCTCTTCCTGGGGCCTAGAGGTTGATTTGGATTAAAATTTAGTCTGCCACTTGTAATATTATCTTTCCAATATTTGCATTGGCTTGCATCCGTTCATGTGCTCGTCTTATTTGTTCAAATGAATAGACACAATCGATGATGGGTATTAATTTCCCATTTTCAAAATATGGCATTGTTTTAAATGCAAATTCTTTAGTGAGTTCAGCTTTATATTCGTCACTTCTAGGAGTAAGCAATGTTCCCGTTAGCTGTACCCGCTTGCTCATGAGTTCAAATAAATTCACTCGCTCTACAACAGCACCACCAAGTAGACCGATCAAGATCCACCGTCCATCAATAGAGATACTTTGGTAATTCTTTTCCCAATATGAAGCTCCAACAAAATCAAGGATGACATCGACTCCACGATTTTCAGTAATCTTTAACACTTCTTCTGCAAAGTCTTGCTCTTTATAATTAATCCCAAAATCGGCGCCAATTTTCTTAGCATGAACCAGTTTTTCTTCAGACCCAGCAGTTGTAATAACTTTCGCATTAGAAAATTGTTTTGCTAATTGAATCGCAGCTGTTCCTACTCCGCTTCCACCTGCGTGAATTAGCACTGTTTCCTTTTCGGCTAAACGGCCGTGCCAGTACAAACATTGGTAGGCTGTTAGAAAAACCTCTGTTATTGCGGCAGCCTGCTCGAATGAAATATTATCAGGTATTTCAATTGCTCGGTTTGCAGGCATCACGGCATATTGTGCATATCCACCACCATTTACTAGCCCCATTACACGCGTGCCAAGTGCTATATTTGTTTTGGCACCAGCACGTTCAACAACACCTGCAACTTCAATGCCTAAAATAGGTGTTTCTAAATAACCACCACCTTTTTCACGAGTAATGATATCTGTCCGGTTAATAGCCGAAGCTTTAACTTTGATAAGAATTTCATCTTCTTTTGGTTCAGGTTTTCGCTGTTGCACAATCGTTAATTGTTCTGCGCCACCTGGTTGTTTAACAATAATTGCTTTCATAGTTAAAGATCTTCTTTTTCAAACTTTAGGTCAAAATAAGTATACGATGCTAAGAATATGCCATCGGATGAAAATAATATAACTCTGATAAGTGAATGAATGAAAGGTGATGTGGAAGGAGCGCTTTCTGTTTAAAATATTACTCGAAAAATGAATACACCGACCGCAGGGAGGTTAGAGATGTAATACGTGAGCCTGTCATCCTGATTCGTCGACTGACGGAGAAGGATCTCCTAAAAAACGTTCATGATTGCAAGTTACATTACTTTGGTAAGTGACAAGGCTTGTAGGTTATTTATTATTGCGGTTTGTGTTGGCAAAGCCGAATACTCCGACCTCTCTAAATCTCTCCTTCGTATCTAATCCTTATGCACATCTTTTGCGACTATAGAGATTAGCAAGGTGACAGTTCCTGTTCTATTTTGTACTATTGCCTGAAAGGCAATGCCCGACCGCAGGGAGGCAAAGGAAGTATAAAAAAAGGCCTGTCATCCTGAGCAAGACGACCGATAGGGAGTCGCTGTGAAGGATCATAGTGATTACGCCCATAATTGCAAAACAAGCGCATCGCCCGTTACGAAGCGCATGCGGAGTCCCGAGCAAGTCGAGATACATTCGCTCCGCTCATTCCTCAGGGTGACAAGGCTGGCTAGATGCTATCTAATGCCGCCGTTGGCGTCAATGACTAGGTGGTTTGTGTTAGCAAAGCCGAATACCCCGACCTCTCTAAATCTCTCCTTCGCAAGGAGAGACTTTTTCAACGTGACTTTTAGAAATCATCAACCTTTGGGATAATTGAGTCGATGGAAGGTAGTTCGCGCTGCAAAGTCTTGTCGAGATCTTTTGGTACGTGCCTGTCCCGAGCAAGTCGAGATACATTCGCTCCGCTCATTCCTCAGGGTGACAAGGCTGGCTAGATGCTATCTAATGCCGCCGTTGGCGTCAATGACTAGGTGGTTTGTGTTGGCAAAGCCGAATACTCCGACCTCTCTAAATCTCTCCTTCGCAAGGAGAGACTTTTTCAACGTGACTTTTAGAAATCATCGACCTTTGGGATAATTGAGTCGATGGAAGGTAGTTCGCGCTGCAAAGTCTTGTCGAGATCTTTTGGTACGTGCCTGTCCCGAGCATTCGGGAAACATTCACTCCGCTCATTCCTCAAGGTGACAAGGCAGGCTAGATGCTTTCTAATGCTGCCTCTGGCGTCAATGACTAGGTGGTTTGTGTTAGCAAAGCCGAATACTCCGACCTCTCTAAATCTCTCCTTCGCAAGGAGAGACTTTTCTACTAGAATGTTGATTACTAAATTCTTATGAAATCCCATTGACGGTTATAATTACGGAGGAGTGGTTTCAGTGAGGGTGCCCGTTCTGTTAAAACTACAATACATGAACCTGTCTTCCAGAACGGAGCGAATGCAACAGGCTTTATCTAATTCCCAGGAATTTGAGCTGCTGATTTTACAACAAGTTCGAAGCTAATTAGTAGTTCGTCGCTTACTTTAATAAGCCCAAACATAGCTCGGGGTGGATTGAGGTTAAAATCGGTCATGTATAATTCTTGTGTGCCTGTAATTCTAAAGGTTCCATCACTAGTTGGTTCTTCCACAAGCTTCACATCATACTGCCTAGTTACGCCCGCCAATGTAATGGCCACACTCGCACGATCAGGAATGGTGTTTGTTGAGAATACCTCAATTAGTTCAATATTTATATCGGGATACTCTTTATATTTTAAGGTATTTTTAAAATCTTTATTGATTGCTCTCTTGCCACAGTCAAAAGAATCAACAACTAAGGGTAGTTGATCGCCTCGTACTAAAATGCCTTGAGTGTTGATATCAAGTTGGTGGGTTAGAGTATCTTGTTCGAAGTCATTCTCGTATTTACACTCAAAATCTGTCACATTTGATGTCCCATAAATTCTTAATTTACTCTGATTAAGAACAATCGAATGAATGGACGCACTTTCTTGCGCTAAAACCTTTACAGGTAGCAAAATTGGCATTAAAAATAGAGCCAGTGAAAGAATAGTCTTATAGTTTTTATACAATGTACTTCGTTCGTTTTTAATAAAATAATTAACCTCAATCTAATCCACCGAAAATACCACAAAACATGACCGACATCAAAGAGTTACTTGCAGCAGCCACAGAAATAGCAAAAATAGGCGGCCAGCATACGCTCAAATATTTCAAGAAAGATTTTCAAGTATTAAGTAAAGCAGACGAATCACCCGTAACCATAGCCGATAGAGAAACTGAACAAGTTCTTCGCGAAGAGATTCTTAAACGATTTCCTGACCATGGAATTATTGGCGAAGAGTTTGGCCGTACCAACGAGGGTAGTTCAATACAATGGGTACTAGATCCCATCGACGGAACAAAATCATTTATACACGGCGTTCCTTTTTATACAACACTAGTTGGTGTAATGATTGACAACGAACCAATAGTGGGTGTTATTAATGCACCAGCACTCGACGAATTAGTTGCGGCAGCAATTGGGCACGGTGTAACTTTTAATGGCGAACCATGCCACGTTAGAGATACCGAGAATATGGAAGATGCTACGTTTTTAGTTACAGAAATCAGACGTTTTCAAGACCATGGGCTCGATCCTCAGTTCCAAGAGCTGATGTCTCAAACAAAAATTCACCGTACTTGGGGTGATGCTTACGGGCACATGATGGTAGCCATTGGTCGTGCTGATATAATGTTTGATCCTGTTTTAAATATTTGGGACGCAGCTGCGTTACTACCCGTGTTGAAAGAAGCCGGTGGTGTGTTTAGTGACATGGACGGAAACGAAACTATACATTCTGGTAATGGGTTTTCAACTAACAAGGCACTATATCCAAAAGTAAAAGCAATTTTTGACGCTCATAAATAAATGATTCTACACAGACTAGTACAATTTGCCGTTCTCTGCATGTTTATTATTCCAAACTTGCAGCAATGTGATTCGGGGTTTGACTATGCCTCAGCCCCAGAAATCCCATTTAATATAGAGCACGCAGAACTGAATTTAACCATACAACCAACTACTAACTCCGTAAAAGGCGTAGCAACATATACCATTCAGGCAAAAGCGCCAGAGCGAACCTCTATACTTTTGCACTCATCTGAGTTGGCTATAGAATCGGTTACTATAAATGGAACGGATACTGAGTTTTTGGTTGAAGGTGATTCTCTGCTTATAACATTCGCTGATACTTTGCATGTTGGCGAGCAAGCAAAACTAGCAGTAACATGGCAAACACAGTCTAGGTTTGGTGTACATCAAGATTATTTGGGCACCGTTTGGGGAAGCCTAAACCCGAAAGCACTTCGGCATTGGCTTCCCATTTTTGATCATCCACGCGTTGAGTCTAAGATAGATGCCAAAATCACTATTCCTGCAGATATGGATGTGGTTTTTAATGGCAGATTTCTGAAAGATGAAATTGTTTCAGCCGATCATAAAATGGTGCATTGGCAAAGTAAAACCGCACTTCCTGTAACAGGATTGTCTTTTGCGGTGGGTAAATTTAACCACGAAGAAATAATTTCGGGTACTAAAAAAATCCATCTATTTGCTGAAGAAAGCATTATAAACAAAGAGCAATTTAGCACTTTACTTAAAGTAGCCGAATCCACAAAAAAAGCTATCGAAAACACGCTCAGTTTCGAATATCCCTTCGAATCGATAAATGTAATAGTGTTAGAAAATAGCTATTGGGAAGAGAAACAAAGTGGGGCAGGGCTCATTTATCTGTATAACGATTTGGGTGATTTAAGCACCCAATTAAAGCGTGGTATGTACGACCAATGGTTTGGCCAGTACCAACGCACCGAAAGTATTATTGCGAATATTGAGAAAATGGAACTTATGAAAACAGCGCTCCATTTTTCGTCTGGGAATGAAAAGGAATTGATTGAAAATCCAGATTCCCTATTTAGTATTCTGTATTGGAATGGCTTGCAGAAGAGTTTTTTAAACGGAAATGATTTTTATCAAAATACCATCAAAAAATCGTTACCAACGCTTATTACAAGTAGCGAAGGCGTAGTTGCAGCAGATAAATATGAGAATTATTGGTATGAGCAAACGGGTTTAAATTGGTATACAGCTCCGTCATTAGAAATTGATGATACAAACGGCAGAGGCGAACAAAAGCCTATGTATTTTGTGAAAGCTGAATATGACGAAGCTACTTCTAAACTAACATTTAGTTTTGATGCTCTTTCTGGAGATGCTTCTACACTTTCTGGACTTACTTTAAATGTGTACACAATGTCTGATACCGTTCGTAAAGAGGTCGCCTTTACCGGTAAAAAGGATGCTGCCAGTTTTGAAATTCCATTAAATACAGAATATGTAACTCTGAGTTCTGGCGTAACTGACATTAGTCAGGTTGAGCTGGGTAGTTTCCCAATCATGTTTCTACTTAATCAACTGCACAGTACAGATGTTGAGGAGCGAATAGCTGCGGCTCAACAATTAGAGTATCATTTAGATAAACCAGATTTACAACTTGCATTAGGTGATGCGCTATCGTCTGAAAAGAATGTAAAGGTGAAAGCGAAGTTGCTTGAAACTTTTGGTGCCTTCACAAATGGAGCTACAGGAACCGAGCAAACGTTTTTAAAGGAGTTGAATAATTCCAACGAAGAAATTCAATTTGCAGTAGCTAAAACCTTAGGCAATTATCTGAATAACGACCTTGTTGAAAGCTCATTACGTACGTTAATACTTAGAGCTGAGTATGAATCAGTGTTTAACCAAGCGTTACTATCGTACCAAACTATTGCTCCTCTAAGTGATTTAATTTCGGTTACGAAGCGTTTACAGGGAATTGACTCAACAGGGCAAAAAGCAGTTGGGGCGTTACAAATAGTTATGGATGTAGACACTACGGGAGCTGGAGTTGAAATAGCGGAGGAATTAATTCGTTCAAACTTCCCTTATCAAACGCGGAAGCAAGCTTTTAGTTTATTATTGAAACATCAGCATTCAGAAAAATATTGGCAAGTAAATCTAACTGAGTTTTTAGAGGATGCAGATCCTAGAATTAGGCAGCAAGCAATACATGCCATAGCATATTTAAGTAAGAAAGATGCGGAAGAGATGTATAAGCAGATTACTCTTAAAGAGTATGATCAGCGTGTGCTTCAAACTTTAAAAGACTTAAGAAAATTAAATTAGTAGTTCATTTGATGGCTATAGAATTAAAATAAAACTCCAATCATAATTTGGAATGATATTTGAATGATGATTTGAGTAAAGTCACTAAATGTATAGTAAATAAATATTAACCAACTTTGAGTTTTTTCAATTTCAAAAGGGTACTCTAAACGATATAAGAAATCAATCCGTAACTTTACTTTGTATCGCCGTATATTACCCCGTCAAAAAATTCATTTAAAAATGTATTCTCTTGGATCAATTCAGACCTAATACCCAGTTTTCTATATTCCCGCCAGCAATAAAATATTTGCTGATTTGGAATGCTATTATCTTTTTAGCTACCATAAATATATTTGGCGGCGGCTGGACCTTTCTTGGCAGCATGGTAAATAAGTACATGGTATTACAGCCGTTTGGAGATGGTTTTTTACCTTGGCAATTAGTTACCTACTTATTCTTACATGCCGATATATCTCATATACTGTTTAACATGCTTGCGCTATGGATTTTTGGACAATCGCTTGAGCGACTTTGGGGTACTAAACGTTTCTTAATCTATTATTTTTTAACAGGAATTGGTGCAGGTCTAATTCACTTAGCAGTTAGCGGTGCTTCTGCAATTGGTGCCTCAGGCGCTGTATTTGGTATATTATTAGGTTTTGGAATGATGTTTCCAAATCGATATATCATACTCTTAATACCGCCTATTCCTATTAAAGCTAAATATTTTGTTGCTATATTTGGAACTATTGAGCTCTTTTCTGGCATTACTAGAACAGACAGTGGTGTAGCACATTTTGCTCACCTTGGTGGCTTAATAGCAGGCTTTATTCTTATTAAGTTCTGGAGGCTTAGAAAAGTAGAATAAAGTAACCATCGCAAAGACTAGGTTTATTGGAATAGATTTTTATATGGAGAAATAGTAATGCAAAACATGTCGTATAACTCCTTTTGGAGTACATCGAAGCGAGGATTTTATAGATTGCCTATAGCGATTAGGACCATCATCCTAATTAATGTGATATTCTTTTTGGTACAAACGCTAGGTGGCAATACGTTAAATAGGTGGCTGGTAGAAAATCTAGGTTTCAATCCTTCGTTCCCAACCTTTCTAACGCAGCCATGGCGACTTGTTACCTATGCCTTTTTGCATGCTAATTTCATGCATATTCTATTTAATATGCTCTGGCTTTGGTGGATGGGGAAATCGGTTGAAGAGGCCATAGGTCCCCGTTCTTTTACCGTAATATATATGGGCGCTGCAATTCTGGGCGCATTATTAGATGCTGCCATTGCTCAAATATTTGGTGTGGTTCTTGTTATTGGTGCATCCGGCGCTGTTACTGGTATTTTGGTTGCTTTTGCAATGTTATATCCACGAGCGCCAATTATGTTATTCCTACTGCCACCCATTCAAGCTCGATACTTTGTGATGGGTTGGGTAGCACTAGACATCCTTCTTGTGGGAAATAGTGACGGTGTTGCTCGTCTAGTTCACATTGGAGGCGCTTTAGGCGGTTACTTGTTGATGAAAGCGCATCAAAATGGAACGGACTTGAGTAAAATAATTCGATATTTTGAGTATCTATTTTCATCATCTAAAAAGACTACTAAGCCTAAAAATAAGAACATGCATATTGTGCGCGATGTTGAAATTGTGGAAGAAGTAGAAGTTGAACAAACTGAGCTAGATGATATTTTAGACAAGATTTCTAAAGATGGCTATGGCGCCCTCACCAAAGAAGAAAAACGAAAGCTTTTCGAAATAAGTAAGAAGTAAAAAAGAAAATTTATGGCTGCAATTTCGCGCAGAAACACTATTCAAGTTATGGTTGGTAATGTAGCAGTGGGTGGCGGAGCTCCCATTGTAGTACAATCGATGACCAACACCGACACCGCCGACATCGACGAAACAGTCGATCAAATTGACCATCTCCACCAAGCGGGTTCAGAAATTGTACGCATCACCGTTAATAATGACAGTGCTGCAAAAGCAGTTCCTCATATAAAAGAAAAACTACTTAATAGAGGAGTGCTGGTTCCTATAGTGGGCGATTTCCATTACAATGGCCACGTTTTGCTTACCAAATATCCAGATATGGCTGAGGCTTTATCTAAGTTTAGGATTAATCCTGGAAATACTGGTACTAGAGCTAGAGACGACAATTTTACAACCATTGTAGAACAGGCAGCTAAGTACGATAAACCTGTTCGTATTGGGGTGAATTGGGGCTCGCTAGATCAACAATTACTAGCCCAACACATGGATGCTAACAACGCTTTATCGGTTCCGAAATCTGCCAAAGAAGTGATGTTAGATACGATGGTAGATAGCGCAAAACGTTCTTCTAAATTAGCTGAAGAAGTGGGTTTAGCGTCTAACAAAATTATTATTAGTTGTAAGATGTCGGGCGTACAAGATGTTATAAACGTGTACACTCGCATTGCCGACACTCTGCCTTATGCGCTACATGTTGGCTTAACTGAAGCAGGCATGGGAATGAAGGGAATCGTAGCAAGCTCAACCGCTCTATCCGTTATTCTTCAACGTGGAATTGGGGATACCATTCGTGTTTCGCTCACTCCTCAGCCCGGCGCCGATCGTGCTCTGGAAGTTCAAGTGGCACAACAGGTGTTGCAATCTCTAGGCATTCGCAGCTTTTTACCTCAAGTAACTTCTTGCCCCGGTTGTGGACGAACAAAAAGTACTTATTTCCAAGAATTGGCAGAGAACATCCAAGATTATATTTTAGAATCTATGCCCGTTTGGAAAAAATTATATCCAGGTGTAGAAGAAATGGATGTGGCTGTGATGGGATGTATAGTAAATGGTCCAGGCGAATCGAGAGCTGCAAATATAGGGATTTCACTTCCTGGTACTTTCGAAGAACCTAAAGCTCCAGTGTATGTTGATGGCGAACATTTCACCACTCTAAAAGGAGATAACATCGGCGAAGAATTCCGTCAAATACTAAACGAATACATCGTTAAGAATTACGGCAGTCCAGTACCAGCGGAATAGAAAAGAGACGTAAGTATTAAGATTTAAGACATTAGAATTTTTAATTTTAAAGATTCTAATGTCTTAGGGCTACCATCTTAAATTTGTCTAGACAATTTTTTTCTTGGGAGCTAATCCATATACACTTTTCTGCTTGTTAAGAAGGTTATAAAGATTAGTAAGGTGAAAGTGTCAGTGGTTATTTTTTAATACAACTCCTTGTCTCAGTGGATATATCCTTGGCAAACCTAGCCTAATTCCCCAATTCCCTAATCATTACTCCCTAAAACCATTTTTTCTTTTTAAAGTAGTATATCATTCCAGCCATCATTATCACCATAAGAACCCAAACGAGGGGATAGCTCCACTTCCATTCAAGTTCGGGCATATAGCTGAAGTTCATACCATAAACACCGGCAATAAATGTAAGGGGAATAAAGATTGTAGCTATAATGGTTAGCACTTTCATCACCTCATTCATTTTATTACTGATGTTGGTCATGTACATATCGTGCAAACTGGTAACCATTTCGCGGAAGTTGTCAATATTATCGATTGCCTGTACAACATGATCATGAACATCTCTAAAGAATAGCTTTGTTTCATTTTTAATGAGTGGACTTTCATCACGCAGTAGAGAGTTTAAGCTATCTCTAAGGGGCCAAATAGATTTTCTAATACGTATTAATTCGCGTCGCAGACTATGGATGTTATTCAGGTGATTTTGCTCAACATTCAGTAACAACTCATCTTCAATTTCATCGATTTGAGTATTTATCTCTTCAAGAACTGTGAAATAATAATCAACTATTATGTCCATTAAAGCATACGCAGTGTAGTCGGTACCCTCTGTTCTAAGTTTAGTTTTTTCGTATTGAAGGCGAGCTTTAATAGGATCAAAAAAGGGATTATCAGATTCTTGAAATGAGAACACAAAATTCTTACTAAGTACAATACTTACTTGTTCGAGCTCAATTTTATCATTTTCGATACGAATCATTTTAAGTACAATAAATATCTGATCACCATAAGCCTCAATTTTAGGGCGCTGCCTAGTGTTTACAATATCCTCTTGAACTAGAGGATGAATCTGAAATTCATTCCACAATGTTTTTAAAGCTTCTGTATCGTGCAACCCCATAACCTGAACCCAGGTCACCGCATCAGTATTAACAAAGCTTTTACTGTCTTCAACTTTATTTACTTTTTTTACGGTAAGGTGTGTGCTGTCGTAGTCGTGAATGTGGATTATAATATCATTAAGCACCTTTTTACCAACGTGGGCAATAGTACCTGGTGCACTTCCAGGCTTTTTAGGAATTACGTGATTTCTCTTACGATTAGGAGAAAAACGAGGTCTTGAATTTGATCGCATTCTATTACTATTCGTTTATGGTTGCTATGCAAATATGTAGCCACACTCGTTAAAGTATGGCTACTTCAATTTCTAATTGCCTGCGTTAAGGCGATTATTAATTAATTCGGGTTTACCAAAGCCCAAGGCTTCAAGGCGGTTTAATTGAGTTTTAGCATCGCCTACAACTAGCCAAATCATTTTATTAGGATTCGTATATTTTTTGGCGAGAGCTTGAATCTCTTCTTTAGTGATGTCTTTAACAATTTGCTCACGTTCCTTAACATAATCGGGCTCCCAGCCATAAGCACTTATATTCTGAAGCATGCCTAATTTTGCTCCCATGGTTTCAAAACTACGGGCGTTACTTTTTAGCAGAAAGCTTTTAGTGGTTTCTAAGTCTTTGTCAGAAAAAGTGGAGGGATAATCTTTTAGAATATCTTTAACCAATGCAGCCGATTCGTAGGTCACATTAGAGCGTACCCCACTTGATATAGAGAATGGCCCAGCTAATTCGCTACCAGAGAACCTAGAGTTGATACCATAGGTGTAGCCCTTGCCTTCGCGAAGTTCTTGAGTTAGGCGAGATGCAAATCCACCGCTGCCTAAGATGTAATTCATAACCGAAGCAGGGTAGAAGTCGGCATCAGTTTCTGGCATAGCCAAGTAACCAAATCGAAGTACCGATTGTTTAGCGTTGGGCACATCATAGAAATATACTTTTGAGCTAGAAATAGGCTCTGGCATTGTAACTTCAGGAATGGAAACATCTTTTTGCTCCCAGTTCTTTTCTAAACCAGTAAGCGACTTAATAACCGTAGCTTTGTTTATAGAACCAACTACATGGAAATCCGCCAACGAAGGGGATAAGTTGTTGGTGTAATATTCTTTCAAATCGTCTAGTGTTATGGCTTCAACGCTGGAGGTTGTTCCACTTGGATTATGGGAGAGAATGTTATTTTGGCCGTATAGTAATTTATTGAATGCTATACTTGCAATGGAATTAGGATTCGCACTCTGCTGTGCTATTTGGCTAAGCACTCGTTGTTTGGCAAGCTCAAATTCCTTTTCATCCCATCGTGGCTCAAGGAGCATCTCTTCCACTAAATCGAGAGTTTTTTGATAATTCCTAGCTAGTGAGGTCCCTGAAACGGTTATGCTTTCTTGACCTGAATAGATATTAATAGAAGCACCCAGTTTATCAATAGTTTCTTCTAACACTTCTGGGGTTTTTGAAGCGGTTCCTTTGGTTAAGAGTTCTGCTAGTAGATTAGAAACCCCAACTTTATTCGGGCTTTCCATCAATAAACCACCTTTTATTTCTAGGCGGAATTGAACCAAGGGTAGCTCGTTGTTTTCAATACCAAATACTCCTATCCCGTTAGCAAGTTTACTTTCCCACACGGTTGGCACTTTAACATCAGGACTTTTACCATACGGTGGCTCTACTGTTCGATCAAAACTAGATGCTGTTCGCTCGAAATCTGTTTCTGCAGGTAAAGTGAACTCTTCACCTTCGGCACCTTGAACAATTTTCTCTTCCTCAACTTCTGCCAAGACGGAGCCATTTAATGCTAAATTCTTATCACCTCTAGGCACAAAGCTTGTGGCGATATAATTTTCACCCTTAATGTATTTCTCATAAACACGCATCACGTCAGCTTTAGTAACAGCTTGTGTTTTTTTGATGTCTTCGTTTAAATACCCAGGGTCGTTAGCAAAAATATTGTACTGAGCTAACTGAAATGCTTTGCCCAACACACTTGAAAGTCCCATATAAAAATTCGTTTCCAAGCCTGCTTTAATTCTATCTAAATCGTCATCGGTAAAACTCTCCTCCTCAAATTTTGCGAATGCTTCATTAATAGCATCATTAACATCATTTAAGTTAGTACCAGGGTAAGCGCGGACAGTTAATATTTGTTCGCCAGCTATTTCAGAATTGTAATTATAGAAATAAACATTAGAACTCAGCTGCTTCTCATCTACAATCACTTTATTAAAAGGTGCTTTTTTACCAGAAGCTAAGAGCTGAGAAAGTATTTCAAGAGCGTAAGAATCGGGGTGATAAAGTTCTACCGTTGGCCATGTCATACGGAGTTCGGGGAGACGTGCAAAGTTATCTTCGTAGTAAAGAGATTTTGTCTCTGCAAGTTGAACAGGACTTTTAGGAAGCGGAGTAATTTCTTCTCCTCTTGGAATTTCGTCAAAATATTTATGAACCCATTTTTTGGCTTGCTCGCTATCAAAATCCCCTGCAATTACTAACGTGGCGTTGTTTGGAACATACCATTTGTTATAAAAAGCTTTCACATCGGCGAGAGTGGCGTTTTGTAAATCTTCGAGTGAACCAATAACCTGCCAGTTATAGGGATGGGATTTGGGATATAAATTCTTGCCAATTACATAGCTTGTGTGGCCGTAAGGAGCATTATCTACCCCTTGGCGCTTTTCATTCTTTACAACTTGTTTCTCTTTTTCAACTACATTTTCTGTAACGGTGTTAATGAAATAACCCATTTTGTCGGCTTCAGCCCAAATCATTTTTTCAAGAGCATCGTTAGGTACAGTTTGGAAGTAGTTTGTTCTATCTCTACTCGTTGAGCCATTAGCACCAGAGCCACCAATACGGCTACTCATTTTATCTAAACCGCCTTTTCCTAAATTTTCAGATTCTAGGAAAAGTAAATGCTCAAAAAGGTGAGCAAATCCAGTTTTGCCTTCTAACTCTCTTGCAGAACCAACATGAAAGGTAAGAGCAACGGCAGTAACTGGGTCGGAGTCGTCTTTATGAAGAATAACTTCTAGTCCGTTTTCAAGAGTGAATTTCTCATAATCGACCGCAAAGTCAGCACTATTTTGAGAAGAACACGCTAGAAGTAAACAAGAAATAAGTAACGTCAATAACGATATAATGCGATAATTTTTCATTGTAAGGGGCAGTTAATGTTATGATAAGGAATAGGATAATATACATTCTCTTCGTTGAAGAGGGTAATAAAATAAATTAGCAGTGTGGGATGGGTTTAGCTCGTTGAGTCTGCACAACTACGTAACGCAGTCTAGGAGATTGGCTCCGAATTATGTAGCTATGGCAGGAGTTGGTTTCAGTTTAGAATAACTACCGATAAGGCAAGAAATAAGACGAATTATAGAAGGAAGGCCGCTATTTAACTAGTTAGCGGCCTATCAACTTAGATTTTACTTTTCACCTAAATATGCTTTCACTTTTTCAATAAATGATCCATCTTCGAAATATTTATATAAATCTGCACCAGGGCAAACCGTTTGATCGGAAAAATCTTTGTGAGACGCTATGTTACTAACTGGTACATCATATTTTTGAGCCAGCCATGCCGTTAAATGCGCTAAAGAATCTAGTTGAGCTGGCTTTATAGTTTGCTCTTCATAATTACCCATTACTTCAATCAGAGCATGCCCAGTTGGATCGTATTCAGTATTTGTATCGCCTGCATATTCTATAGGACGTGCGGCGTAAGTATTGCCATCTAAATCCATGGAAAAGTGGTAGGGGATATCAATCCACTCTTTATCTACTTGGCTGAATTTTTGTAAGTTTCGCATTCCCTGAACAGGATCTTTGCCTTCAGGAAAAACTACTCCACTATGATGAATGGTGATATACTCAATCTTCTGAGGTTCTTTAGTAGCTAAAGGTTTGTTGCCACCCCATTCCTCAACCGACATTATGTTAGGCTCCGTAACTATTGTCTTTTCAGGTGTGGTTTTGCTACAGCCAATAAAACCAATGGAGGCAATAACGAAGACTAATAGAGTAGAAAATATTTTGTTCATGATAATAGTATGCAGTTAGTGAGTGAGTTAGGTGGTGAAGATATAATTTCTAAACATTCTTTGTGTAAAAATGAATTGCATACTAAAATCTAACCATCAAAAATTAAGTACCAACCCAATAGATGGGAGTACCGAAGCGTCATCATCTCCATCAACTCTTACTAAAGCGCGTGGCGTAATTATATTTCCGTTAGCATCTCGGTCTAAACCGTATGATGGGCGCGAAGGGCTTGTTTGAAGCAGTGCGTTTTGTATCTCGAGAAATAAATCGAGGCTAAATTTATTGAAACTCCATTTTTTATCAATTCGCACATCAAGTTGGCTAAGAGGATCTAATTCTACCGTTCCTAAAAGAGTGTAATCGCGAATTACAGCAGGATAGTTATCGAGGGTTGCTTGCTGATTTACAGGCGGATAGGGCGATTTACCCAAATAGCGATAACGAGCACTCACTTCCCAATTATTGCCAAATTTATATCCCCCTAACAATGAAATTAGAACGCCGTTATCCCAAACTGCAGGAATATAATTGCCAGAACTAGCATTAGTAAATTCACTTTTATAAAGAGTGAATGAACCTACAGCATAAAATCGGCCAGTGAACTTTTGCTGATAAAGCACTTCTAAACCATACGTACGGCCTTTGCCATTGCTAGTGATAGGCTCGCTACCAAGAACTTCAAAATCGCCACCTTTGTTGGCCAATGAAACATTATCCGCAATTGAAATAGGATAATCATCGTATAGCTTGATGAAACTTTCTACAGAAATACGCGATGATTTATTGATGAGATATTCAATTCCTGCAACTGCATGATCACTTTGAATATATTTAGAGGAGGAATTTATAAACTGTCCCGCATTATTTTGGAAGCCCAAAGTGGTATAAGGCAGAATTTTAAAGTAGCGACCAACAGAACCTGTTAGCGTCCATTTACCATTTTCTGATAACTGATGCGAAGCAGAAAGACGTGGACTTAGTGTTCTATAAATTTCATTACCATTGTCCATAAAAGTATTTCCATCAGCTCTTAGGCCAAAAGAAATATTAGTGCGACTGCTAAATAGGCGAGTAGAAACTTGCCCGAATAAACCATATCTAAAAAAGTTTAAATTTGTTTCAAATTGACGATTATTTAAAATATCTATGGTACTGTTATTGTAATCAGCATTAATTAGCAAACCACCTGCAGTTACTGTCCAGTTATCAATAAATTTTGTGGCACTGGTTCTAAGATGAGTTTCTGTTTCACGCGATTCATTTTTTAGATAAAGCCCCGTCTTGTTTACGTTATCATCGTATCTAAAAAAGTTGTTCTGTAAAGTGTTGTTACTCAACGTGGTTTCTAAAAAGCCCGTATTATCCTGAAATTGACGTTTCCAACCAATCCCAACAGTATTACTTGTTTGTGTGATGACTGGAATCTGGCTTTGAGTAGCTTTTTGGCTGGCATCAAGCCCATCCATATCGTTGATAGATAAATCATCAATGGAACCAACTCCGGTTATGTAGATGCTGTTATAGCGATCGATTCTATGATTTACTTTATACTGATAATCCCAGTAATCTGGCAAAAAAGGGAGGCCAATAGCGCTAAATAATAGCTGTAAATAAGATCGTCGAACCGAAGCAAGGTAGGTTGTATTTGCTTCTGAATCTTCCTTTTTAAAAAGAGGACCTTCAACTGTTAAGGCTGCCTCACTTGAACCGAGACGAAAATTCCCGACAAATTTACGGCTATTACCATTGCGTTGATCAAACTGAATAACTCCAGAAAGCACATTGTCGTATTGTGCGCCAAATGCACTGGTAGTTAAATTTACGCCTTCAAAAAAGGAAACGTTGAGCAAGCCAACCGGGCCACCTGCACTACCTTGCGTAGAAAAGTGATTGATGTTGGGGATTGGGATTCCATCTAAATAATACACATTCTCGCTTGGGGCACCGCCTCGAATAATGACATCGTTTCTAAATCCACCTACCGAACCAGCCACACCTGGCAGTGATTGAACCACTTTTGCGATATCGTTATTTCCACCGGGATAGGCTGCAATTTCTTGCTGACTTAGTTTTTGAATAGAAAGCGGAGTTGTTTCTAATTTCTGGAATGGATTCGGAGTTACTGTAATCTGTTCTAACTCACCAATTTCTTCTTGAAGCCCAAAATTAAGGTCAATATTTCCCGAGGAACGAATTACTTGGTTGAAAATAGTTTGAGGGATGTATCCAATATATGAAGCCGTAACATTGTAAGTAGCAGTGGGGATGTTATTGATAGTAAATTTACCATTCACATCGGTAGCACTTCCTAATGTAGTTCCCTCCAAAATCACAGTTGCGCCAATAAGAGGTTCACCTGTTTTACCGTGATTAACGGTGCCAGATAGACTTCCTTTTGCTTGAGAAAAAACCAGTAAGGGAAGGAGTAGAAAAATAAATGTAAGTGTTGATTTCAAGGAACGCCCTTTAGTATAAAGTATTATTAAAGTGAGACTATGGAACCACATTTTATGCAACGAAAGTTCCTTCAGAAATGGTGAAGTGCTGTTTTATCAAGCAAATCTGTTTGGCATAGGTTAGTATCAGATTTGTTTTCTAGGGCAAACATAGCCCCGAGATTTATCTTGGGGTAAAGGGTCTATCTACTAGCATCGGTGGGTAAGATCGTTTTATAAAAGATGCGTATAAATCCGCCGAAATTTTGGCAAGATTCAATGTAGGATTTCATCTTCATAGACATTATTTATAACCCTTATTCCATGCAAATTTAGAATTAGTAATCCCGTATATTTGGGGCTTCCCCATGAAACGTATTATTCAATTAAAGAATGCCACAAGTAGAGCCAGAAATGGCGCATAAGCAATCCAAAGCTCGCAATATTATTTTAGTTATTGGGATTATGTTTATCGCCATAAACTTACGACCTGCACTAGCAAGCGTTGGTCCTTTGGTTGGCATCATTAGAGAGCATACTGGTCTTTCTAACTCGCTTTTAGGTTTACTCACAACGCTGCCCTTAATTGCCTTTGGTGTAGTTTCAACGCTAACTCCATTGTTCACACGTCGATTTGGAATAGGTGGAACTCTAGCTGGCGCACTAATTTTAATAACCATCGGTATTGCACTTCGCGCTTTAGACTTTATCCCAACTTTGTTTATTGGAACGGCAATGTTTGGGACTGGAATAGCTTTTGGGAATGTATTATTACCTAGTTTAGTAAAACGAAACTTCCCTGCTAATTCGGGAATTATGACTAGCCTTTATTCGGCTGTAATGGCCATTGGTGCCTCATTAGCGGCGGGATTAAGTATACCGCTAGCAAATACATTGAGCCTAGGATGGCGAGGTTCTTTAGGAATTTGGGCATTTTTGTCGCTAGCAGCATTTTTTGTGTGGCTCCCTCAGTTATGGCACATTAAAAAAGTGAATCGCCAACGTAGTTATTTGAAGGCAATGAAATCGTTAACTAGGTCTATGGTAGCTTGGAAAGTTGCGCTATTTATGGGACTTCAATCGATGGCTTTTTACGTTATTTTAGCTTGGTTACCCGAAATATTACAATCACGTGGCATCGATTCTTTAGAAGCAGGATGGATGCTTTCCCTATCGCAAGCAACAGGCGTTTTCGGTTCTTTATTTATTCCAATCTGGGCTGGGCGCATCAGAGATCAACGCCCCATAGTGTACACCCTAATTACACTTGAGTTGCTTAGCCTTATCGCATTAATGAATCCACAAATTGGTTTTATAGCAGTATGGGTATCCCTTATTGGCTTTGCACTTGGTGGAAGTTTTGGACTTGCGCTCTTACTAATTGTACACCGCTCAGAAGATTCTGATACCGCCACTGAACTTTCAGGAATGGCACAATCTATAGGATATTTACTAGCCGCACTAGGTCCCATTCTACTTGGCGGTTTGTTCGATATAACTGGCAATTGGAACTATTCATTATTCACGTTGTTATTAATTGCCTTAGTTAAACTATACATGGGGTTAGGGGCTGCAAAACCAGTTAAGTTAGAGCTGAAAATAGAATAAGAATCGAATGAAAAATTCTATTAGATCTACATAGTAATTCCATTTATGAACAGTCCGATAGTTACCAACTAATTACAATCTTGAATTGAGATTAAAGGCTTAAATGGTAACTCATTCAAAGAATAGCTATCTCATAACGAAGATAATAAGGGGTTGCAACCCCTTATCCTGTTGCTGGATTAGTACTTTTTCACGACTTCTTTACACAATTTTGGGACGGCATCAGATTAGCTTTTCAGAACATACATAGTCCCGAGATTTACCTCGGAGTTAAAGGATTAAATATCGACATCAGTGGGTAAGCTTATTTTATTAAAAATGCATACGAATACACCGAAATGTTGGCAAGATTTATTATAGGAACACATCTTCCGGATTCCATTCACTAACCACAGCCCCATCACACACTTTTTGGGCCACTACCTCAGGTCTGTCTAATTCCTACAATATTATGCTACTAGTAGCCTGAAAGCATTCTCAGAAATAGGCCGTATTCTTAAATTTTTTTCAAATCACATAATTATAGATTGAGATGCCATTCAGTCAAATCTATAGTAATAAGGGTTTATATGCTTTTTAACAGGGTATAAATAAAAACAATGGTGCTGATAGGAAATGTCTATTTGTAAATAAAATAATACAAAATTCATAATTCTTTCATAATTCAAAATTATATTAAGACTAAATACTCTTAATACATCAAAAAGGCTAAATAATATGAAAATTTTAAAAACGATTTTAGTTACAGCACTACTTCTAACTGTTGCTTGCGGCGGCGGAGACACTAAAAAAGATGCAAGTGATAATAAAGCAGCTAAAAGCACATCAGAAAGTGGATTAAGTGCTTTTCAGCTAGAGCACGGTATAGGTCCCATAACAGAAGTAATCACTGCTAGCGGAACAGACGCAGCGATGATTAAAAAAGGAGAAGATATTTTTGTAATGAACTGCTCGGCATGTCACAAAGTTGGGGAGCGATACATTGGCCCTGATGTTCAAGATATTATCGATCGCCGTTCGCCTACCTATATGATGAATATGATTCTTAACCCAGATGAAATGGTCAAGAAACATCCTGAAGCCAGAAAAGTATTGGCTGAATTTTTAGCGCCTATGCCTAATCAAAATCTATCGCAAGAAGATGCTCGCGCAGTGGTAGAGTACTTGGTTTCGCTCAAAAAATAGATTTTAAAACTAACTACACCATCCCTAACAAACAATAAATACTATGAAAACAAAAACACTGAAACATTTGCTAAGCCTGTTTACAGTACTTTTTATAGGTGTTGCTTTTTTTGGTTGTAACTCACAGTCTGAGTTAGGATCGAATAGCGATGCTGCCCAAAAAGTATATGTGGCACCCGGTGAATACGACGAATATTACGGATTCTTTTCGGGCGGATTTAATGGACAAATGGGAGTATATGGCCTTCCTTCGGGGCGTCATATTTACACCATTCCTGTATTCTCACAAGCTCCTGTAAATGGATATGGATACAACGAAGAAACCAAAGCCATGCTCGAAACTTCTTATGGCTTTATTCCTTGGGGTGATGCTCACCACCCAGAGTTATCTCAAACCAATGGCGAAATTGATGGCCGTTATATCTTTATAAACGAGAATAACACCCCTCGTCTTGCCAAAATTGACTTAAAGTCTTTCCAAACTACAGAAATAATTGAAATACCAAATTCTGCAGGTAACCACGCCTCTCCATTTGTAACTCAAAACACTGAGTATATTTCTGCTGCAACCCGTTTTAGTATTCCTTTAGATGATACTGACGTGCCTATTAATTCGTATAAGAAAAACTTTCAAGGCACTATCTCTTTCATAAAACTACAAGACGATGGATCAATGAAACTAGATTTCCAATTATTGGTACCTGGTTTTAACTACGATTTATCTCACTCTGGTAAAGGTCCATCTCACGGTTGGTCGTTCTTTACAAGTTACAATAGTGAAGAAGCACACACTTTACTCGAAATCAACGCTTCTAAAAATGACAAAGATTTCATTGCTGCCGTAAACTGGAAAAAAGCTGCTGAATATGCCGCTGCTGGTAAAGGTGAAATGGTAAAAGCTGACTATCGTCGTAACTACTACGACCATGACAAACACATGGCATATAGTGAGAAACATACCGAAGTACGCGTGCTAGATCCAAGCGAATTAGAAGGTATCATTTACTACTTACCAACTCCAAAATCCCCTCACGGCGTAGATGTAACTCCTGATGGCAAGCTTATTGTTGCTGGTGGTAAACTATCTACTGTAATTCCTGTTCACTCTTTCGATAAAATGATTAAAGCTATTGAGAATGAAGAGTTCGAAGGCGAAGTTTATGGAATTCCTGTTCTTAAATACGAATCCATTTTAGCTGGTGAAGTTGAAAACCCAGGTCTTGGCCCACTACACACCGAGTTCGACGGTAAAGGCAATGCTTACACTACTGCTTTTATCACCTCAGAAATTGTGAAATGGAGCCTAGAAACATTCGAAGTGCTAGATAGAATTGATACTTATTATTCTCCTGGTCACTTAATGATTCCTGGTGGCGACACTCGTAAACCTGACGGTAAATACTTGGTAGCTTTAAATAAAATTACCAAAGATCGTTACCTACCCACAGGTCCTGAAATGTTCCACTCTGCTCAGCTGATTGATATTTCTGGCGATAAAATGAAGCTTCTGCTCGACTTCCCAACAGAGGGAGAACCGCATTATGCCCAAGCTGTAAAAGCTGAATTATTGATGAAAGATCAAGTTAGGTTTTACAAGCTAGCCGAAAACAATCACCCTTATGTTACTAGAAGCGAATCTGAAACTAAAGTAGTTCGCGATGGAAAAACTGTTCACGTTTACATGACTTCCATCCGTAGCCACTTTACCCCAGATAACATTGAAGGTATTGAAATAGGTGACAAAGTGTATTTCCACGTAACAAACTTAGAACAAGATTGGGACGTACCACACGGTTTTGCAGTTCAAGGTGCAAGAACGGCTGAGATACTAATTATGCCTGGCGAAACAAGAACATTAGTTTGGGAGCCTCAAAAAGTAGGCGTTCAACCTTTCTACTGTACTGATTTCTGTTCTGCACTTCACCAAGAAATGCAAGGTTATGTAAGAGTATCACCAGCGGGTTCAAATACACCCATAAAATACTCTACCGGTAAATAATTTATTCTTCTACTCTGGTGGAGTGTGAGAGCTCCACTAGTTTTTTCAATTTAATACTAACAACATGGAAGCTATGAAAAAGCAAAATATGATTATAATGGGGGTGGCAGCACTCTTGTTAGGCTTGGTTTACTTATTCCCAATTTGGAGTATAGATCTTCAAGCGCCGCAGTATCCAGAAGGTATTGGGCTAAACATTAGTATTAATGTTATAGAAGGGAAAAGGCCGCAAGACTTGCAGAATATAAACGGTCTAAACCATTACATAGGCATGAAACCTATTGTACCAGACTCAATCCCAGAGCTAAAAATAATGCCCTACATTTTTGCTTTTTTGATTGTAACTGGCTTGTTAATAGCTGGCTTTGGTAACAGGAATTACGTGTTAGCTTGGTTGATTTTATTTGGAGTGTTAGCAGTTGTTGGCCTTGTAGATTTTTATTTATGGGAGTACGATTATGGGCATAACCTAGATCCGAATGCGCCCATAAAAGTACCTGGTATGAGCTACCAACCACCACTTATAGGCTCTAAACAGTTACTTAATATTCGTGCTGTATCATTGCCACATATAGGGTTTTATATCTCAATTCTTTCGATTAGCCTAGCCTCGCTTGTATGGTGGCGTGAGCGCCCAGCGAAAGAAGCTTAGTAATAAAATAATAAATAAATAAGCGGAAAAATGTTTAATCAACAGTTCAAAAATAAGTTTTTTATAGCTTTAGCTGCAGTGTTAATAGCTGTTTCAGCCTGCTCTAACAAGCCACATGAAATTCATTTTGGCAGTGATGAATGTGCGCATTGCAAGATGGTAATTATGGACGAAGAATTTGCAACTCAGATAGTTAAAAAAACCGGAAAAGCTTTCAAATTTGACTCTATTGAATGTTTAGCCGCTTATACAAAAGAGCAACAACCTAAAGCAACCGATCAAACTCTTTGGGTTCCTGATTTTGCTACGGTAGAGTGGGTAAATGCCAATGATGCCTTCTTTGTTAAAAGCGAAGTGATAAAATCGCCAATGGGCATGGGCTTACTAGCTTTCAAAAGTAACGAAGCAGCAAATAATCATATCAACCAATATCCTGGAAAAATTATTAGCTGGAATGAACTTACTGGCTTCGAAATGAAAAGTCATTCAGAAACCATGAATATGATGAAGCATTAATTGTGGGTGGAGAAACTATGTTCAAAAAGATCCTAATAATAACTCTAAGTACCCTTGCTAGTATATTGGTGTTTAGTGGGGTATTGAGTGCTCAAAATTGGGTGGTTTCTCCAAAGGGTAATCTAAACTCTGTTACTGAAGCAATTGCCAAAGCTAGCAGTGGCGATACCATTACAATTACGGAAGGCGTGTATTTTGAAACTGGAGTTGTTGTTGATAAACCCCTCACTATAATTGGCGAAGGTAAAGCTATTATAGACGGACAAGAGGATGGGTTTGTAGTTATTGTAAGATCGGATAGCGTAACTCTTAAAAACTTCGAAATCCATAATTCAGGTACTAGTTTTATTGATGATTATGCAGGTTTATTGGTAGAAAAATCACAGAATGTAGTGTTAGATGGGCTCACACTAGCAGATAATTTCTTTGGAATTTACCTCTCGCAGTCAGCTAATGTATTAATTCAAAATAACACAATAACTGCCTCTGGTTTAAAAGAAACTTCATCTGGTAATGGAGTTCATTTGTGGTACAGTAAAAATGTACATGTACAAAATAATACAGTTACAGGCCACAGAGATGGATTTTATTTCGAATTTGTAGAAGAGGTAGAGGTAGTTAATAACTTGAGCCACAATAACTTGAGGTATGGGCTACATTTTATGTTTTCGAATAACTGTAGCTATTCTCACAACGAAATTAGTAATAATGGCGCAGGGGTGGCAGTAATGTACACCTCAAAAGTTAAAATCAGAAATAACAATTTTAAAGATAATTGGGGCTCTGCTGCTTACGGGTTATTACTGAAAGAAATTAATGAAAGTGAAATTGTAGATAATAACTTTTCAAATAACTCGGTGGGCTTGTATATGGAGTCTTCCAATCGAAACAACATATTCGATAATACATTTATTCAAAATGGCTGGGCTATAAAGTTGATGGCAAACTCGATGGACAATGTATTTACCGATAATAATTTTTTCGCAAATACTTTTGAAGTAACCACCAACAGTAAGCAAAACTTCAACCTTTTTGAGGCTAATTACTGGAGCCATTACGAGGGCTATGATTTAGATAAGGACGGGTTTGGGGATGTGCCTCATCGTCCTGTTCGTTTATTTTCGGTAGTGGTGCAGAAACATCCACAGGCTTTGATTTTACTCAGAAGTACACTCATAGATCTACTAGATGCAACCGAGAAATTTCTGCCAGTGATTACACCAGATAAACTTATTGATGCAAAACCAAGAATGAGGGAAAAACTATGATTCGCACCGAAAAATTGAATAAATCTTTTGGCGCCTTGCATGTACTTAAAGATGTAGATTTAGACATCCTTCCAGGAACAACAACAGGGGTTGTGGGGCCAAATGGCTCAGGGAAAACTACACTTATAAAATGTTTGTTAGGCCTTGTCCGCCCCGATAGTGGCACAATTTATATTGATGGAACCGCCGTTTCAACCGATCATGAATACAGAAAAAATATAGGCTATATGCCTCAGATTGGGCGATATCCAGAAAATATGAAAGTTCGTGAATTGATTCGTCTTATAGAAGATATACGAGGCAATCAAGAAAATAGATCGGAAGAGCTTATAAAATATTTTGGTATAGCTGCAAATTTAGATGCTCGCCTTCGAAATCTTTCAGGTGGAACACGCCAGAAAGTAAGCGCTATTCTAACCTTGATGTACCAGCCTGAAATTTTGATTTTTGATGAACCCACTGCTGGGCTCGATCCACAATCGAGTATTAAATTTAAAAGCCTAGTTAAAACCGAAAAAGCAGCAGGCAAGACCATTCTTCTAACCACGCATATTACGAGCGAAATTGAGGAGTTGGCAGATAACATCATCTTTATTGTAGAAGGAAAAATTCGTTTCCATGGCCCAATGACAGAGCTTATGGATTCCCAAAAAACAGAACGCTTAGAAAACGCCGTAGCTCAATTAATGGAAGAGGAAGCCGCATGAAAACCCTAACAATTCTTAAATACCAATGGAAGGATCTGATCCGCGCTAAATGGCTAATAGGATATGCCATTGTATATTATTTGATGGCAGACGCCTTGATTCGTTTTGGTGGAGCTGGCCCCAAATCTTTGCTAAGTATTTCGAATGTGATGCTCCTTTTTGTGCCACTTATTAGCATGGTTTACGGTGCTTTGCATTTATATCAATCGCGAGAGTTTACAGAGTTATTACTTGCTCAACCCATTAAACGAACAAGTTTATTTTGGGGATTATATGGCGGTATTGTAGGTCCACTTAGCCTAGCATATCTCTTAGGCGTTGGTTTACCGCTACTCATAAATGGGCAAATAACAGGGCCAAATACTATCGACGCTTTTCTGATATTAAGCTTAGGATTTATACTCACCATTTTATTTACAGCCTTGGGTTTTGCTATAGGTTTAAAATTCTTTGAAGATCGCTTAAAAGGACTAGGTTTTGCTCTAGTATCGTGGTTGTTCTTGGCAATTTTATACGACGGACTTGTCCTACTTTTTGTGGTGATGTTGGGCGATTATCCCATCGAAAAACCCATGCTAGCACTCGCTTTATCTAATCCTATAGATTTAGCTCGAATAATAGTGCTTCTCAAGTTCGATATATCTGCACTTATGGGATATACAGGATCTATTTTCAATCGATTTTTTGGCAGTTCGATGGGCATTTTTGCCGCATCAGGTTTTCTATTCTTATGGCTCTCTATTCCACTTTGGAGGGGAGTTAGATTATTTATAAAAAAAGACTTTTAAACTTTGATAAACGTTTCATTTACAAGAGCTTTTAATTTCTCTCACAGTTAGTTAGGTGAAAATCTAACTAACTAAATTTATATACATACTATGCATACATCCCCACATTTATTTTCCATTCCTGTTATGGGAACTGGACACTCCATCGATTCCCCCATTCGAGTAGCACCGTTTGGCATTAACTCTGTTATTTCAGTAGTTGATGATTTATTAGTAGAACGCATTAGAAAACACTATTGCGAGCTATATAACCTAGAATTTGTAAGTATTCCCATGAAAGTTGAAGATGGGCGTGCTAAAAGAATAACCGCTTATTTAGAAACCGTTAAAGAAGTGGTTGATATCAAATTCAAAGCTATTAAAGAAGAACTGTTCTTTCAGGCGAACGACAAAACAAAATATTTTGAAATGTTGCCCGAAGAAAGCACTCTTAAAAAAGCCTATAACCAACTACTAGCAATGGTAGATGGCAAAGAGAAAGAGGAATTTGCCGAAGAACTAACCGAGCAAATGGTGCCTGGTTCTATCGATGTTAATATTATGGCGAAGGTAGATTTGTTGAGCAAATCAAAAGATGGTGAAGAACAACTGCCCATGTTTAGTGACGCCAACTCTGCGTTGAGAGGCTATGCTAACAGCTCACTTTCATCTGCATTAATACTTTCTGCGGGATTCAATCCTCGCCTATATAATTATATCCCCGAATTCAAAGATTTTTACAGAGATAAAGCTGGGGAAATCAAAAAGAAAATTATACTTAAAGTGAGCGATTTTAGATCGGCTCTTATTCAAGGTAAATATCTCGCTAAAAAGGGATTAGAAGTATTTGAATATCGTATTGAATCTGGTTTAAACTGTGGGGGACATGCCTTCGCATCCGATGGGTATTTACTTCCAAGTTTGCTCAAAGAATTCAAAGAAAAGAAAGATCAACTCGTTGAGGCTATACTGCCCATCATTCGTAGTTATTACGAAACTAACGAACTAGAATACAATCCATCGTGGTCAAATGAGCCACGAGTAACCGTGCAAGGTGGCATTGGGAATTATGGCGAAGCTCAGCGCTTAATGAAAGACTTTGGGATGGAAGCAACAGGTTGGGGCTCTCCGTTTTTAATGGTTCCAGAAGCAACCGCCGTTGATGAGGAAACCCGTACTTTATTAGCCAATGCTAAAGAAGAAGATTTGTATTTAAGTGGAATTTCTCCGCTGGGTGTACCATTTAACAGTGTTAAAGGCACAGGCTCCGAAAAATGGCACAAAGAACGTATTGATAAAGATAAACCAGGATCACCCTGCCCAAAAGGATTTCTAAAATCAAATACAGAGTTTACAGAAGAGCCAATATGTACAGCATCTACCGAGTATCAATTACTAAAAATTGACTCTATTAATAAAGATGCAGCCATGGAAGAAACCTCTAAATCCAAAATGATTAAGCAAGTTCTTGAAAAAGAATGTTTATGCGATCACTTGGGTAATGGTGCGTTAATCGATTTAGGCGTGGTGAAAGAAAGTCGAGGTCGCCAAGCTATCTGTCCAGGACCAAATATTGCGTGGTTCAGTCGCGATTATTCCCTCAAAGAAATGGTTGACCATATCTATGGAAGGGGAGAAAGCCTTGTAAGCAGTTTACGTCCGCACATGTTTGCCAAAGAAATGGTGATGTACGTCGATTATCTAGAAGAAATGATAGAAAAAACCATCGATATAGAAGCTGGTAAACGCAAGCTAAAATCCTTCTTCAATAATTTAGAGGATGGTATTGAATACATCAAAGAAATAAGTAGAAGCGCCGCCTACAAAGGTGAAGAGCTAAGTGCCTTACCCGCAACCATTGCTGAACAAAGCACGCGCCTAAGCATACTCCGCATAAAACTAGAAGTATAATTTTTGGTTTAAAGCCAACTCTCAACTCTGGCAGAATTTAAAACTCTGTCAGAGTTAATTTTATATCCAATCTAAAACTTAGAAAGAACAACTCCTAAATTCTGAGTTCTGTTCATTGTTCATTGATAACTGCTCATTGTTAACCCCTCCGTGTGCAAATCTTCGGATTCACGCAAAGTACGCTAAGATATGCGCTAAGCCCGCAAAGCAGGTGATATTTACAATTCCCTAATAACTGTTTATTGATAATTGTTAATTGTTCACTGATTATTGTACCCCCTCTTGCAAAATCCATTTATTTTATGTTACTTCTATGTAAGCGCTTACATTTGGTTTTGTTTTGGGGAGCTAAGTGCACTAACATTAATTCATTTACAATAACTATGATGAAAAAATTTACAAAAATAATATTTGGTATGAGCTTAGTCATCCTCTTAGGAGCTGGGCAGGCTTTTGGGCAGCGGAATGTAGAATGGAGAACAACCGCTGCCAATGGAAATTGGTTTAATGGGGACTGTTCAGAAATTGGAACAGCAGATTCTCAATGGAAATATTCTGATTATGGTGGTAATACATCCAGAAATCGACCTAACTGTTATGATGGTACTACCGAAAACCATATTATTATTATTAACAATAATCATGAGTTGACCATGAATGTCAATGAATTTGTAGGTGTCAATCGAATAATTTTTAATTCGAATGCTACAAGCGAAAGATTTATTAATGGTAAGTTTATAGATTTATATTTTGCAGTAAGTAACAATCCAAAAATTGAAAATTACTCTACTGCGAATCATACAATTAATAATGGTATCGCTTTTAAAGGAAATCCAAGCGAAATAAATCCTGTAAATGGTAATCTAGTTTTTAATTCCGATATTTATCAAAATGGAAATTTCTTAGATATTTATGGTAGTGAAACATTAACTATTAATGGAAATTTACAAGATGGTAGTGGTGCTGGCGGAGTTGCTGTTAAGTCATCAACTGTTAATGTTGTATATAGTACAAATGCGAAAGAATATACGGGTTCAACATATATTGAAAACGGAGTCTTAAGCTCGTCTGTAAATCTCTCCACGAATTTAGTTCAAATACAAGATGGTGGGACATTCAATGTCACTGAAAACATCTCCATTAATAGTTTAGAAATTCAAAGTGGTGGTACACTTAATATTGGAGCCGGAGATACTTTAACAATCCGTAGTGGAGCGAACTTTAAAAATAATGGTGGCACAATAGACCTAAATGGTACTGGTGCTATTAAATATGAAAGAGAAATCACCGGCGTCGAAGGCTGGAGAATGCTTTCTTCGCCAGTTGATGGTGGTACCTACTCCGATTTACTCGGCAATATTTGGACTCAAGGTTTTCCTGGAGCCACTTATGATAATTCAGGAGATGTAACTGCAGACCCGAGTGTTCAAACATTTAACATTGGTACCGATAGCTTTGGTCCAATTAGCAATTTAACAGATAACATGGAGCCTGGCCAAGGGTTCATCACCTATGTATATAGTGATGACGATTATGACGGAACGCCTGACGCTTTCCCTAAAACACTTTCCGTTTCTGGAACCGAAAATGCAGCTCCTGTAACAGCTAACATAAACACAGCTGCTGATGGATGGTCATTAGTAGGGAACCCTTTCGCTTCTACCATTGTCTGGGGTGTTGATTTAGACACAACCGATTTAACTGGAGCAGTGTATGTGTATGATCATAGTTATGGAACACCATCTGAAGGCGATGTAGAAGCTTCTAATTCAGCAGGAAGTTATCACGTTTGGAATGGTACCGCGGGCTCACTAACCGATGGTAAAATTGCTCCTTTCCAAGGCTTCTGGGTTCAGAACACTGCAGATGCAACAGCACCGGCTCTCGAGTTTACAGAAGCTGCGAAAAGTACAGGTGGAACATTCTACAAACAGTCTACACAAAGTGCTTCTTTTAGAATGATTGCACAAATGGACGGTCGCGCGAACGATGCCTATTTCTCGTTTACAAACGAGGGTAAAATTGGTAAAGATAATTACGACGCTCTTAAATTATCACCGCTCGATTATGCCGATTACCTAAGTCTTGGCACCGAAGTGAACGGCGTTCTAATGGATATCAACAACTTGCCGTATGCTTTAAAAGAAAATGTTGAGTTCCCACTAGAAATAAATTCCTTTAAGAAAATAGATGGTGGTTATGCTCTTAAAGGCGGCGAAGTAACACTGAGTCTTGCCGATCTTAAAAACATCCCAGAAAGTTGGGGAATTATATTCAACAACTACAACACAGGCGAGACGATCGACTTAAGAGCTCAAGAAAGCTACACCTTCGAGATTGCTGCTAAAGCGAAAATGGTGAAAGCAAAAACTGCTTTTAGCGTGCTTTCTCCTGCTGGCGTAACTCGTGAGAAATCGATGGGGGCTTCAGGTTTTAGTATCACTATTCAGCCTGAAAAAACTCCTGTTGCACTAGAGCCAAAAGATGAGCCGAAAGTATTTGCCCTCGAGCAAAACTATCCGAATCCATTTAACCCAACTACTACTATTAAGTACTCGGTAGCAGAAAACGGTCCGGTGAATTTGGCTGTGTTTAATATTATGGGCCAAAAAGTGGCAGAACTTGTAAGTAGCACTAAGCAAGCTGGAACATACGCAATCAGCTGGCAAGCACAAGACATGGCAAGTGGCTTGTATTTCTACCGACTCAGCGCAGCCGGACAAACCATAACCCGTCAAATGACATTAATTAAATAGCTGTGAGCTTTGAGGAGTGAGCAGTGAGGTGTTCTTGCTGCTCTATACTCCTTCTAAATACTCTGTACTAATTACTAAATTCTATTTTTATGAAAACATTATTTTTTACTCTACTTACACTTACTATTATTTTGGTTCTATCCTCAGTTCTCTTTGCACAACCTCCTGGGTTACCAAAAACACCTTCACAAGCGCCAATTGATGGTGGTCTGGGCTTACTCGCCGCTGCAGGTGGCGCGTACGCTTGGAAGAAGCTGCGGGGAGCTAGGAATGAGGAGTGAGCTTTGAGGAAATCTTGAGCCGTTAATTTTATTATTTATTGTTAGAAAAGCCTCGGCGCATGTCGGGGCTTTTATATATATATATATATATATATATATCGTCCTGATGGGACGAGTTTAAGACATCATTTTTGAATCTCGGATTTTAGGGATTTTTTTCAACGCTTGTCATTTCGACCGAAGCATTGATTGCGAAGCAAACAAGCGCAGTGGAGAAATCTATTGCACGTGAATAGGGCTCTTAAGCTTTGATAATTAATTAGATTTCACTTCATTGGAATCAGGCTCAGAGGTTTGATATAACTCAATAGATTTCTCCACTTCAGTCACTCATCCGCCAATTGGCGGCCTCCTTCCTTTCGGTCGAAATGACGTAGTAATTGTGATAGTAACTTCTGAATTCCCCAATCCCTCAATTCCCTAATTCCTAATCACTGTTGCTCTCGTAGCGATGCTCCGAAGAATGTGGCTAAGAGTGAAATCCAAAGCCCCACCGTCCTCTCCCTGATTTTGTGCACGCACAAAATCTGTCCCTTCCCCTAGGATGGACAGATTTCTGGAAAGTTTTTGAATTCTTGGACTGAAAATCATCTTTCAAACTTTTAGTAAAATCTATGGCAAAAATGTCTCTCTTTGGAGAGAGACAGAAATAAAACTTGTTTTATTTCAGAGAGAGGACTCGTGAGCGGCCAAGTTGCCCACAATCATCGTTTACGGGTCTCGGATTTAGAGGATTGCGCCGATGACACGGATTTTTGTTCATTTTGGAAGTTTCCAGCCACAGAGTGGCTATATATTAATAGCAAAATATTACGCCACCACCCAGCCAAGCTCCAGCGGAGCGATATGAAAATGGCTTTGGATATTCATAGCCTGTAATTTCCGACCACCTCTAGCCCCACCTTCACAAGGAAGTGGACGTATTGGGTGGTATGATGGTCTCTGTAATAAGTCCGGAGGGGTTGGTTACCACCAATCATCGTTTACGGGTCTCGGATTTAGAGGATTGCGCCGATGACACGGATTTTTGTTTATTTTGGAAGTTTCCAGCCACAGAGTGGCGATATATTAATAGAAAAATATTACGCCACCACCCAACCAAGCTCCAGCGGAGCGATATGGAAATGGCTTTGGATATTCATAGCCTGTAATTTCCGACCACCTCTAGCCCCACCTTCACAAGGAAGTGGACGTATTGGGTGGTATGATGGTCTCTGTAATAAGTCCGGAGGGGTTGGTTACCACCAATCATCGTTTATGGGTCTCGGATTTGGAGGATTGCGCCGATGACACGGATTTTTGTTTATTTTGGAAGTTTCCAGCCACAGAGTGGCTATATATTAATAGCATAGTATTACGCCACCACCCAGCCAAGCTCCAGCGGAGCGATATGAAAATGGCTTTGGATATTCATAGCCTGTAATTTCCGATTACCTCTAGCTCCACCTTCACAAGGAAGTGGACGTATTGGGTGGTATGATGGTCTCTGTAATAAGTCCGGAGGGGTTGGTTACCACCAATCATCGTTTACGGGTCTCGGATTGGAGGATTGCGCCGATGACACGATTTTTTATTTATTTTGGAAGATTCCAGCCACAGAGTGGCGATATATTAATAGAAAAATATTACGCCACCACCCAACCAAGCTCCAGCGGAGCGATATGAAAATGGCTTTGAGATGTGAGCTTAGAGATATGTACAATTCCGCAATAATTGTTAATTGCTCACTGCTCATTGTTAATTGATAATTGTTACCTCAGTACCAAAACCCTTCGCGTTCCTTTGCGTTTAAAACTTTGCGTTCTTCGCGTGCAAATCTTCAGGTTCACGCAAAGTGCGCTAAGAAATTCGCCAAGCCCGCAAAGTAGGGGATATGTACAATTCCGCAATAACTGTTTATTGCTCATTGCTCATTGTTAATTGGCCTCCCCAATTCCCCAAACAAAGCCCTTTCAATTAAATTTATAAAGCGCTTAATTGGCAGTTATGATATCTCTTCAAAACATCAATAAATCGTACAATGGAAAGGGAGTGCTGCATGGCGTTTCTCTTAAAATTCCTAAAGCCAAAACAGTTTCTTTAATTGGCCCAAGCGGTTGTGGTAAGTCTACATTGTTACGCATTGCCATGGGCCTTATTCACCAAGATTCGGGAACTGTGCATATTGATGGGAGTGAGTTGACGTCACAAAATATGCTTGAGACTCGACGTAAAATGGGCTATGTGGTTCAAAAAGGAGGGTTATTTCCGCATCTAACTGCGCGAGAAAATTGTACTCTTGTTACTCAATATCTAAACTGGGATAGTGAAAGAATTGAAGCCCGTATTCAAGAACTGGCTAGCTTAGTTAAAATTGAAATTGGTGAATTAGACCGTCTTCCAAATAATCTATCTGGCGGGCAGCAGCAACGTATTAGCTTGATTAGAGCTCTAATGCTCGATCCTGAAATTATAGTCCTTGACGAGCCCTTAGGATCTATCGATCCATTGGTGAGATATGAGTTGCAAGCAGATCTAAAATATATCTTCATCAGCCTAAAGAAAACTGTATTACTTGTTACGCACGATTTGGGCGAGGCAGCCTATCTAGGCGATGAAATTGTACTTATGAAAGAAGGGAATGTGGTACAACGGGGGAGCATTCAAGAAATCGTTAAGCAACCAGCCAATAGCTTTGTAGAACGCTTTGTAAATGCCCAACGAAGCCCATTGATGGAGTTTGATTGATGATAAGCCAACGTAGGAGTGTAATATTTATCGTCGCGTTTTGGGTCATTCTTCTAACAGCTAAAAATGTGCTTGCACAGGCACCTGTTAAAGTAGGCACTAAGCTATTTACAGAATCAGTAATTATTGGAGATATAACCCAACAATTATTAATTGAAGATGGGGTGGAGGTTGAATTTTATAAGCAACTTGGTGGCACTAGAATCTTGTGGAATGCACTACTAAGCGGTGATATTGACATATATCCCGATTATACGGGAACTATCATTGAAGAAATGTTAGGTGGTGGAGAGTTTAAAACCATCACTGAATTAAATCAGAAACTAGAAGAATTTGGGCTGCAAGCCACACAATCATTGGGGTTTAATAATACCTATGCGCTAGGTATGGTAAAGACAAAAGCCAATAAATTAGGCCTAGAAAGTATTAGCGATTTAAGAGCACATCCCCAGCTTAATTACGGTTTTAGTAACGAGTTTATAAATCGCGCCGATGGTTGGGCTGGTATTCAACAAAACTATAGATTGGCGACCACCTCTGTAACAGGACTCGATCACGATTTAGCTTATCGAGGGTTGCAGGGCGGTAGCATAGATGTGATAGATTTATATTCGACAGATGCCGAAATCGACTACTACAAACTCAAAGTCTTGAAAGATGACCTCCAATTCTTTCCAGATTACCAGGCAGTTATTTTGTACAGAAAAGAACTAGAAACGACACATCCGAATGCGGTAAAGATATTAAAAAGGCTGGAAGGAAAAATTAGCGAAGAAGAGATGGTTGCTATGAATGCGGCTGTTAAAATTGATGGAAGAGCGGATGTAGAGGTAGCATCAGCCTTCATCCAAGAAGCATTTGGGGTACAAACAGAATTTACAACATCAACACTATGGTCGCGCTTTATTACCAATACTTTAGGTCATCTATATTTAGTAGGTATTTCTTTAGGGTTAGCCATTCTATTTGCTATTCCCTTGGGCATAATTGCCGCTAAAATTCCAGCCATCGAAAAATCGGTACTCAGCTTTGTAGGCGTACTACAAACCATACCGTCCTTAGCATTGCTGGTATTTATGATTCCTTTATTGGGAATTGGAGCTGTGCCTGCTATGGCAGCATTATTTCTATATAGTTTGCTACCCATTGTACGGAATACACATTCTGGTATTAAAAATATTTCCACTCCACTTATAGAATCGGCACAAGCTTTAGGCTTACCCAATTCCGTAATTCTTAAAAAAATAGAATTACCTCTAGCACTACCTACTATTTTAGCAGGAATAAAAACATCTGCTGTTATAAATGTTGGAACAGCAACGCTTGGGGCACTTATAGGAGCAGGAGGGTACGGACAACCTATTCTTACAGGTATTCGATTAGATAGCATGTCGCTTATTTTAGAAGGAGCCATTCCCGCCGCGGTACTAGCATTACTGGTACAAGGCTTGTTCGATTTGGTAGAAAAACGATTTGTTGTTCGTGGGTGATGTAGCTGATTCGTAATCCCAAAAACTCAACTTTATGCATCCCGTTTCAATAGGATGAAGCTTCTAGAAGCTACTAATATTTAGCCTTAGATTTGAATGTCCTAATAATTATATTATAATGCTAACACTGTATTATATTAGATATATACAGTTGAAAAATTATCCGAATACAGGGTTAATATGGGCATGGAGTTTGAAAGCAATATTTTAACAAATACTTTAGATGGATTTCATTTAGGTATATTAATAATTGACCCAAAAGGGGTAGTTATTTATGGTAATAGAAAGATAGAAACACTTCTTTCTTTGTCTAATACACAGTTAGTAGGCCAACCTTTTACTTCGTTACCTTGTACCTGGTTTTCGAAAGATGGGGAAGAAATATCTGTGTTATCCCATCCTATACAAAAAGCATTAGTTGAGAGTACGGCTATTCAAACAGCACATTTAGGGCTTTTTAATGCTAGAACTAAAACAAAGTTAATGGTTCATGTTCATGTAGAGGCCCAGTATGACGAAGAAGGTAAGTGCACACATATTGTGGCTACATTTGAAGAAGTTGAATCTGATGTTTCGGCAAATAGGAATTCCGCCATCAATGATTTTAATACAATTTTAAATTTAATACCAGATAGTATTGGGAAGATAGATGCTGAAAATAAAGTTATATATTTTCGATCAAAGCGCCCTGAGAGGTTAGCATATTCACCAGAAGAAATGGCCGGTAGACACCTTCAAGAAACACTACCAGCAAACTTATATGAACAGTTAGAAAAAAAATTAAATGAAGCTCGTGTATCGAATAAGCTTGTAAAATTTGAATATCAATATTTATTAGCAGACAATAATATCTATTGGTACGAAACACGCTTAGTGCCTAGCGATAAAGGCGAGGTTCTTGTAATAATAAGAGACATAACCGACCAAAAAAGTATTACTGAAGATATAAAACATGAGAAAAATCTCTTTGATACTATTATAACGAGCTTGCCTGGTATTTTCTATCTTTTTAATACCGATGGTAAATTTTTGAAATGGAATGAAAATTTTGCGAAGGTGTCGGGCTATTCAGACGAGGAAATTGAACAACTTCATCCATTGAACTTCTTTGTAGATGATGAAAAAGGATTATTAGCCCAAAAAATTGCAAATGTTTTTGCAGAGGGTAATGATAATGTAGAGGCTTTGTTTCATTTAAAAAATGGAACCACAATTCCCTATTATTTTACAGGTACAGCTCTCGAGTATAATGGAGAACCTTGTTTAGCGGGGTTTGGAATTGATATGAGTGAAGAAAAGGTAGCTGTTGAACAACTCAAAACTTCTGAATATAGATTTAGAGCCTTTATAGAAAATGGAAGTGCTGGAATTACTGTTTTAAGTCCAGAAATGAAGATCATTTATATATCGCCGGGTATAGAGCGAATTCTCGGTTATACCGAAGAAGAGTTTATAGAACTTGATCGTGTTTCAATAATGCATGAGGATGATATTGGGGAAGTAGAAGAGGCCATAGAAAGAGCTTTCAATAATCCAGGCAAACCCGTTGATGGTTATAGATGCAGATATAAGCATAAAAATGGGGAGTGGCGCTGGCTTCAAACGGTAATGACAAATATGCTAGATGACCCAGCCGTTGGCGGGATTGTTGATAATTTTAGAGACGTAACAGAAAGGGTTAAAGCAGAGAAAAAATTAGAACAAACTTTAACGGAGCTTCAAACTTATTTGGCCAATACACCTCTTGGCTATATTGTATACGACAATAAATTTGAAATAACACAGTGGTCGCCCAGATGTGTAGAGATGTTTGGTTTTACAGAGAATGACGTACTAGGAATAAAATCTACAGAATTAGGTTTTGTTTACGAAGATGATAACCCAATAGTGATGAATGTTGTTAACGAATTAATGAGTGGTGAAGTTGAGGGTAATGTCTGTAAAAATCGTAATTATACAAAAAGCGGAGAGGTGTTAGACTGTATTTGGTACAATGCTGTAATGAAAAACGAAAAGGGTGAAGTAGTTAGTATTATGTCTTTAGTGGAAGATGTTACAATACAGACAAAAGCAGAGCAAGCAATTAAAGAAAATGAAGAAATGCTTTCTAACTTGGTTAGTACTTTACCAGGTTTTGTGTATCGCTGTAAAAATGATAAACATTATACGATGCTTTATATGAGTGATGCCTGTAAAGATATTACAGGATACTCAGCATCAGAGTTTACAGGCAATAGTAAGTTGTTTTTTAATGATTTATATCACCCAGAAGATGGTGCGGCGGTGCGAGAGAAAGTAGATAAAGCGGTTAAAAATAAAGAGCATTTTGAACTGAATTACAGAATAATCACCAAAAGTGGTGAAATCCGTTGGTTGTGGGAAAAAGGATATGTCGTAGAAAACATAAATAGTGGTAACGAAATTCTAGGTGGTTTTGTTCAAGACATCACTGAGGACCATTTAGCACAGATAGAATTGGAGAAAAGCTCAAATGAAAAAACAGTGTTACTCGCAGAAATTCATCACCGGGTTAAAAACAATTTAGCTATTGTATCTGGGTTAATTCAGCTTCAAGCTTACGAAAATAAAGATGAAAATGTAAAAACTCTACTTTTAGACAGCGTGGGCAGAATAAAATCTATAGCCCTTATTCACGAGCACCTCTACACCTCCAAAGATTTTACCGATATTCGGTTCGACTATAACATAAAAAAGCTTGTAGAAGGCATTAATGATGTTATGGGGTTAAATAATAATGTAGAAGTAGTGTATAATTTAAATGCAGTTACCTTAGATATTAACCAAGCAGTGCCATGTGCACTTTTAATTAATGAAGTTATCACAAATACCTATAAGCATGCTTTTACCGATGGACGACAGGGCGTGCTTACTATTAATTGTTCTGAAGAAGAGAATAAGGTATTTCTTGTAATTAGTGACAATGGCGTGGGAATTCCCGAAGAAAAAATCAAAGATGTTCAAAGTAATTCGCTAGGAATGAAGTTATTAGATGTTGTTACGCATCAACTCAGCGGAACTTTGGCAATTGATGGTAGCAACGGCACCACAATAACCGTACAATTCCCAAAAACTAGTACCTAGTAATTAATAGTTAGTACCTATGTCAGAGACGTACACTAGTAGTAACAAAATCCCCAATCCCTAATTCCTTAGTCCCCAATTCCCAATTAACCAATAACTAAATTCCTCAAAGCTCACGCCTCAAAACTCAAAGCTATCTCACTCTACAATCTTAAAACGGGCTTTAGTCTCTTCTCGGGTGAAAGCATCAAAATGCCACCATTCGCTGTTTATAGTATTAAAACCAGCATCGGTCATTATACCTCGTAGTATCAAACGGTTTTCTCTTTGTTCAGCAGATAAACGCCCTTCTGCTACCAAGGTTTCCTCATCATCACTATGGGCTATAGTGGAAAAATCATCATAGCCAGTTCCCATATCTAATGGCGTTCCGTCGGCAGTAGCTAAAGTTAAATCTACCGCACAGCCGTAGTTATGAATAGAGCCCGACTTAGGATTGGCAATGTACTGACTGCGCTCTTCTACGGGGATGTCAGAGCTATCCCAGAGCACCTGTTGTATTCTACGCGGACGTGCAACATCGTAAATCAATATTCGCAGTTCAGGATTTCTTTGTTGAAGTAGCTGATCGGCAGCCAAAAGTTTGGCAAGTGCCTCGGGTTGTAAATATGCGGTCCTTAAATCACCGTATACATTTTTGCCCATAAAATTATCGGTAGTAGCATATTTAAGCTCTACTTGAATTCTTGACGAGCTCGTATCAATCTTAACGAGACCTTGTTCACTAAACTCTTTATCCCAATCGATAGTAGAATTCTGCATGTTTTTGGATTTATTAGTACAAGAAATGAGTGTGGCAGCAATAATTAAAAGAAAAAACGAGGAGTATTTCATTAGTTACCAATTTCAAAATTATAGATGAGTTTGGCTATATCGGCAGAGGCATCCTTTACAGCATCTCTGTCGGGTGCATTCTTAGAGAGAAACACCAACACAAACCGTCCGCCATCGGGGGTGTAGATTATACCAGAGTCATGATGTACTCCTGTAATCCAACCAGTTTTGTGAGCAACTACAGTTCCTTTTGGCAGTTTAGCAGGAAACATGTCGTTGTATATTTGATCTTTAAGAATATCGACCATCTCTTTATTAGCCTCTTTGCTAATAAGTGTATCGGTTGCTAGATGCTCAAAAATCACCATTAAATCTCTTGCCGTAGTGGTATTGCTTAAGCCTTGTTCAAATGCTTTCAAATCCTCAACTCCCCGTAACACCGAAATACTATCAGCGCCTAATTCACGCATAGTTGCGGTTACATTTTTAGCATCAACAAGGTCAATAAGTAGATTGGTCGCAAAATTACTACTACGTGTTATCATCTCATAAGCTAAATGATAGATGCTTGTAGGTTTATTCAAATTCGTATATAAATCGTTTTCTTCCTCTTCGCTCAACTCCATGGTAAAGGTTGAGCCATCAACAATACTTTTAAATTCATTTTTTATTAGAAGAGAATCTTGAATGGAGAATAACCCTTGGTGCGCTTGTTTATAGACCTCAATTAGAACGGGCGTTTTCATTGTGCTTGCTGCATGGAAGCGTTCGTCCGGCAAAATTAACAGCTCATTTTCTTGCTTTGAAATACTTTTATAAGCCACTGCAAAATCACCTTCAATATGGGCAAGACGTTGGCTCACAGCATTGGATAATTGTTCGATGGTTTGTGGCTTATTTTGGCAGGCAAAAAGGGACGCCGAAAAAGCTAGAATAATTAGTGTAAAGTAGCGCATATTGGTAAGTAATTTGAAGTCAAAAAAAAAGCTCCAGCCAAATAGCGGAGCTTTCTTAAAAAGTAACGTAAAGATTATTCTTCGTTTTTAATACTCTGAATTTCTAGACGAATATCTTGTGATAGCTTTTTCAAATCCTGAAGTCCCTTACGCGCACGAGTACCTGCTGCTTTGTTCCCTTTGTCGTAAAATTTTTCTAGTTCTTCGTTTACTTGGTTAACCAAGTCTTGTAGTTGTGTTACTCTACTCATTATTTAACTCCGTTTATTATTATTAACATTGTCTTCCTAATTGGAATATGCGTTGAAGCTATTCATTCAGCACTATCAAATCAAATTAAAAAATACATTTTTTACACAATTAGGGAATAAAAGTGGTTTTTTTTACTCTTTTTGCGAAAAAAGGAAGTTTAAGCACAAAAAATGCCTACAAACTGCCAATCTTTTTACCCAATCTTTCATAACAATCACTCAAAAACGTTTGGATAATTTCAAACAATGATAGCTAATATGACTAATCAGTTTGCATCTAGCGAGCTAGAGCTAAAGCTAAAAGGCAACAAATCTGGAATTTGGTGACGTGAAAGTGTTCCATCTGCATGATACAAATCGATGGGATGTTGGGGTAAATGTTGCACAAGAACTTGACGGCACGCGCCACATGGGCTACTCACTTCTCCCTTAAGAGTATGCACTGCCATACTGGTAAAAGTGGTGAAGCCCATTGCCAAAGCTTTGGATAAAGCTACCCGCTCGCCACACAATCCTTTGGTCCAATCGGTTGTTTCTACATTCACACCAGGTACTGCTTTTTCGCCCATAAAAAGGAGCGCAGAAACAGGGAAATCTGAGTTAGGAGTGATAGCACTTTCAAGGAGTTTTTTAAGCGTTGGAAGGGTCTCTTTTTCGGTTACAGTAACCACCCTTTCAGAGCAAGAAATATTGGCAATATCGTCAGTTATTTCCACTTCTAAATTGAACTCTTTAGCCCAGTAGTCGAGCTGCTCTAAAGTGTTCTCTTTTACTATGAGCCGAACAGGAATATCACCTTCCGATAAGCAGTGGCAGACCGCAGCCTGAGTTGCAGGTATTGTTATTGGAAACGAAACACATTCTACACGAACACCTGCGTAGAATTTGCCACTTTTACCTGCTACAATACAAGCCTTTGGTTGTTTTGAAAACGGCGTGTAAGCTCGTTTGTAAAGAATATCCCAATTCATAGAAATCTTATTTAATTGCTGAAAACGCTGCATCTGCTACTGCAGCTCTAATTTGCCCAATTCGTTTACCAAATGTTCTACTTGGGTAAACCCGATTTGTTAGCAATATTACGGCCATATTATTTTCTTTATCTATCCACATGCTTGTGCCGGTAAAACCAAGGTGACCAACAGTATTGTTACTTGAAATCTGTCCGGCTGAGCTAAATCCTGTTGCGCTCTTGCGGTCGAAGCCAAAACCTCTACCACTTATATCAGATTGTTTACTAGTAAATTGCTGCACAATTTCTGGTGAAATATACTGTGTTTCGCCATAACGTCCATTATTCAATATCATAGTAGCATATTTACCAATATCGGCTGTTGTTGAAAATAAACCCGCATGCCCAGCTACACCATCCATAAAATAAGCACGCTCATCGTGAACTTGAGCATGTACTAAACCACGATCGAATAGCTCGTCATATTCTGTAGGATGAACTCTGTCAACATACCATCGACTTACTCTTTTTGGATTGAAATAAGTAGAACTCATATCCATAGGGTAATAAAAAGAGCGCCTCATATAGGCATCAATACGTTGGCTTGTAATGGTTTCTATAATTTCTGCTAGTAGAATCATTCCCAAATCGCTGTACACATATTCTGTTCCTGTTTTGTAAGTAAGCGGTTCATTCCGAACTGCTTCTATAATCTCTGGACGAGTTTTGAGCGAATCAACATATACACGGAAGGGTGGAAGCCCCGATTGGTGTAACAACAAATCACTAATTTTGATATGCTCTTTTTCAGGCGTTCTGTATTCAGGAATAAATCGCCACACTTCATCATCTAAACTCAATTTTCCCTCGTCAATTAACTTCATAGCTGCGGTGGTTGTCGACATTACCTTAGTTATAGATGCTAAATCGAATACGTCGTCATTTTTTGTTGCTTTAATTTTGTCGTAGGTCCAATAGCCAACTGCCTTGTTAAATACCATCTGTCCATCTTTAACAACAGCAGCTACCGCCCCAGGGAAAACCGAGTCTCGGATAGCTTCCTGCAAAATATCTTCAATCTTGTACAAGGCTGTAGAGCTCAGCCCAACCTCTTCAGGATCACCATAACCCATTACTTCTTGTTTAAAAGAAATGCCATCGCCTATGTTGTAATAACCTGGAATGGATATGGTTAATTTTCCATCTATGTCATGAGCCCCAAATAAAGCGTGAGCCACGGCATGTGTTTGATCTGCTGTATTATACCAGCCAATAGCATGGACATCAGTTTCTGGCAACTCACTTAACAAGTATGGATTTCCAAAAGCGATTAATACGGATGGTTTTTTACTTCTTTTCAATTTATGAAGGAAGGAAAGTTGGCTCCTAGAAAACTGAATGGATCTACTTGAGTTAAAGCCTACAAAAGCACCTATAACTACTAAATCGGCAGACTGAGCGCTTCGAATAATATTTTGGATATCTCTATCGCTCGTTCTTTTATCGTAAGCGTGAAACGAAACATTAGGATGGAAGTCGCGCATGGCGCCTGCAAAACTCGCGCCTGTATTTCCCGCAACACCCTCCGAGATGGATACGACTAAAATTCGTTTATAGTCGTTGGGATTTATGGGTACAATATCCTTGTCGTTTTTAAGAATGGTAACCGATTCGTGTGCAATGTTTGTTGCAACGGCATTGTTTGCTTTCGTATTAACAATACGGTCAAGACTATTAATATCAACCTGATTGTCTTTATCAAAAAGCCCAAAACTTAGTTTCCATTCTAATACTTTTCGGAAAGATTTGTTAATTCGTTCTTCTGTAATCTCTCCATTTTTTACCGCAGCTTCCACTTCATTAATAGCAGTGAAGGTATCGGGACTCATTAACATAATATCTGCGCCAGCAAGCAATGCTTTTACTACGGCACGGCCAGGGGAATATTTAGAAGTGATTCCTTTCATATCTAAACCATCGGTAACAACTAAGCCTTTAAAATTAAGCGAGTCTATTAGGATGTCGCTTAAGATAGTGGGGTCAAGTGTGCTGGGTAATTCAGGTTCTGAGCCGATATTTGGGAAGGCAATATGGGCACTCATTATACTTCTAACATCACTGTCAATCGCATATCTAAAAGGAACTAGTTCCACAGAATCGAGGTGTGCATAATTGTGGTTTAATACTGGTAGCCCAATATGAGAATCTACCATAGTATCGCCATGGCCAGGGAAATGTTTAGCGGTAGCAACTAGCCCTTCACTTTGAACGCCTTCAATAAAAGCAGCGCCATATTCGCCTACAATTATGGGATCGTCTGAAAAGGAGCGGATATTTATAACAGGATTGGCAACATTATTATTAATATCTATAACGGGTGCAAAAACCTGATGAACTCCCACAGCTTTTGCTTCGCGTGCTGTAACCTGTCCCATTAAGAAAGCATTGTACTTATTACCAGTAGATGCTACGCCCATGGCAGGAGTGAAGCGTGTAGCTCCATTAATACGCATTGCTGCGCCATATTCCATGTCTTGTGTAATCCAGAGAGGGATGGAGCTTAATTTCTGCAATTTATTGGTGAGAATGGCTTGGCCATATACATCGCCACGCATAAATATGATGCCGCCCACATGTTGCTTTTGTACCATATCTACAAGTTCTTTGTACCTGCGGTCGTCTTGATTATAGAATTCACCAAAAGCAGAAACAATAAAAAGCTGTCCAATTTTATCTCTCAAATTGGTGTTTTCTACCAAAGAATCGATAAAGTTAGAATTGCTTGAAGTCGAACTTTTATTACCACTAAATTTTGGAAGTTGAGTTACTGCCCCAAAAATAATGAGGATAATAATGGCCTGAAGTGCCCTTATTCCAAATCGCATAAAATTCTAAATTTGTAGATGATGAAGTTTCAATAAATAGCTAAGCTTCTGAGTATTTTAAAACCTAACTCTCATTAATATATTAAAAACTGCAACAGTAAATAGTAAAGCTTTGTACTGTAGGTTGAGGCGGAGAGGTAGGGCGGCTAGGAAGAATATAAAAGTGCTTCTGTCATCTTTGTAGATGTTAAGTAACGGCTAGCTCGTAACTCGTGTATTTTGCCCCTTCAGGGCTTGAATAACGCCAATTTTATAGAATAATCTTACAATATTGATATACTATTTATATTAGATATGGATGTATCTCAGCTCCAGCGGAGCCTGCCTGCGGCATAGGCAGGCGATATCGTTCGTCTTTAATCATCGAACAGAAAACTAATACCGAAGATGGCTTTTAAATAAATCTTGCCAGAATTTCGGTGGATTCGTACGCATCTTCTATAAAACAAGCCTTCCCACCGACTCCTATATTTAATCTATTAATGTTCTTAATATCAAATCTACCGGCTAAATAAGGCCAAACTAATAACTAGTCGAAATGGTGATAAAAAAATGACATTTATAAGTTATACACACTTTTTGGTGTACTACCCATGAATAATGATTGTTCTAGTAGCAATTTCATAAGACCTTGATTCGCTAGCCAGCGTACAGGATGCCCCCTTAGCGGAAATCTGTAAACGAACCATCCAACACCCAAAAGATAAAAATATGATAGCGAGGGACATAACACCCCTCGCTAAGAAAAAATCACAAACCTATCTCCAATAGTTATTGGCTTGGGCAATAATGGCAAATTCCATAGCTATGGTTTGGCCTGCATCGATGAGTAAACCTGCATCATCGGCATAATCGGGACGTAATTTATCACGTACTGCAGCATCGGGTTGCATGGCTTTAATACTCAAGCGTGCCATTTTAATAGCTAGTTCACGGCCTTCTTGCGGAGTTTTAGTGATGAGTGTATTTCCGGGGATAAGTTCTATTGAAGCTGACATAATTAGTTCTCCTTTTTATTTGTAAAAATACAATCTAATAGAAAACAGCTACAAAATCAGTGATATACATCACTTTACAGGACTTTAATTTTTCTCCCTTTCTGTTGTACTTCGTTATTAATACTCAATTTCTTTAAAACACGAGTTATAACTTCCCTCGAAGTTCCTAAATCATTGGCTATTTCTAGGTGGGTTAAATTCAGGAGATTTGAACCTGTTAGTTCTACTTTGGTTTTTAAATATTCCAACAAACGTTGATCTAGATTGTAGCAGACTAGTTGCTTAGTCGTATTCAACAAATCTTGGTTGTGCCTTTGATAATCACTGATAACCAAGTTCCCGAAAGAAGGATATATCTTTAACCACTCTGCCACTTTTTGTTGTGGAAGGAGTAACAGCTCGCTATCCAATTCTGCCATGGCTGAGAATTCTGCTGGTTCATTATTTAGGGTATGGGCAAAGCTATAGATGCAAGAGCCACCAGAGGAGATGTAATACAGCAGAAATTGAATGGTATCTTCAGTGCTAAATACTTTTACGCTGCCACTTAAAATAATGGGCAGGAAGCGGATGTTATCTCCCTGCCTAACAATGTACTCTTTCGCAGCAAAACTACGAACCGATGAAAATTCCTCGATTTCTTTCAAGAGTTCTTTTTCAAGCGTAGGAAAGCACTCAACTAAAAACGACGTTTTCATTTAGGAGAAACTAATTTTGAGTTATTCTTTTAATCCTTTCAACATATAAGTTTCTCCAATCCCAATCTACTTTATAGGAGTTAGCTGCATGCTCCGCAATTTTGTGTTATTAAACAATGCGCTATCCTGGTAGAAGGTGCGGTATTGACCGTTTAGCCAAAGTTCAGTCTGGTCTCCAAAATGTCTCGAAAGTGGATTTGCTGATTGTCCGGTAGGGATAACCGACTGAGTGCTACTCATATTTGAAAGGTCAACAATTCTACGAATGGAGGCACCAAGTACCATTTCGTAAGGCTTTTGCCAGCTATATTGTCCATTATTAACCGACATCCCGTGCCCTTCAACTGGGAATGGACCGGTGCTTAGCAGGTTGTTCACAATGAGTTTTAAACTTGTAGATGCATCAGGCTCTTGAGCTGCTTGGGCAAATAGTGGGGGCGCAAAAGTGATGGTGTGCAATTGCTCCCAGCGCCACTCTAGCGTTTCTTGGCCAAGTGAATCACTTAAACATAGCAGGGCATCTTGCATACTTTTTAAAACCATATCAGATTTAGTCTCAATTTCTGGAGTATGAACGTCATCAAAAAAGGCACTGCTATCTTGCAAAAGTTCCGTCATAGTGCGGATGGGAATATTTACATGATAGATGAAATTTTGATACGCTTGGTCGCCCATTTCGTCACGCAATGTGTTTTCGGTCAGTTTTAAAATAAAGACATCAAAAATAGAAGCTGCAGTAGCATTCTTTTCATATTTATAATCCCAGTTATCTAAATAAGAAACGGCATCATCAAAATTGTAGATACTCTGCGCAGCAATCACATCCAAAATAATGGGAACGGTTTGCTCTGCAAATTTTGAATATGAATCGTTTTGTAGCTCAGCAAAAAGTGCAGGCGTTAATTTTTCATGTTGAGTTAGAAACTCATCAATGCGTTCTATTCTAGAAGGTGGTTCCCAAAACGAGGCGATATAATGCTTGTAGCTATCGGTAGTGATTTTGTTATTCGCATTAGCAATCCAACCTTTTTCAGGATTTATAACGTGAGGCATTTCCTCTACAGGAATGAAACCCTGCCAATCTTGAGAAGGATCCCAACCATTGCGCACTAGAATTTTATTTCCAGAACGGATAGGAAGATGTCCCGTTGAAAACATGGCGATATTTCCATCCACATCGGCATACATAAAGTTTTGACCTGGTACACCAAAATAGGGGAGTGCATCTTTAAACTCTTGGAAGCTATCGGCCCAATTTATTTCATACAAAGCTCTGAACTCGTTACTCATATCTTGTCCCGTCCAACGCATGGTAATCACCTGATTACTGGTCAGTTCTGAGTTTGGATAAATATCAGAAATAACAGGACCATGTTTGGTGTATCGGAGCTCTAATACTTGGTCATCTTCCCCCTTAACCTTTATAATTTCTCTGCTTTTTGAGAACTCTTCGAACGCAGCTTCCTCCGTCACAAGAGAATCAACTACATAACGTCCTCGATCTTCTGGATCTACAATTTCTAGAAAAAAATCGGTATCGTCGGCCATAATATTAGTAAACGACCACGCCATCTCATCATTCTGGCCAAGTACAATTCCTGGAACACCGGCTATACTAGCGCCCGATACATTCTTGCCATTTAAATTCAGATGAACCTCGTACCATTTACCTGGCATATCTAAACCAAGATGCGGGTCGCCTGCTAACAAAGGATATCCAGTGGTGGTTTTGGAGGCATCAACTACCCAAGCGTTACTTCCAACATGTGTTCCTTCATTCTGCATAAGTGCACGCAGGTTTAATTCTTGATGAAGCATAGGTAAGAGGGAAGCGGTTAATTTTGAAGACTCCTTTTGATCTAAAGTTGTAGGGGAATCTTCTGGGACTCTAAGCGCTAGCTCTTCAAATTTCTCGGGCGGTAAATTTGCTTTCAAATAACTGTAGGTGATTTCAGTCCACCAGCTTAAATTTAATTCCCAAGCCATTAAACGCACAATGGCGAGCGAACGAGTTGGGTTCCAACGAATAGGCTCAATATTAGTAAGAGCAAACTCAACAGGTAGTTTATTTCCATTATTATCGATAAAAGAGTTCACTCCGTCAGAATAGGATTGCAAGATATCACGCTCTTCGCTGCTCAACACTTCCTTTTCTAAACGCTGAGCGATTTTCCAAAAACCTAGGGTACGTTGGTGTTTATCAAGCTCTATTAATTCTTCCCCAAAAAACTCAGCAAAACGTCCTTCTGCAGCAATTTGTGAAAGCGTCATTTGCCAAAGTCGATCTTGGGCGTGTACATATCCCAGCGCAAAATAAAGATCCTCTTTATTGTTTGAATAGATGTGAGGCACACCAAATTCATCCCAATGGATATCTACGGGCTGCTTTATTTGGTCAAGACTAATATTCTTTTCATAGTTAGGCAGCGGTTTGTAGAAGGTCCAGTAGAAGGCGAGACCTGCAAAACCGATAATTAGGATGAAGAAAAAGAGTAGTAGTTTAGAAAATGTTTTCATGAATAGAGACCTTAATTAGAGCTAGGGCTAAAGTAATAATAGGGGGACAGAAAAAACATCCGAATGTAGTAGATAGTTGACATTTTTTTGCAGTATGGAACAGTAGTTTCAGGTATTTTTCATTTCTAAAATAGCATTCTTAATTGTCATCTAATAGTTGTTATTTTACAGTGAAAAGCGCTTCCAAATCTTTGTAAATTAGTGCCAAATTTTAAACTTTCTAAAAACGAACCAATGTCGATTAAAAAAGTAGCAGTTATAGGCGGTGGAACCATGGGCAACGGAATAGCTCATGTTTTTGCCATGAACGATTTTAAAGTAAACCTAATTGAGACCAAGCAAGAGTTTGGAGATCGCGCGCTGGCTACCATTACTAAGAATCTTGATCGCATGGTTTCGAAAGAACGAATTGACGAAGCTAAGAAGGTAGCGACCCTAGCCAATCTTACTTTATATTTAGATATTGCATCAGGTGTGAAAGATGTGGATTTGGTTATAGAAGCAGTACCAGAAAACTTCGACATCAAAAAGGCTGTATGGACTGCGGTAGATGCAAATGCGCCTAAACACGCGATTTTAGGCTCAAACACTTCCTCAATTTCGATCACTAAATTAGCATCGCTCACAAAACGTCCCGAGAGTTTTATAGGCATGCACTTTTTCAATCCAGTACCTGTGATGAAGTTGGTAGAAATTGTACGTGGACTAGAAACCAGCGACAGTGCTTATAAGGCTGTTGAAGAGACCTCCAAGAAACTAAATAAAATCCCCGTTCCTGTAAATGATTTCCCTGGCTTTGTAAGTAACAGAGTGCTGATGCCAATGATTAATGAGGCTATTTTCTGTGTGTCGGAAGGTGTTGCAACGGCAGAGAATGTGGATGAAGTAATGAAACTAGGAATGGCGCATCCAATGGGACCACTTCGTTTAGCTGATTTTATTGGCCTTGATGTTTGTTTAGATATTCTGAACGTGTTGTATGAAGGATTTAAAGACCCAAAATATCGTCCCTCTCCATTACTCGTAAAAATGGTTGATGCCGGAAAATTAGGCAACAAAACAGGCGAAGGTTTTTATACCTACAAATAAAGAAATGAACTTAGGTGGTTGGTAGTGTTAAATCGACTAATCACCTAATCCCCGAGCACCCTGAATCAGGATCTTATGAAATGGCTACCTCGTACTTTGTGTATTTCGCCCCGCCCGCTGGCGGGGCTTTGTATTGTTTGGCTCAATTTATTAACGAGGGGCTTCACCACCTCGCTAATATATATCGCCCTTTCAGGGCTTAAATATCTCCATTTTATATAGTTCACATAGATTAATTGATACAATTTATAGCTCAGTTCCAAAACTATCTAAGCGCCGAAGGTGCGCAATATCATAACATGGGTTGAAGCCCCATGAATTTTCGAACCGCTATTTTAAAGCCCTGAAGGGGCGAAATACTAGTAAGGTAATTTTAGAAAAGTATGGCGGAGCGACGCAACGAGGAGATATCTAGCAACTCAATTCTCTATTCCATTAATTACTAACTTTATTCCAAGCTCCAAATAGATGTCGCTCCGCTGGAGCTAGGGATTTTTGGCGTAAATATTACTATTAACATATCGCTGCTCTGCAGCTATAAATCACCTCAATTCCTAATAACTAATTCCTAATTCCTAATTCCCCAAATTATCTAGTTAGAAACAGTGGAACAGGGCTATTTTTTACTAATTCGCGGGTTACAGATCCAAAGGTTATACGGCGAATGGCAGATTTAGAGTGAGCGCCGATGATAATTAAATCGGCTTTAGTATCCTTAGCGTAAGCTATTATTTGTTGGCCTGCGCCACCTTTATCATCGATTAGTTGTTTACTAACCTTATCGTAATTATGAGCTTTTAGATAATCATAAGCTAGATTAATAACATACTCACCTTGTTCAGCGGTCTCTTGCTTTTCTTTATTACAAGCATTAATAATGTCAATTTCGACGTCACGCCCAAATGGCTCTAATTGTACGAACCACTGCAAAGCACGAGCGGAGGTATGACTTCCATCATGAGCTACGAGTACACGACTAATGGGGCGATATGAGTCGGTAACCATTAGAGTAGGACCCACCCCATTTTTCACAAGATTAGCAAGTGTTTTGGTATCGTGGTCAGGACGGTTGTAAAAGAAATGAGATTCTCTACCAATGATCAATAAATCGTGGTATTTCGATTCTTCAATTATACGTTCGTGAGGCACTCCTTCAAATATTAGTTTGGAGTGATTAACGTTAGAAGATTCAACCAAGTCTTTAAATTTTTGTAACAGTTTTGTCGCCTCTTTTCGCGATTTTTCGGTTAAATCCTTTTTTAGTTGCTTGGCAAAATGGATAGTTCCGATTCCACCTCCGCCCACAACTTCACTTATAGTTTCCAAATCTACTACAACAAGTCCTGTCAAGCTTGCATCATAGCTTTTTGCTAGTTTAATAGCATATCTGGTGGCTATTGGTGTGTCTGTGTCTCGGTCAAGTGCAACTAAAATTCTTTTAAGCATGAGGCTTTTGTTTATATAATTTAAATATTTATTTATTTCCCAAAATGGCGAAACGTTATTCAAAACTAATTAACATCTAATCTGTGTATATATGCTTTATTACTATAAAAATAAATTATGTAATGTTAAAATATGAACAAACAGAGCGAATTAACTTATTTTAAAAAAAATCTTTGAATTAATATGATGCAAACTTAGCTGAATAAAATAATATCCAATACTTCCTTAAAGCTTTTATTTTAACAGTAACATTTTGCGAGCTATAGAACCTTTTGGTGTAGTTAATCGATAGAAATACATTCCACTTGAAAACTGAGTAGCACTCCAACTTACGGTATAAGTACCGCTTGATTTAAAAGAATCTTCTAATATAGCAACTTCCTGTCCCAGGGAATTAAAAACGGCTAATACAACATGCTGTGCATCACTCAGCGTATAATTGATGTTTGTAATTGGATTAAATGGATTGGGATAATTTTGTGCTAAAACTATTTTTTTGGCAGCATCATTTTCATTATTGGATATAGAAGTAGCCTCCGACTCCATAAAAAGCATAATCTGTTTCATCACCTCAGTACGGGCTGATTCTGGATATATAGTTTCGAAAGGAAATCCGAAATACACGAGTTTGCCAGGTTGACTCCCATCAGGGAAAATTCCCTTAAATTGAACCGCAGCTGTTTGTTGAGAGGATGTACCCGAATAAATGAGTGCAGTTTTAGCATCGTTGGCTGGTGTCAAAACATCGGGGTAACTAACACCATAACTTCCTTTTGTACCGTCATCAAAAGTGATGGTAGATAGACTGCTAAAAATAGATCCTTCTATAGGTTCTGCGGTGTAGAAAGTGGCAGTTTTGTTATCGGGGGCATCATAACGGTATCTCGCCTTTAAATAATCTTGCATAAATGTACGATCAGCATAACTCCCACGATTATCTAAATCCCAAGCAATTTCAGCCCCAGAAACCATTAATGAGCCGCCTTGCTGAAGGTAGGATTTTACTATCTCTTGCTCCTTTGTGCTAAATGTTTCGTCAGCAGTACTTTCTGTGCCTAATATCCAGTGAACCACATCGTAGGCGTTTAGTGAAATTAACTGTTCTGAAACGGCTTCGTTTGTGGCAGAATCAAAAGAATATCCGTTGGCGTGAAGCGCTTGCCCATGTTGACGGATAAAGTCATACGTATTTCCCGCTGTTGCACGATCAAAACCGTTCACTACCAGTATCTTATTTTTAGATTGAGCTGGCGCAACTCCTAAAACCTCTGAAAAGTCACTGGTATCGCTGTCTGAAATAGATTGTAGTTTTATATAAGTGATTTCATTTGAATTCAAATCTGTTAACAGCAATGGCTCTGCAGTGATAGGCTCAGGGTCTAAAAAAGTTTGTCCATCTAAACTAACAGAAACAAGGAATGAGTTAATGTTTGAATCTTGTTTCACTGGAATTTGAGCGGTGGTAGAGTCTTTAGAAGTAATTCCAAATACTTTAGGTGCTTTAAGAATCTCAGCCTCTGGCTTTGGGTAAAATGGCATTCTAATCATTCCTTCATTACTAAATAAAGAAGCTAGAGTGGCATCTTTTAGTATATTCGTAATTCGGTGAACTTGATTGTTTATTAACACACTATCCTGCACTAATCGGATGCCATGGCTATAATCAGCGTAAGTTTCGGCATGCCCAGAATAAACTGGCTGAATAGGATTTCCATTTTGATAATGCCAGCCATAAATAACCACTCGCCTCGAGGAATTTCCATAAATTTTATTCGAAATAATCACATCTTTTTTATGTCCTGCTACCAAAGCACCCAAAGGTTCATCATCTAGTGTTGGCGCCCGTTGGTCTTTCACCATCAAGTTGTGCTGCCACATAACGGGAATGGTGGTCATCTGTGGGCTCGCAGTAATTGGGGCAGGCGATAATTTTACTGAGGCATGGCTCCAAATCTGATCTACCATTTGCTTGGTTGGAAGGGTAAAGTCTAGAGAGTTGGATATTTTTTGAGCCAAAATAGGCGTCATAGGCATTAAGAAATAATCACTGTCGGAGCCAACAGCTAAGTAATCGGGGATTGCGTAATAGGTTACTTCATAAGTAGAATCCTGAATGGTTTCAGTGAATGAAATGGGAATTAGATTGCGTAAAAAATCAGGCACATTGCCGTTTATTATTTGTTGGTAGATTTGATTTTCTCTGTCCTCCAAGCTGAGGCTTGCAATTTGGTCTTTAAAGGCGCTACCCGAAATGGCATCATTTGCACGTGGTGGGAGAGGAAGCTGCTGCGCATAAAGGATAGGCGAAAACCCCATAATCAGAAGTAAAATGGTAGATGTATATAACAGCGTAAAAGAGAGGCAGTTATTCATAATATAAGCTTCTTCTTTTTATAGATTAATATTGAGGCTTTGAATGTAATTTAGAGAAATTTAAAGAAACAGAAAATCTAGCATCAATATCGTATTAATTTATAATCGAAAGGATGTAATTCTGTGAATTGTCTATTCCTATTTTTATAAACAGTTTTGTGTGCATATCCCTTTATCTGGTTCTAATTAATCATCTATGTCTAAAAAAAGATCAACAATCATCAAAATCACGCTGACACTTGGCGTTTTCTATGTATTGATTTGTGCCTTTTTCTATGGCATTCAAACCAAGATTTTATTTAAGCCACAAGTGCTAGAACAAGGTCATATCTATACCTATACTTTTGAATTTGACGAACGTTTTTTTGAAATGGAAGATGGAGTGAAAATCCACGCTATTCATGCAAAAACACCTGATTCCTCTAAAGGATTAGTCCTTTTTCTTCATGGGAATGCGAGCAATAACAATACAAATCCCCTCGAGTTCACCACATTTTTAAAAGAAGGTTATGATGTGCTCTACCCAGATTATAGAGGCTATGGGCTAAGTTCTGGGAACTTGAGAAATGAAGCTGATTTAGTGGGGGATATGGCTAATGTGTATCAACAAATAACCAGTGAATATGGGGAGCAGAATATTCACCTAATTGGCTTTTCTATAGGTTCTGGAGTGGCCGCCCAAATTGCAGCCCAAAACAAACCTAAAAGCGTAATGCTTTGGAATCCTTACTACAGTATCATTGATGTTATGAAAGGATCTTATCCATTCTTACCCACTATTTTATTGAAATTTCCGCTTAGAACAGATCTTAGTTTGCCAAAGATTTCTGCAGCCATCACCATCTTTTATTCTGAAAATGATGAGGTACTGCCCATAAAGAGGTCTCTAAAGTTAAATGAGTTACTGAAAGAGGAAGATGACTTTTATATACTAGCAGGACAGGGACATAACGGATTGTTTTTTAATAATGAATTACTCGAAAAGCTACCTGATTTGTTGAAGTAAAAAATTGAAGTTTTAGTTAGACTCTCTAAAATTTCTCTTTTTACTATATAGTTCTGACTATAATTTTTCCAAAGTTGTAGAGTACTCCAATCTAGTAGCTGCCTAGTAGTTTAACTTTGGTAAAGTTGAACAATGAGTCTAGTTCGAAGTTAAATTTGTTCAGAGAGAATTCTTTGAAAAGGTGAAATGTTATTATCTAGCATCTCAACCCAAATAATATCTTTTAGAACAATTTGAGCTAAGTAACGTTTAAGTGGCTGAACTTAGGTTATAGTTATTATGAATTTGAATGAATATTCTGAAAATGAAACAACGAGTTTTATTAAAATGATTCGGTGGACAAAAATCTTTAAGGTTATTGGGCTGAGTATAGTACTCGGCTTTATACTTATTTTGGGAAGCGTACTTTCATTGCGTTGGATAAACCCATCCTTTACCGCGTTTACTTTACAAGAAGACTGGGATAAGCTAGGCTCAGAGCGCTACAGCTTAAGCGAATACTGGGTCGATTATGAGAACATTCCTGATAATATAAAATGGGCTGTAGTTGCTTCCGAGGACCAACATTTTTGGCAGCATTCAGGCTTAGATACAGAAGCCATTGAAAAGGCTTTGGAAGAAAAAGAGAAGGGAGAACGAGTACGAGGAGCGAGTACTATTACGCAACAAGTAGCCAAGAATCTATTTCTAAACAGTAATAAGTCGTACGCAAGAAAAGGAATAGAAGCAGTATTAGCGCTCACTATAGAAGTAATGTGGCCCAAAGAACGCATCTTAGAAATGTATTTGAATATCGCGGAGTTTGGCCCAGGAGTATTTGGGATGGGCAAAGCTACCAATCACTTTTTTGATAAAGATGCTCGTTTACTGAATGCAGAAGAAGCTGCGAGGATGGCTGCAGTATTACCCAATCCAAAGAGAATGCGTGTAGAACCAGCATCGCCCTATGTAGCTAAAAGAAAGAGCTGGATTCTGCGAAATATGATGAATTTGAGTGGGGTAGCGTATTATAAAAAGCCAGAACCTGAATTGGCAGATGATTCAACTTCAACTGATAGTGTTTTGGTTTTCGATATTCAAGAAATACCCAGAGCTATACTTGAAGATGTGAGAATACAGTTTGAATGGGATTCAGAATTAGAACCTGACAGTATAAAAAAGCAGTGAGGCTCGAGTTTTAAGCAGTAAGGCATCATCCTTGTGAATTTAGATAATTCGGTGATAGAATTGAACAGTAATAACCAAATAGGTCATTCTCCGCCAGCAAGGCGAATCAGGATGACCCAGTTTGGCTATATCTTTATAAAACCGTCAACGAATTACGTAACATCTACAGTGATGCCTCTTTACAGGAGTTCTGTCAATGAACCACCTATCTCTCTACAACCAAAACATAAAATCCTTTGAGGACGGGAAGATTTAGCCCTGTTAAGGCTACCAAATCAGCTTCCATTTCTTGGTAACTGAGTACCCTTTTTGTAGAATAGCCCACATTTTCTAGAAGGTTGATAAAGCCCTCTTTATTGTAGGGAAGTTGCACCGATTCCCCCACAAGCCGAACCCCCGTTGTAAAGCTAAATCGATGAAATATATTTAACTCATCCAAAGAAAAAAGCGTGGTTATTAGGCGATGGTTAGGGCAGGCCGTTGCAATTTCTGAAAGTACATTGTTAGCGTCATTTTGATTGAGATAATCGAAAAATCCCTCTGCCACAAAGAGTGTTTTTTTAGTAGAATCAAAAGCGGAATTATCTCTTAAAACTTCACTAATTCTATTTTTTGTTACATCAAGCGGAAGTAGATGTAAATCACTATTTAACTGGTTACTAGATGCTAGGAACTCTTCTTTCTTAAGCGCCATAAAAGGAGTTTCAATCTCGAAAGATGTGAGGCCTTTTGTTGCAGCATAAACCCCTAAATGATCGAGACCGGCGCCTAAAACTACAAGTTGTTCAAATCCGTTATCTATGGCCTCATCTACATAATTGGTTATATAGAATTTCCTGCAAATAATATGCATCAAATCACCTGGCAAAAGTAACTCTTCTGAAGCTATAAAAAACCGGCGCCAAGTGGCAGAGCGAAGTGCCTTATAGTACCAACTTAAATGCTTAGGAAGGAACTGAACAACCTGTGCATAAAACTCTTTAATAAAGGGAGAGAAATTCTTCCCAATATTTGAATCGAGTGTTAAACCATAAAATTTAACAGCAATATAGGCGGCAGTATGGGAGAGTTTTTGATGCGCCATTAGGCATTATAAGGCAGCTACTATGGTTAGAAACTATAAGGATTTAGAGGCATAAGTTAAGATCAATAGTCGAAGAAACTCCAAGGTTGTTGTTTTGGAGGATTAACGATAAACTCCATCTTTTTCTTAGTAGTAGGATGAATGAAAGTAAGTTTTACGGAACGTAATCCCAATCTTCTACCTGGCTTAATACCTTTCTCGCCATATTTATAATCACCCCAAAGTGGAAATTCAATTTTAGCCATCTGTACTCGTATTTGGTGAGGACGACCTGTAATTAAATCCACTTCCACTAAACTGTGATTTGAACTTTGTTTAATCGTTTCAAACTTTAATGTGGCTGGTTTAGTACCCGATTTCTTAGAATTAAAAGCTCGTACAAAATTTGTTTTATTATCTTTAGATAAATAATGAGTTAAGGTTCCCTCCATGGGAGTTCTGCCTTCTACAAGTGCCCAATAAGCGCTTTTAAGAGCGCCGTTTCTAAGCTGTTCGGATAGGCGAGAGGCTGCTTTCGAAGTTTTTGCAAGTACCATTAAACCACTCACAGGCTGGTCTAATCGGTGCACCAAACCCAAGTAGGCATCGCCAGGTTTGTTATACTTTTTCTTTATATAAATCTTACAAAGAGTTAATACATCTGAATCATTTGTTCTGTCTTCTTGCGACAGCACTCCTTCAGGTTTATCAATCACTAAAAGATGATTGTCTTCGTAAATAATAGGGATATTGGGGGTAGTTCGAGTCGAATTCTGCATAGCTCAAAATTAGGCAAAAATATGCTTGTATCACATACAATAATAAGGCTTTCTTGCGGAAGGAAGTTAATGAGGTAAATAGGTAATGATTATTTGGATTTAGATGATATTTGGGAGAGGCAGTTACCTTGAAACTATTGCCCTCTAAAATGGCCCTTCATATTTAGTTCTTATTTATACACTAGTTTAGTTCTAACAAATGAGGCTACTATTGATAATTACTATTTAAATAGTGTAATTGATTCTAAAAAAATTTATCAATAGATATTAGTAAGTGATGAAGAATTAATTTATCTCATAAGGTTACAATGTGTTAGCCTTACTAATACATAATTTTTATAGAGGGTTAGTTTTGGACAAGAAATTTGTTTTCAAAAGAAGAGGGGATTTTGGAATAAACCGTAAATGGTTTGAAAGGTATCTTCCTGTATTAATTTTTACGGTTGTATTAATCCTCTTAGGAGTTTATAGCTTTAATATATCTCGTGGAGTAAATCATCTAACAAGTAATCTAGATGAATTTTATAATCACCCTTATAAAGTAAGGAATGCGGTTAGTGAATTTAACCTAGATGCTATGAACATTGTGTTGCTGTGGTCGGGGCATACTCTAGAGGATTTAAGTGCACCAGTATTAGAGGCTAAAATACAAAGAAAACTCGATGCCTTAGACAGTACCTATTCCATAATTAAGAATAATTATTTGGGAGATAGTGAAGACACTAGGGCATTATGGGAAGCCTACGCTACATTTAAAAATTATATACACACCACTGACTTTAGTTTAGACAAGCTAAATCATGTAGAATCTGATTATGTAGAAATAAATTTACTGTTTCAGAATATAGTAAATGAATTGGAGCCTGTAGAGAAGCATGTTACTGCTAGCGCAGCAAACTACATGAATCAAAATATCATTGAAAAGAGTTATTTGCTCCAAAAATTAAATCAACAATATTTAATTACCATTGTATTTTTTGTAGTAGGCTTGATTTCTACCTTCTATCTGTTAATCAATAAAAATCTGATTCTTTATCGTGAACGAGAGAAGTTTATTAAAGCCATTGAGTCGGCTCCAGTTCCTACTATAATCCATAAAAATGGAATTATAGAGCTGATAAGCAAAGAGTGGGTAAAATTAGCTGGATATACAAAGGAGGATATCCCCACTTTGGAAGAATGGAGTAGAAAAGCCTATGGGGACGACCAAGTATTTAATAAAGATTATATAAATAAACTATACGAATTAGATGTGCCAAAAGAGGGGGGTATTTGGACGGTAAAAACTAAGTTTGGGAGAAAAATAAATTGGAGATTTCGTTCAGGTCCTTTAGGTGATGGTTTTGTTTTTAGTACCGCAATTGATGTTACGGAAGAATATAAAAAACAAAAGCAAATAGATAATTTGTTTGATGAAAAACTAAAATTAGCAACAGCTGTAGACCAAAGTCCTGCAAGTATTATAATGACAAATACGAATGGGAATATTGAATATGTAAATAACTTTTTTACCGAATTAACAGGGTATAGTTTGGATGAAGTATTAGGTAAGAAACCCAGCATTTTGAAATCGGGATTTCAAGACGAAAGGTTTTTTAAAGATCTTTGGGAAACTATTTCTAGTGGAAATGTTTGGACGGGTGAATTGCAGAATAAAGCCAAAGACGGCACATTATTTTGGGAACTATCTTCCATTTATCCTATAAATGACTCTGATGGTAAAATAACAAACTACATTGCGATTAAAGAAAACATCACAAAAAAAAAACTAGCTCAACAAGCTTTAATTCAATCAGAGAAGAAATACAGAGATGTTTTTACTAGGTCAACAGATGCTTGTTTAATCTTAAAAGATGGTGTTTATATAGATTGTAATAATGCGGCCCTAAAAGCTTTGGGTATGAAATCTAAAAATGAACTTATAGGACTTAAACCAAGTGATATTGCCCCCGAATTTCAGGAGGACGGATCCAGATCTGATAGTGGGGCAATTGAAAAAATGATTAAAGCATCAAATGACAAACATCTTAGATTTGAATGGCTACATAAAGATGTTAATGGTGAAGTGTTTCCTTCTGAGGTAATGCTTACAAAAATAGAAGAGGAAGATGAAGAGTATTTTTATGTGGTTTGGAGAGACATTGCTGACAGGAAGATAAAAGAAGAAAAATTAAGAGAGAGTGAGCAAAAGCTAAAGGCAATTACAAATAATCTTGAGGGAGCTGTTTATAGATATATACAATATGAAGACCGTCCTGGCGCATTTAACTATATAAGTAATGGTGCAGAAAAGCTTTATGGACTCACGCAAGAGCAAGTGATGAATGATGAAACCTCGCTCTGGAATCAGATTATTGAAGAGGATTTAGATGGAGTTGCAAAGGCTTCTCAGAAATCAAAAAAAGAGCTTTCTTTACTTGATCATAAATTCCGAATTAAAACACCAGATGGCACTATAAAATGGGTTCGAGCCACAACACATCCTATAAAAGATGTTGAGAATAAGTGTACTATATGGGACACTATTGTAGTAGATGTTACAAACAATGTGAAGCTTGAAGAAAAAATAAACGAACAGCTTGAAGAGAAAACTATTCTTTTAGCTGAAGTTCATCATAGAGTGAAAAACAACCTGGCTGTTATTTCGGGATTACTGGAGTTGCAAATGTTTTCAAATAATAACTCTGAAGTATTAGATGCACTTGGGGCAAGCATTCAAAGAATTAAAGCTATTGCAATTATCCATGAGCAAATTTATAAGACAGGAGATTTCGCCGCTATATCAATTGATGAAAGTTTACGAAAAGAAATCGGAAACCTTTTAAATGTTTATAATTCTAAAAATGGAATTGATGCTAAAGTTAATTATGAATTAGGCACTATTAAAGTAAATGTAAATCAGGCAATACCATTTGGTTTATTGATTAACGAACTAGCTACAAATTCATTTAAATACGCATTTGAAGGTATTGAGCAACCAATGTTAAACGTATCATTACATAATGATAAGGATGCCATAGTATTTAATATTCAAGATAATGGGGTAGGGTTTGATGTTGATGAGTTTGAAAGTGGAGAAGATTCCTTAACACAAAACTTGATGAATGTTTTTGTAGCTCAGTTAGGTGGTGATTTGGATATCAAAAGTAGCCCAGGTAAGGGCACAAGTATAACACTAACATTTCAGCCTATTCTAAAGAGAGGATCTAGTTCCAATTTAGTTTGATAATTTGTTACGACATTACAGGCCATATTCAGGAAAAATTAAAGTGATAAAATAAAATTGATTTAGGGTGACACTATGCTGTCACACCTTGTGGTTAGATTGGTGTAAATCAAATAATCAAAACCACACAATCATGACAAATCAACTAGCTACCTCAAACAAAAATGCATCTATAACTGAAACTATTCAGTTTGTAACTCCGCTTTTAGATCGTATCCAAAAAGAAAGCAAACAAGAGTTTGTAGAAATGCAGCAAGCCTTCGAATTAATGGGCTGGGCTGGTTTACCAGAAGAGCTAAAGATCGAAATTTACAATGATGTGAAATTCATGGTTCAAGAACTAAAAGGATACTATTCATCTTGCGATCCATTTGTACGCCGCCGCCAAGAAACGGTACACTATTGGGTGAGTAGCTACAAAGATGGTATCTGCTCATTAAATGCAGCAATAAAAGCGTTAAAAATCAGACAACTAGCATGATTATTGTAATTACGATTTCAGTCTAGAAGGGGAGGCACTCGATGTTTTATTCAAACTTACTTCCTCTTCTAAATTGATTCTTGGAGATTTATTACCTCTTATTTTCTTAGTAATAGATTGTACAATATTCTGAAGCTTTTTCTTTTCGGTATTGAAGTAATATTTCAAATAGATCATTCCTGCAGAAAAACCAACAATTCCGCCAAGCGGAGCAAAGAGAATTCCTGTTGATTTAGGATAGCCGAGCCCTTTTAGTAAAACTAACATAAAAACGGCAGCTAGGAATGTGGGTATAAAGAGAGTTAAATACTTCAGTGGAGCCCAGTTTGTAACGTACTGAAGCTTTGTTTTCCCATTTTGTGGGGTGAGCGATATATGTTTATATCCAATCTCACTCATTCGCTGTTCCCACTCAAAAGATTTGCCTGAATTACTTGATTTGCCGATGCCACTCGTAACCCTACGTATCTCTTGAATGATTTCTTCCCATAATTCAGGCGACACATCCCCATCTATGATAGAAATATCTTGAATTTTGCTACTAGCTTGAAACCATTTGAATGTTGATTGAAATTCGGGCGTATCTACATTTTGCAGTGCTTCAAGAAGAGAATCTTTGTCAATGCCAACCTCTTTGGCAAGTTCTAAGAGTTCAAGCTCTGTCAATCCTTCTTTATTACCATATAAATCCTTCTGGGTTTGAATTTCAGAAGCTTTAGCCAGAATTTTAGAAATCTCTTTTTTAGAATATATATGGTCTTGTGAATTCAATATGGTGCCCTAGCATTAAATGTTACCTTAATATCGATAATTGAAAGAAGAAGTTTCAAAATTATTATAAGCGGTAATTTTTTAGTGTATTAGGGAATTAAGGAATTAGGGAAGTCAATGAGCAGTGAACAATTATCAATGATCAGTGAGCAATTAGCAATTATTGGGGAATAGTACATATCTTCTGCTTTGCGGGCTTGGCGATTTTCTTAGCGTACTTTGTGTGAAGCCGAAGATTTGCACGCGGAGGGGATTGGGGAAGTCAGTTGACAATTAACAGTTATTAGGGAACTGGGATTTGATTTAGACTAATAATTAATCCGAGCAATCGGTCTAATCCTTTTAATCCGTGATTCAAAACTCAGGAATAGGGGAAGGGGAAACTAAGCCCAGCCCAAAAAAAATAAAAAATATGAAAGAACGGTTCTCAATCGTGAGTAGAAGTTCGTATCTTAGAAAAACTGCAAGCAAATATATGTTACATGCCTAAAACGAACGACTCCTCCCCGATTGAACGCATCACTCGGAAAGGACTCACCTACGACGACGTTCTACTTGTGCCTAATTACTCTGAAGTACTTCCGCGCGAAGTAGATACAAGTGTTCAGTTAACGCCGACACTCAAATTAAATATTCCCATTGTAAGTGCTGCAATGGATACCGTTTCAGAATATCGCTTAGCAATTGCCCTCGCACGAGAAGGCGGTATTGCTATGCTCCACAAAAATATGACTATTGAAGAGCAAGCCGATCAAGTTCGATTTGTTAAGCGTAGTGAAAGTGGAATGATTGTGGACCCAGTAACTCTACAAAAAACGGCTACCATAAATGATGCTCGCTCATTAATGCAGGCACATAAAATTGGCGGAATTCCAATTGTAGATGATAATGGTAAGTTGGTTGGTATTGTTACAAACCGAGATTTAAGATTTGAAACGGAGCTAGACCGTAAGCTTGGTGAAATAATGACGCACGAAAACCTTGTAACAGCTAAACAGGGCACCACACTAAAACAAGCAGAATTAGTGCTTCAGAAGTACAAAATTGAAAAGCTTCCTATTGTTAATAGCGATAATAAATTAGTAGGCTTAATTACTTTCAAAGACATTGAAAAGAAAATGAACTTTCCCCACGCTTGTAAAGACGAGTTGGGGCGCTTAAGAGTTGGAGCCGCTGTTGGCGTTACTGCCGACACACTTGAGCGAGTAGACGCTTTAGTGCTAGCTGGCGTAGATGTTATCACCGTAGATACAGCACACGGACATTCAGCAGGTGTTCTTAAAACAGTTTCCCAAATAAAAAAGAAATACCCAGATTTAAATATAATTGGTGGCAATATAGCTACTCGAGCTGGTGCAGAAGCATTAGTGGAAGCAGGTGCCGATGTAGTTAAAGTTGGGGTTGGACCAGGCTCTATATGTACTACTCGTATTGTAACAGGTATTGGTGTACCTCAACTAAGCGCAATTATGGAAGTTGCTGAGTATTGCAATTCTAGAGGAATTGGACTTATTGCCGATGGCGGAATTAAACAAACAGGCGATATTTCTAAAGCCATTGCTGGCGGCGCCGATGTGGTAATGATGGGTTCCATGTTTGCTGGTGTAGATGAAAGTCCTAGCGAAACCATTATATATGAGTCACGGAAATATAAAGCCTATCGTGGCATGGGAAGTATCGGAGCAATGAATAAAGGCTCTAAAGATCGTTATTTCCAAGATGTAGAAGACGATATCAATAAACTAGTTCCTGAAGGTATAGAAGGCCGTGTGGCTTATAAAGGCACTTTAAGCGAAGTAGTTCACCAAATGGTGGGTGGATTAAGAGCTGCTATGGGTTATGTAGGCGCAAAAAACTGTCTAGAACTGAGAAAGGCAGAGTTTGTTAAGATTTCGTCAGCAGCATATCAAGAAGGGCACCCTCATACTGTGCAAATAACTAAAGAAGCACCTAATTACTCTGTATGAACCAGGCTAGTTAGATGAGAAACGTACTGATCATTGTATATTATTTCCCACCAATGGGAGGTAGCGGGGTTCAGCGTCCACTTAAGTTTGTGAAATATTTGCGCAAATTTGGATGGAATCCGATAGTTCTATGCCCTGAGCCGGGAGCTTATCATACTTTTGATGACTCCTTAGCTCAAGAGCTAGAAAAACTCAATGTTGAAGTACACCGCGTTGCAGGCAATACGCCTTTACATAAAACCGGTTCGCAAAAGAAAGTGGTTCTACCAAATTGGTTAGAGGGACTGTTGCGTAAAATTTCCATCTTCTTTTGGTTGCCCGATAATAAAAAAGGATGGATTAAACAGGCTGAAGTAAAAGCCCGTGAATTAATCACGCAGAAAAACATCCAAGTAGTATATGCTACTGCGGCGCCTTATAGTAATTTGGTTTTAGCGGCGAATATCAAAAAAAGTACGTCTATACCAGTGGTAATGGACTTACGGGATGAGTGGTTAGATAGCCATCTTATAAAATATCCAACAAGTTGGCATAAGCAGAAAATGAAAGCCATAGAAGAAGAGACGCTTAGCTTTGCTGATATTGTTACTGTAATTAATGAGCCCTATAAAGTAGCTATAGGTAAAAGATATCCCGGGTTAGACATCCAAGTTATAAGGCAAGGTTTTGATCCTGAAGATTTTGAACTTGCAAGTACTGACGATAAAAGAGAAAATAAACTAGTGCTATTATATAGTGGTTTATTTTATGGTGATCGTAAGCCCGATTTATTTTTAGAATGTGTTAGTGAGTTATTTCAGCAAAACGCCCAATATAAAGCTTTTTTAGAGCTGCATTTTCAAGGTGGTTTAGGTGAGCAAACAAAGCTGTTAATTAATAAGTTAGGTTTGCAAAATAACGTTGTTGATTATGGCTATTTGCAGCACAAAGAAGCGGTTCAAAATATTAGAAAAGCCGATATATTATGGTTGATGGTTGGGCACCTTCAGCACTCAGATAAAGTAACAGTTGGTAAAATGTTTGAATATTTTGGCACAAAGAAACCTATACTTGCTCTTGTACCAAAAGGCGGCACAATTGATTTATTAGAAAAATATGGAGCATTTTATTCCGCTAAGCCAAACTCTAAAGAAGAGATAAAGAAAGCATTAATGGCTCTAATTAAAGATTTTGAAAGCAGTACATTGCCCGTTGCAAATGAAGAGTTCGTTACGCAATATAACAGAGTGACAATTACTGGAGAGTTAGCGGCTATTTTTAACCAATTAGCGGTACCAGGTAAGGGCAATGAAGTAATTAACGAAGAATGAAAGATTTTTTAAAACGACTATATGTTGATCGCAAAAAAACCGTAAAGGTTCTTTTGTTAGATGATAGTAGCCCCGGCAACGACAAGTCTTACATCTTAAAGCCAAAAGCACTGTTCAATTTTTGGATAGCAACATCCATTATTTTGGCAATTATTGTAGCCTTTGTATTTATGCTAACGCCTTTAGGTGGTTTATTATACAACTCCGACGAGATCGAAATTAGGAGGGAACTTAATAACATATCTATGCGTGTAATGGCTCTTCAAGATTCATTAGACATCAGAGACTCTCAGCTTGGTGAAATTAAAAAAGTGATTCGAACAAATGCTGATACCACTTTAACCCAAGATGTTAGATTGCGAGAAGCGTTAGAAGCTAGAAACAGCAATAATCCATATATATCGAATCCATTTCAGTTTACAACCGTGCTAGATGAAATTAATGACAGTGAATTTTTAATAGCCAACATATTAAATAACAATACTGGTTTCCCTTCACCATATCCCGTGCAAGGCACTTTTACGAGAGGTTATGAACCTATTAATGGACATTATGGTATTGATATTGCAACTAAGAAAGATGAGGTGTTTACTAGTGTGGCAGATGGAACAGTCATAGCATCCTCTTGGACAATAGAATATGGATACTTACTATCAGTACAGCACAGCGATGGGATAGTGACTACCTTTAAGCATTGCTCTAAATTATACAAGCAAGAAGGAGAGAGTGTGCAAAAAGGTGATATCTTGGGCTTGATTGGAGATGTTGGCGTTGCTAGTTCAGGGCCACATTTGCATTTTGAAATTTGGAAGAACGGAGTTCCTCAAAATCCATTATTATACTTAATTAAATAAATTAACGAATGTTTAACAAGAACAACAAAAAGAAGAAAGTCGTGAGTAACAATACTTTAAATAACAAAACTCCATCTGTTAACATTATTAGTGAAGGCACTAAAGTTAAGGGTAATATTCAAACAGCATCTGATGTTAGAGTTAGCGGCACTATTATAGGTGAGGCTATTTCTAAAGGAAAGGTGATAGTAACAGACACTGGTTTGCTTAAAGGCAATTCAACCTGTGAGAATGCAGATATTGCTGGAAAAATAGAAGGCGATATTAGAGTTAAAAATAAACTGGTATTACGCCAAAGCGCTGTTGTTGATGGGAATATATTTACTAAATCATTATTAGTAGAAGAAGGCGCTCAAATTAATGGGGCATGCAAAATGGGTGTAGACTCTCATAATTTGTCCCAAAATAATGACGCTCAATTTGCGGAAGAAACACAGCTAAAAAACGCACAAAAATAAAGTGCCAATACCTAAAGAGTACGCACGCTATCTAGGGCTTGGCGCAGAAATAGCTGCATCGTTATTGGTACCCATAGGAATTGGTTATGCAATAGACACTTTTTTTGACTTAAACCCCATTGGAATATTAACAGGTTCCTTTGTGGGATTAGCCTTATTTTTCTCGCTAGTTGTAAGAATATCTAGAGACTTTAAAGAGTGATAAGCGCTCCTATTTTTATAGAATGATTAAACATCTTTTAAAAATTAATACATATATCCTGGTTGGTATAGTATTGTTATTTATATTCCTACCATTAGAGGCTTCAGTCTCTGTTCTAGCAGGATTTGGACTAGGCTTTATTTTTGTGCTCACAAGCGCTTGGGTACACAGTAAGTTTTTGCATCTCGAAGAGGAACGTTTTACCAAGTTTTTTTATCGCTCAATACTAATAAGATTCTTCTTTATAGTAATATTTTTGATAATAATATTAAGTTTGTCAAAAATTGATGAATTGTACTTTACAGTTAGCTTTATAATTTCCTATCTTTACAATTCTGTAGCAGAAATGATTTTATTTAACCAAACACTTACCAACAAAAGTAAAAAATAGTAATGATTCAGATGCTTCGTCGCTTATTCCTAACGCTCTTGTTCCTATCGGCGAGCACACCAGCTACTTTTGCACTAGATGAGCAAGCTACTAGCGAGTCTCCGATAGATATTTTAGGAACTGTTGCTGATCATGATAACCTCCAAACTCCTTTTGGATCCATTCCTTTACCAAGAATATTTTATTGGGAAAATGGTGCAGGCGAATCTCAGTTAGATATTTATAAAAGCAGTGCGTCGGCTATAGCTTCAGGTTTGTTCGAAGATATAGATCACGTAGTTTCTCCAGTTAGTGGTCATATTATTGTTGACCTTTCCATCACATCCCATTTGTTCTTCTTTTGGCTAAGCCTAATTAGTGTTCTCCTGGTAACCTTGTATGTGCGTAGTCTATATATAGGTGGTACTGGCCGTATTTCGGAGCCAAAAGGTGTTATTCAGAATTTATTTGAGGTTTTCTTTGTCTTTATTAGAGATGAAGTAGCTAAGCCTAACATTGATGACCGTAAGTATGCACGCTACGTGCCATATTTGTTTACGGTATTTATGACTATCGCTTTTATGAACGTATTTGGCTTGCTACCATGGTCGGCAACTGCTACCGCTGATATTACAGTAACAGCTGCGCTAGCAATTTGTACATTCGTAATTACACAGTTTAGTGGTACCAAAAATCACTGGGGCCATGTGTTCTGGTTCCCTGGAGTGCCATTTGGTGTAAAGATTTTAATGATTCCGGTTGAAATTATCGGGTTATTCACAAAGCCATTTGCTTTAGCAATTCGTTTGTTTGCAAACATGATGTCGGGTAAAATCATGATTATTGCAATACTTGGCTTAATATTTATTTTTAACGATATGTTTGGTAGCACAGCTGCCTATGGCATAAGCGTGTTTTCTGTAATACTAACGGCAGTATTATACATTCTGAAGCTTTTTGTATCATTACTTCAGGCCTATATTTTTACTTTACTATCGGCTGTGTTTATTGGCATGGCGGCAGAAAGTGAAGAAGATGACGAAGAACATTACTATGCTGAGCATACAGCATAAAACAAATACTAATAACTCAAATAAAATAAAATATTATGGAATATGTATACTTAGCAGCAGGCTTTGGAGCTGGAATCGTAGCAATTGGTGCAGCCTTAGGTATCGGTATGATCGGTAAAGCAGCTACTGAAAGTATTGCACGCCAACCAGAGGCAGCTGGAGACATTAGAGGAGCAATGATCCTTACCTCTGCTTTTATTGAAGGTGTTGCTTTATTCGGTGCTATTATTTGTATCATCCTCGCTCTTAAATAATAGAACGAAATGATTTTTCTTTTAGCTGGCGGAGGCGGGCTTTTATCATTTAATACAGGCTTTGCTTGGTGGATCCTAATTAGCATGGTGGTGTTTGTCATCATTATGTCGAAATTTGCTGTTCCACCAATCATGAAAGCTCTAGATGAGAGAGAGACTAAAATAAAAGAGTCTCTCGAATCAGCCGAAAAAGCATTGCTTAGGGCTGAAGAAATCTCAAAAAATAATGAAAAAGCTCTTCGCGAAGCCGAGTCTATGGCACAGAAAATTCGCAAGAAAGCTTTAGAAGATGCTGAAGTGCTACGCGCTGAACGCATCTCAAAAGCAAAAGATGATGCAGCTCAATTATTAGAGCAAGCAAAAGCTTCTATCGAGCAAGAAAAGAAACAAGCTCTGCTAGAACTTCGTAATGAAGTTGCACACCTAGCCATTAAATCTGCCTCTATTATTATTGATGCAGAATTAGATGAGACAAAGAATAATAAGCTTGTCGATAATTTTATTAACGACCTAGCTAAAAACTAAGCCTAATTAATGTTGGTATCAAAAGCAGCGCGCCGTTACGCAAAAGCATTTCTAGAGCTAGCTATAGAACGCAAGTCTGTTGAAGACGCGCTTAAAGACATACTTACTATTAAATTAACCATTGAAGGTTCCAGAGAGTTAATTCTCTTTCTGAAAAGCCCAATTGTTAAACCAATAGATAAAAAGGAAGTCTTAGAAGCAATCTTCGACGGTAATATATCGAAAGATTCAGCTCGATTTGTTTCTCTAATTACTGAAAAGGGCAGAGAGAATATCTTACATGATATCGTAACTGCTTTCGTAAATGAGTATAACAAATATGCAGGTATCATTACGGTGGGTGTTAACTCAGCGCGTGAGCTTAATAAAGAGCAATTAGATAAAATTACCAGCATTCTTGAGAAAGTGACTTCTAAAAAAGTCATTCTTTCAACTAAAGTAAAAACCGATTTAATAGGTGGTATTTCAATTCAGATTGAAGACACTGTGTACGACTCAACAGTCAAGCATAAATTAAATCAGCTTGAAGCAAGGTTTCTCGCAACAGCGATAAACTAGAAACAGAACAGATTCAGAAATTAAGTTAATATAATGAGCCAAGTCAGACCCGACGAAGTTTCAGCCATTCTGCGCAAGCAGCTTGCCGGCTTCGATAATGAAGCAGATGTTTATGATGTAGGAACCGTTCTTGAAGTAGGTGACGGTATTGCGCGTGTTTACGGACTTTCTAAAGTACAAGCAGGTGAGCTTGTAGAATTACCAGATTCTAGAGATGAAGATGGTAAAAGTATAACCGGAATGGTTCTTAACCTTGAAGAAGACAACGTTGGAATCGTATTATTCGGATCCTCCAATGCTGTTGAAGAAGGTCATCCAGTAAAACGCACGAAAGATATTGCATCGATTAATGTTGGTGAAGGTGTTTTTGGACGCGTTATTGATCCACTAGGTGTACCACTAGATGGTAAAGGGCCAATTGCTGGCGATACCATTAAATTACCACTTGAGCGTAAAGCCCCTGGTGTAATTTATCGTGAGCCTGTAACCGAGCCACTTCAAACAGGTATTAAAGCGATAGACTCTTTAATTCCAATTGGCCGTGGTCAGCGTGAGTTAATTATTGGTGACCGCCAAACAGGAAAGACTTCCGTTGCTGTAGATACTATCATTAACCAGAAAGCAACTCAGCATACCGACAAACCTGTACTTTGTATTTATGTAGCAATTGGCCAAAAAGGCTCAACAGTTGCTGGAATACAAAAAGCTCTAGAAGATAATGGAGCGATGGACTTTACAGTTATCGTTTCTGCGCCAGCTAGTGCTACAGCACCTATGCGTTATATTGCACCTTTTGCTGGTGCCGCTATTGGTGAGTATGTAAGAGACACTGGTAGACACGCACTCGTTATTTATGATGATTTATCTAAGCAAGCTGTAGCATATCGTGAGATGTCGTTACTTCTTAAACGTCCTCCTGGCCGTGAAGCTTATCCTGGTGATGTGTTTTACTTGCACAGCCGTTTATTAGAGCGTTCTGCTAAAATTATTAATGACGACAAAGTTGCACGCGATATGAACAACGTGCCAGAAACTTTACGTCCATTAGTAAAAGGTGGCGGCTCTTTAACCGCACTACCTATTATTGAGACTCAAGCTGGTGACGTATCTGCATATATTCCAACAAACGTAATTTCTATTACCGATGGCCAGATTTTCCTAGATACAGATCTTTTTCACTCAGGTATTCGTCCAGCAATTGATGTTGGTATATCAGTATCTCGTGTGGGTGGTTCTGCTCAGGTTAAATCAATGAAGAAACTATCAGGTACTTTAAAGCTAGATTTAGCACAATATCGAGAGCTAGAAGCGTTTGCTAAATTTGGTTCAGATTTAGATGCTGCAACTCAAGCACAATTAAGACGTGGTGAGCGTACAGTTGAGCTACTTAAGCAAGATGTTTATGAGCCGTTACCAGTAGAGCAGCAAATTGTTCTTCTAAATGTGAATAGTGCAGGTTTACTAGATAGATTACCAGTATCAGCTATTAGCGAATTCCAAGATCAGTTCTTAGAAACGGTTGGTATCAAGCATACTGAAGAAATGAAAGAGCTTGCAAATACAGGTATTCTTAGCGAACTTTTCTCTAAAGCTGTTCTTGATATAGCTAGCACTGTAATTGATCAAATATTAGCTACTGAAAAAGCATAATTATGGCAAATCTACGCGATATCCGTAACAGAATTACTTCTGTAAACAACACGCAGCAAATTACAAATGCCATGAAAATGGTTGCTGCGGCGAAACTTAGAAAAGCACAAGATAAGATTACGGAAACACGTCCTTTTGCTGCTAAAATTCAAGAAGTTGTAGGTCGTTTAGCGAGTAGTAACACTATTGCCAATCCTGTTATGCAAATAGCAGAATCAAATCAGAATTTATTATTTATAATAGTAGGTTCTGATAAAGGATTATGTGGTGGTTTTAATAACAACCTATTTAAAGAAGTTGAGAAAAACTTTAACGCTAATTATAGCGAACAAATAGAAGCAGGTACTGTTTCATTGATAACAGTAGGGAAGAAGGCTACCGTTTATTTTAAGAAAAGAGGGTATAATGTAATAAAAGCATTTCCTGGTTTTTTTGATAAGATAGACTATGATGCAACCTCTTCTATCATGAATGAAGCTATTGATGAGTTTATCAACGATAAATTTGATGAAGTATTCATTGCATTCAATGAATTTAAGTCAGTTATATCGCAAATTCGCAAGATTGAAAAGGTTTTACCTATAGACCCAAAAAATTTAATTTCTCTTGCAGAAAATGATGACTCTAAGGTTGTAAATGAGTATCTTTACGAGCCTAATTCGGAAGCGATTTTAAACAAGTTACTTCCGCTGCATTTAAACATGCAATTGTGGAAATCAGTGCTCGAATCGAATGCCTCAGAACAAGGCGCAAGAATGACAGCAATGGAAAGTGCAACTGAGAATGCTAAAGAATTAGAGCGCGACTTAAAGCTTAAATATAACCAAGCACGACAGAGCGCTATTACAACTGAAATTTCTGAAATTGTATCTGGAGCGCAAGCTTTAAGCGACAATTAAATACACGGAGAGCTGGCAGAGTGGTCGAATGCGGCGGTCTTGAAAACCGTTGAGGCGCAAGTCTCCGGGGGTTCGAATCCCTCGCTCTCCGCATTTACAAATAGCCCCAATTGGGGCTATTTGTGTTTTAAATAAATGGTACTTATTTGCGTTATCTTCTTTTTTTAATACATATTTCAATATGAAAATACTCAGTATTTTAACCATACTCTTTCTTGCTGCGAGCTCGCCATTACATGCGCAAGATACCCTTAGAGTATCATTCGACGAATTTCTTCTGAAAGCGACTGAGAATTCAGGGCAAATTAAATACGAACAAACTAAGATTAAATTAGCAGATAATAGACTCGAACATGCTAAAGATTTACGGTTTCTACCACGCTTAGGGTTAGAATCGGAACATTCGCTTGTACCCGGTGCCACATCACCAAATGGCTTCCCAGAAGAACAAATTTACCTCGATCCTGATGCTTATAATGACTGGGATCATGTGGGGCTATTTACTAGGTTTAGAATTTCTGGTGTTCAACCTATATTTACTTGGGGTGCAATAAATAAAGCTATAGACGCTGCTCGTATAGGTGTTAAAGCGGCCGAAGAAGAGTATCAGGTTTCTAAAGCTGATTTCAATTTAGAGTTGTACCAACTTTATTACAGTTACGTGCTTGCGTTAGAAATAGAACGGCTAGTAAAAGATGCTGACGATAAGGTAGGGCAAATAGAAAGAGCACTTACAAAAGAAGATAGTGAGCATGAAATTAACGATACTGAACTATTTAAATTTAAAGTGTTTAAATCTGAATTTGAAATTCAGAAATTTGAAGTTCAACAGAGTTTAGAGTTTGTTAAATCAGCATGGAATTATGCGCTTAGAAATGAATCAAACATCGTTTATGAGCCATCTCAACGCTTTCTAGAACCTGTGAAAACTCAATTGATGGATATAAGCTACTATCAAACAACAGCCTCATTATATCGACCAGAGTTAAAGGGACTAGAATATGGTAAAGAAGCTATGTTAAGTTATATATCCTCTTTAAAAGCCCAAAATTTACCTGGTTTATATTTTGGCTTTACTACTACTTTTGCATCTACACCAATTAGACCACGTCAGCCGAATCCTTTTATTAGCACTCCAGAAAACACTTTCAATACTGCGCTAGGCTTTTCAATCCGACAAAATCTTAATTTTCTACAAAGTAATACTAACATTCAACGTAGTAAAATAGAACTTCGAAAAATTACAACCTTGAAAGATGCTGCACAAGATGGTATAATGTTACAAGTGTTAGATGCTTATAAAAATGCTGCTATTGATGATGTTAGAGTGAAAAAGACGAATGAAGCACTTATTACAACAAAGGAGTGGCTAACTATGGAGCAACTGGATTACGATTTTGGTATTGGAAGGGTAAAAGACTTGATTGATGCTATGAAAAAAGAGCTAGAACTAAGGCTTAAAGAAAAGGAAACAATTTTTGATTTTAATACTTCAATAGTAAAATTGAATATTTCCGCTGGTTTACCGTTAACAAGCAGTATCAACAATTAATATATAGCTATGAAAATGTTTAAAATTACTTTCACATTATTAATTCTTTTAGGATTAAACTCTACAGTTTTTGCTCAAACTCCGAAGGACGACATTAAAAATATGCTAGAGCAAAGAGATGTAGAGATTAAAGAATTACTAGGCCCTAAAAACTCAGATTACACTAATGCTCAAAGAGATAAATTAAAAGATATTGTTAATGGGGTTATAGATTTTAGAGCAATGGCAAAGTATGCTCTCGAAGAAACTTATGACACTATTGAAACTGAAGAAAGAGAAGAGTTTGTTGAATTATTCGCAACTATAGTTCGAGACCAATCTCTTAATAAGCTAGATATATATAGAGCTAAAGTTACTTATATTTCTATATCCGTTAACGGAACTACTGCTGATGTAAGTACTTTTGCTGAGTTAGATGATGTTAGAACTCCAGTAAGTTACACAATGGCTTTGGAAGATAATGAGTGGGTAATTACGGATATGATAATTGACGATGTGTCGACAGCAGAAGCGTACAACCGTCAGTTCCAACGTATTATAAATAGAAGAGGGTTTAGTTCTCTACTCGAAAGTTTACGTAAACGAGCAGCAAGAGCTTAACTTTTGCCCTATCAATTTTAAGCGTATCTTAAAAATAAAACAATTTGCTTAAGACCATTAACAACGAAAAAATTGCTGCAGAAGGATATGTGTACGTAAGCTACGGCCACACTAAATACCTAAAGCACACCTTGGCATCGGTAAGTACGCTTCGCCGTCACGATAAAACTAGGCCCATCGCTTTATTATGCAGCCAAAAACAAAAGGATTTGCTCTTAGATAAGGGTTTAGATTGGTATTTCACAGTTATAAAGGTAATTCCAGAAGAGCACTGTTCAATAGTTGGTTTTAAACATAATGTATATCAATACATGTTTTTTGATAAGAACTTGTACTTAGATAGTGATATAGTGTGGTGTAAAGATCCTAGCCCCTTGTGGCAATCACTTAGTATCTTTGACTTTACAATAACAGGAAATCTAATTTCAGATAATTTTTTCGGGTCAGCTAAAGGGTTTGGAGTATTTAAAGATATATTTTTGGGTAGAAGAAAAAGAACACTCAAAAAGTTTGGACTTACCTATTTGAGTAGAGTACAATCTGGGGTAATGTTTGCTCAAGATTATTCGGTTACAAAAAAAGTGTGCCAGCTTGCTTCTGAAATGCTTAACCGCAAAAGTGAAACCCATTTTAGAAGTAGAAAAATGGAGCAAGGTCGTTCAGAAGAGTCTTGTGAATGGAGTTTGGCAATGGCAATGTCTAAGTTGAACATTCCAGTTTACCCGTGGTTACAAGGTCATAACAGCCCACAATTAGATTATATATCTGATTTGACAGAGCATGACGATCAGTTTGAGTATGTAACCTGTAAGTACTATAACAATGATTTTGTTTATGGTTTAAGAGGATTGAAAACCATATATCTTAGAAAAATACTGATACGATTATTTTCAATAATTCCAGGTAAAGGAGACTTCCTTGTTACCACACCATATTGTTTACATTTTGGTTGGCTTCATGAAAAGCAGCCGTTTTATTCATTTTCAGAGAATGTTTGGCGAAATATTGTAGAGTTACACAGTTCAGATGCAGCTGTAGATAAGTCTATTAAAGCAAGAAAATAGAGAGTTGAAGGGTCATAATGTTTAGATTTTTAATTACTGTATTAATTTTAAGTACAGTAATAATTTCGTCAAGTAGTTTAGTTAATGCCCAACATAATCCTGGCGAATTAACGGTTGAACTTCAAACCGTTCTTAAATCGGGTTCAAATGTTCCTTTCTGGCTTTGGGCAAATAAGCGAGGTAAAGTAAATGGAGCTTCTGATAATCTTATTTATGATATCAACTACATTGCACCTAAAACTGAAGTAGGTGCGTTTACATTTACTGGTGGCATAGATCTAACTTCAAATATTGCTGCTAAAAATTCTGTTAATTTTTCTCAGGCTTATGTAGGGGCTAAATTCAAAGGCTTCAAATTAACAGCTGGACGTTATTATCGCGAACAAGGCTTTCAAGATAGCCCTTTGGGGCTAGGTACTATGGTAATAGGTCGCCATGCAAGTGCAATTCCTGGAATCGAGTTTAGTACCGACAATTTCATTTCCATACCCTTTACCCATAATTATATGAAATATAAATTGAGTCTAGGGCATTACTGGTTCGAAAAAGACCGACATATAGAAGGTGCGTATTTACACAGCAAAGACTTTTATCTTCAGATAGATTTAGTTCGATTGAAATTAAGTGCTGGTATTATACACAATGTAATGTGGGGAGGTAGAACGCCAGCAGGGCAAGACTTAGGCAGCTCTTTCGATGACTTTTTAAGAGTATTTTCGGGCAGAGGGGCGGCTGAAGGATATTTTAGCCAGGGAGAAGTATTAACTGCTTTGGGTAATACGGTTGCCGCATACGATACAGGGATATTATGGGATTCTGAAACCATTAGAATTCATGCAACCCGTCTATTCTTTTTAGAAGATAAATCTGCACTTTTATTTAGAAGTGCTTGGGATGGGCAATGGACGTTAGATGTTGAGCCTAGAAAAACTAAAGTGTTGAAACACTTTCGATACGACTATTTCTTTACCATCCGCCAAGATGCTTTTGCAAACCAACCCGGTGGTAGAGCTAATTACTATGGGCATGGTATTTACAGAAGTGGGTGGACTTACCAAAATAAAGTGTTGGGCGTACCGCTAATAACACTTGATTATGCCGATAATAAAATTAATAAAACGGTAAATAACATGATTGTAGCCCAATCCATTTCTACAAAAATTGAAATAATGGATGGGTTTACTGCTACAGGTTCTTTTCTATATTCTAGAAATTATGGGGTTTGCCAAGACTTGAAAAGTCCAACGGGACAAGGTTGTGCGGGCTCTATTGAGAAGGACATCCCACTACCAGGAATTGTTCAGCGCCATACCGTTCGAAAAGATCACTATTTAATGGCTACAGAATTTGATTACGACTTACCACAGATTGAAGGGATGCGAATAAAAGTGGCGTTTGGTGTAGATATCAAAGAAGAGCAAAAAACCAATTATGGTTTAACGTTTGGGTTAAAGTACGCACCTAATTTATTGCGCTAAATCATTATTGGTTATAAATACTGATGTATTTTTGGGCTGTATTTTCCCAGCTAAAATTATCCAAAATTCGGTTATAGCCATTCTCAGCCATTTTATTTCTATAGTCTGAGTCGGAAAGCAAGCGTTGTATAGCTTCAGCAACGCCTTCATAATCTTCTGGATCAACTAAAATACCATTCTCGCTATTACCAACAATTTCTGGGACTGAACCCGCTGTAGTTGTAATAACTGGAATTCTACACGCCATAGCTTCCGCAATAGAATTCCCAAAACTTTCCTCTCTAGAAGGTAGAACGGCCACCGTAGCTTCTTTTAAATGCTCAACCAATTTACGTATTGGCAGCCAAGGTAATAGTTTGATTTTATTAGCTAATGGTCCAGATTTATTTGTTTCATTTATAAAATCTTCTAACTCGCCGCGGCCAATAATTACAATATCATCAATCATAGAGCTTTTCAAAGCGCAGGCTTTTAGTAAAGTATCAACCCCTTTAGTTTTGGATAGTCTCCCAAAAAATATGATACGCTTTAAGTCAGTTTCCTTTCTAGAAGAATCGGAGTCTGAGAAAAATTCGTGTGCCACACCATTTGGTACAATCTGAAGTTTAGTCGAAGGTGTGTCAAAAACATCAGTAATCATAGTACTAGCAGATTGGCTAGTAGGGCAGATGGCGTCGAACTCATTAATACATTTGTAAAGCAAAATATATTTAGAGATGGAAGGGAAGCGGAGGGCATTCCATACTGTTGGTGTTACCCCTGCAACTTTAGTTGGAATGTGAGGATAGCGAGGAGTGAGAATTAATTTAAAATCTACATCCTTTTGCAAACTTTTTAGTAAAGCACCTTCCTCGCCATTACAATGAACGATAGTTGAAGGGGTTATAAGCTTCTTTGCGATTGCTTTAACAGAGAAGATGCTAAGCAGTCTAAATATGTTTTTACGTGAAGATTTAAAGCCAGGATATTTTGCCCAATGAATAGTATATGGGAGATTTTCAGGAACGTTAATCTTTTCAAAGATGGTTGATGTAAATATAACGTTAACTTGATAGCCCAACTTACTAAGCTGTTCTGCAATATGATGGGTAGAGCGCTGCCCGCCGCCAGAATAAGCTGACCAAGGTGAGAAATTAGATGTTAGTACTATGCGGGGTTTCAAATGTATCTTTTTAACGCTATGATTGATTTAAATTACAAAATAGGATAGTTATGAGTAGGATAAAAAAGAAATCGATGAGCATATTATTTGCCATCTTGTTTGCTTATGCAAGTCTTGTTGCCACACATGAAGGGGAGTTTTGGCCCTTTAGTATTTATCCGATGTTTTCGCAAGCAGGTAACCCATGGACACGCTCTTTTGTGAGAGATGTTTCTGATGAATTACGGCCAATTGAAAGCAGTATTCAAACAGAACAAGAACTTTATGGGAAGCCTTTTGTTCTAAATTCGATAGGAGTTCACCAGAATGATTTATCCAATTTTTTGAGTAAGAATAATGAATGGACTCCTACAAGAAAACAAGCTGTTCGAAATTATTTCAAAAATGAACTCGATACTAAAAGATTAGTGATATATAAAGTACGTGGTGAACTTGAGTCGGGCAAGGTTGCAATGATTTACGAGCCATTTATGTATTTAAATGCTGACACAACGATAGTATTAAACTGATGGAAACCTTTTTTAGCAAAATATTTAATTGGAATGTGCCTCTAACAGAAGGCAAGAGATTATATTTCCGAATTGTAGAAGTAGTTCTAGGTCTCCAAATTATGTACAATATTTGGGGGTGGGCGTTTTATATTCAAGATCTTACAGAAGTAGTTTTACCTCTTGGTTTGGCAAATTATATTGATGTGAGCTACTCCTTCGGTTCAAATTTACCCATACTGAATGCAGCTATTATTTCAGGGCTTTTAGTGATGGGTTTTTTAAGGAAGTGGCGACACAGTTACATCCTTGCTCTACTTTTTTTCCATCTACAATATATAGCCCGATTTTCGCAAGGGGAGATATCGCATGGAACTAACTTAGGTGGTATAATTTTACTTAGTATTGGTGCTTCTTTCTCAGTAGTAAGAAAAGAAGAGGATGCACTTAAAACCGCTTTAGGACTAATATTTTTCTTTGTTGGGCTTGGGTATATGTCGGCAGCCTTTTCTAAACTTATTGGTACTGGCTTACATTGGGCAGATGGAGAGCATTTACGTTTATGGATTGCTGAACGAGGAACAGATAAACTATCGCAGAATGGTGTTTTTGAACTCAATATTCTTCAAACATTTTTATTAGAACACACTTGGGCGGCAACCTTAACTTTAGGTTTCGGATTGTTAGTAGAACTGAGTGGCTTCTTATTATGGTTCAGAAAAACAAGATGGATACAAACAACATTTCTACTATCCATGCATGTGGGAATTGTAGCAACGCTTAATATCTATTTCTCAGATTACGTGTATTTGCTGCTATTAATAGGGTATCCATGGGATTTACTACTCGAGAAAGTAGTGAATCGCCATCCTATACTTAAAACTATTTAGCGAATTATGAAGCTTCTGTACTAGCCTTATCGGGTTGGAGTTCTTCAATCTCTTTAGGCTTAAAGAAGCTGAATACGCCAAAAAAGACAAAGTTCAGGATTTTACCTAGAGCGCTTCTGGCAAGCATCAGTCCGGCAATTTCAATTTCACTAACCGCTAATGTACCAGCTAAGCTAATACTGAGCGATACAAAGATGAAGTCCTTATTGGGTAAAAAGGGCACTCGCGATAGTATAATTTCAAGAGAGAGATAGGTAAACCAAACGTACATAGGTGTTTCTGGCATTACCACATAAAACATCAATAAGTTGAAAGCCTGCACTAAAAGGAGGCGAAAAATCTGTATGCCAAATATACTGGCAGCATTAGAAGCTGTCATGTGTATTACATAGTCTCTAAAGCGATAAGCTAATGCAGAAAGCACAACAACGCCTACAATCCCTAAGATCCAATACACTAATTGGTCGTAATTAATCCAATCTTGTATGGGCACTTTCCCACTAAAAATAAAAATAGAAAGTAAGCCAATAGAAACTATTGTAGAGGCAACAGAAGAGATAACATTATTATCTTTTATAGTGAGAAGAATCTCTCTATCGGGGAGGGATAAATATTTTTTAGCCCAAACAAAGAAGTAAAGTTCGCCAGAGTAACCAAGCACGTCTTTGTTGTACACTCTTTTAATAATAAATGTGGGAATACTCTTAATAGCATCAAAAGCCCAAGTAACACGGTAAATCCATACTTCAAACAGAGGAAGTTGGAAGTAAGTAAGTAAAAATATAAGATAGAAAAACCAATTTGTAGGCAGTGAATTCCAAACCTTGAGCCAGCCAATTTTGGTGAGCTCGTAGCCCATCCAAGCGGTTATGGCAACAAAAAGTATCCGTTGTAACCATTTGACAATAGCCTTACCTTTAGGGGAGCTAAAAAAAGCAGATAGTTTAGATGTAGTATTCGAGCTAGACATTTTTAGTCATCATTATTTTACGAGCTAATTTGATCCGTTATACGTCTTTAGATGCGTTTACTATTTATAACTCAAGATTTCCCACCAGAAACTGGCGGTATTCAAACTTATTCTTACGAGCTTAGTAAAAGGCTTGCCATTCACTCAGATTATTTTTGTGTATTAGCTCCCAAAACCACTGGATCAGAAAAATTCGATCAGAAATTAGCATTCAATATAAGAAGATTCAAAATCTCAAATACGCTTCTTTTTATTGTATTATTATTTCGTTTGCCCACCATTATTAAAAAAAATAATATTGAAATGGTGTACCATGCGCAATGGCAAACACTTCTGCCCAGCATTTGGGCAAAAAAGCGGGGACTTATAAATAAAATTGCAGTAGGTGCCCATGCCAGAGAGTTACTATTTAATCCACTTGGCAACGGTTGGGTGGGTTCATTATATAAAAAATACCAACTAGCGCTCATGAAGCACGTAGACGTTTGGTATCCAGTGAGTGATTATACAGCAGGGTTGTTGCAAAATGATGGAGTGGGCGAAGAGAATATCGAAGTGCTTATTAATGGTACCAATCCAGAGCAGTATTACCCCAAAGATGCTTCAGATTTCAAGAATAAGGCTGGTTTGAGTGAAAAGAGGGTAATACTGACAGTTACAAGGTTGGTAGGGCGTAAGGGCGTTGATTTAGTTATTAAAGCAATGCCAGAAGTACTAAAAGAAGTTCCTAATGCGTTTTATCTAATTGTTGGGGATGGACCTGATAAAGAGCAGTTGCAGAAACAAATAACGGAATCTGGTTTAGATATGAATGTTAAGCTAGTTGGACGTGTTGAGTACGAAAGCTTGATAGACTATTACAACATAGCAGATGTATTTGTGATGCCATCTAAAACAGAATTACCCGATGTTGAAGGGTTTGGAATTGTATTTTTAGAAGCAAATGCATGTTCAAAACCTGTAATAGGATCAAACTCTGGTGGAATACCCAGTGCAATAAAACATGGATATAACGGTTTAATTGTAAATGAAAACGACATCGAAGGACTTACCAAAGCCATCATTGAAATATTAAAAAATGACCAACTTGCTACAGAACTAGGAGAAAATGGCCTAGAGTTTGTGAGAGAAAAAGCAAATTGGGAACACATTGCTAAAAAACTTCATCAAGATTTAAAGACAAGACTTACTAACAAATGAAATTAAAATACATAAAGGGATTGGGCTTACTACTGGCCTTTTTTACATTCCAAAATACTTTAGTAGCTCAAAAATCACCTAGAGAGCTATCAATTTTTATGATTGAGGATTTTGAAAATGAAGAAGTTGGTAATTTACCTGCCAATTGGTATAACCAAAGAGGAGAGAGGCGCCCGATTGAGTTTAGAGGTGATTTACGTAAAAGCTATAGCTACGAAGTAAAACAAGAAGAAGATGGTAATAAATATCTTCAGTTTGATGGAATGAAAGGGAAGCATTTAAATTATCCGCTTATCAATAAAGACAACATTGACCTTTCAAAAACACCCATTTTAAACTGGCGATGGAGAATTCATACTACGCCTATTGGCGGGAACGAAGAAGATGACGATACCAATGATGTAGCCGCAAGTATTTATGTGGTTTTTGATTTGGGGCGCGTATTGTTTAAAAAAGTACCTAAAACAATCCGTTATACTTGGAGTTCTTCATTACCAGTAGGTACAGAGCTTTCGAAGTTTTTCGGGAATCAAAAAATAATAGTAATGGGTACAGGCGACTCCAAAAAGGGCGAATGGCAATCATTTGAAAGAAATATAGTTGAAGACTATAAACGGCTATATGGCGACACTCCACCTAATGTGCCGATTGCACTTTTAATACTTAGCGATGGAATTAGCACAGGTTCTCACGCTAAGGCAGACTACGATGATATATTCCTAAAATCTGAGTAATAAATACAAATCTTTTCGGTACCTTTTTGGCTTACTTAAAGGTCAGTTACATCTATGAACAAATTACTAGTTTTTTTAAGACCACTATTAACATTAAATCTAAAACATCCATTTTTAGTGGTGGGTGTGGCAATACTTTTAGCTGTAATAAGTGGATCCTTTGCGGTACAATTAAAAGTTGATACGGATATTGCCAATCTATTACCTGCCAACAATCCCAATGTTTTAGCTCTAGAAGATTTAAAGGATAAAGTAGGTGGAGAAACAGATATGCAGGTGGTTATAAAATCACCTGATTTTGAGGCGAATAAAGCATTTGCAGAAGCCTTAATTCCAAAATCATTAGAGCTCTTTTACCCTAGGCACAACGACAAGTTTTTTAAACGCGCCGAATATCGAAAAGACACCGAAGTATTAAAAGATAATGCCCTTTATTTAGCTAGCACCGAAGAGCTGAATGAAATTTCATCGTGGCTGAAAGAAGAAATTGACAACGCTAAAGAAGAAGCCAATCCATTTTTATTAGATTTTGATGATGACTTTGATGACGAGGAAGAGTCATCAGAAAACAAAGCGGATAAATTTAAGGAAAGCTATGAAGTCCTCGTTCCTTCAGAATATCCAGTAAATGAAGATAGTACCATTATGGTACTTAAGTTTTTCCCTACGGGTTCAAAAAGCGACATCCGATATCTTGAGGATATGTTTGTAGTGTACGATTCTTTGATTACAGCGCTAGGGCCGGCTTCTTTTCATCCTGAGATGCAAGTAAAATTTGGTGGGCGCTTAGAACGTCACGTAGAAGAACTCACATCAATTATGGATGATGTGATTGGAAGTTTTGCTTCGGGCATTAGTAGTGTTATTCTTTTAGTGATGCTTTATTTCTTTATAAAAAAGTATCTGCATTATAGAAATGGAGCCAGTGAAGGGCATACTGTTTGGAGCCATGTTATTAGAATACCAGTGCCCATTCTAATTATTGGAATTCCCCTGCTAGTAAGTCTTTTGTGGACTTTTGGAATTGCCTATCTGTATTTAGGTGTGTTGAACACCATGACCTCCGTACTATTTGTGATTCTATTTGGCCTCGCAATAGATTATGGTATTCACTTTTATGCTAGATATATTGAATTAAGATCTACAGGTTTAGACGTTGAAGAAGCTATTTATGCAACAAGCGAAACTACTGGCCAAGCCATAGTTGTAAGTGCTGTAACTACGGCTGCCGCCCTCTATATTTTGATGTTTGCTGAATTTAGAGGTTTCTCTGAATTCGGCTTTATTTCTGGTACGGGGATATTATTAGCATTTTTATGCATGCTTTTTATCCTGCCATCTGTGCTTGTTATTTTTGAGAAATGGAATTGGATTCTTATTACAAAAGACGACTCAGCTCCGGCAAAAACAGGTCATAGATATCCATTTTCGCGCACTTTAATTGTTCTTGGTATCGCCCTGACAGTTTTAGTAGTTGGATTTAGTGGAAAACTCGAATTCCAATACGATTTTGGTAAGCTAGAGCCAACCTTCCCTAAATACGAAGAATTTAGAAAGCTATCGGGACAAGTAGGGGAGTCTACAAAAAGGAATCCAGCGTATATAATTGCAGAAACCGACGAAGAAGTTGATGAGCTTGTAGCAGCTATCAATAAGCTTATTGATGAAGAAATAGAAAGTGGAACTCGTGTAATACATAGTGTAGAATCACTTCAAGAGCGTTTCCCTACAACAAAGGTGAAACAGGATGAAAAGCTAGAAGCCATTGCTAAAATTAGAGGTTTGTTACGCGATCCATTTATTGTTGGTAAAAAAGATGATGATTTAGATAAATTAAGAAGAGCTTCAAAAACTACTATTCCGCTTAACATCGATGATATTCCTGATTATTTAAAATCGCAGTTCATCACCAAAGATGGTGAAATTGGTCGGTTTGTAATTATTTATCCAGAGGGAAGTCTATCGGATGGTAAGCGTTCTATCGCCTTTAAAGATGCGATTGGTAAAATACAGTTAGATAATGGCAAAATATTTTATGCGGCTAGTACCTCCATTGTTGCAGCTAATATGCTCGATTTAATGCGTACTGAAAGTCCATATATGGTTGGGGCTACATTTATTTTTATCTATCTATTCATGCTGTTCACCTTCCGTTCATTCCGATGGTCTATCATCGCCATGTTTCCGCTTTTAGTAGGATTAATATGGCTTTTTGGAATTATGATCATTTTCGATTTACAGTTTAATTTCTACAACCTTGTAGTATTACCCGCCATACTTGGTATTGGTGAGGATAGTGGGGTGCACTTGGCTCACCGTTACCGTGAAGAAGGCAAGAACTCAATGTGGCAAGTGCTTTCGAGTACTGGTCAACATGTTACGATGGGTTCACTTACAACCATGCTTGGTTTTGCAGGATTGCTCTTTACCAATCACCCAGGTTTACAATCGCTAGGTATTATGGCGGTAGTTGGAATTGGGATGACACTTTTAACATCGCTAACCTTCTTGCCAGCACTTATTCAGTGGATGGAAGACAAGGACTTGATTAAATTCTAACTTTGAGCTTTTAGGGGTGAGGAATGAGATAAAAGACATAAGATATAAGAATTAAGATGCAAGAAAAACGAATTCTGCTCTTAATTTCTCCATCTTATGTCTTTCCCGAAATATCGGGATTAATCAGATTTCAGAGGGAGGACTCGTGAGTGCCCAATTTGACTAAAATTCAATACAAATCTAGAAAAGTTAGTTACCCCTCAATCACATTCTATAAACAATGGCGTTGATGTTCATTCCAGCTCCAACGGATGCAAACACCAGAATATCGCCTTTATCTTTATGGATATCGTAGCCTTCCAGTTTATCCTTCCATATAAGATCAAGTAGGGTGGGGATGGTAGCTACAGATGAATTTCCAAGCCATGAAATAGTCATTGGCATTACACTTGGTGGAACTTCATCTATATCATAAAGAGCATAAAGTCGTTTTATGATAGCTTCATCCATTTTGCCGTTGGCTTGATGAATGAGAACATGATTGACATCTTCAATGGAAATCCCAGCTTTATCCAAACAACCTTTTATGGCTTGGGGGACGTTGACTAGAGCATATTGGTAAAGTTTACGCCCTTGCATTTTTAGATAAATATCTCCCTTGTCTTTAAGTGCGGGGTTGAATGATTTATCCATGTACAACATATTAGCGTACACTTTGGTATCGGAGCGGGTACTATGAGCTAGAATTCCAGATTGGGTTTTATTTTCACGAGCCTCTAAAATAGTGGCCGCTGCACCATCGGCATAAATCATGCTGTCTCTGTCGTGAGGATCAGAAACTCGAGATAAGGTTTCGGCTCCAATGATCATTATTTTTTTAGCATCACCAGACCTAAGATAGTAGTCAGCTTGTATGACTGCTTGCAACCATCCTGGACATCCAAAAGGTACGTCGTAGGCAATAGTTTCGGGATTTTCAATCTCCAGTTTATACTTTACGCGAGCTGCTAAGCTAGGCACCATATCCGTTCTATTACTTCCGTGCTTCACATCTCCAAAATTATGGGCAACAATGATATAATCTAGTTCTTCCTTATCAATACCAGCTGATTTTATAGCTTCTAGGGCTGCTAGGTAAGCAATATCAGAGTTAACAAGATCATCGGTTACATAACGACGTTCTTGAATTTCTGTAATCTCAGAGAATTTTTGAATGATTTCTTCATTTGACTTCTCGAGGCGATTTCCATTTTCATCAAAAAATTCTCTGTCTAAAAAATCTTCATTCTTTATGCGCTGGGTGGGTATATAACTACCTGTACCGGTAATTATGCTATTGATTGAGCTCTTCATAATTGATCAAAACCTTAATGGAAATTATTAAAATGGCACTTTACGTTATCTATATACGAAATATTTAAGACCTTAGATACCGATAACTTATCACTTCTTTTACCTTCGTTCTGCTTCCGAGCATTTCAAACATAATTCGAAAATGCTCGGAAGCCTGGGCACATTTGAAAATCTTGCTCCACCGTCCTCACCCTGGTTTTTTGCAAGCATGGCATAGACATAAGATGTAAAAATTAAGACATAAGAAAGGCATTTTTGATTTACACACTTTTTGGGACAGTACCGCACCCAAGGCAGGATTGGCCGGTGATATTACTAGCAATAAAATAAGAAGATACAACCCTTTTACATTTGCATAAAAAAAGCCTGAGCTTTGGGCTCAGGCTTTTAGAATTTTGATAAAGCGGATTTAATTTTGTGGGTTAAATTCCATCAATAATGGTATTGAGCGTTTTGCTTGGGCGCATTGCCTGAGCAATTAAAGTACTACTTGGATTGAAGTAGCCTTTAATATCAACAGGACTGCCTTGAACACTTATGAGCTCTTCGTTAATAACGGTTTCGTTAGTAGAAAGCGCTTTTGCAATAGGCTCAAATCGAGCTTTTAAATCGGCATCTTTATCTTGGTTTGCTAGAGCTTCTGCCCAATACATAGCCAAATAATAATGACTACCACGATTATCAATCTGTCCAATTCTACGAGCTGGAGATTTATCGTTAGCTAAGAACTTTGAGGTAGCAGTATCTAGAGTATCACCAAGTACTTTAGCTTTGTCGTTGCCAAAAGTATCGCCTAAATGCTCAAGTGAAACAGCAAGTGCCAAGAACTCACCGAGTGAATCCCAGCGTAAATAGTTTTGCTGAACAAACTGCTGAACGTGCTTAGGAGCTGATCCACCTGCACCTGTTTCAAATAAACCGCCGCCTTTCATTAATGGAACTATGGAAAGCATTTTGGCGCTTGTTCCAAGTTCTAAAATAGGGAAGAGGTCGGTGAGGTAATCGCGAAGTACGTTTCCTGTTACAGAAATAGTTTCTTTGCCTTCTCTAATTCTTTTTAGTGAGAATTTCATTGCATCATCAGGCGACATGATGTGAATTTCTAGGCCACTAGTGTCGTGGTCAGCTAAATAAGTATTTACTTTTTTGATAATCTGTGCATCGTGAGCTCTGTTTTCATCTAACCAGAATACAGCTGGGGAGCCTGTTGCTCTTGCACGATTTACGGCAAGCTTAATCCAATCTTTAATCGGCTCGTCTTTAGCTTGGCACATTCTCCAAATATCACCTTCTTCCACATTATGCTCTAGAAGTGTATCACCTTTAGAATTTACAACACGAACCACACCATCTGCAGGTGTTTCGAAAGTTTTGTCGTGCGAACCATATTCTTCTGCTTTTTGAGCCATCAAGCCCACATTTGGAACGGTTCCCATAGTAGAAGGATCAAAAGCGCCATTTTTCTTACAGTCGTCAATTACCACTTGGTACATGGTTGCGTAGCTACTATCTGGAATTACTGCAACCGCATCTTGAGGGTTGCCCACCTTATTCCACATTTGGCCACCAATCCTAATCATGGCTGGCATAGAGGCATCAATAATAACATCGCTTGGCACGTGTAAGTTGGTGATTCCTTTGTCAGAATCTACCATTGCCACATCAGGACGAATGGCATAGCATGCTTCGATGTCGGCTTCTATAGCTGATTTTTGGTCGGCAGGAAGTGTTTCTATCTTGGATAGTAAGTCACCAAAACCATTTTTAACATCCACGCCTAGTTTTTCAAAGGTAGCTGCGTGTTTTTCAAATACTGGAGCAAAGAATACTTCCACAGCATGACCGAAAATTATTGGATCTGAAATTTTCATCATGGTTGCTTTCATGTGCAACGAAAATAGTATGCCTTCTTTTTTAGCAACTTCAACTTGCTCAGCTAAAAAGCTAACCAATGCCTTTTTGTTCATTACTGTAGCGTCAATTACTTCTTTAGGAAGTAGAGCGGTTTTTTCTTTTAAAATAGTTACGGAGCCATCTTTAGCAATATGCTCGATACGTACGGTATCAGCGGCATCTACCATAACTGACTTTTCGTTAGCATAGAAATTGCCATCACTCATTGTTGCTACATGAGATTTTGAGTCAGCGCTCCATTTACCCATTGAATGTGGGTTATTACGAGCATATTCTTTAACAGCTTTTGGTGCTCTTCGGTCAGAGTTTCCTTCACGTAAAACTGGATTTACTGCACTACCTTTAACCTTGTCGTAGCGAGATCTGATATCCTTCTCTTCGTCGGTACTAGGATTTACAGGATAATCGGGCAGAGCATAGCCTTGAGCTTGTAATTCCGTAATTGCAGCAACTAACTGAGGAATAGAAGCACTGATGTTAGGCAGTTTTATGATATTTGCTTCTTTATGCTGTGTAAGCTCGCCAAGTTCCGCTAAAGCATCAGAAACACGTTGTTCTTCAGTTAAATATTCCGGAAAATGCGAAATAATTCTACCAGCAAGCGAGATATCGCGAGTTTCAACTGCAATGCCAGCAGCTTTGGTAAAAGCTTGAACTATAGGTAGAAAAGAGTAGGTGGCTAAAGCAGGTGCTTCGTCCGTTTTTGTGTAAATAATTTTAGGTGTATCTGTTGCCATGAATAAACTAACGTTAGAAATGAATCTCCAAGCTTAATTAAGTGTGAAATCACAACTAATTAAACAGTGATTGGAGTGATTAAATTCGGCATGGAAGCTACAAAAAAAGCGGGTCTTTAGACAATTCAAAATAGAAATGGAAATTTAGATTTAAGATATAAGTATGAAGACATAAGGAAGGGGTTCAAAGCCAGCTAGTGAGTGGGCCTTTTTTTCGATTATTAATGACGATGATATCGCTCCGCTGGAGCTTGGTTTTTTTGGGATGGGTTATTTGCTATTAACATGCCGCTCCTCTGGAGCTGGAAATATTTCAATTTCGAGAGATGGCATTTATCTTTGAAATATTTAGGTGGGTCTTATTCCTCGTAATAACGAATCGATTATAAATCCGAATATCTTTTTAAAGATGAGTGATATCGTTCCTCCGGAGCTTGGGGTTTTTGGGATGGGTTGTTTGCTAATAACATGCCGCTCCTCTGGAGCTGGAAATATTTCAATTTTGAGAGATGGCATTTATCTTTGAAATATTTAGATGATTCTTATTGCTCGTAATAACGAATCGATTATAAATCCGAATATATTAT